>NZ_JAUIZJ010000030.1:0-61260 GCF_030435535.1 Bradyrhizobium sp. WYCCWR 13022
TGAACGAAACGAGAATTGTGTTACCCATGTCGTCGGTTTGATCTGTTACCTATGTCGCCGGTTGCTCAAAGGTCACGCCGTCGCGCCCTGCGCTTTCGGCCGGCGCAGATGCTCGTCGAGCCGCGGCATGATTTCGACGAAATTGCAGGGGCGCGTGCGGTAGTCGAGTTGCGCCGCCAGGATGCCGTCCCAGCCGTCGCGGCAGGCGCCGGGGGAACCCGGCAGGCAGAAGATATAGGTCGCACCAGCGACGCCCGCGGTGGCGCGGCTCTGGATCGTCGAGGTGCCGATCTTGGCGTGGCTCAGCATGTGGAAAGCGATGGAGAAGCCGTCCATGCGCTTCTCGAACAGCGGCTCGATCGCCTCGGGCGTGACGTCGCGCCCCGTGAAGCCCGTGCCCCCGGTGGTGATAACGACATCGACGCCGGCATCCGCAACCCAGCGACGGATGACGGCGCGGATCGCCTCGACGTCATCGGTGACGATCTCGCGCGCGGCGAGATGGTGCCCCGCCGCGGTGAGGCGGTCGACGAGGGTCTGGCCGGATTTGTCATCCGCGAGCGCACGCGTGTCGGAGACGGTGAGTACCGCGATGTTGAGCGGGATGAATTGCTTGGATTCGTCGATCGAGGCCATTGGTGCTCCCTCTCGTGTCCCGGACGCAGCGCAGCGCGTCAGCGTTGCATCGCAGAGCCGGGACCCATTCCTAACAAACCAGGCGCGACCGGCATTGTGGGCCCCGGCTCTGCAGCGCACCGCTAAGAAGCGCTGCGCTGCGTCCGGGGCACGAGACCTGCGCTACGGCCCGCCGCCGCCGAACGTATTGCAGGCTTGCAGCGAGCCCTGCTGGTAGCCGGTCATGAACCACTGCTTGCGCTGCGCGGCAGAGCCGTGGGTGAAGGAGTCTGGCACGACGCGCCCCGTGGCCTGACGCTGCAGCGTATCGTCGCCGATCGCGCTCGCGGTGGTCAGGGCGGCGTCGATGTCGCCGGCCTCGAGGAAGTTCGGACGCTTCTTCGCCTCGCGATTGACCCAGACGCCGGACAGACAGTCGGCCTGCAACTCGACCTTGACCTGAAGCGCATTGGCCTCGGCCTTGCTGCCGGCCTGCTGCTGCAGCCGCGTCACCTTCGGAATGATGCCGAGCAAATTCTGGATGTGATGGCCGGCCTCATGGGCGATGATATAGGCCGACGTGAAGTTGCACGCAGACTTGCCGGAGCAGCCGCGGAAGCGCGTCTCGACCTCGCGGAAGAACGCGGTGTCGAGGAAGATGGTGCGGTCCGGCGGACAGTAGAACGGCCCCATCGCCGACTCGGCCCGGCCGCAGCGGCCGCCATTGGTGGCGTTGCGGAACAGCACGACCTTCGGGCCGGTGTAGGACTGGCCGCTGGCCTGGAAGATCTCGCTCCAGCGATCGTCGATTTCGCCGAGGATGCCGGAGATCATGCTGCCCATCTCGTCGGTCGGCGCGCCGCGCTTGGCCTGCGACGACGGACGGTCGCTCTGGTAGCTCGGCGCCTGGCCGCCGCCGGTGAGGATCTCCGCGCCGCCGATCAGGATGCGCGGATCGATGCCGAAGGCATAGCCGACCAGGCCGAGCACGATGATGGTTCCGATGCCGAGGCCGCCGCCGCCCATCGGCAGGCCGAACCCGCCTCCGCCGCCGCCGAGCCCTCCGCCGCCATCGTCGCGACGATCCTCGATGTCGTCGCTGCGGCGGAAATCATCGTAGCGCATGGCAGGCTTCCCTCGGGTCTTGATGGCGTCAATTGGGCGGCGCGAAAACCGCTGGAGCTCAACGCGCCACATACGTAAAATTTCCGTTGCCTTAATCAATATCGTGGCCGGCAAAAATTGCCTAGTGCGACGGCATCGTCGCATCAGCAATTTTTTCCGAGGGCCATGCATTTTTTTCCGAGAGAAATTTGACCGCCGCAAGGCCGCCCCGGCGCGGGGAAAGGCGAAAGACACTGCAAAACACGGCAAATGCGCGCAAGCATCGGCTCACACAACCCGGTCGCCGGCCTGCTCGCGAAAGCGGCGGGTTAAGTCGATTTTTACTTTGCCGCTTCATTGTAACGGTCAGTCGGTTGTTTGGTCCCGCGTCGCCGACAGCGTCGCCTGAGTCAGAGTTCTTGAGTCATGGTAGTGTCGCGTCGCGGGGCGTCTGCAAAGGCGCCCCGCACAAATTTCGAGTCTGCCTCGCACAGCATCATCCTCGGCGATTGCGTCGCCGAGATGTCGAAGCTTCAGGCGGGTTCGGTCGATCTGGTGTTCGCAGATCCACCCTACAATCTCCAGCTCAAGGGCGATCTCAAGCGCCCCGACGAATCCCATGTCGATGCCGTCGACGACGACTGGGACAAGTTCGATTCCTTCTCCGCCTATGACGATTTCACCCGCGCCTGGCTGCTGGCCGCGCGCCGCGCGATGAAGCCGTCGGCGACGATCTGGGTGATCGGTTCCTATCACAACATCTTCCGCGTCGGCGCGATCATGCAGGACCTCGGCTTCTGGCTCCTGAACGACATCGTCTGGCGCAAGACCAACCCGATGCCGAATTTCCGCGGCCGCCGCTTCACCAACGCGCACGAGACCATGATCTGGGCCGCGCGCGACGAGAAGGCCAAGGGCTATACCTTCAATTACGAAGCGCTGAAGGCGGCCAACGAGGACGTGCAGGCGCGCTCCGACTGGCTGATCCCGCTCTGCACCGGCGAGGAGCGTCTCAAGGGCGCCGACGGCAAGAAGGTGCACCCGACGCAGAAACCGGAAGGCCTGCTCGCGCGCGTGCTGCTGTCGTCGTCCAAACCCGGCGACCTCGTGATCGACCCCTTCAACGGCACCGGCACCACCGGCGCCGTCGCCAAGCGTCTCGGCCGCTCCTATATCGGCTTCGAACGCGACAAGACCTACGCGAAGGCAGCGGAGGCGCGCATCGCCGCGGTCGAGCCGCTGCCGGAAGAGAGCCTCGCCCCGTTCATGACCGCGCGCGAGGCCCCGCGCGTGGCGTTCTCCGAGCTGATCGAGCGCGGCATGATCATGCCCGGCACGAAGCTGTTCGACGCCAAGAAGAAGCTCGGCGCGCTGGTCCGCGCCGACGGCGCCATCATGTTCGGCGACAAGGTCGGCTCGATCCATCGCATGGGCGCGGTGGCGCAAGGCGCACAGGCCTGCAACGGCTGGACCTTCTGGCACGTCGAGACCAAGAAGGGTCTCAAGCTGATCGACGAGCTCCGCGCGGAGATCCGCGCCGGCATGGCGGCGGAATAGTTTCCGCTCCCTATCGTCATTCCGGGGCTCGCGCTCCGCGCCCGCGCAACGACGGCGGTGGTTGAAAGCCGCGGCCATCAGCACTAGATTCGTCCGATCTGTCCCGCCACCGACCGGTTGGCTCCCATGCGACGACAGTCCGAGACATTGCTGCTGGTGCCGCTACTGCCGATCTTCCTGGTCGGCATGTTTCCGATGTTCCTGATCGCGCTGCTCGGCTTTTTCGGCCTCGCCATCTTCGGCGTGCTGGTGATCTGCGTCGGGCTTGCCAGCAGCAACGAGGCACGTGACAATTTCAATCACGACGTCATCGTCAACGGCTATGCACGGAGATCGGAGCGCGCGGCGCAGGCCTCCGACATGCATCTCGCCGTAAAGCTCGGACTGCGGCTGGAGGCCGTGGGTGCGGCCATGATCGTTACGGCGGCGATCGGCCTTTGTTACGCCGGCTGATCTGCGCCCCGCGCAGATACCGCCCGGCAAACTCGCCGGTTGCTCTCACGGACGAGGTTCAGGCAAGAGAGACCGCCGCGCGGCAATGATGCTGCGTCCGCTGTTGGCCACCAAGGCCGGGGAGACGCCAGATGCTCAAATTCTATTTCAACGGATCGCCGAACCCGACCAAGGTCGCGCTCTTCCTGGAAGAGGCCGGCCTGCCTTTCGAGCCGATCAAGGTCGACACACGCAAAGGCGAGCAGTTCGCGCCCGATTATCTCAAGATCAATCCGAACGCCAAGGTGCCGGCGATCGACGATGGCGGCACCATCGCGTTCGACAGCAACGCCATCCTGCTCTATCTCGCCGAAAAGACCGGCAAGTTCCTGCCCGCCAACCGCGCCGAGCTGCTGTCCTGGCTCATGTTCGTGGCGACCGGGGTCGGGCCGTATTCGGGCCAGGCCGTCCATTTCAAGCATTTCGCGCCGAAGGACCAGAACCACGACTACGCCCATAACCGCTACCAGTACGAGACCGATCGGCACTACAAGATCCTCGACGCCCATCTCGCCGGCCGCCGCTACATGGTCGGCGACGCCTACTCGATCGTCGACATGGCGCTGTGGGGCTGGGCGCGGATGGTGCCATTCAAGCTCGGCGACGACGCCTTTGCGCGCTATCCGAACGTGAAGCGGCTGATCGACGAGATCTCGGCGCGGCCCGCGGCGAGCCGCGCGATCGCCCTGAAGGACAAGTTCACCTTCAAGGCCGAGATGGACGACGAGGCGCGCGCCAACATGTTCAAGCACATGACGACGAAAGTGGCCTGATCAGGCTGTATTCGACTGCGAGGCCACGCGCGTGCGCGTGGCCTCTTGCTTTCAGACAGGGTGGATTGCCGGTGATCTTCCCGATAGTGCGGCTCGTCAGGCCGTCGCCTGCTGCAATTTGCCGAGCGCGTTCTCGACCACTTCCAGCGTGTAGGGCTTCTGCACCACGGGTGCGGAAGCCAGATCGACCGGGATCGGCGCGCGCTCGCCGTAGCCGGTGGCGAAGATGAAGGGCACGCCGATCTCCTTCAGCCTCAAGGCCACCTTGATGCTGCTCTCATTGCCGAGGTTGAGGTCGAGCAGGGCGAAGCTCGGCCGCGTGCGCTCGATCGCGCGCAGCGCCTGGTCGACGCTGGCCGCCGTGTCGACATGACGCGCCCCGAGATCGAGCAGGATCACCTCCGCCGCCATGGCGATGATGAGATTGTCCTCGACGATCAGGGCCGTGTCGGAAATGCGGGGACGGGCGGGCTGCTGTTCCTCTACGCGCATGGCGGCTCCTGCGATTGACGGCACCAGCTCGACGAAGTTCGGCGGGATGACGAACCTCGCCTGTACGCCGAGCAGGTCGAAGCGGATCTCGGCTTCGCCCTTGAGGTCGAATGGGACGGACCGCTCGATGATGGTGGTGCCGAAGCCACGGCGCGACGGCGGCTGCACCGGCGGGCCGCCGCTCTCCTTCCACTCGATCTCGAGGCTCGAATTCGGGTCGACGCGCCACACCACCTCGACCTGGCCGGTGGAATCGGCAAGCGCGCCGTATTTGGCGGAATTGGTCATCATCTCGTGGACGACCAGCGCCAGCGTCGCGAACGCCTTCGGATCGAGCGCCACGTCGGGTCCGACGATCTTCACGCGGTCGGCGCGCGCGCCGAGATAGGCGCCGGCCTCGGATTCGAGCAGCGTGCGCAGCGCCACCGGCGCCCAGTTCAGATTGGTGATCTGGTCGTGGGCACGCGCCAGTGCCTGGATGCGGCCGCCGAGCACGCCGGCGAATTCGTCGACGCTTCTGGCGGTGTCCTTGCTCTGCGCCACCAGCGCGCGGACCAGGCTCAATATGTTGCGGACGCGATGATTGAGCTCGGCAATCATCAGCTCCTGCCGTTCCTGCGCACCGCGGCGCTCGCGCGCGGCAAGATCGGACAATTGCAGGATCACCTCGAGCAACGTGACGCGCAGGCTCTCGGCGATGCGGATGTCGGCCGCCGACCACGGCCTCGACTGGCCCGCCACCGTCTCCTGCCAGAGCTCGAAGCTCTTGCGCGGCGTCAAACGCGACCCGTTCGGGCCCTCCTCGTAGACCTTCTCGGGCGCCCCCGCCCAGGTCACCGAGCGCAGCACCTCGCGGCGGAAGAAGATCAGGCAGTCGCGCGGGGTTCGCGAGATCGGAATGGCGAGAAATCCTGCCGCACGGTCGCGAAACACCTCGCCGGCCGCATAGAGCTTGGCAATCTCCGCACTGGCGCAGATTCGTCCCGGCGAAGTCCGGTTGATGAAGGCGACGAGCTCTTTCACCTCGCCCTCGGTCGGCGTGTCGCCGTCGAGCGTGATCCTGTTGTCCGACCAGATCGCGACACCGTCGCAGGCGATCATCCGGCGGTAATCGCCGACGAAATCGACGATCGCGCGCCGGCTGTGCTCGTGCGTGCCGGCGGTTTCGATCAACCGCTCCTGGATCTTCTGGGCGCCGGCCTCATAGGCGACGTCGCCCTCGCGCTCCCGCCCCTCCACGATCCAGGAAAACATCTGCCCGAACAATTCGGAGGCCGTACGC
Organism: Bradyrhizobium sp. WYCCWR 13022; assembly: GCF_030435535.1. Classification (NCBI taxonomy): domain Bacteria; kingdom Pseudomonadati; phylum Pseudomonadota; class Alphaproteobacteria; order Hyphomicrobiales; family Nitrobacteraceae; genus Bradyrhizobium; species Bradyrhizobium sp. WYCCWR 13022. The sequence continues at coordinate 6,316 of NZ_JAUIZJ010000030.1, forward strand.
TTCTCGAACGAGATGTAGCGCGACGAATAATGGTGGCAGGCGAACAGCCCCCACAGCTTGCCGTCGCGCAGGATCGACACCGACATCGAGGCGGCGACGCCCATGTTGCGCAAGTATTCGATATGGATCGGCGACACCGAGCGCAGCACGCTCATGGACAGATCGAGCAGCCCCGCATTGTGCGTAGCCGTCGACAGCAGCGCGGCCGGCCTGGCGTCGATGTCGGCGATGATGCGCAGCCAGTTGCGCTGGTAGAGGATGCGCGCCTGCCTGGGGATGTCGGAGGCCGGATAGTGCAGGCCCAGAAACTTTTCCAGGCCCGCTTCCGCAGCTTCCGCAATCACCTCGCCCGATCCATCGGGGTGAAACTGGTAGACCATGACGCGGTCGAAGCCGGTCAGAACCTTCAGCTGGCGCGCCGCCTCGCGGGCGAGCTCGGTCATGCCGCGGGTCTTGCGGATGCGATCGAGCATCAGCCGCACCAGCTCGCCGGAATTGACGCCCGCTTCGATCACGCTGGGCTCGGCCTCGATCACGAGATAGGCGCCGGAAAAATGGATCGAGAGATCGTAGAGCGGCCGGCCCGCCTGGATCTCGACGCCGAACACGCGCTCGGTCGCATCAGGCCCGCCGAGCTGGTCGACGCGGTTGCGGATGGTCTCGATCGCGCCAGCAGAGAAGACTCCGGCAAGCGGCCGCTGCAGGAGGTCGGCGACGTCGCCGCCGAGGAAGCTGCCGGCGTTGTCCGACGCCATGCAGATCGTGAAGTCCGACAGCAGCGTCAGCAGGAAGCCGAACGGCTGCACATTGCCGGGGATGTGGATCGGCTCGCGATCGCAATTGGTGAGATTGACCGCCTCGTTCATGCGCGATCCGCCGCCCGCTCGAACGCGGCAAACGCGCTGCGCGCCGCTTCGATGACCTCGTCCTCGTCACAGCCCACGTCACTGGCGAGCTTTGCCAGAAAGCTCTGCCACAAGCGCTTTCCGACACCATGGCTGAGATAGGCCGTGGCCTCGCCGATGCGCGGATCGGCCGCATCCGCGATCGTCTTCAGCAGAAACCTGGCGCCGAGGCGGGAGCCCTCCAGCACGTACATCGTGCCAATGATCCCGCCGGGAGTCAGTGGCGACACTGACACGGTGGCCTGCGCCTCCCGGCCGAGCTGATCGAGGTCGGCCCCGATTGCAGCGCTGCGTGTACGCTCCGGCCAGTCCGGAAACATCCTGGCGACGCCGGCGTCCACCAGCGCCGCTTCGAGCGGCAGCAGCGCGCCCGCGCTTGCCTGAAGGAAACGACGATAGCCGGAGAAGACGGTGAGATCGAACGCGGACATCTGAGCGTCGAGTTCCCGATGTGCAGTCGCGGTCGCATCTCTCAATCGTTCGCCGAGTCCGGGACAGCTGCGGCCCACCTGTATCGAAACGTCCGAAGCCCCAGCCAGCATGAAATTCCCAACGCGCGCGAAGCCGGCGCGCGATTGCCCCGGAAACGAACGAACGCAGGCGGGAGAAAAAGGTTCCCGCCTGGTTCCAGCCTCTCCGGGCGGCAGTTTCTAGCGCGCCGCGGCCGGCCGGGCCGATTGCGGGAAAAGCCCGAGCGCCTTCTCGGTCAGAACGGAGTCGCAATACTCCCTGATCTCCTTGATCTTGCCGTTCTCGAACCGGAACACGAGGCAATAGTCGTTGTCGTAACGCACGCCTTCAGGCGTGACGTTGTCGCCCTTGGCCTCGACGACGACGATGTCGCCATCGGCGATGAAGCGCTCGGCGATCGTGCGCGTCCGATCGCGCAGGCGGGTGCGCACATAGCCGTGCAGATCGTTGAGGATCGCGTCCTTCCCGGCGAAGGTGCGCGACCAGGAATACTGCCCGGTCACGATCCATCGGGCATCGTCGGCAAGGCTTGCCGTGAACAAGGCGCGATCCCGCACCGCCTGATCGGGGCTGGCGGCAGCGGCGAAAATATCCTGCATCAGTTTCTTGTTGGCGCTCGCGCTCATGGCGGCATCTCCGTTTGGTGGCAACACGGAGAACATCGCCGTCCCAAGACAATTCTTCAAATCGATAGGGAATATGATAACTATTCACCTCATGAATTTGAATTCGCTCGATCTCAATCTGTTGACCGCACTCGACGCGCTGCTGCGCGAGGCCAATGTCAGCCGCGCCGCCCTGCGCATCGGGCTGTCGCAGCCGGCGACGAGCCATGCGCTGCAACGCCTGCGCGACATCTTCGGCGACCCGCTGCTGGTGCGCACCGGCGCGCGGATGGAGCTGACACCGCGGGCGCAAGCCTTGCGCGCGCCGCTGGCGCAGGCGCTCGACCAGGTGCGCGGGCTGTTCGTGCCCGAGGAGTTCGACGCCGCGCGCAGTGAGCGCGCGTTTCGGCTGATGATGCCAGATCTCGCCGTCGAGCTGCTGATGCCGCCCTTGATGGGGAAGGTGACGCGCCTTGCGCCCAACGTCCGCATCGACGTCGTGCCTTGGCGGGGACCTGCGATCTTCCACGCCGAATTCGCCCGCACCATCGACCTCGTGATCTCGATCGGCAACGCCTTCAAGGGATTTCACCGCCAGCTGCTCTACACCGACAGCGACGCGCTGGCGGTGCGGCGTGGCCATCCCATGGGCGCCAGGCTGAAGCGGCGCGAGGCGTTCCTCGCCGCGCGGCATGTCGGCGTGGTCATCCGCGGCAATGCTGAGGATCTCATCGACACATGGCTGCGCACCAAGGGCATCGAGCGGCACATTTCGCTGGTGGTGTCAGGCTATCTCGAAGCCCTGCACGTGGCCGCCCGCACCGACCTCGTCGCCTTCGTGCCACGCCGGCTGATCGCGGCGCTGTCGAAGCAGCTCGGCCTCGTCACGGTGACGCCGCCGCTCGATCCCGGGATCGACGAGCAATTCCAGTTCTATCCGACCCGGGCGCAGATGGATCCGGGCTCGATCTGGCTGCGGCGACTGATGCTGGAGACCGGGCGGGAGATGGAGAAGAAGCCTTGGTAGGGTGGGATAGACCTGCGAGCCGCGCAAAGCGCGGTCCACTGGGCGTAATCCGCCACTTCTGTCTTCTGCGGAAATTGAAGAGGTGGGTTACGCTTCGCTAACCCACCCTACAAGATCGTCTCACGCCTTCTGCGCGTCCATCACCTTGCGCACGGCGGAGCGATCGGACATGCGCTTGAAATGGTCGGCAATCTTCGGCGTGGCGTTGATGTCGACGCTGTCGCCCTCGAGCCAGGTCGAGAGCGTGTAGAGATAGGGATCGCAGACCGTGAATTGATCGCCCATCACCCAAGGTCCCCTGAACATCTTCTGTTCGATCAGGGAGAAGCAGGCGCCCATGGTCTTCGGCACCATTGCCTTCATGTCGGCGAACGAACTCTCCTGCGTGGCCCAGCGGGCGCCGCGCATCTTGTGGGCATGGTTGATGTGCACGGTCGAGCAGAGATAGGAGTTGAACGACTGTACCTGGGCGAAGTCGAAGGGATCGTCGAGCGGCGCGAGTTTCGCCTTCGGGAAGGTTTGCGCGATATAGGCCAGCATCGCCGGCGTTTCGGTGAGGACGCCGCGGTCGGTCACCAGGGCCGGGACGCGGCCCTTCGGATTGATCGCGAGATAGGCCGGGCTGTTCTGCTGATTGTCCTTGAAGCTCAGCCGTTCAGCCGTGTAGTCGGCGCCTGCCTCTTCCAGGCTGATGTAGGTGGCGAGCGCGCAGGTGCCGGTGGCGTAGTAGAGCTTGAGCATGTCGAACCTCATGGGAAAGCTGGAAATTAACGGCTGTCCGTGGCCAGGTCTATAGCACGAAATCCTCTTCGCAGTTGCCCACGGCCGCCCGCCTGTGCCAAGACGCCTGCAAGTGGAGGGGTCTTGTCATGACGGTACTCATCGCCGGCGGCGGCATCGGCGGGCTGACGCTTGCGCTCAGCCTGCACGGAATCGGCGTCCCCGTGAAAGTGTTCGAGAGCGTCGCGGAACTGAAGCCGCTCGGCGTCGGCATCAACGTGCTGCCGCATGCGGTGCGCGAGCTGATCGAGCTCGGGCTGCTGGACAAGCTCGATGCCAGCGGCGTGCGCACCCGTGAGCTCGCGTACTTCTCCAAGCACGGCAAGCCGATCTGGAGCGAGCCGCGCGGGTTGGAAGCCGGCTACAAATGGCCGCAGTTCTCGATCCATCGCGGCACGCTCCAGCAGCTCCTGCTCGACACCGCGGTCGAGCGGCTCGGCCGCGACAACATCCTGACCAGCCATCATCTGACGGGCTGGACCGAGACGGCCAGCGGCGTGCGCGCCGACTTCATCGACAAATCGACCGGCAAGGCCGCCGGGACTTACGAAGGCGCGATCATGGTCGCCGCCGACGGCATCCATTCCGCCGCGCGAGAAAAGCTCTATCCCAATGAAGGCCCGCCGATCTGGAACGGTCGCATCCTCTGGCGCGGCGTGACGCCGGCCAAGGCCTTCCTCACCGGCCGCACAATGATCATGGCCGGGCACGAGATCTTGAAATTCGTCTGCTACCCGATCTCGAAGGAACCGGACGCATCAGGCAACCACCTGATCAACTGGGTCGCCGAGCGCCACATGCCGCCGACCTATCAGTGGCGGCGCGAGGACTATAACCGCACCGCGCGGCTGGAAGAGTTCTTGCCCTGGTTCGAGAGCTGGCAGTTCGACTGGCTCGACGTGCCCGGCCTGATCAGGAACTGTCCGCACGCCTACGAATATCCACTGGTCGATCGCGATCCGGTCTCGCAATGGACCTTCGGCAAGGTGACGCTGATGGGCGATGCCGCACATCCGATGTATCCGATCGGCTCCAACGGCGCCTCGCAGGCTATCCTCGACGCCCGCACCATCACGCGCGAGATTTTGACGCACGGCCCGACGACGGAAGCATTGCTCGCCTATGAAGCCGAGCGAAGGCCTGCAACCACCGACCTCGTGCTGCTCAACCGCAAGAATGGCCCCGAGCAGGTGATGCAGCTCGTCGAGGAGCGCGCGCCTGACGGCTACAAGGTCGTCACCGACGTGCTGTCGCAGAAGGAGCTGGAAGACATCGCCGCGAACTACAAGCGCGTCGCGGGCTTCCAGGTCGAGGCGCTGAACGCCAAGCCGCCGATCGTGAGCAAGGATGCCCGCGCGAGGGTGTGAGGTTTCCGAGCACGATGCACGTCAACGCGCCCTCGCCCCTTGTGGGAGAGGGCAGCGACGCAGGTAGACACAGACTCACTCGGGTGAGAGGTATCTCTCCGCGCGTTCACTTCTCGCGATTGAATTCGCGGAGACATACCCCTCATCCGGCGCTTCGCGCCACTTCCCCCACAAGGGGGGAAGGAAGAGGAACGCGCGTCGCCGCACTATTTTCCTACCACCCTCGCCGCCTCCAGCAACCGCTCGCTCGCGCTCGCCGTTGCCAGCACCGTGCCGTCCTCAGCCACCAGCTTGGCCTCGACGAACGCAATGGTCTTGCCGAGCTGCGTCACCTTGGCCTCACCAACGATCGGGCCAGGCTTCGCCGGCGCCAAAAAGTTCACGGTCATGCTGATGGTCGTGGTGTAGAGCCGGCCCTCGCTCATCACCAGCACCGCCGGACCCATCGTGTCGTCGAGCATGGCGGAGAGCATGCCGCCCTGGATGAATCCCGCAGGGTTGCAGAACTCGGGTCTGCCCTCGAAGCCGAGCTTGATCCAGCCGTCCTCGGGACGGGCATCGAGCAGGCGCCATCCGAGCAGTTCGGCGCAGGGCGGCCTCTTGAAGTTGTCGAGTGCGGTCTTGACCATGGCAGCCTCCATATCGCGCGCTGATAGCGCAACGCTGCTGCCAGCATGCTGTCAGGAGGATCGGCCCGATGCTGGGGCCAACGCATGCGCAATCACCTTGCGCATGACATTGGGCAGCGCCTCGCCGGACAGCGTCGCGATCGGCACCCAGCGCATGCCTTCGGGCGCGCGCGTGCGGGCCTCGGCCTTCGCCGTGTAGACCACGAGCTCCAGCGGAAAATGCGTGAAGACGTGGGTGACGACGCCGACCTTGCGTTGCCAGCGCGACAGCCCCTTCATGGCAGGCGCCTGCCCTTTCGCCGTCGCGTCCTCCTGGCCGGCGAGCCAGTCAGAACCCGGCACTTCGGTCATGCCGCCGAGCAGGCCCTTCTCGGGCCTCGAGCGGACCAGCAACTCGCCGCCGCGGGTGACGACGAAGGCGGCGCCACGCCGCAGCGTCCCGCTCTTCTTCGGTGCCTTGCGCGGAAACGTCTCCTGCGTACCCAGTGCACGCGCCGTACAATCCGCAGAGAACGGGCATAGCGAGCAGGCCGGCTTCTTCGGCGTGCAGATCGAGGCGCCGAGATCCATCAGGGCCTGCGCGCTATCGCCGGCGCGAGAATTCGCCAGCAGCGTCGCTGCCAGTTGCTGGATCAGGGACTTTGCCTGCGGCAGCTCTTCCTCGACCGCGAACAGGCGCGACACCACGCGCTCGATATTGCCGTCGACAGGCATGGTGTGGCGATCGAAGGCGATCGCCGCAATCGCTGCAGCGGTGTATGGGCCGATCCCCGGCAGCGCGCGCAGGCTCTCCTCGGTATCGGGAAAGGAGCCGCCATGCTCGCGCGTCACCGCGACGGCGCAGGCGTAGAGATTGCGCGCGCGCGAATAGTAGCCGAGCCCGGCCCACATCCGCAGCACGTCATCAAGCGAAGCGCTCCCGAGCGCCGTAACGTCAGGCCAGCGCGCGACGAATTTTTCGAAGTAGGGCCCGACCGCCTTCACCGTGGTCTGCTGCAGCATGATCTCCGACAGCCAGACGCAATAGGGATCCGACGCCTCCCCGGGCGCGGCGCGCCAGGGCAGCCGGCGACGGTGGCGGTCGTACCATTGGAGGAGCGCAATCGGACGCGACGCGGTCTCCGGCTGACTGGGTTCCGATTTCGCCTTAGGGGCGGATTTGAGGCTCATGCTCTGACTGTAGCGACAACCCACCGGCCTCTCCACGCCATGCCCGCGCTCGTCGCGGGCATCCACGTCTTTCTTCGCTGCAGGGAGTCTGCCGGCCGCACGTCGGGGTGCTATAAGGCCCCATGGCCAAATTCCCACCCAAACCCGGCCCCATCAGCGCCAAGCCGCTCGGGATCCTGCTCGACGACGTCTTTGCCGAAGCCTATGCCAAGCAGGGATTTGCGGCGCGCGAGTTGGTGACGCGGTGGGCGGAGATCGCCGGGCCCGAGATCGCCGCCCATGCCGAGCCGCTGAAGATGCAATGGCCGCGCCCCGTGGAGGGCCAGCCGCAGGAGCCGGCGACGCTGGTGTTGCGGGTCGAAGGTCCGATGGCACTGGAGATCCAGCATTCCGCCGACGTCATCCTGGAACGGGTCAACCGCTTCTTCGGCTGGAGCGCGGTCGGCAAGCTCGCCTTCCGCCAGGCCCCCCTGTCGCGCGCCCGGCGCCCGGTGCGTCCCGGCCCGCCTGACCCCAAGGTCGTCGCCAAGGTGGCGGAGGGCCTCGGCGACATCGCAGACGAAGAACTGAAGTCGGCGCTGGCGCGGCTTGGGGCCGCCATCAAGCGAAATTGAGCCTCATTCCGGAGCCAATCTGGACCCCTCCTTGCCGCTCACCATTGCCTCAAACCACGTTTCAAGCTAGCGACAGGCCGCCTGGGAACCTTTGAGCCTTGACGAGAATCCTGGCGAGACCACATCAATTCGGGAGCCGACCTTGATCATTACCCGCCGCGCCTTCACCACGATGCTCTCGCTGACCGGCCTTGCCGCGCTCGCCGGGCTGTCGCCGCTGCGGTTCATTTCCGAGGCCATGGCACAGTCCGCGGCCGACGTCGCCAAGCCGGTGTCGCTGCCCGACATGGCGCTGGGTCCAAAGGACGCTGCCGTCACCATCACCGAATACGCCTCGATGACCTGCCCGCACTGCGCGGCCTTCAACGAGCAGGTGTTTCCCAAGATCAAGTCGGAATACATCGACACCGGCAAGATCCGCTACATCTTCCGCGAGTTCCCGCTCGACATCAAAGCCGCCGCCGGCTCGATGCTGTCGCGCTGCATCGCCAATGGCGACGCGCCGAAATATTTCGCTGTCACCGACATGCTGTTCCGCCAGCAGAGCGACTGGGTGGTGAAGAACACCACGGAGACCCTGACCCGGATCGGCAAGCAGGCCGGCCTCACCCAGCAGCAGGTCGAAACCTGCCTGAAGGACCAGGCGCTGCTCGACAAGATCGCCGCCGACCAGAAATACGCCAGCGAGGTGCTGAAGGTGGATTCCACGCCGACCTTCTTCATCAACGGCGAGAAGATCAAGGGCGAGACTTCGTTCGAGGAGTTCGCCAAGAAGATCAATCCGCTGCTGAAGAGCTGATTCGCTCGTCAAGATCCTGATTCGCATCTCAAAAGCCGTATCTTTCCCGGCATAAATCCCTTGGGAAAAGCGGCTTTCGCAGGTTGCCCTCGCGGCGCACCGCGGCCATTGTCCGCCGCATGAGGCGCCCCGCGCGACTCGCCCAGACAGCGACATTGCCTTCCATGGTATTGTCCCGGCAGGGGGATTCGCGCCTGCCAACAGAGATGCGTGCTTATGAAAATCACCCGCCTGCGCCTTCACGGCTTCAAGTCCTTCGTTGAGCCTACGGACTTCGTCATCGAGCCCGGCTTGACCGGCGTGGTCGGACCCAACGGTTGCGGCAAGTCGAATCTCGTCGAGGCGCTGCGCTGGGCGATGGGCGAGACGTCGTACAAGAGCTTGCGCGCGGCCGACATGGACGCGGTGATCTTCGCCGGCTCCGGCAACCGTCCGGCGCGCAACCACGCCGAAGTGACGATGACGATCGACAATGCCGATCGCACCGCGCCTGCGGCAATGAACGACAGCCAGCTGCTGGAAATCTCCCGCCGGATCGAGCGCGAAGCGGGCTCGGTCTATCGCATCAACGGCCGCGACGTGCGCGCGCGCGACGTGCAGATCCTGTTCGCAGACGCCGCCACCGGCGCGCGTTCGCCGGCCCTCGTCCACCAGGGCAAGATCGGCGAGATCATTCAGGCCAAGCCCGAGCAGCGCCGCCGCGTGCTGGAAGATGCCGCCGGTGTCGCCGGTCTGCATGCCCGCCGCCACGAGGCCGAGCTGCGGCTGAAGGCGGCCGAAACCAACCTCACCCGCGTCGAGGACGTGATCGGCCAGCTCTCCGGCCAGATGGAAGGCCTGAAGAAGCAGGCCCGCCAGGCCGTGCGCTATCGCGAGGTCGCGGCCAAGGTCCGCAAGGCAGAGGCCACGCTGTTTCACCTGCGCTGGATCGGCGCCCATGCCGACGTCAATGAATCCGGCCAGACCCATGATCTCGCGGTGCGCGAGATGGCCGAGCGCACCCAGCACCAGGCCGAAGCCGCCCGCATCCAGGCGATCCGCGCCGCCGAAATGCCGGCGCTGCGCGATGCCGAAGCGCGCGCCGCCGCCGGCCTTCAGCGCCTGACCAATGCCCGCGAGCTGCTCGACCGCGAGGAAGAACGCGCCAAGGAGCGTGTCGCCGAGCTCGAACGCCGTCTCGCCCAGTTCGAAGGCGATATCTCGCGCGCCCAGCAGCAGACCATGGACGCCGACGTCGCGCTGCAGCGGCTCGACACCGAAGATTCCGAGCTGAAGGAAGAGATCAAGTCGCGCGTCGAGAAGCGCTCCGGCGTCGACGAGCGCGTCGGCGAGGCCGAGGCGGTGCTGACCGAAACCGAGCAGCAGTTCTCCGAGCTCACCACCGCGCTCGCCGACCTCACCGCCAAGCGCAACCAGCTCGAAGCCAACGTCCGCACTCACCGCGACAAGCTCGCCCGCCTCGACCAGGAGATCGCGAACGTCACGGCAGAAGAGCAGAAGCTGGCCGCCGACACCGGCGGCTTCGGCGATCTCGACGAGCTGACCGCCGCGGTCGAGACCGCCGAGCAAACGCTGGCGGCCTCCGAAGCCGCAGCCCAGGCGAGCGAAGCCGCGCATGTTGCCGCCCGTCAGACGCTGGAATCCTCGCGCTCGCCGCTGGTCGAAGCCGACAAGCGCGTGCAGCGGCTCGACACCGAGGCGCGCACGATCTCCAAGATCGTCAACGGCGAGACCAAGAATCTGTGGCCGCCGATCATCGACGGCATCACCGTCGACAAGGGCTTTGAAAAGGCCATCGGTGCCGCGCTCGGCGACGATCTCGATGCGCCGATCGATCCCTCGGCACCGATGCGCTGGACCAATGTCGGACACACCGAAGGCGATCCGGAGCTCCCCGAAGGCGTCACCCCGCTCGCCAACCATGTTCAGGCGCCGGCCGAGCTGACGCGCCGCCTGGCGCAGATCGGCGTGGTGCCGCGCGAGCGCGGGGCCGAGCTGGTCTCGCTGCTCAAGACCGGCCAGCGGCTGGTCTCGCCCGAGGGCGACGTCTGGCGCTGGGACGGTTTCGTCGCCGCCGCGCACGCCCCGACCGGTGCCGCACGGCGTCTCGCCGAGCGCGCCCGCCTCGTCGACATCGAGAACGAGCTCGAGCAGGCCCGCATCGACGCGCAGATCAAGCGTCAGGCGCTTGAAAATGCCGAGTCCGAATTGCAGATGGCGGCCAGCACCGAAGGCGCCAGCCGCGAAGCCATGCGTGCCGCGCAGCGCGAGCTGAACGTCGCGCGCGAGCGCCACGCCGCCGCCGAGCGCGAGATCAGCCGCCACGCCGCCCGCAAGGCGACGCTGTCGGAAGCGCACAGCCGCCTTGCCGCCGACCGCGCCGAGGCCGAGGCCGCCTACGAATACGCCGAAGCCGGCATCAGCGAGCTGCCGTCGAGCGAGGATACCGAGACGCGTCTTGCCGCCGTCCGCAGCGACATCGAAGGCCAGCGCCGCATCGCCGCCCAGGTCCGCGCCGAGGCGCAGGCGCTGGCGCGCGAGGCTGAGCTGGCCGACCGCCGCGTCCAGGCGATCCTTGCCGAGCGCACCGAGTGGGCGAACCGCAAGGAGAGCGCGGCCTCCCATATCGACACCATCCAGGCCCGTATCGCCGAACTCACGATCGAGCGCAGCGAGCTCGAGAACGCGCCCGCCGTGTTCGCCGAGAAGCGCAGCGCGCTGATCACCGAGATCGAATACGCCGAGAACGACCGCCGCATGGCCGCCGATGCGCTCGCCACCGCCGAGACCGCGATGGCCGAGACCGACCGCGTCGCCAAGCTGACTCTCGAAGCGCTCTCCAGCGCGCGCGAGGCCACGGCGCGCGCGGAGGAGCGCATGGAAGGCTCCCGGCGCCGGCTCGAGGACATCGAGCGCGAGATCCGCGACATGCTCGAAGTCGAGCCGCAGGCCGTGGCCGGCCTTGCCGAGATCGAGCCCGGCGCAGAGCTGCCGCCGCTGCACGACATCGAGGAAGACCTCGAAAAGATGCGCCGCGACCGCGAGCGCCTCGGCGCCGTCAATTTGCGCGCCGAGGAAGAGCTGCGCGAGGTCGAGACCCAGCACACCGGTCTCGTCACCGAACGCGACGACCTGGTCGAGGCCATCAAGCGGCTGCGCCAGGGCATCCAGAGCCTCAACAAGGAAGCGCGCGAGCGCCTGCTGACCTCGTTCGAGGTCGTCAACAACCACTTCAAGCGCCTGTTCGTCGAGCTGTTCGGCGGCGGCGAGGCGGCGCTGCACCTGATCGAGAGCGATGATCCGCTGGAAGCCGGCCTCGAAATCATTGCCAAGCCGCCAGGCAAGAAGCCGCAGACGCTGTCGCTGCTCTCGGGCGGCGAGCAGGCGCTGACCGCGATGGCGCTGATCTTCGCGGTGTTCCTGACCAACCCCTCACCGATCTGCGTGCTGGACGAAGTCGACGCGCCGCTCGACGACCACAACGTCGAACGGTACTGCAACCTCTTGCACGAAATGACTAGCTCGACCGATACGCGCTTCGTCATCATCACGCACAACCCGATCACGATGGCGCGGATGAACCGTCTGTTCGGCGTCACCATGGCCGAGCGCGGCGTCTCGCAGCTCGTCTCGGTGAGCCTGTCCGAGGCCGTGGACATTCTCGACCAGAACGTGGCGTGATATCTCTGCCGTCATTCCGGGTTCGCGCAGCGAATCCCGGAAATGACGGCAGGCCAACATGATCTCACCCACCCTCCCCGCCGAACTCAAGGCCGCGCTCGACGCCCGCCTCCAGGGCTTTTCGCGCACGGACGCCGCGCAGCGCTCGCAAAAGATCTCGACGACCTATCGCGCGGGTGGCGGCTCCGGCACGATCAAATCGGAAGCTGACGCGCTCGCCTATGCGCTGGCACGCATGCCGGCGACCTATGCGGCGGTCGCGGCAAGCCTGAGCGCGCTCACCGAGATCGCGCCGGACTTCGCCCCCGAGACACTGCTTGACGTCGGCGCAGGCCCGGGCACCGCAAGCTGGGCCGCAGCCGAAGCCTTCTCCTCACTACAAGATTTTACCTTGCTCGATGCCAACGCCACGCTGAGCCGGCTCGCACTCGAACTGGCACGCGACAGCTCGCGCCTCGCGGATTGCCGCTATCTGCCCGGTGATGCCGCCACCAACCTGGCCGAGGCCTCGCAAGCCGATCTCGTCGTCGCCAGCTACATCATCGGCGAGCTCACAGAGAGCGACCAGCGCAAGCTCGCGGAGACCATGTGGGCCAAAGCGCGCCACGCGCTGGTCGTGATCGAGCCCGGCACGCCAGCCGGCTATGCCCGCATTCTCGCGCTGCGCCAGCAACTGATCGCGCTAGGTGCCTCCGTCGCAGCACCCTGCCCGCACGAAAAGCCCTGCCCGCTCACAGCGCCCGACTGGTGCCATTTCAACCAGCGCCTGCCACGCTCGCAAGCTCACCGCCAGATCAAGGGCGCCGAGGTGCCGTTCGAGGACGAGCGCTTCATCTACGTCGCCCTGACCCGCACGCCGCCGGCGACCCGCGCCGCACGCGTGCTGGCCCCGCCGGATGTCGGCAAGGCCGAGATCACGGCCAAGCTCTGCACCGAGGATGGGGCCGGCCTCGCGAAGGTGCCACGGCGAGACAAGGCCGCGTATGCGGACGCGCGACGTTGGCGCTGGGGTGCGACTGCGAATTGAGGTAAAATCGCCTTATGGCGAAAAGCACCTCATCGGTCCTGGTATTTGATCGGAAGCGCTCCCCAGCAATCTGGATGATTTCGGCGGGCTCAGTTGCCCTTGCCGTCGTTGCGGCTATCTCAGGTTCGGACGTCGCAGGATTCAGTGTCGTCCTATGGCTGCTGCTGGCGTGCATGTTCTTCTCCATTTCGTCTCAGCGAACAACTGTTCACGTCGATCTTGATGCAAGGAGACTGAGGATCACTCGCCGTTACTTCGGCCGATGGGGCAAGACGATCGTCGATGGCCCGTTCGACCAATGCCGCGCGGTCGGTCGCATCGAATACGAGACCGACGGCCATGCTTCGTACGGCGTTTATGTTGAACTGCTCGGCGGGAGGCGGCACGACATCCCGATCAAAGAAAAAACCGTCCAGGAAGCCGGTAGGGTCGCGGCACGGCTCTCCGAAGCGACCGGGATACCAAGGCTCGATACCAAGTTCTGAGGCGCTCATCCGAATCGGCCGCCTGTCCGAAAGTTAACCCCGTTAAGCGCTTTTCCCTTGAACTCGGATAGCTCCCACTCCGACCAAGCCTTACCTTCCCTCCGCGCGGGGCTCTTCCCCGGCCTCGTTTTGGTTTACGCTGCCCGCCCCAATTCCCCTTCAGGAGTTTTCCATGTCGACCGGCTGGATCGTTCTCGGCGTCATCGTCGTCCTCGTGCTGTTCGCCTTCAGCGCCTACAACCGGCTGGTGGCGCTGGGCCAGCGCGTCGGCCAGGCCTTTGCCGATGTCGACGTCCAGCTCAAGCAGCGTCATGACCTGATCCCGAACCTGGTCGAGACCGTGAAGGGCTATGCCTCGCACGAGCGCGGCACGCTCGACGACGTCATCAAGGCACGCAATTCGGCGATGTCGGCGCAGGGGCCGGCGCAGGTGTCCGCCGCCGAGAACCAGCTCTCGGGCGCGCTGGGGCGCCTGATCGCGCTGTCGGAGGCCTATCCCGACCTCAAGGCCAACGCCAATTTCCAGCAGCTCGCATCCGAGCTGTCCGACCTCGAGAACAAGATCGCGGCGAGCCGCCGCTTCTTCAACAACGCGGTCCAGGAATACAACACCGGCATCCAGCAGATGCCTGCGGCGCTGTTCGCCGGCATGTTCGGCTTCACCAAGAAGGACTTCTTCGATCTCGGCGCCAGCCGCACCGAGGTCGAGGCCACCCCTCAGGTGAAATTCTGATCTGAGCCTGTAGGCCGGCAGGGCAACGCGTCATGGCCGCGTATGGTCTCTACACGCACATCGCCTCGAACAAGTTCCGTTCGATGCTGCTGCTCGCCGGCCTGTTCGCGCTGGTCTATGTGCTCGTTTATGCCGGCGCGCTGGTCGCCGAGGTCGTCCTCAACGGCAATCAGACCGTCGCCTATTATCTGAACCGCGCCCTCCACGACCTGATCGTCGCCTTTCCCTTTGCAACAGCCGGCGCGATCGCCTGGATCGTCATCGCCTATTTCTTCCACCAGTCGATGATCGACGCCGTGACCGGCGGCCACGACGTTAGCAGGCAGGAGGAGCCGCGCCTCTACAATCTGCTCGAAAATCTCTGCATCTCGCGCGGCATCACCATGCCGAAGCTGAAGATCATGGAATCGCCAGCGCTGAACGCGTTCGCGACCGGCCTCAACCCGCGGCAATATGCCGTCACCGTCACCACGGGTCTGCTGAAGTCGCTGAACGACCAGGAGATCGAGGCGGTGCTGGGCCACGAGCTCACCCACATCAAGAACGGCGACGTGCAGCTGATGGTGGTTGCCGTGATCATCGCCGGCGTGGTCGGATTCTTCGGCGAATTGTTCTTCCGCCTGTTCACCAATTTGAGCTGGAGCTCCGGTGGCGGGTCGTGGTCATCGGGCTCCTCCTCGTCGTCGCGGTCGTCGTCGTCGAGCAACGACAACAAGAACTCCGGCGGCGGCGCGGTGATCGTGATCATCATCGCGGTCGTGCTGATCGTCGTGGCCTGGTTGGTGTCGCAGGTGGTGAAGCTCGCCCTGTCGCGCTCGCGCGAATATCTCGCCGATGCCGGCTCGGTCGAGCTGACCAAGAATCCCGACGCCATGATCTCGGCGCTGCGCAAGATCGAGGGCCGCGGCGAATTGCCCGGCGCAACCTCCGCGGTGATGGAGCTGTGCCTGGACAATCCGCGCGAAGGCTTTTCCGATCTGTTCGCCACCCACCCCTCGGTGCAGTCCCGCGTCGACGCGCTGGTCAAATTCGCCGGCGGCCACGATCCCGGTCCGCTGCCACCGCCATCCGATGAGGCGGAACAGCCTCCCACGGACGTACCCGAAGCGCAGGCCGGTCAGCAGGACACCCCGCCGCCAGTACCGCAGGGGCCGTGGAACGATGCGGGCGGTCGGTCGACGCCACCGCCCGTCCCTACCCCAGGCGCGTCCGGAACCGCAGCCGGCAATCCGCTACCCAATCCAATCGGCAATCCCATGGGTCCGTGGGGCCGCCACTGAACTGCCGTGTCTTCTGTCGTTTCCTGGGCCGGTTTCACGACCTTTGGGAAAAACTCCGGGAATTGCTTCAACGGGATACCGGAGATTTGAATTCTCCCTTGTTTCTGCCATGTTCGCGCCCAACAGCAGACTCGGGACTATCCTTGGGACATCGATTTGGGGCCCGGCCGATTGCGACCTCGCGATCGGGGGCGCGCGTTAGGGGACAGCAATGGCAAAGCCGGCAGTGGTTGTGGTGGGCGCGGACAAGGGCGGGGTCGGCAAGACCACGGTATCGCGCACCCTGCTCGATTATTTTTCCGCCAACAACGTGCCGACGCGCGCGTTCGACACGGAGTCGCCGCGGGGAACCCTGAAGCGCTTCCACCCCGAGATCACCGAGATCGTCGACATGACGACGACGGCCGACCAGATGAAGATTTTCGACACGCTCAACGCTGTCAGCCCGTCGGTGACCGTCATCGACGTTCGCGCCGGCCTGCTCTCGCCCGCGTTGGCCTCGCTGCGCGACATCGGCTTCCTCGACGCCGCCAAGGCAGGCCAGATCACCTTCGCGGTGTTCCACATCCTCGGACCCTCGATCGCCTCGCTGGAGGAGATCGCCGAGACCGCCGGCTTCATGACCGGCGCGAAATATTTCCTGGTGAAAAACTTCATCAACGACACCCAGTTCTTCCAGTGGGACCAGGCGACCTACAATTCCTACTTCCACCGCATCAAGGATGCGACCGAACTGACCATCCCGAAGCTCAACGAAATGGCTTATGAGCAGGTCGAGGTGTCGTCCGTCCCGTTCCTGAAATTCGTCGCCAACAAGGGCATCCACGACGAGGCCGCGAACTACTCCTTCGTGCTGCGCGGCTATGTCCGGCACTGGCTGGCCAACGTCTGGAGCGAATTCGACCGCATCCGCCTGACCGACATCGTCGGTTCGAAACCCGTGACCCGCAACAGCGAAAAATAGTTGCGAAGGCCGGGCTGATACGGCTGGATTGGGCGGTAAGTTGGCCTGATATAGCTGTCGATGTCCGCGACGCCCCTCTACATCATCTGCTCGCCCCGCCCGCAGGTCGGCAAGACGCTGCTGGCGCGGCTATTGAGCGAATTCCTCCTGCTCAAGAACGGTAATGTCGCGGCTTTCGACGTCAATCTGAAGGAGCCGTCGCTGCTCGATTACCTGCCGAAGGTGACCGAGACGGCTGATGTCATCGACACCTACGGCAAGATGCAGCTGATGGACCGCGTCATCGTCGATGACGGGCTCGCCAAGGTCATCGACCTCGGCTTCCACGCCTTCGACGAGTTCTTCAAGATGACCGACGAGATCGGCCTGCTCAAGGAGGCGGCGCGCCGGCATGTCGCGCCAATGATTCTCTTTGTCGCCGACACCGACCGCGTCTCGGCCCGCGCCCACGAGACGCTTCGCCTGCAGATCCCGCGGATGAACCTGATCACCGTCGACAACGAATTCGTCGTCCGCGGCGAACTGCCGCCCGCGATGGCCGGCGGCCGGCTGTTCCGCCTGCCCGCGCTGCCCGGCTTCCTCAAGACCTATATCGACCGGCTGAACTTCTCCTTCACCGGCTATCTGCGCCATGAGAAGGATTCATCGACGGAGCTGCACCAGTGGGTCCGGCGCAATTACCTCGCCTTCCGCGAGCTCGAGCTCAGCCTGATCCTGCAACGGTCGTGAGTATTTTATCCGGGTAGTATTTACACAAGGTGGCCCAGCCGTTACTGAGGCTGCACAACAGCATTTCTCAGCGAGACCTTCCCGTGAGCATGAACCGGAAAGCAGCCATCGCCGCCTACAAGGAGCGGAAGACCATTGCGGGCATCTACGTGATCCGCTGCGGCGCCTCCGGCATGGTCTGGGTCGGCCAGGCCCCGAATCTCGAGACCATCCAGAACCGCATCTGGTTCACCCTGCGCCAGGGCGGCCACCCCTGCCGCAGCCTCCAGGCCGCTTGGAACGCACATGGCGAGGCTGGCCTGACGTTCGGCGAATGCGAGCGACTGGAGGATGAGGAGAGTGCCTATGTCAGGAACGCGCTGCTGAAGGAGCGCGTGCTGCATTGGCGGGACGAGATGAAGGCCGAGGTGATTTAAAGAAAGCCCCGGCGGCTCAATGCCCCTCGAACGTCATCAGCGTGCGCACCGGCACGTCCATGGCGCGCAGCTTCGCGGCACCGCCGAGCTCGGGCAGATCGATGATGAAACAGGCGGCGACGACATTGGCGCCGATCTGGCGCAGCAGCTTCACCGCACCTTCCGCGGTGCCGCCGGTGGCGATGAGGTCGTCGACCAGGATGACGCGCTCGCCGGGCTGGATCGCGTCGACATGCATCTCCATCTCGTCGATGCCGTATTCGAGCGAATAAGCGATGCGCACGGTGGTATGCGGCAGCTTGCCCTTCTTGCGGATCGGCACGAATCCGGCCGAGAGCTGATGGGCGACCGCGCCGCCGATGATGAAGCCGCGCGCTTCCATGCCGGCAACCTTGTCGATCTTGTTGCCGGCCCAGGGATTGACCAGCTCGTCGACCGCGCGGCGGAAGGCGCGCGCATCCGCGAGCAAGGTCGTGATGTCGCGAAACATGATCCCCGGCTTGGGATAGTCGGGGATGGTGCGGACGCTCGCCTTCAAATCGTGGTCAAAAGTCATTGGTGCCTCTCAATTGACCGGCGCATCCAGCCGGAACGCATTCTCGACAATCTTCAATCCGACCTCGTTGCCGAGCGACATCAGCGACTCCGGATGGAATTGCACGCCGGCGACCGGCAGGGTCTTGTGCTCGAGCGCCATGGCGACGCCGTCCTCGGTGCTGGCGGTGACATCGAGAACGTCCGGCATGCTGTCGCGCTCGACGAAGAGCGAATGATAGCGGCCGATGACGATCTCGTTCGGCAGATTGCGCATCAAGCGCCCGCCGCGCACCTGCACCCGCGAGGGCCGGCCGTGGGCGGGATGCGTGAGCTGGCCGAGCTCGCCGCCGAAATATTCGCCGATCGCCTGCACGCCGAGACAGACGCCGAACACCGGCAGCTTGTTCGCCAGCGCCGCATCGATCGTCTTCTTGATCCCGAAGTCCTCCGGGCGGCCCGGGCCGGGCGACAGCACCAGCAAGTCCCACCTCTTCTGCTCGAGCATGTCGAGCGCATGCACATAGCGGACCACGGTGACGCTGGCGCCGACTTGCCGGAAATAGTCAGCCAGCATATGGACGAAGCTGTCATCGTGGTCGATCAGCAGCACGCGCTTGCCTGAACCTGTGGCATCGGGGGCAAAGGCCGACAGCGGCTTGGGCGGATCGCCACGCAGCGCCTGGAACAGCGCCGCGGCCTTGACCTGGCATTCGCGGTCTTCCGCGGCGGGATCGGAGTCAAACAGGCAGGTCGCGCCGACGCGGACCTCGGCGAGACCGTCCTTCATGCGGATGGTGCGGATGGTGAGGCCGGTATTGATGCTGCCGTCAAAGTTCACCGCGCCGATCGCGCCGGCATACCAGCGCCGCGGCGAACGCTCGTGATCCTCGACGAACTGCATCGCCCACAGCTTCGGCGCGCCTGTCACGGTGACGGCCCAGGCGTGGGTGAGGAAGGCGTCGAGCGCGTCGAAGCCGGGGCGCAGCATGCCCTCGACATGGTCGACGGTGTGGAACAGCTTCGAGTAGGTCTCGATTTGCCGGCGCGCGAGCACCTTGATCGTGCCGGGCACGCAGACGCGCGCCTTGTCGTTGCGATCGACGTCGGTGCACATGTTGAGCTCGAACTCGTCCTTCTCCGAGTTCAGGAGCTGGCGGATCTGCTCTGCATCGCCGATGGCATCGGTGCCGCGCGCGATCGTGCCAGAGATGGGACAGGTCTCGACGCGGCGTCCATCGGAGCGCACGAACATTTCCGGTGACGCCGAGACGAGGAATTCGCCCTCGCCGAGATTCATCAGGGCACCATAGGGCGACGGGTTGATGACGCAGAGACGCTGGAACACTTCGGCCGGCGAGCGCTCGCAGGGCTCGGCGAAGAGCTGCCCCGGCACCGCTTCGAACAGATCACCGCGGGCAAAGGCTGCGCGCGCGGTCTCGACGGTGGCCTGATATTCGCCGGGCGCGTGGTCGGCAAAACCCTGGCGCCCGGTTTTCACGTACGGGCTCTCGGCGGTCTCGCGCGGCAGGCCTTCGGTCGATTGGCCCTTCCAGGCGAAATCGTAGCTGAGCACGACGCCGCGCCCGGTGGCGCGGTCGTAGGCGAGCAGGCGATCGGGGACGTAGAGCACGATGTCGCGCTGGTCATTTTCGCGCGTGCGCTTCTGCACGAGGTCCTCGATCTGGAAGACCAGGTCGTAGGCAAAAGCGCCGAACAGGCCGAGCAGCCCGTCGTCATTGGCGGAGAAGGCGGCGACGAGATCGCGCACCAGCGACATCACGCTGGCGCGACGCGTGCGCTGGTCTTCCTCGACGGGCGCTTCGCCGCGGATGATATGTCCGGCAAGGCGCGTCGCGGTCTTCTCCGAGATCACCACACAGGGCTCGTGGAGGACCTCGGCGAGGAAGGCGATCAGCACCTGACCGCGCTCGTTCAGCGCTTCGAGCTTGAAATTGACGCCAACGGTTTCGAGCCTGAGCGGCGGATCGGAGAAGCCGAGATCGAAGCTCTCGTAACGGCCCGGCACGGTCGTGCCCGAGGACAGTACCACGCCGCGGCGGCGGTCGAGCAGGCTGACGAGATCGTCGAGACGGTTGGCGCCGCCAGTGAACTGTTCGGCTACGCGCGTGATCGCGAGACCGCCGCGGGTGACGTAATCGCTTCTGGGTGGAAGAGCAAAGACTGTCCTGTTCATGGGGTCCTCTTACGAAACTTGCCGAGGGAACGCCACACAGGACAAACGATCAGGCCGCCGCGCTGTGCTGGCGACCTCAGACGATTTTGGGAAAGCAAATCGCACCGGCCACCTCTTAGGAGGTGCGCCACCAACGACGGGATGGGCGGGCTGCGGTGCTCATGGGCGGGATAATCACCATGACGCGGGGGCGGCGTCAAGGGCCGGAACCTACGCCAGTTCGGGCTGAAACGGCCGTCAGCCGGCGATTGCCTGCGCCTAACTAAAGCTCGTCGCCCTGAGGTACCCAGTCGAACTGGCGTTTCTTCCGATCCCATTTCAGGACAGAGCCTTCGTCGCACTCCATGCATGCCGAGGTGACCAGCGCGCCATCCTTCCCCTTTTGAAGAGCACCGAATTGACGGTCCGTGCGCACGGCGCTGACAAACCGGATCTTGGGCTTTCCGCCAGCGGGTTGATCGATGATCAGGACGAACCTTCCCTTCGCGCCGGCGCACTCCTGAAAGACGCCGACCAGCGCCACCTGCTTCGTCGTCGTGCCATCGAAATGCCCCTCGATCGCGAAGGACATGTTGACCGCGGCCATGGCATCGGTGTTGCCATCGAAGAGCAGTTCCCTTGGAATGAGATCCTTGCGGAATTCAGTCGCCTTGCACCAGCTCTTGCGGATCTGGTTCGCAGGTATGCCGCGAACCTCGGTCGTGAACGGATGGAATTCCGCGATGACCCACCAGGCCTCCTTCTTCGGATCGCCGTTCAGGGTCACAAATGCCTGCTGTGCCGCGGCCTGAGCCGTCGTCACCGCAGCGAGGACGCCAATGCCGATGGTCGAACGGACGATCGCGCCAAGGACGCGGCGCATGAGAGACGTCGTCGACATGCTCCGCTGCCCCCGCCCGATCGCCCCGGTATCATCCGAGATGCTTTTTGAAGAACTCCGTCGCCCGGCCCCAGGCAAGCTCGGCGGCTTCGCGGTCGTGCACGGCCTGGCGCTGCTCGTTGACGAAGGCGTGCTCGGCGTCATAGCGGAACAGTTCGAGCGATTTACCGGCGGCCTTCATGGCCTTTTCGAAGCCACCGACCAGCTCTGGCGTGCACCAATCGTCCTTGTTGGCGAAATGAGCCTGCAGCGGGATCTTCACGTCGGCGGGTTTGGCCGCCTGCTCCGGCGGGATGCCGTAGAACACCACGCCGGCGGCGAGCTCCGGCACGTGCACCGCGCCGATGATGGTCACGGCGCCGCCGAGGCAGAAGCCCGTCAGCCCGACCTTGGCGCCGTTGCGCGACAGATATTGCGTGGCGCCACGCACGGTCTGTGTGGTGGCGTCCATGAAGTCGAGCGAGTTCATCTCTTTGCCGGCCGCGTCCGTATCGTGATACGGCACCACCTTTCCCTTGTAGAGATCCGGCGCCAGTGCATCGAAGCCGGCGAGCGCGAAGCGGTCGCACAGGCCCTTGATCTGGTCCGACAGGCCCCACCATTCCTGGATCACGACCACGCCCGGCGCATTGCCGCGTGCG
Organism: Bradyrhizobium sp. WYCCWR 13022; assembly: GCF_030435535.1. Lineage (NCBI taxonomy): Bacteria > Pseudomonadati > Pseudomonadota > Alphaproteobacteria > Hyphomicrobiales > Nitrobacteraceae > Bradyrhizobium > Bradyrhizobium sp. WYCCWR 13022. Next base: position 28,250 of record NZ_JAUIZJ010000030.1, read on the forward strand.
GCATTGGCCAGATAGCCCGAGGCGTCCTTGCCGTCCGGACGCTTGAAAGTGATGCTGGTTCCCATGGTGTCCTCCGATGGGTTCTGTTGGGGGCAATGAGCAACATTTTGGCGGGTGCGCCGACGCGGCGCAATCCAAACGTTCGTCATTCCGGGATGGTCCGAAGGACCAGACCCGGAATGACGACACCGACAAAAAAGCCCCCATGCGGGGGCTTCTTCGGTCTCGTTTCGCGTCAGGCCCGCTCAGTGCGAGTCGGCCCAGACCTTCTTCTTGGTGAAGTACATCAGGAACGCGAACAGGATCAGGAACACGAACACCTGGAGGCCGAGGCGCTTACGCGCTTCCATGTGCGGTTCGGCGGTCCACATCAAGAACGTGGTGACGTCGTGAGCGTACTGCGCGACGGTGGCCGGCGAGCCGTCGTCATAAGTCACCTGGCCATCGCTGAGCGGCTTCGGCATCTTGATGGCATGGCCCGGGAAGTACTTGTTGTAGTACGTCCCCTCCGGCACCGTGACTCCCTCTGGCGGCTTATCTTCAAAGCCCTGGAGGATCGCGTCGACGTAGTTCGGGCCCTGCTCCTGGAACTGGGTGAAGAAGTCGAAGATGAACTGCGGAAACCCGCGCTCATAGGACCGCGCCTTGGTGATCAGCGAGAGGTCCGGTGGCGCTTTGCCGCCGTTCGCCGCAGCCGCCGCCTGCTCGTTGGGGAACGGCGACGGGAAGTAATCCGCCGTGCGGCCCGGACGCTCGAACATGTCGCCCGCATCGTTCGGGCCGTCCTTGATCTTGTAGTCGGCCGCGAAGGCAGCCGCCTGTGCCACTGAATAGCCCGGCCCGCCGGGATCGGCGAGGTTGCGGAACGCGATGTAGTTCAGGCTGTGGCAGTTCGAGCAGACTTCCTTGTAAACCTTGAGGCCACGCTGGAGCGAGCCACGGTCAAACTTGCCGAATGGGCCGGCGAACGACCACTTGTTCGACGGAGGCTGCTGGTCCCCTTCGGCGCGGGCATCCTGCAAGGTGCCGACGAACAGAGCACCGGCAGCGACAAGCGCGACCATGACCGAAGCCGCGGCCTTGCCGCTCTTGACGAGGATCGCTTCCGAGATCGAGTTCGGCACCGGCCGCGGCTTCTCGATGCGCGAGAGCAGCGGCAGCACGATCAGGAAGTAGGCGAAGTAGCAGACCGTCAGAACCCGGCCGGCGATCACGTAGATGCCTTCCGGCGGCTGCGCGCCGAGATAGCCGAGCAGGATGCAGACCGCGACGAAGATCCAGAAGAACTGCTTGGCCAGCGGGCGGTACTTCGACGATTTGGTCCGGGCGGCATCCAGCCAGGGCAGGAAGCACAGGATGATGATCGCCGAGAACATGCCGATCACGCCCGCGAGCTTGTTCGGGATCGAGCGCAGGATCGCGTAGAACGGCAGGTAATACCATTCCGGCACGATGTGCGGCGGGGTCACGCCAGGGTTCGCCGGAATGTAGTTGTCGGCGTCGCCGAGATAGTTCGGCATGTAGAAGATGAACCAGGCGTAGAGCAGCAGGAAGCAGGCGACGCCGAAGCCGTCCTTGATGGTCGCATGCGGCGTGAACGGCACCGTGTCCTTTTCCGTCTTCGGCTCGACGCCGTCGGGATTGTTCTGGCCGGCGACATGCAGCGCCCAGACGTGGAGCACGACGACGCCCGCGATCAGGAACGGCAGCAGGTAGTGCAGCGAGAAGAAGCGGTTCAGCGTCGGGTTGCCGACCGAATAGCCGCCCCACAGCAGCGTCACGATGCTCTCGCCGACGTACGGAATTGCCGAGAACAGGTTGGTGATGACGGTGGCGCCCCAGAAGCTCATCTGGCCCCACGGCAGCACGTAGCCCATGAAGCCCGTCGCCATCATCAAGAGGTAGATGATGACGCCGAGGATCCAGAGCACCTCGCGCGGCTCCTTGTAGGAACCGTAATAGAGGCCCCGCAGCATGTGGACGTAGACCGCAAAGAAGAACATCGACGCGCCGCAGGCGTGCATGTTGCGCAGCAGCCAGCCGTAGTTCACGTCACGGACCAGCAGCTCGACCGACTTGAAGGCGAGATCGGCATGCGGCGTGTAGTGCATCGCCAGGATCACGCCGGTCAGGATCTGCATCCCCAGCATGAACGACAGAATGGCGCCGAAGGTCCACCAGTAGTTCAGGTTGCGCGGGGTGGGATAGACGACGAAGGAAGAATGCACGAGGCCGAGGATCGGCAGGCGCCGCTCGATCCATTGCAGGGCCGGATTGCTCGGCTGGTAGTCGGATGGTCCGCTCATGATGCGATCCTGAGGAAATAAAACGACGAGACGGCGCGAAGCTTCGGACGCGGGTCCGAAGCTCAGCCGATCTGGATTTTGGTATCGGAAACGAAAGTGTACGGCGGCACGGCCAGGTTCGCGGGCGCGGGCCCCTGGCGGATGCGGCCGGACGAATCGTACTGCGAACCATGGCAGGGGCAGAAGAACCCGTCGTAATTGCCTTCATGGGCGATCGGGATGCAGCCGAGATGGGTGCAGATGCCGATCACGACCAGCCACTGATCATGGCCGGCCTTGACCCGGGCCTCGTCGGACTGCGGATCGGGCAGGCTCGCCACGGGAACGGCGCGCGCCTCGTCGATCTGCTTCTTGGTGCGGTGGCTGATGTAGATCGGCTTGCCGCGCCAGAACACCTTGATGTCCTGCCCCTCGGCAACCGGGCTCAGATCGACCTCGATCGGCGCGCCGGCGGCGATGGTCGAGGCGTCCGGATTCATTTGGGAGATAAAGGGCCAGAGCGCGGCTGCGCCCCCTACTGCTGCAGCTGCCCCCGTTGCAACGAATAAGAAATCACGGCGTGTCGGATGGTCCGCCGAAGACGCTGTCGTCACGATTCCAACCCTTTCTTCTTATGCTGCCGGTGGAACCGCTCCAGGAGCCCCCAAGGTCCCCGGAACAGCGCTGCCGGCGCCCGCGGCCCCCCGCGGCGGCAGAACTTCACTTGTCAGCGCCAAAACAAGGCGAAAACAGCAGTCCAGAATCGTTCTATTGGCACCCTTGCAGGGCGAGCGCAAGCCCGCTAACGGCGCGGGAGCGTGCAATGCACGAATTCCGCGGCCGGCGATGTTTTATTGAGACATTTCCGGCCCACAACCACCCCTGTAACGCTCATGCAGATCGCACTTTTCCAACCCGACATCCCCCAGAACACCGGCACGATTCTCCGCCTCTGCGCCTGCTTGGGGCTGGACGCCCACATCATCGAACCGGCCGGTTTCCCGGTCTCCGACCGGCATTTCCGCCGGGCGGGAATGGATTACCTCGACCACGTCAGCATCCTCAGGCACGATTCCTGGTCGAAATTCGAAGAATGGCGGGCGGCACACGGCTACCGCCTGCTGCTGTTCACCACCAAAGGCGCTACCGACTACCGCGATTTCCGTTACCAGACGTCCGACATCCTGCTATTCGGGCGCGAGAGCGCCGGCGTCACCGACGCGGTGGTCGAGGCCGCGGACGCGCGGCTGGTGATCCCGATCACCGAGGGGCTGCGGTCGCTCAATGTCGCCATGACCGCGGCAATGGCCGCAGGCGAAGCGCTCCGGCAGGTCCGGAACCCGCACGACTGACATGACGAGGAGAGAGAAGTGAGTTACGCGGTCAAGGAAATCTTCCTGACCCTGCAAGGCGAAGGCGCCCATGCCGGGCGCGCGTCGGTGTTCTGCCGTTTTGCCGGCTGCAACCTCTGGAGCGGCCGCGATGCCGATCGCGCCACTGCGACATGCCAGTTCTGCGACACCGATTTCGTCGGCACCGACGGCACGCTCGGCGGCCGCTACGCCACGGCCGTGGAACTCGCCGACACCATCGCCGGACAATGGACTGGAGCCACCGAGAACCGCTATGTGGTGCTGACAGGCGGCGAGCCGCTGCTCCAGGTCGATGACGCCCTGGTCGATGCGCTCCACGCACGCGGCTTCGAGATCGGCGTCGAGACCAACGGCACGGTTGCTCCACCAAAGGGACTCGACTGGATCTGCGTCAGCCCCAAGGGCGGCAGCGAACTCGTGCTGCGCCAAGGGCACGAGTTGAAACTGGTCTATCCGCAGGCCCTCGCCGCACCCGAAGCGTTCGAAGGCCTCGCCTTCGAGCGCTTCTCGCTGCAGCCGATGGACGGGCCTGAAGTGATCGAGAACACCGCGCGCGCGATCGACTATTGCCTGCGCCATCCGCAATGGCGGCTGAGCGTGCAGACGCATAAATCGCTCGGCATCAGATAGGACTGAACGGACAGATGTGGGAATTGACGAAACAGTTCCGCTTCGAGGCGGCGCATACGCTGAAGGGGACGACCTTTGGTGCGGCGAGCGAAGAAATCCACGGCCACTCCTTCCGCGCCGAGGTGACGGTGCGCGGCACGCCGGACCCTGCGACCGGCATGGTGGTCGATCTCGGCCTGCTCCAGCGCGCGATCGAGGATGTGCGCTTGATGCTCGACCACAAGTTCCTCAACAAGATCGAGGCGCTCGGCACACCGACGCTGGAGAACCTGTCGCGCTTCGTCTGGGAGCGGCTCGCGCATATCGGCAAGCTGACCCGCGTCAGCATCCACCGCGACAGTTGCAACGAGAGCTGCACCTATTACGGTCCGCAAGGGTGACGACATGACATCCCCGTTGGACCCGACACTGATCGAAGACCGCAAGGCCCGCGCGCGCAGCTGGTTCGAGCGCTTGCGCGACGACATCTGCGCGAGCTTCGAGCGGCTGGAAGACGACGCGCCGCAAAGCCTCTATCCGGGCGAGGCGGGCCGCTTCGCGCGCACGCCGTGGCAGCGCACCGATCACGGCGGGGCCAAGGGCGGTGGCGGCGTGATGTCGATGATGTCGGGCCGGCTGTTCGAGAAGGTCGGCGTGCACTGCTCGACCGTGCATGGCGAATTCGCGCCGGAGTTTCGGGCGCAGATTCCGGGCGCGGCAGAAGATCCGCGCTTCTGGGCCTCCGGCATCTCGCTGATCGCGCACATGCGTAATCCGCACGTGCCGGCCGTGCACATGAACACGCGCTTCGTCGTCACCACCAAGGCCTGGTTCGGCGGCGGCGCGGACCTGACGCCGGTGCTCGACCGCCGGCGCACGCAGGAGGATGCCGACACCCTCGCCTTTCACGCCGCAATGAAGGAGGCCTGCGACCAGCCCAACGGCGTCGCCGACTACGACAAGTACAGGAAGTGGTGCGACGAGTATTTCTACCTGCCGCACCGGAAAGAGGCGCGCGGCATCGGCGGCATCTTCTACGACTGGCACGACAGCGGCGACTGGGACGCCGACCTCGCCTTCACCCAGGACGTCGGCCGCGCCTTCCTCAAGATCTACCCCGACATTGTCAGGCGGAATTTCGCGAGCGCCTGGACCGCTAGGGATCGCGAGGAGCAGTTGATCCGCCGCGGCCGCTATGTCGAGTTCAACCTGCTCTACGACCGCGGCACCATCTTCGGGCTCAAGACCGGCGGCAATGTGGACTCGATCCTGTCGTCGCTGCCGCCGGAGGTGAAATGGCCATGAGCGTGATCAAGCCCCTTCCCCGCGCCATGCTGATCGACATGGACGACACCATCCTGTCGGCCTATGGCCGGCCGGAGATCGCCTGGAACACGATCGCGGAGGAATTCGCCGAGGAGCTCTCCCCACTGCCGCCGGCACAGGTCGCAACGGCCGTGCTCGCCTATGCGCGAAACTTCTGGTCGAATGCGGAAGCTGCGTGGCGGATGAAGCTCGGCGAAGCACGGCGGCTCACGGTGCGCGGCGGTTTTGCTGCGCTCGCGGCAGCCGGCCACCGCCCCCTCTCCGATGATCTCGCCGCGCGCCTCGCCGACCGCTTCACCACCTACCGCGAGGAAGCGATCTTCGTCTTTCCGGGCGCGCATGATGCGATCGACGCATTCAAGGCGCACGGCGTCAAGCTCGCGCTGGTCACCAACGGCGCCGCCGACATGCAGCGCGCCAAGGTCGAGCGCTTCGAGCTGACCCATCGCTTCGACCACATCCAGATCGAGGGCGAGCATGGTTTCGGCAAGCCGGAGGAGCGCGCCTACCTGCACGCGATGGAGGCGCTCGGCGTCACCGCTGACGATACCTGGATGATCGGCGACAATCTGGAATGGGAAGTCGTGACGCCGCAGCGCCTCGGCATCTATGCGATCTGGCTCGACGCGCATGGCGAGGGCCTGCCCGAAGGCTCGACCGTCAAGCCGGACCGCATCATCCGCTCGCTGACCGAGCTCATGCCGGGCTGAATTCTCGAAAACAACCCCATGCACAGTAGGCGTCGCTGCAAAATCAAGGCTTTGCGGATTTTACGAAGAAGCGTTGACCCGTCGGGCAAAACAGGCGCATGATGCGATCGTCGGGATGCGTGCGATCCATCCTTCGAGACACCCGCTGGCCGGCCTCCTCGGCAATGAGGTCCGGGCTCCCCGGCGCGATGCAGTTCGCCTCCGCCCGTGTTCGGTGTGTCATGACAAATTGCTAGCCTCGCATTCGGGTCGATCAACTCGAAAGGACAATCCATGGAATTGAAAGCCGGCGATATCGTCATGCTGAAATCGGGCGGCCAGCCGCTGACCGTCGCTGAGGTCAAGGGCGAGGACGTGCTCTGCGTCTGGATGGGCATGGAAGGCGATCTCTTCCGCGAGACGCTGCCGCTCGCCACCCTCATCCACGTGGAAGAAGATGAGGACGACGAGGACGAGGAAGAAGACGACGAGGACGACGAATAGTCTAAGGCCGTGTACTCACAAACCCAGCGGCGTGAGGCAACGAACGCAATGTCCGCTTCGCCCCTATAGCGGCTGGGTTCATGCGGCGCCGCAATTTGTCGCAATGGGCCAACTCCAGACGCGACGCCGCAACGCACCAAACGACGTGATGGGCCACTAGCGGACGAACGGTCGCGGATCATTCTCGCTACCGAGTTCTCTTCAAGTCGCGGGTTTGCTCGAAATTCGACCAACTCAAAATGTTGGCCAACTCCCGCTTCGCCCCGTGACTGGCTCCATCTAGTCTCAGGTTTTTTTCACGGTATTCTTGCAACCAAGGCAGATTACTATTGATGCTCTTCGTGATGGGTTCATTGGTAACCTCAAGAGCGACGTTAGCCCAGCTCACGTTTTGGCCGAGCGAGGCGGGCAGATTGTGCCGATCAACTTCCATGACACTGCTCGGCACATTGATGTCTGCGAACGTCAAAAGATCAGGCAGATCATCGGGACGGATCTCGTGGGAGCCTCTTTTTGTTGAAAGCGCGGAGATTTTCTCAAGAAGGTCTGCGCCCGTCTGTTGAGCGCCATAAAGCTCGGACCATAAACTCTCGCTTGGTCCTCCGTCGCGCGACCAGCGCACATCCTTGCCATAGAGTGGGTGAAGCTGGTTCACGATTGATACGATCAGGGGACGTCTTCCGTCGCCCAGATCGAGGTATAGGGCTTCACCATTCAGTTTGTGCATCACGCCACGCGCGGGAACTGAGACACCGGAGAACTCAATCTCGACAACGTTGGAGGTCCGTTTGACGCCTTCCGGCGTGTTGATCTCCACAGTCAGCTTGTACCGATAGCTCTCACCTCTGCCGTATCCTGCGAGACAGAAGGCAAGGAGCGCTACAGCAAGGCGTAAAGGGACAATCCGCATCTAATCCACTTGGTTGCGCCCGAATGTTCTGTCAACCAGAAGCGTCGTGCATGCTGAATTTTCAGTGTGCGGGCCGAAGGTCAGCTTTAGGTCAAAATGCGAAGAACTCAGGTTGAGCAAATCTGGTCCGCTTTGGCTCAACGAGCGGACTAGCAGCCGCTCACGAGCAACTTCGTCGATGGGCCACAACGGGACTGGGACCATTTAGCGGAGTGCACAAAGGTCGTCGTTTAAAAGGGGGGATCAAAATGTTCTGCGGCCCCGTGACAGGACGACTTCCTTTTTGCCCGTCGCCGGTGTTTCCTCTGCGTGGAGGAAATGGACATGCGGGGACCGCTGGGGGAAAAGATCGGTGAAGGCGCCTTCTCCGAAGCCTACGCCTGGGCGCCGGGTCAAGTCGTAAAGCTGTTCAAGGCCGACGTCTCCCATCTGCTCGGCCGGCACGAGGCACGCATGCTCCGCTCCATGCGGGCCGCCGGCCTCGCTGTGCCGGAAGTGTTCGGCGAGGTGATCTTGGACGGGCGCTTCGGCATCGTGATGCAGCGCCTCGACGGATCAACCCTGTTGCAGCTCTCGCGGACCGGCGCGGTGTCGTTCGAACAGGCGGGCGGGATCGTCGCGGCTCTGGCAATTTCTCTTCACAAGACGTCTCTGCCGCCGGAGGTCCTCTCCATGCGCGAGTATATGGAAAGCGAGTTGCGGCACGACGACGGCAAGGTCCCGAAGCACCTTGCCACGGATATCCTTGCGCTGATCGATCGCCTATCGCCCGGCGACAGGCTCTGCCATTGTGACCTTAGCCCCGGCAATGTGATCATGACGACGGAAGGCCCAAAGCTCGTCGACTGGACTTTCGCGATGCGCGCGCCCGCTGTCGTCGACCTTGGGTTCTTGCATGTCATCCTTTCCGAACTTGCCCCAGAAAGAGCCGACAATCCGGAACGTCCGCGGGCGACCAATGCGGCCGCGCAATCCGAGTACGCTCAACTGGCCGGTACCTCGCTCACGGAACTGATGGCGGCTATGAAGCCGTATTTGCCCGTCGTCCGCACCTTCGTCGTCCTCGGCGACGTGATGCCTTCCTTGCGGGAGCGACTGATCCAGCGCATCGAAGCAGGGTTGCGCTCGGAAGACTAGAAAGTCTTGGTCGCGCGCGAGCCGAAGTGGCCTGTCGAAGCGTGGCGTTAGTGTCCCCGCGCCAGGCAGGATTTGCAAATGGCACGACTGCTCGCCCCGTGCAGCCCGGCGATGCCGAGGATGTGACCGGCCGTGAAGCCGGTATCCGTTGGGGCCTTACGGTCGAGCGCCAATTAAAGGAGGCTACAGCATCTGCATCCGGAGAAAAAGCGATGCGCTCCATTTTGGCTTTGAGCCTTTTGATCGCGCTGTCAGGCGTTGCGAACGCGGCGTCTGCGCATCACCCCCACCGCCACGCCGTTATCCCCTCCCGGCAGGGCACGCCAGGTACCGCTTCGAGCTTGGCCTACGCACCGGCTCAGCCGCCGGCTCAATTCCGGTCCGGGCACTCCTCGTGCGACGCGCCTGAACCATACTTCGGGGCTTGCCAGGGTTACGCGCCCGGCGAGAAGGAGCGATTTCTCCACAGCCTGTACAGCCCATGAAGGCTTCGCCACCGCACGCGATGATGCGCGCCACTGCAGCGCGCGCGGAAGGCTCGTGCGGTGAAGGATCATAGTTGGCGTCAGCCACGGGCCAGTCAGCGGAACAGGGGCTAATCGAGACCACCGCGATCCTTCTTGATGATCGCCCGCAGATCGTCGGCGTACTCTTCGACGATGGCCAACCGATCCCGCTCCGGCTCGCCGATCGGCGCTTCCTCTATGAGGCCGTCCCATTCGCGCCAATGCGTCGGAAACACATATACGGGCGAACCGGTCTGTGAATTGACCCAGCCCCGAAGCACGCGGCGACACGGGAAGACCAGTGCATGTACCTGTCCGGCGGTGTCGATGACCGCCAGTTGCAAATTGCGATCAAACGGTGCCGTTGCCGTGGGATTCCACATGGCGCGCTCCCTCTTTGCAGGCGGGAGCGCGATCGGTCTCTCAGCCACCGACGCCTACGGGCAGAGCCTCGGTGATGAAATCACTCTATCAGGTTTCGTCGGGGACCTGTGGAAATTGTCACGCTCGACGAGTTGATCATCGCGCGCAGGCGACGACAAGAATCTTCAAGCACCGTCTGCAGGTTTTCACAGCTTACGAGCAGCCGCTCCGCTTGTTCGCGCTCGGTTGTGCCGAAGGGATGACCATTGCGAGCATTCCTGACCTGGTTCACCCTGTCACGGCCCTCCGTTGCTTTTCTCTCGACAAATTCGAGATTTTCCAGCTCATGCGCGAGCTTGTCCAACTCGGCGATCAGCAGCCCGGTCACGCCCGTTCGCTTGTCAGTCGTCAGATCGTTGCCGTTCAGAAGGCCGATGAAGTGATCTACGTTGGCTCTTGCGATGAAACGGTGCATTGGACCCCCTGATCCATGCGTCTCGATGATTCATTTTGCCGGTACTTCAATCGCGTCCGTTCGGTCCGGTCGAAGTGGCGTCCGCTCGACTCCGCAGGGCCGACACAAGGGGCCGGAGCGAATTGGTCGCACCTGGACCGTCAGGAGATTGAAATCATGATCGATATTGGCATGAGCGACGTAGCCGTCCATCTGGCTCCCCTCTCTTGGACCGGGCTAGGTTAAGTCATCGATGCTCATTGCGGCCATAGCCGGGGTGCGCCGAAATTTGATCGTGATCAAGTTCCGGTTCGACCATGAAGCTATGAGAGATCAAAGCACCACGCGGACGCCGCAAGATGAAGCATGCAACAGGGCCAGCAATTCACGCGGTCCATCCGTGGGACCCGGGCAACCCTGAGAAAGGTGCGCGCCATCAGCTGCTGAGCGACGACGAGCGCGCCAAGCTCGCAAAAATAGCGCAGATCGTACGCTTCGCCAAAGGCCAGGAAATTTACGGAGAAGGCGCGGTGGCGGATGCCGCATTCAACATCATCGACGGGGTGGTCGTGGCCTACCGCGCAGAGCACGTCATCTCGTTTCTTCACCCCGGCGACCTGTTCGGCCTGTCAGAGGAAGGGCAGTATGCCAACGCAACCAGAGCTGCGACACCGGTGACGGCTTACAAGATGCCGCTGGCCGCATTGCGCCGCATCCTGGCCAATAACGCTGATCTCGACGTCAATCTCATCATAAAGCTTTGCGAAGAACTCCGAGAAGCCCAGCGCCATGCCGTTCTTCTCGCACAGAAAAGAGCGGCAACGCGGCTTGCGATGTTCCTGGGGCTTCAGGAACACCTGCAAGCGGCGCGAGGTGAGTCGATCTCCGAGATCCATCTCCAAATGGATCGCTCGAGCATTGCTGCCTATCTTGGGCTGACCACCGCGGCACTGAGCCGAGCGTTTCGAGCGCTCATCTCACGGAAAATCATCGCCTCGCGAAATCTCCACTTCGTGAAGGTCGTTGACCGGGACGCCTTCGTCAGGCTCGCCGATGCGAGCCCGGATGGGAATTGATTGCGATCAGGACAATCGGCTCGGGAGCCCTCCTGTTCGCGGCCTGGCAACCGAGCGAAACCCAAGCCTCGGGACATGGAACTGAATTTCAGACAGCTTCTTTCGTCGTTTCATCTGCCGGCGCTCCGACCGCGATCCTGCTGCAACCCCTGTCGAAATCGTGTTCGAGCAAAGTTCGTATAGCGGACTGATAATCAGAGAGACGAGCCTGAATATATTGGCGTTCGAAATCCGTCAGATGCGTCTGAAGAAGACGATGGTAGCGGCGGATGTTGTTACGGTAAGCCTCGACAAGAGCGGTCCCCAGCTCGGTCATGACATCCTCCCATGTTTTCTCGCAGGAGGTGTCACCGTGCAGTCGAGCCCGAACGGTGTTTTTGATCGAACTCAAATGGCTGCCGCCCGGATTCGGCTCATAGTTGATCATGATCAAAATTCCATCGACCGGTGGGCTGCCAGGCGATGTTGCGTTGAACCGTTCGGCCATCAATCCAGCGGAACGTTCAGACTGGTCCCCTTGACGATGATGCCGCCGCGGTTGCCGATCTCGATCGAACCGTAGCGCTGCCTGAAGCAATCGGGCAGCGGCCGATCACCCTCCATGCTGAGCCAGAGGCGCAGCAGATGCCGCTTCTGGTTGGCATCGGGCCAGTCGCGAAATCCGGTCCGATCGTGCAGCAGGGCATGATTGTAGACGAACTGCATGTCCCCGGGCTGAAGCCGCATGCCGAAGTGCAGCGCAGGATCATTTGCGAGCGCGTCGAAGAGATCGAGCGCCTCGACGTGCTCCGGCGTCAGTCTGAGTGCACCGGGAAAGCGCTGCGCGCTGTCGATATACTGGCGTTGATAGAAGCCGGTCAGGAACCCCGCAGTTGCCGGCACCCGTCCGGAAGTCGCCGGATGATTGTAGTCGTCATTGGCCCACGCGACGCCACCCCCTCGCCAGCACAGAACGCGTCCCACTTGTTGAGGTCGCCCTACTGCCACCGAGTGACCTCGAAATTGAACCGAACCTGCATGACTGGACCCGCTGCATCCCTCACCTCAATCGCCATGCATCGCGTCGAAAAATGGTGGGCGCCGTGCACAGCATCGCGGGCCATGTCGGCCAAGGACTTGGCTGCTTCTTCCTGCACATCCCTTAGATTTGAGAATTCCAGGCCCTCTTCGTCTAGAAGAAGAGCGTCTTCGTCGCGGAGGTCAAAAAAATACACGGGCATGTCGCGCTCCCAATGCAGGCGGGAGCGCACGCCTCTCTCAGCCACCGACGCCTACTGGCAGGGCCTAGGTCGATGATGCGGGAACAATACGCTTTGGCAGCACTCGTTGCTACGGAATTAGGTCACTGCCCTCTAGGTGATGGTCGATGCAGCGAGGTTCAACTTAAGGCGACCTTACTCCTCCCAGATCAGATTTTGGCACTCTCTGCAGCGATAGACATTTACCACGGTACCTTTAGCCGTGTCCGGAACCGTTAGATAAAGTCGAGGGATTCCATCGCAAAGCGCGCAATGGGTTGGCGGTTCTTGCGATGAGGGCGGCTTTTGTTGCGTACTCAGAGCACACTCCCTCTAAAGGCGGGAGCGCGCGTCTCTCTCAGCCACCGACGCCTACGGGCGGGACCTAGGTCGGTGATGCGAGAACAATGTTCCTATTTTCGTTCGGTTGCTAGCGGATTAGTTAGGAACTGCCGGATTTAACTTAGGACACCTGGCAAATCGAATTGAGACACTGGGAAATTTGCAGATGGCGAAGCAAGAGCGTCGCCCGCTTAAAACCAGCGCGAGCGGCGGCTTACCAGCCCCGGGAGGGAGATTGTAAAATCCCGATACCATAATGTCTGCACGCGCCGTGCAAAGGTTCAAGAAGCCCCGCGAGGAAGTGCAAGACAATCGAGGCAGTGAGGGAAATAGCCTCTATTTGACCTTATCATCGCTGGGCTCTTAGCGCGGCTGCTGAAATTGGGCGATGTATGGCCCGAGCTGTAGCGTAACCTTTGGCTCCAGCTATTAGACTAGAGGAGCGGCTTCAGGCTAATCCGCAAAGACGCCGGGACGGAGCGGACTCCGTCTCTGCCGAAATCACCAATGCCGGGCGTTACGCACCAATAAAAGAGGCCGTCAACTGAGGCGGCCTTACTGCCTGGTGCTCGCGTTCCGATAGATTATGGAAACGCAGAACAAGCGTGCAGCCGTCGAGCGCACTTCCACAGCCAAATCGGGCCGCTCGCCTTTGAAGACCGATTCCCTTGCAATACCGGTCAGTGTTTGCATCGCTTCGACTTCGGCGGCTTTTAGATTGGGCAGGCGCAGACCTTCCTCATCCGCAAAGAACTCGCGGCCACTTTGGATGTCAAAGAAATAGCGTTCCATCACGGCGCTCCATCTCCATGTAGGCGGGAGCGCGATCAGTCTCTCTGCCACCGATGCCTACGGGCGGAGCCTCGACCGGTGATGGGACAACAATAAGCCGGCTGTGAGATAGTTGCTAGAATTACTCTGGCGGCTGCAAGCCGGGCGATCTTAGCCACTCGCTCATGCGAGCGCCGGTTTCGGCCTGTCTGGCTTTGCGGAGGGCGTCCTCACGCCGAGGACCTGGGGGAAGGGACTTAGCTTTTGCTCGGAGGCATTCGGCTGCTTGGGAAAGGCGCGCTTCAAGGGAAACGGTTTGCTTGAATCGGCGGCGTCGCTGCATGACACAACCTCGTCGTTACGGGTCCTAACCGCAGGGTTTGAGTTCTCGCGAATCTTAATATGCAGGCGGGGCGACTTCAGTTCCGAAGTGAACATTACGAATTAGGAAACCACCGGATTCAACTTAGGGCACTTGGGGTCAAATACGGGCAGTACCCACGGGCGGGTACTGTCCGTAATAGGCCGTTCGCAGATGCGAAATGGGCCAGTGGGATGGCACTGCGAGCGTTGACCTGGCAATGGGAGCAATTTTTCAGTTCCCGTGGCGGAAAACCATCATCATCAGCAACCGAGGAAGTCGGGGCCACGTCCGCCTTATTTTTGATAAGCGCAGACCGCCCGGCGAAACTTTGACGGCGAGAGGGAATTCGTCCAGTCCATCTCGTCGGCAGTTAAGGCGAACGTGTTACGCGACGCGGCCTGAAGTCGGCCATCAATCCAGCGGAACGTTCAGACTGGTCCCCTTGACGATGATGCCGCCGCGGTTGCCGATCTCGATCGAACCGTAACGCTGCCTGAAGCAATCGGGCAGCGGCCGGTCACCCTCCATGCTGAGCCAGAGGCGCAGCAGATGCCGCTTCTGGTTGGCATCGGGCCAGTCGCGAAATCCGGTCCGATCGTGCAGCAGGGCATGATTGTAGACGAACTGCATGTCGCCGGGCTGAAGCCGCATGCCGAAGTGCAGCGCAGGATCATTTGCGAGCGCGTCGAAGAGATCGAGCGCCTCGACGTGCTCCGGCGTCAGTCTGAGTGCACCGGGAAAGCGCTGCGCGCTGTCGATATACTGGCGTTGATAGAAACCGGTCAGGAACCCCGCATGCCAGTTCAGCACCGGGATTTCGAGATATGGCTTCTCGTTCTCCGGCACCTCGCCACGACGGTCCGTCGCGATGGGATCGAACAAGAGGGCGGCAAGGTCGGGACGCCTGTCGAACATCTCGTTGTAGATGGTCGACGTGCTGACAAGAAGGGAATCCCCTCCCTCCATGGCCTCGCGAATGCACAACAATCCGACCACGTCGGACGAGTCCGTGTGGAATGTCTGCCGATCCGAGGTCTGATAAATCCTGACGTTCGGATCCCTCGCGTCGGCGCCGACGTCGCGGACGTGACCGAGAATGTGGCCCGCCGCATTTTGCGACCGAGCCGATCCGAGATGCGCGCCCACGCCGCAAAATATCGTCGCGGTGAATTCCTGGCTGTATTTCGCCACCGGGAGGCCGCGGATGACTTCGAAGCCAAGACCAGTCAGCAGTCGTTTCTTGAGACCTTCCAGGTGCGCACCGAATTGGGGAAGCGGGAACCTTTCCTTGGTGATCTCGGCGATGTTCTTGCTCCGGCCAAGGTAGGCCTCAGCCGCGCTCTCGAGTTCCGCTATCTCGCTCGTCTCGAGTGTCACCAGCCATCGATCAGGCTTGGCTTTCATCTCGGCGCCGACCCAGGCCGATGGGATGTCGATCTTCCCCGGAGGGAGATTGATCCCGCGGGACGCTGAGACCTCATTCATGTTGCTGGTTCCCGGGGAGATTGATCGCCGGACATGGCGTCTGAGTATCGACGTTATTGTGCCGGCTGCTTGTTTGCAACTTTGCGGGCGCCAGCGCGAGCTGCAAGCCAATGCTGACAGAATCCGGCAGCATGCCGTGATATGAGCCCCGCATGTCGCGCGCACAACGCCTCCTCGACGTGATCCAGCTCCTGCGCAGGCATCGTCGGCCCGTCGCGGCATGTCGGCTGGCCGACGAACTCGGCGTTTCGCTCCGGACGATTTATCGCGACATCGAGACGCTGAAGGGCCAGGGCGCCCATATCGATGGCGAGGCCGGCATCGGCTATGTGCTGCGGCCGGGGTTCATGTTGCCGCCGCTGATGTTCTCGGAAGAGGAGATCGAAGCGCTGGTGCTGGGCGGCCGGTGGGTTGCCGCACAGCAGGATGAGCCGCTCGGAAAGGCGGCCAGGAACGCGCTTGCAAAGATCGCCGCCGTGCTGCCGGACGACCTCCAGCGAAGCCTGGAAACGACGAGCCTGATGGTCGCTCGCCGCGATCCGGCGGCAGGCGATGCCGAATTGCCGATCATTCGGGCCGCGATCCGCAACGAATGCAAATTGCGCATCACCTACAGCGACGAACGGGACAACCGCACCCATCGCACGATCTGGCCGATCGCGCTCGGGTTCTTCGATCGGGTACGCATGGTGGCGGCCTGGTGCGAGAGCCGCGGCGACTACCGCCATTTCCGCACCGACCGGATCGTGTCGATCACGCTCACGGAGCGCCGCTACCCGCGACGCCGCACCGATTTGCTGCGGGAATGGCGGCAGCGGGAAAGCATTGGCGAGCACCCACCATGCTGACAGAAACTGGCAGCACCTTCCTGTAAGCGTCGGCCATCGCCAGCTGAACAGGAGATGCAAATGGCCGATTTCAATCTCGTGGTGCTCTACGTCAACGATGCACAAGCGAGCTCCGCTTTCTATCAAACCCTGCTGGAGCGCCCCGTCGCGCAATCATCCCCAAAGTTTGTTGTTCTTCCACTCGGGAACGGCGCCATGCTGGGCTTGTGGCAGCGGGATGCCGTCGAGCCGCCTTCTGCTTCGCCAGCCGGCAGCAGCGAGATCTCATGGGCGGTCGCAAACGCGGAGGCGGTGCGCAAGACCTACGACACCTGGATGACCCGGGGCGTCCGGATTGCGCAGCCACCAACAGCCATGCCGTTCGGGCACACCTTTGTTGCGCTCGATCCCGACGGTCATCGCCTGCGCGTGCTGGCGACCGCCGCTTAAGGGGTGCCCGGTATCCGCCAGCGGCACGTTTCAGGTCGCCGAATTCGCGCGGCCGAAGCGCCAACGCTGGACTGCTTCGCGTGAGAGGCTGAGCAGTTGGCTCTGCCACGACCAGCCTCTCCGTCGCCGCGCCTCGGGGCGATCTGTGTATGCCGATCGACGAAGCACCAATTGCGTTGAGCGAAAAGGCTGACTAGGAAATTCGGATGAATTCCGAATCGTCCCCAAGCTGGCCAGTCGTGGAGCCTCAACCTCTCCTTCCCGCGCCGCGTCGGCGATGGCCGCTCGCGCTCTTCCTGGCCGTCGTCTTGGCGCTCATAGGCGCGGGCACCTCCTATGTCTGGCTGAACCCTGGATTGTTCATGCAATCGGCGGGGCGCGAGGCAGGGGACGCGAATGCCAACGCCAATGACAGCGCGGTCATGACTGATCTGCTCGCCGCGCAGCAAAAAACAACCGACGACCTCGCCGCGATCGAAAGGGCCATCGCCGACCAGCAAGAGCAGCTAAAGGCGATCGTGAGCGAGCTTGCCGACCTCAGCTCGAAAATCGACGCTCTGAAGAGCCCGGCCCCGCAGGCACAGGTCGCACCATCGCCGCCGTCGCCTGGGCCAACCGCGCCGATGCCATCGGCCTCCGTCCCTCCTGCTGCGCCAGTTCCGGCAGCGCGCGTCGTCCCAAGGCAAAAGAAGCCGCCGCGCGTCGCGACCCCGACCCCGACGGGTCCGATCTCGGTCGGAGGAGCGCCGCTGAACGTCGCGCCCAACGCGACGGTGCGCTGAGCATGCCCTAAGCATTCATCTGCTTCGCTGCCGCCGACAGGCGACTTTGGGCGAACACCACACTTGGTCGCGATGAACCAGAAGCAGACGGGCCTCACAGAGGCCCGGGATGCAGCCATGCCAACGCGACTTCGTTTCGGTGGCGCGAACGATCTCGAACCAGATGCGGGGCGTCTTCCGGGAGATGGAGATCGCGTCGGGAAGCTTCTGATGAAGCTTGACGCGTCTTGGTGTCGAGTCAGCGCCGACAGCCGACATGCGGGCGAAAACCGCGTGTGGCCGCGACGGGCCATGAGGCGACGTACCCGGCTCGAACGACATCTAGCCCGCAACGGCACTACGTACTTGCCTCCGCGCGATCATTCTGTGGCATCTAGAAACAAGAAAGCCCGGCGCCAGCCGGGCCTTCCCGCAGCATCTGATCCGCCCAAGACTAGTATTTCGCGACGACCGGCCCGCCCCAATTGAAGCGATAGTTGAGCCCCACAAGAGCCAAGTTGACTGTTTCCTTCATGCCGAAGGTTACCCAGCGGCCGGTCGGATCGTTGAGTGTGATGTTCTTCGTGCCGAAATCGATATAGTTGTATTCGATCTTGGCGCTCCAGTTCGGAGCGAAACCGTATTCCAAGCCAGCGCCGACCAGCCAACCAGTTCGGGTGTTGCTTCCCGTGTAGTTGAGCGGGATGTTGCCGGCACCCGGTCCGGAAGTCGCCGGATGATTGTAGTCGTCATTGGCCCACGCGACGCCACCCTTCCCGTAGAGCAGCACGTTGTCGATTGCGAAGCCGACCCGTCCAGCCAGCGAAGCAATCCATCGCATGTCGGTGTTCCAAGACGCGGGACCGTTGGGATTGACGCCAGCAAAGCCTCCGCGAATGCCGGACCAGACCATGCCGCCTTCCACGCCCAAAACGAACTGGTTCATTTGAAAATTGTAGCCGAGTTGGCCGCCCGCGACGCCGCCGTCGATATCGAAAGACCGAACGGTACCATTGGCAGAGCCGCCACCGCTGCCGTCAATGCGGGTCCAGTCATCGTGACCCCAGCCGTATCCCGCCAGACCACCAATGTAGAATCCATTCCAATTATAAATCGCCGCGACGATCGGTGCCTTGATCGGGGCTTTAACCGCCATGTCCGCAGCATTGGCCTGCTGCGTTGCCAGAAAAGCGAACGTCGATACGGTTGCGAGAAGATAATGCTTCATTCCCAATTCCTCCCAAGTAAGCGCCACAAGCGCGCGCGCCTCGAATTGACGAACACTTTCTAGATCGCCAACCCGCGATCGAACTAGTGCAGAAAAGTCTCACTCGAAATTCAGATTCCGCAGGTTTTTCAGTATCATAGTAGTATGCGGATCTCGCTGCGCATTGGGATACCGATCCTTGTTCAGTTAGCGGGAATTCAGTACCGGTGCTCAAGCGCGCTGCGGCTTGGCTACCCTGTTGGCGCGAATCTTCGTCGACCTTTGTTTTGTGGCCCGGCCGTTCAATCAAAGCGGACTTCTTTGATCGTCCTTGAGCGCCGGCAGATGTAAACCACCGCCAACGGAAAATAATCCACACGTCCGCATGGGTCACAATCAGCCATGATGGCTGCGCGAGGCGACTTCCGGTTTGTGCTGGGAAGCCGATACCGATAGGCAAGAGGTCCGCGCGCATACCGATCGCGCGCGCCCGGCTCATCTACCCGACCAGATGCCTCGCTGCCGCCGAGATCATCACCAGCCCACCCGTGATCACGGCGACGTCGAGGATCGCGGCGTGGATGTGCACCGGCATCCGCTCGACGAAGGCCTTTGCCAGGAATGCGCCGGGGATGGCGATGCCGCCGATCAGGAGCGCGAAGGCGAGCACCTGCGCGGTGACGGCGCCGGCGAGGCCGAACACCGAGATCTTGATGAGGCCCGTGCCGAGCGAGATCATCGCGTCGGTCGCGATCACCGCGGCGCCTTCGAGACCCGCGGCCATCAGCAGCGAGAGCAGGATCACCCCCGAGCCCGACGTGCCGCCGACCAGCACGCCGTAGCCGACCGATCCCGCCGCCAGCCCCGTGTCGCCGATCCTGACCTGGCGGCGACGCAGCACGCGGCGCAGCGGCACGCTCAGGATCAGCATGGTGCCGATCACGAGCGCCGCGCCGGCATTGGTGAGGCGCGTATAGCCGTAGGCGCCGAGCGCGGTCGTCACCGCCGCGCAGGCGAGCACGATCAGTGCGCGGCGACGGTCGACGTACCGGAGATAGGCAACGGCGCGGCTGGAATTGGTGAAAAGCGCGGAGATGGCGATGATCGGCACCACCGGCTCGGCGCCGACGAGGGGCACCAGCACCAGCGGCATCAGGGCGCCGGTGCCGTAGCCGGCGAGACCACCGAGGATCGAAGCAAACAACGCCATCATCGCGACCAGCAGCAGCTGGAAAATCGAGATGTCGGCGAAGCCCGAGACGATGGTCAATTTTTCTCGCGAGTGGCGCGTGCTGTGGCTTGATCGGCGATGGCAGCGAGTGCGGCTTGCTCTAGTGGAAAATCCGCCGCAAGCCAAGCATCCTCGGCAAGCGTCAACACATGGCCGAGCACAGGCCCTTCCGCGAGGCCCCGTGCGATGAAGTCGGCGGCCTTCAGCGGGAATTTCGGCGCGGTCCAGCGCTGCGGCAGCTCGGCAAGCTCGCGCCAGCGCGACGAGGTCGCGTCGCCGCCGCTGCGCGCCCAGGCCAGCAACACGCGATCGTGATAGGGCTCGGGCCCCAGCCGGTAGACCAGCCGCCGCGCATTGGCCTCGTCCCTGGTGGGGAAGCGCCACCAGCGATGGCCCATCGAATCCAGCGCCTTGGCTTCCGCATTGGACAGCCGCAAGCGGGTCGCGACACGCTTGGCGTCTTCGGTGACGGCCACCGTCAGCGCGGCAAGACGGCGCGTGCTGCTCGCGGGCAGGCCAAGCGCGCGCTCGATCGCGATCATCGCGGTCAGCGGCCCGGCATAGGCAACGCCGCCGATCATCGCCTGCAGCAGGCCGGCATCGACCATCGCAAGCACGGCGGCGGATGCGCCCGATGCCACCAGCAATTTCAGCATCTCCATGCGCACCCGCTCGGCCGAGAGCGTGGCAAGGCCCGCACGGCCGCGGATGCAGGCGAGGGTGCCGTCGCGGTCGGGCTCGCCGGCGCCGAAGGAGGCATGGATGCGGAAGAAGCGCAGGATGCGCAAGTAGTCCTCGGCGATGCGCTGGTCGGGCTCGCCGATGAAGCGCACGCGCCGTGCCCTGGCATCGGCGATGCCGCCGACATAGTCGTAGACGACGCCATTCGCGTCGACCGACAGGCCGTTCATCGTGAAATCGCGCCGCTCGGCGTCCTTGACCCAGTCGCGTCCGAACACGACCTTGGCCTTGCGGCCGAAGGTTTCGGTGTCCTCGCGCAGCGTCGTGACCTCGTAAGGCACGCCGTCGATGACCAGCGTGACGGTGCCGTGCTCGATGCCGGTCGGCACGCTCTTGATGCCCGCAACCCTGGCACGCCGCACCACCTCCTCCGGCAGTGCCGTGGTCGCGATGTCGGTGTCGCCGGGCGGCAGGCCGAGCAGCGCGTTGCGGACGGTGCCGCCGACCACGCGCGCCTCCTCGCCGTCGGCGTTGAGCAGTTGCAGAACGCGCGCCGTCCCGCCTGCGGTCAGCCAGGGCGCACCGGCAAGAAACGGCTCGAGGATGGGCTCCGCGCTCATCGTCCGGCTCTTATCTTTCTCTTCCCGGCACGAGCTTGCCGTTCTCGACATGGGCGGGAATGTAGGTGGAGTTCGGCGCGGCGCCGGAGAAATGCGCGAGCCCGATCAGCCCGGCGATGACGAGCAGCAGCGCCACCAGGATCAGGCGCGCGACGATGGTGATCGGCCAGGACGATTGCACGAACAGGCCGGACCGCGTTGCGGCCAGGAACAGCGCATAGACGGCAAAGGGGATGAGGAAGATTCCGATCTCGGTCAGAGCCGGCCGGATCATGACGAATAGATCCGCTCATAGAGCACGCGCAGCATTCCGGCCGTCGCGCCCCAGATGTAGCGCTCCGCAAACGGCATCGCATAGTAAAACCGCTCCATGCCGCGGAATTCCTTGCTGTGCACCTGGTGGTTCGCCGGATTCATCAGGAAGGATAGCGGCACCTCGAATGCGTCATCAACCTCGGAATGGTTGATGTCGAGTTGAAAACCCGGCCGGACCCTCGCGACCGTCGGCAGGATGCGGAAGCCGAACGCGGTGCCGTAGAGGTCGAGATAGCCGATCGGCTCGACGAAATCCCGGGACAGCCCGACCTCTTCCTCGGCCTCGCGCAATGCGGCATCGAGCGGCGAGGAATCGGTCGCATCGATCTTGCCGCCGGGAAAGGCGATCTGGCCGGCATGGTCGTTGAGATGGGCCGAGCGCTGCGTCAAGAGGATGGTGGGCTCGGGATGGTCGACCACCGCGATCAGCACCGCCGCAGGGCGCACCGGCTGCTCGCGCGCGACGATCTCCAGCATCTTGTCGGTGCCGGGATCGCCCGAAGCGGGGACGATGTTCGGATCGAACAGGCCCGGCGGAACGTCGAAGCCGAGCCTCGCCCTGGAGCGGGCGAAGAAATCCGCCGCGCGGAACGCGACTTGCTCGTTCTTCGCAATAGGCTTGTTCAAAGCGCGGCCCTCACCTGCTCCGCGTCCGCCATGGCGAAGAATTCGCCGGCCGACTCGACGCCAAACATCGGCTGGCCATCGACCATCCGCTCCTCGCCCATGTCAACCAGATCGTAATAGAGCGCGCGCGTGACCTTGGCCCAAAGATCGGCGCGGACATGCAGATACGGCGTCAACCCGCCGTCCGCCGCCTGCTCGAAACGCAGCCGGTGCGCGGCGTCGCAGGTGACCCAGTCGTCGACATTGGTGCGGAAGCTCAGCACGCGATGGTTGTCCTCGCCGGCCTCGAGCATCTCGACCGCCATGAACGGCGCGTCGTCGACGCGGATGCCGACCTTCTCGACGGGCGTGACGAGGAAATGCTTGTCGCCCTCGCGCTTGAGGATGGTCGAGAACAGGCGGACCAGCGCGTGACGGCCGATTGGCGTGCCCATGTAGAACCAAGTACCATCGGAGGCGATTCGGATGTCGAGATCGCCGCAAAACGGCGGATTCCACAGATGCACCGGAGGCAGGCCCTTCTTGGCGCCTTCGGCATTGGCAGCACTTTTGGCGGCGGCAGTCAGCCCCTCAAGACCGCGATCGGCGCTCTGCCCTTGGTTCGCCATGGTTTGCCCTGACTTTGTCCGTTGGCACGATTGGTGCAGGTCTACGTTGTACGTAAGTTCACGGTTCCACTCCGGGTTAGTCCGGTGTGGAGGTCTCCACTTCGTGATGCCCCACATAACCCGAAGCCGATAAGGTGGGGATAGGTTAATTCAACGAATACATGGCGTTCCTGCAAGTCTAGCATAGCGCCCATGACGCAGATTGATGCGATAAATTCGACGACGCAAGAAAGCCGCGTGGCGGACTTAAGGAGCGAACGTATGGCGGAAAGTGTCGAGAAACTCGAAGACGGGATCGTCCGTTCGGCCGAGCAGGTGTCGGCGCAGATTCGCGCGGCGAAGGACGCGATCGCGTCCGTCATCTTCGGCCAGGACCGCGTGATCGAGAACACGCTGGTCACGATCCTCTCCGGCGGCCATGCGCTGCTGATCGGCGTGCCCGGCCTTGCGAAGACAAAACTGGTCGAGACGCTCGGCGTCACGCTCGGCCTCGATGCCAAGCGCATCCAGTTCACGCCCGACTTGATGCCGTCGGACATTCTCGGCGCCGAAGTGCTGGACGAGAGCACCGCGGGTAAGCGCTCGTTCCGCTTCATCTCGGGTCCGGTGTTCGCGCAGCTCCTGATGGCCGACGAAATCAACCGCGCCAGCCCGCGCACGCAATCGGCGCTGCTGCAGGCGATGCAGGAGCAGCACATCACCGTCGCCGGCGCGCGCCACGACCTGCCGAAGCCGTTCCACGTGCTCGCGACGCAGAACCCGCTGGAGCAGGAAGGCACCTATCCGCTGCCCGAAGCCCAGCTCGACCGCTTCCTGATGGAGATCGACGTCGACTATCCCGATCGCGACGCCGAACGCCGCATCCTGTTCGAGACGACAGGGGCCGAGGAGACGCTGGCGAAGGGCTCGATGAGTGCGGATGCGCTGATATCGGCGCAGCGGCTGGTGCGCCGCCTGCCGGTCGGCGATTCCGTGGTGGAGGCGATCCTGTCGCTGGTGCGTTCGGCCCGTCCGGGCGCCGAGAGCGGCGAGGCTGGAAAATTGATCGCCTGGGGCCCCGGCCCGCGCGCCAGCCAGTCGCTGATGCTCGCCGTGCGCGCCCGCGCGCTGATCGACGGACGTCTCGCGCCCTCGATCGACGACGTGCTCGACCTCGCCGAGCCCGTGCTGAAGCACCGCATGGCGTTGACGTTCCAGGCACGCGCGGAAGGCCGGACGATTCCGGACGTGATCAGGCAGTTGAAGACGCGGATCGGTTGATGGCAGCAGAGAACGGGCACACAGCGAAGGAGATCATCGCGATCCGACGTGCCGATGGCGAAAGCCGTACGCTCGCCGCTTCCTTGCCGCGCCTGGTGCTCGAAGCCCGCCGCATCGCCGCCAACGTCATCCACGGTCTGCACGGTCGGCGCCGCGCCGGCTCCGGCGAGAATTTCTGGCAGTACCGCCGCTTCGTGTCGGGCGAGCCGTCGCAGAACGTCGACTGGCGGAGGTCGGCGCGCGACGACCATCTCTATGTCCGCGAGCTCGAATGGGAAGCTTCGCACACGGTCTGGATCTGGCCCGACCGTTCGCCGTCGATGGCGTTCGCCTCGAAGACCGCGCGCGAGTCCAAGCTGGAGCGCACGCTGATCGTCGCCTTCGCGCTGGCCGAGTTGCTGGTCGCGGGCGGCGAACGCGTCGGCATTCCCGGATTGATGGCGCCGACGGCGAGCCGCAGCGTCATCGACAAGATGGCGCAGGCGATGCTGCATGACGATGCCGACCGACTGAGCCTGCCGCCCTCCTTCGTGCCGGCGGCGCTGGCCGAGACCATCGTGCTGTCGGATTTCTGGTCGCCGCTACAGGAGATCAGGGCCACGCTCGCAGGCCTGTCCGGCTCCGGCGCGCATGGCACGCTGGTGCAGGTCGTCGATCCCGCCGAAGAGAGCTTCCCCTATTCGGGCCGCGTCGAGTTCGTCGAGCCCGAGGGCTTCGGCATGATCACCGCCGGCCGCGCCGAGAGCTGGGCGCAGGATTACACCATGCGGCTCGCGCTGCACCGCGACCAGATCCGCGCCGAGACCAGCAAGCTCGACTGGCTGTTCACGACGCATGCGACCGACCGCTCGGCCGCCGAGCTCCTGCTGTTCCTCCATGCCGGCATGCAGGTGAGCAAGTCGGGCGCGCGCATCACCTCGATCAAGGCGGGGCCGGCCGCATGATGGGATTGCCGCTCGCCTTCACCGAACCTCTGCTGCTGATCGGCCTGATCAGCCTGCCGGTGCTGTGGTGGCTGCTCCGCGTCATGCCGCCGCGGCCGCGCCGCATCGAGTTTCCGCCGACGCGGCTGCTGTTCGAGATCGCGCCGAAGGAAGAGACGCCCGCACGGACACCGTGGTGGCTGACCGCGTTGCGGCTGCTCGCCGCAGCGCTGGTGATCTTCGCGGCCGCCGGCCCGATCTGGAATCCGCAAGTTGGCCTCGCCGCCAGCAAGGCACCGCTGATGATCATGCTCGACGACGGCTGGAGCGCCGCGTCGAACTGGGACACCAGGATCCGGGCCGCCGACGAGCTGATCGCCAATGCCGACAACGACCGCCGCGCGATTGCGCTGGTGCCGCTGTCCGAGCCGAACCGCGACATCACCCTGATGCCGGCGGGCGCGGCGCGGGTTGCGCTGCGGCAGATCGTGCCAAAACCCTATTCGATCGACCGCGTTGAAACCCTTGCCGCCATCGATCGTTTCCTGAAGGCGACCGGCGACTGCGAGATCGCCTGGCTGTCCGACGGCGTCGACACCGGCCGCGGCGACGAGTTCGTAACCGGGCTCGGCAAGACCATCGGAGACCGCAGCTTGACGCTGTTCGAAGGCGGCACCTCCTCTCCGCTGGCGCTGGTCGCGGCGGAAAACGCGGCGGCGAAGATGACGGTGAAGGTGCTGCGCACCGATAGCGGCATTCTCGCCGGCACCGTGCGGGCGCTCGACCAGAAGGCCTCGCCGATCGGCGAGGCGCGCTTCACCTTCGGACCGCAGGACAAGGAGACCGAGGCGGCATTCGACCTGCCGGTCGAACTGCGCAACGACATCTCGCGGCTCGAAATCTCCGGCGAGCGTTCGGCCGGCGCGGTGCAGCTGCTCGACAAGCGCTGGCGCCGCCGCGCCATCGGCATCGTCTCCGGTTCGACCAGCGAAACGTCGCAGCCGCTGCTGGCGCCGACCTTCTATCTGACGCGCGCACTAGCGCCGTTCGCCGACGTGCGGCTCGCCGACAAGGGCTCGCCGCAGCAGGGCATCACGCAGTTTCTGGACCAGAAGCTGCCGATGATCATACTCGCCGATGTGGGCACGGTCGCGCCGGAACTGCGCGAGCGTCTCAACGCCTGGATCGAGCAGGGCGGCGTGCTGGTGCGGTTCGCCGGGCCCCGGCTGGCGCAGGCCGAGGACGATCTCGTGCCGGTCAAGCTGCGCAAGGGCGGCCGCACGCTCGGCGGCAGCCTAACCTGGGAGAAGCCGCAGCATCTGGCCGCCTTCACCTCCGACGGCCCGTTTGCCGGCGTCGCCGTTCCCAAGGACGTCACCGTGAGCCGGCAGGTGCTGGCCGAGCCCGACGCGGTGCTCGCCACCAAGAGCTGGGCCTCGCTCGAAGACGGCACGCCGCTCGTGACCGGCGAGCATCGCGGCAAGGGCATCGTCAGCCTGTTCCATGTCAGCGCGGACATGCGCTGGTCGGATCTGCCGATGTCCGGCACCTTCGTCGAGATGCTGAGGCGGATCGTCGACATGTCCGGCTACACCGCCAAGCCCGGCGCCGGCGTTGCCGGCGAAGCCGGCGCCGAAACGCTGGCGCCGCTGCATCTGCTCGACGGCTTCGGCGCTTTCGGCCCGCCGCCCGCCACCGCCAAGCCGCTGACGGCCGATTATCGCGACCGCGCCACGCCGGACCATCCGCCCGGCTTCTACGGTCCGGCAGAAGGACCGCTCGCCGTGAACACGCTCGCCAGCGCCGACCGCATCGCAGCCCTCGACACCGCGTCCCTGCACGCCCGGCGCGCCACCTACACCAATGCCGAGCCGCGGGACCTCCGCGGCTGGCTGCTGTCGACATCGCTCGCGCTGTTTCTGGTGGACGCCATCATCGTCGCGCTGCTCGGCGGCGGCCTCGCCGCACTGCTGCGCCGTCGCGCCGCGCCCGCGATGATCCTGCTCGGCGTCTTGCTCGCAGGCATCGCGGTGCTCTCGCCGACGCCGTCGCGCGCCGACAGCGCGTCGGATGATTTCGCGATGAAAGCGACGTCGCAGACCCGCCTCGCCTATGTCGTGACCGGCAATGCCGACGTCGATTCCATCGTCAAGGCCGGCATGTCCGGCCTGACGCTGTTCCTGGCGCAGCGCACTGCGCTCGAGGCCGGCGATCCCGTCGGCGTCGATCCCGCACGTGACGAGCTCGCCTTCTTCCCGCTGATCTACTGGCCGATCGTGCCGGGCACGCCGAAGCCGCCGCAGGACGCCATCAACAAGATCGACGCCTATATGAAGCAGGGCGGCACCGTGATCTTCGACACCCGCGACGCCATCGAAGCCCCGCCCGGCGAGAACGGCGCCTCGCAAACGCCGGGCATGCAGGCACTGCGCGAGATCCTGTCCTCGCTCGACGTGCCCGAACTCGAGCCGGTGCCGCGCGAGCACGTGCTGACAAAGACGTTCTACCTGCTGCGCGACTTCCCCGGCCGTTTCAACTCGGGCCAGACCTGGGTCGAGGCGCTGCCGCGCGAGGACGACGAAGAGAACGCCCAGCGCCCCGCGCGCGGCGGCGATGGTGTCTCGCCGATCATCATCACCTCCAACGACCTCGCCGGCGCCTGGGCGCTCCGTCCCGACGGCCAGCCGATGCTGCCGCTGACCCCGGGCGAGCCGCGCCAGCGCGAATTCGCCTACCGCGCCGGCGTCAACATCGTGATGTACACCCTGACCGGCAACTACAAGGCCGACCAGGTGCACGCACCGGCCCTGATCGAACGTCTCGGCCAATAGGATCAAGATGAACTACGGCATCGCCTTCACGCCGCTCGTCCCCGCGATCGTCCTCTGGATCGCGCTCGCTGCGATCGTCCTCATCGCGATCGTGCTGCTGCTCGCGCGGGCGCGCGGTACGGCGGTGCGCGTCACTGCGCTGGCGCTGTTCCTGCTGGCGCTCGCCAATCCCTCCTTCACGCGCGAGGACCGCGATCCCCTCACCTCGGTCGCCGCCGTCGTCGTCGACAAGAGCCCGAGCCAGAATTTCGGCAAGCGCAACCAGGAGGCCGCGAAGGCGCAGGAGGCGCTGGTCGACAGCCTGAAGAAGATCAAGGGACTTGAGGTGCGCGTCGTCGATGCCGGACAGGCCGACGGCGAGACCGACGGCACCAAGCTGTTCGGCGCGCTGGCCTCCGCATTGTCGGACGTGCCGGTCGACCGCGTCGCCGGCGCCTTCCTGATCACCGACGGCCGCGTCCACGACATCCCGGCCAACGCCGCCGCGCTCGGCTTCCAGGCGCCGGTGCAGGCGCTGATCACCGGACAGAAGGACGAGCGCGACCGTCGCATCGCGATCACGGCGGCGCCGCGCTTCGGCATCGTCGGCCAGAACCAGACCATCACCTACAAGCTCGACGACCAGGGCGTCAGCGGCGAGCGCGCCAAGGTCACGGTCCGCCGCGACGGCGAGGTCATCAACGAGCGCACGCTCTCGAGCGGCCAGAGCGCAAGCGTCGACGTCGAGATCAAGCATGCCGGTCCCAACATCGTCGAGATCGAGGCCTCGCCGCTCGAAAGAGAATTGACCCCGGTGAACAATCGCGCCGTCGTCGCCATCGACGGCGTGCGCGACAAGCTGCGCGTGCTGCTGGTGTCGGGCGAGCCGCATTCAGGCGAGCGCACCTGGCGCAATCTCCTGAAGTCCGACGCCAGCGTCGATCTCGTGCATTTCACCATCCTGCGTCCGCCGGAGAAGCAGGACGGCACGCCGATCAACGAATTGTCGCTTATCGCATTTCCGACGCGCGAGCTGTTCCAGCAGCACATCAACGAATTCCAGCTGATCATCTTCGATCGCTACGCCCGCCAGGGCGTGCTGCCGATCGCCTATTTCGACAACATCGCGCGCTACGTGCGCGGCGGCGGCGCGGTGCTGGTCTCGGCCGGTCCCGACTACGCCTCCAACACCAGCATCTGGCGCACGCCGCTCGACACGGTGCTGCCGGCCGAGCCGGTCGGCGTCACCGAGAAGCCGTTCTATGCGCATCTTTCCGACACCGGCAAACGCCATCCCGTGACGCGCGGGCTCGAGGGCTCGGCGTTCGAGCCGCCGCACTGGAGCCGCTTCTTCCGCACCGTCGAAACCCGCAATTCGGTCAACCCGCCTGTCATGACGGGCGCGGACGGCAAGCCGCTGCTGTTCCTGTCGCGCTTCGGCGAGGGCCGCGTCGCGCTGCTGCTGTCCGACCACATCTGGCTGTGGGCGCGCGGCTATGAGGGCGGCGGCCCGCATCTGGATCTGCTCAGGCGCATGTCGCACTGGCTGATGAAGCAGCCGGACCTCGATGAAGAGGCGCTGCGCATGCAGGTGCAGGGCAAGGATCTCGTGGTCGTGCGCCAGACCATGGCTGACAGCGTGCAGCCCGTGAGCGTGACCTCGCCCTCCGGCGTGTCGCATGATGTGACGCTCAGCCCCGGCGACCCCGGCGAGTGGCGTGCCAGCCTGCCGGCCAACGAGCTCGGCCTGTGGCAGGCGACCGACGGCACGTTGAAGGCGCTGATCAATGTCGGCCCGACCAATCCGAAGGAATTTTCGGAAGTCACCTCCACCGCCGACACGTTGAAGCCTCTGACGCAGGCGACGGGCGGCAATTCGGTGCGGATCGCGGACGGCGGCAGCGTCGAGCTGCCACGCATCGTCCCGGTGCGCTCGACCAGCGTGTTTTCAGGTGACGGCTGGATGGGCGTTCGCATGCGCGACGCCAGCGTCGTGAAGGGCGTCGGCGTGCTGCCGATCTTCGCCGGCCTGATCGGCCTCCTGCTGCTGCTCGGCGCGTTTGCCGCGACGTGGGTTCGCGAGGGGCGGTAATCTTCGAGGGGCTCACCTAGCGCTCGGACGACGGTCCGTTCCCTCCTCCCTTGTGGGGGGAACGGAGAGAGCGTTCTCGTTGCCCGAACACCACATCGGCCAGCTCGCCTATGCGCGTCGATCCTCTCGTGGTTGACATCCGCCAGCCGATCGGGCGATGTTACATTATAACATCGCGACATCAGGTCGGCGGCTCGCGATGTAGGGTGCCTTTGGATGAAGTGGTTCCGGTCGAATATCAAGCACGGCGCCCGGCTCGCGATGTTCGCGATGCTGGTGCAGTTCGCGCTGACCTTCGGCCATAGCCACTGGTTCGCGCAGGCTGCTCCTCTCGCCCAGGCCCAACTGGCCGACGGCGCCAAGAGCATCGCATCGCCCGACAGCGCGGCGGTCCAGAAGCAGTCACCGACCAATCACGATCGCGAAAAGCCGGGCGACGACAATTGCGCGATCTGCGCACTGGTCGCGATGGCGGGAACGGTCGTGTTCGCGACGCCGCCCCTGCTGCATTTGCCGCAGGCGGTCGAACTGCTCTACCGCACCACCGATGCCGAATTCGTCCATCTGGAATCGGCAAGCCACGCGTTCCAGCCGCGCGCTCCTCCCGCCTCCTGATGTCGATCGATTGAGCTGCCTTCGGCGTCGGCCGCGCTTTGCGCCGATTCCGCGAGGCTATCGAACACGATCCGTCGCGTGTCGACGGCGCGTGCTGCCTGCAGGTGCTCCGGACGAGCGCGGCGGTGCGCGATCGGAAATCAGGACAATGGTGTCTTCAAAAGCAATCCTGGCGGGCTCGAGCCTTGCCGCACTCACCCTATTTCATCCCGGCAGCAGCGCCACGGCGCAGACAACCGCCCCCATGACGACGCTCCCCAGCGTCGAGGTCGATGCGCCAAAGCGAACGCAGGCGCCGCACCGCCCGAAAGTTCGCGTCGCCGTCGACAGGCGACGTTCAGCCTCGCAGGCACGGCCGCAGGCCGAGGCGCCCGCCGCCGTCGAGGGCCAGAGCAACCGGTTGGATGCCGCGCGCCAAAGCGTGCTTCCGCCCGGCGGGGCGACGGCTCACACGCTCACGCGCCAGGCCATCGAGGCGTTGCCGCAGGGCAGCAACGCCTCGCTCGACAAGGTGCTGCTGCAATTCCCCGGCGTCACCCAGGATTCGGCGGCGAGCGGCGACCTGCATATCCGCAACGAGCACGCCAATCTGCAATACCGCATCAACGGCGTGATGCTTCCCGACGGCGTCGGCGCGTTCGGGCAGATTCTCGACACCGGCATCGTCGGCAGCATGAGCCTGCTCACCGGCGCGCTGCCGGCGCAGTATGGCCAGCGCACCGCCGGCGTGCTCGACATCCAGACCAAGGCCGATGCTTTCAACAATTCCGGCGTGGTCGGCGTTTATGGCGGCAGCAACGGCACCATCTCGACCAACGTGGAATACGGCGGGACGGCGGGGCAGACGCAGTATTTCCTGTCGGGACGTTTTCTCCAGAACAATCTCGGCATCGAGAACCCGACGCCGTCGGTCAATGCGATCCACGACCGCACCAACCAGGAGAAGGGATTTCTCTATCTCTCCACGATGATCGATCCGACCAGCCGCCTCACCTTCGTGAGCGGCGTGTCGAATGCGACGTTCCAGATTCCGAACAATCCCGGCCAGACGCCTGCGAATACGGCGTTCGGCGTCTCGAGTTTCGACTCGTCGCGGCTCAACGAGCACCAGAACGAGTTCAACCAGTTCAACGTCGTCTCCTACCAGACCTCGAACGGCGAGTTCGACACGCAGACTTCGTATTTCAATCGCACCAGCCTGCTGCACTTCTACCCCGATCCGATCGGCGATCTCGTCTTCAACGGCGCGTCCTCGGACGTCTACCGCCAGAGCGTGGTCAACGGCCTTCAGCAGGACACCGCCTGGCGCATTGGCTATGCACACACGCTGCGCTTCGGCCTGTCGGTGAGCGCGGAGCGAACGCTGGTCAACAGCGGGACCACGGTGTTGCCGCTGGTCGATCCCGTCGATCCGGGCGCAGGCACGATCGACGCGCCGTTCTCGGTGTTCGATTCCAGCGCCAAGACCGGCTGGCTGATCGGAACCTACGTGCAGGACGAATGGAAGATCACCAACAATCTTACCCTGAATGCCGGCCTGCGCTTCGACCAGATGTACCAATATGTCGATGCGAACCAGCTCAGCCCGCGCGTCAGCCTGACCTGGAAACCGTTCGAGGGCACCACGTTCCACGCCGGCTATGCACGCAACTTCACGCCGCCCTCGCAGGTGATCGCCGCCCCCGTCAATCTTGCGCTGGTCACTCCGCCCGGCGCGCCTGCCAACACGCAGACGCCGGAGGTCGGGCTGAACAGCCCGGTGCTGCCGGAGCGGTCGCACGTGTTCGACGTCGGCGTGACGCAGAAGGTCTATGCGATCCCCGGCCTCGAGGTCGGCGCCGACGCCTACTACAAGAAGGCGCGCGACCTGCTCGACGACGGCCAGTTCGGCGCGGCCTATGTGTTGAGCGGCTTCAACTACGATCGCGGCGAGAATGTCGGCGTCGAGCTGAAGTCGACCTACAAGAACGGCAATTTCAGCGCCTACGCCAACCTCGCCTGGGCCAAGCAGATCGCGACCAACGTGGTCTCGAACCAGTATCTGTTCGGCGCGGACGAGCTCTCCTATATCGACGGCCACTACATCTACACCGACCACGCGCAGATGCTGTCGGCGTCGGCCGGCGCCTCCTATCTCTGGGAGGGCACGCGTTATAGCGTGTCGATGGTCTATGGCAGTGGCCTGCGCTCGGGCTTTGCCAACACCGATCATTTGCCCGGATACACGCAGGTCAATTTCGGCCTCTCGCACGACTTCAACATCGTCGCGCCGAACAAGCCGACGACGGTGCGATTCGACGTGGTCAATGCGTTCGACACGATCTACCAGATCCGCGACGGCTCCGGCATCGGCGTGTTCGCCCCGCAATACGGACCCCGCCGCGGATTCTATTTCGGCGTCTCGCAGCGGTTCTAGAGCGGGATCGAGTCAGGTTCGATCGGCGTCCGGGATCACCTCTCCCCGACGGGGAGAGGTGTTCGGAGGGTCCTAACCGGCTACATGGGTAACAGAATAGACCGGCGACATGGGTAACAGGTCAACTGTCGGCAGG
>NZ_JAUIZJ010000031.1:0-164991 GCF_030435535.1 Bradyrhizobium sp. WYCCWR 13022
TGAACGAAACGAGAATTGTGTTACCCATGTCGTCGGTTTGATCTGTTACCTATGTCGCCGGTTGCTCAGGAGTTTCGCGGACTATACTGATTCAACCAAAACGCATTCCACTTTAGCTACACAGAGCATTTGCGCCTGGGCCTGCGGGCCCCGGCGCAACAGGTGGCGCTTCACTTGCGATAGGCGACGCAGTCGATTTCCACCTTGCAGTCCACCACCATGCTCGACACCACGCAGGCCCGCGCCGGCGGATTGGCGCCGAAATATTCGGCGAAGACCTTGTTGAAGCTCTGGAAGTCGCGGGGGTCGTCGAGCCAGACGCCGCAACGCACGACATCCTTCGGATCGTAACCGGCCTCCGTCAGGATCGCGAGCATGTTGCGGATCGCCTTGTGCGATTGCGGGATGATGCCGCCCTCGATCACTTCGCCGTTCTCCATCGGCGTCTGGCCGGAGACATAGAGCCAGCCGTCGGCCTGCACCGCGCGAGCAAAGGGAAGGTGCTGGCCGCCGGTACCGGTGCCGCCGGCCGCGCCATATCGTTTCAGCGTCATTGCGAATCGTCCTGTGTGTGATGGCTGAGATTGCGGGGCCGTCATCCCGTGATCAAGGCCCGGCCGGGCCGCGCGAAGGTGCTGCGACCGCCTGCGACCACAGCCTCGCCGGCGACGAAAACCGAACGGATGCCCGCGGGCATTTCCGTCGGCGTCTCGAACGTCGCCTTGTCCATGATGGTCTCGTCGAACAGCGTGAGATCCGCGATCATGCCCGGCCGAAGAATGCCGCGGTCGGAGAGGCCGAAGCGTTGCGCCGGCATCGCGGTCATCCGCCGCACGGCATCTTCGAGCGTCAGCCAGCCTTGCTCGCGCGTCAGCCGGCCGGCGACACGCGGGAAACTGCCATAGGCGCGCGGATGCGGCTTGGTGCCCGGGCGGGGAATGCCGTCGGAGCCGACCATGTGCAGGCGATGGGTGAAGGCCGCACGCAGATCGGCCTCATCGAGCTGGAACATGATGATGCCGGTCTGGCCCTGGTCCTCCTCGATGCACCGAACCATCAGATCGAACGGGGAGATGCCGAGCTCGCGCGCGGCATCGACCATCGACTTGCCCTCGAGCGGCTTCAGCGCGGGATTGGCGGTGGCGGAGATGCGCACATTGTGCCAGCTGATCAGCACGATCTTGGACTGCGCGGCATGCGGATCGGGATCGCCCTCCTCCACCAGCACGCGCAGCGCCTCGCGCCTGGCCGGATCGCGCAGCCGCGCGCGCACGGCATCGATACCGCCTTCGAGCGCGGCCGGCGGCAGCAATTGCAGCATATAGGAGCTGCCGGCGGGGTACGGATACATGTCGAAGGAGATGTCGATGCCTTCCGCGCGCGCGGCCTCCAGCCGGTCGAGCGCCTTGGGGATCGCGCCCCAGTTCGGCTTTCCCGCCGATTGCAGATGCGACAGCAGTCCCGCTGCGCCCGAGGCGCGCAGGATCGCGATGAACTCGTCGATGGATGGCAAGAGGCCCGCTTCATAGCTGCGGACATGCGCGGTGAGCAGCTTGCCGTGCGCTCGCACGGTCTCCGCCAGCGCGTTCAGTTCGTTGGTGTCGGCATAAGCACTCGGCGGATAGACGAGGCCGAGCGACAGGCCGGCCGCGCCTTGCGAGAGCTGCTGCGCCAGCAGCGCCTGCATCGCCGCGATCTCCTCGCCGCTCGCCGCGCGGCGCTCGTAACCGAGCACGGCGAGCCTGATCGCGGCGTGTCCGACCAGCGAAACGAGGTTGAGCGCCACGCCTGGCCCTTCCAGGGCCTGCCGATAGCCGTCGAAACTGTCGAACACTTCGTCCGCCTGAGTCTCGCCGGCGAGTCCCGAGAAATGCAGCCGCAGCATCTCGGCGGAGCCCGCGGTCGCCGGATAGAGCGAGAAGCAGCAATTGCCGACCACGAGCGTGGTCACGCCCTGCAACACCTTCTCGGGCCTGTCAGGCTCGCGCAGGCAAATCAGGTCGTCGTGGCAATGGGCGTCGATGAAGCCGGGCGCCAGATAACACCCGCGCGCGTCGACGATGTCGGCGTCCTCCGCCGGCAAGGCGGCGCCGATCGCCGCGATGCGGTTGCCGCTGATGCGCAGGTCGGCCTCGAACCACGGGGCGCCGGTGCCGTCGATCAGCCTGGCGTTGCGGATCAGCGTGTCCTTGCCGCTGGAATTCCGGGGCATGCCCCTCTCCTCAGTGAACAGGCACCGCGCCGGCCGGCGGTACCTCCTCGAAATCGGGAATCGGCTCGATGCGGCCGAGCACCACGACATAAAAGAAGATGCCGATCAGCAGCACGACGCCCGCGATCATGAAGGCACCGGCGAAGGATTGGGTCCAGTCGACCACCACGCCGGTCACGATCGGCGCGAGCACACCCATCATGTTGTTGGTGAAATTCAGAATGCCGCCGACGGTTCCCGCCCCGCCCTTGGGCGCGATCAGCGACACGATCGAGGAGCCGACGGGAGCTGCGGCTGACAGCCCCGAGATCGCGATCGACAGCCACAACAGCGCCCAGCCCGGCTTCACCGTGAAGGCGGCGCCGATCACGGCGAGCCCCATCAGCATGCCGACGATGATCACCGACTGGCGCACCCGCGTCGAGTCGTAGCCACGCGCGATCAGATGATCCACCAGGAAGCCGCCGATCAGGAGGTCCGCCAAGGTCGCGAAGATCCACGGAATGGTCGAATAGCCCGCGGCCGACATCAGGTTCATGTGCATGGTCTGGGCGAGATAGCCCGGCAGCCAGGTCAGGAAGAGGTAGAAGGTGTAGCCATAGGCCGAAAAGCCGATGGTCAGGCCCCAGACCTTGCGGTTGCGCAGGAGGTAGCCGAGCATGCGGCTCTGTCCCGCTGCAGCGGGACCTTCGGGCGTGCCGCCGCCGGCGATGATGTAATCATGCTCCGCCTTCGAGAGCTTCGGATCTTCGCTCGGGTTGCGATAGATGACGTAGTAGGCGACGAAATAGAGGAAGCTCAGCACGGCGGTGACGCCGAAGCCCCAGCGCCAGCCATAGAGAAAGATCACATAGGCGACCAGCGGCACGCCGATCACGTTGGAGAACTTGGCGGCGGAATCGAAGATCGCGGTCGAGCGCGCGCGTTCGTCGAGGGGAAACCAGTGGCCGGTCGCCTTCTGGCTTGCCGGAAACGCCGGCGCTTCCGCAACACCGAGCAGCAGGCGCGCGGCGGCAATGCCCCACAATCCGCTTGCGAGCGCGGTGATGGTGGCGGCGACAGCCCAGAGGAAGCTCGAGGCTCGGCCGACCATGGTGACGCCGAAGCGGTCGAGCACCATGCCGCCGGGGACCTGCAGCAGCGAATAGGTCCAGAAGAACGCGCTGCCGAGCAGGCCGATGTCGGTCGCGGTGAGGCCGAGTTCCTTCGTCAGCTCGGGCGTCGCGGCGGAGAGCCCGACCCGATCGATGTAGTTGATGAGAATTCCGACGCCGAGCAGACAACCGATCAGCCAGCGTCGTCCGGGTACCTGTTGTCCTGCATTCGCCATTTTCGATTCCTCGCTTGGACACGCAGGAACGCGTCTCCCGCCCCGACATCGGGACGAGAGAACCTCATCGCGCCTGCAGCTACATTGTCTCTTATAGTGGACAATATTATCTTATAGCGACACGTTAGTTATTACGGCGGCGTGATGTCAAGCCCGGACATTCTAGTCCCTCCAGCCGCGAGGCGCATTTGCCGAACGTTGTGCGCTGCGTGCGCGAACATCGGGACGTGCATCGACGACGCGTGACACGATGCGGGAACATCGGTCACAGCGCCGCCGGAGGACTCAGCTCAGGTGCGATCGGAGAGTTCGGTTGCGGTGGCGACCAGATCGTCGAGCAGCGCGGTCCTGCGCTCCTTCACGGAATCTGCGGGAACCACGAAGCACAGCGTCGCAACCGCGACACCCTTCTTGTCACGGATGGGCGCCGCAAGACACGAGGTGAACCGATCGGACAGCGCCGTTGTCACGCATTTGCCGTCGCGCCTCGCGCGTGCGACGTCCTTGATGAAATCATCGACATCGAGCACGCGGCCGTCAGGAAGACGAAAATCCTCTTTCGGAACGAACGCACGGATCTCCGCCGGGCTCATGTGATCGAGCAGCAGCCGGCCCGATGCCGTCCACGGCAGCGGCACCTCGATGCCGACATCCGTGGTGATCCGAAACAGGCCCGACCCGTCCCTGGTATCGACCACCACATATTTGCGGCCACGCAGCGCGCAGAGCTGCGCCGTGGCGCTGTGCTGGGTCGCGAGCCGGTCGAGCGCTTCGCGGCATCGGCGATGCAGCGGATTGGCCTCCGCATAGGCCCGCCCGTAGAGATGCACCGCCTTGCCGAAATAGACCTGGCCGCCGTCGCCGACGTTCTCGAGCAGGTCAGCTTCGATCAGGCGGTTGGCGATGGCATAGACGGTCGAGCGCGGCGCGCCCATCTGCTTGGCGAGATCGCTGAGTTTGGACGGTGCGCGCAAATGCAGCAGTGCTTCCAGGAGATCGATGGTCCGATCGATCCCGTTCTGGCGTTCCGCGGGCGAGGCGCCCTTCTTCGATGCAGCCAAACTTCACATGTCCTTCGTCAGCTTCGCCTGCCGCTTTTGGCATAAACCGCGCGAGCGGTATAGCGTGTCCGCCTTTGCGCATTCAGAATTCAGCTTGAATGTTATCCAGCTCACAAAGCTGCAGCCACTCAGCGACGGATTTGCCGCAAGCGTGATCAACCCCTCCTTCAAACCTGTGGTAGCATCTCCTCGTGAAGCTCTATTAGCGTGCAATTGCATTGAGCACCATGGCAGGTTGTGATTTCAAAACTGCCCGTGCCGAATTCGGCTTGCAACGATCGCATTGCTTGCGTTCAACCTGCCGGACAACTAGCCAGATTTAATTGCGCGCAGGCGAGGCCAAGCGTCTGCAAGCCATAGCACCTTGAACTGCGGAATTTTCTCGAAGCCGCGCCTGCGCAAACCAGAAGCGATCGCGAGACATTTCAGTTTCAAGGAGTGGCAATATGGCTCTCAGCAGCACCAGCTTGACCGATATTGGACAAGGCGCCGGCAAGACCACCAATTTCTGGATACGATACGAGAATTCGCTCGCCGACCAGACCAACGTCATCAACAACGCCAATTCCCTGCTCAGCAACATCAGTCCCTCGCTGAGCGTCATCGAGAACGAGTTCAACGTCACCACCGGCTGGTTCGGCACACCCTCCAGCCAGTTCGGCACCGGCGCGCGGCAAGAGGTTCGCCTCGATCAGGCCGACTCTGCCCTTTCGGGCGGAGGCTTCTCCTTTCCCGGCGCCAGCAACAACGGCGTCGGCAATCCGATCAGCCTCGACTCGCAAAACCTGATGAGCGACGCGCCGCTGCCGGCGCAGCGCGTCGGCATGGTGTTCATTGCCGAGTGGGTCGAGGTGCTGATGGGCATTCGCGGCAATTGGAACGCCGGTGACAGCAGCGGCGAAGGCTTGTCGCATTGGTCGGCCATCACCCGCTTCCAGCAGGGCCATGACAATTATTACAGCTCGTTCGTCGCGAACTGGCTGAACGGAGACGGCAACCCCAATCAGGGAACGATCCTGCCGAACCCGGCGCGCGGCGACTGGGTCAACACGACCTATACCGGCTCGACCGTGAGCGACGGCACGTTCGTGCACGGCGACGGCGATCCCGTCAGCTACGGCTGCGCGCTCGGCTTCATCTACTACCTCAACGTCCAGCTCGGCTTCAGCATCAACCAGATCATTACGAACTACAATTCCAACCTGGCGAGCGTCTATCACGCCCTAACCAGCGACAATTCCAACCCGTTCCCGATCTTCCTCGGTCTCGTCGAGAGCGTCTATCCGCCCGGAACGACCGCGTCGATTTCCGGCCCCAATAGAAACAATCCCTTCCCGATCGCGCGCGTCTCCTTCGGTGCCGGCAAGAACACGTTCGGCAAGGACGAGACGCAGGACATCATCAACACGCAAGGAGGCTACGTTCCCAACGCCTTCACGATCTTCATCGAGGGATTCAGCAAGAGCTCGTTCCTGTCGCTCGGCATCACGGTCGGAAGTTTTGGCGGCTCGTTCTCGAGCCTTGCCGGCGTGGCGATCACGCCCAGTCCAACAGGCGTGCAGTTCGAGAGCGGCGTCAACGACTTCACGCCGCAGCGTATCGAAATTCCCTACGACCTGCATATCGACACGCCGTTGCTGGCACAGTTCCCCCCAACAGGCGGCGAGACCGAATTCGACCTCACGGTCTCGCTGAATGCCTCCGCGACCGGACAGGTCAGCGGCTCGCAGGCCTCGATGCAGTTCGAGCTGATCGCCGGCGCCGATCCTTACTTCACGAATTTGAACGCGGACCACAGCAACCTGCCCTATCTCAGCCAGGACCTGCGCGTCTTCACGATCACCCCGGCGCTGAATGCGGCGCCGATCCCCGGCGTGCCCGCACTCGCCGACAACGTCTCCGGCGCCTACACCTATATCCAGGACCTGCTGTCGCGCTGGAATTCCGCGGCCAACGGCTTCACCAATCCGAACGGCCCCGATCCGTTCACGACGATCCTGCCCGACCAGGGCGACGCCAACCAGGGCGACTCGTCCGTGAACCCGTTCACCGTGCAGATCAGCGGCACGTTCCCGCCCAATATCAGCATCGACAACAATTACAGCTTCGCCGTCGCGCGCGTGCGCTTGCGTGGCTCCGCGGGATCGATGGCCAACAATGTCCGCGTTTTCTTCAGGCTGTTCACCACCCAGACCAACGACACCGACTATGACATCAACGGCGCTTATCTCTCCAACAACGATGCCGCCGGCAAGCCGGGGTCGCCGAGGCCGGGTGCTGGCAACACCTCGATTCCGTTCTTCGCCACCAACAATTTCTCGAGCCAGACCGACTATGCCGGCGGCCCCAACATCCAGACGCTGGCGATCCCCGACCATCAGGATCAGCTCTGGGGATATTACGGCTGTTTCCTCAATCTCTACGACAGCGGCAACGTCATCAACGGCGCGCAGGTGCAGACCTATCTGAACGGCACGCACCATTGCATTGTCGCGCAGATCGCCTTCGACGATGCGCCGATTCCGCAAGGCGTCTCGCCGCTGTCCTGGGACCAGCTCGCACAGCGCAATCTCCAGGTGACGCGCTCCGACAATCCGGGCCCCGCAGCCACGCATCGCATTCCACAGACTTTCGACACGAAGCCAGGCCGCGTCGTCCGTGCGCCGCTAGGGCCGAACACGATCTACCCGGACGAATTGATGATCGAATGGGGCAGCGTGCCGACAGGCTCAGTCGCCTCGCTGTACTGGCCGCAGGTGCATGCCAGCGACGTGCTGGCGCTCGCCAAGGCCTTCTACGGCGTCTCTCCGCTCGGCATGAGCGATGCCAATACGATCCGGATCCCGATCACGCGCGGCGTCAGCTACGTGCCGATTCCGTCGGGCGCCGGCGACAATTTCGCCGGCCTCATCACCATCGACCTTCCCCAAGGCGTTCGCAGCGGACAGGTGTTCGACGTGACGGTCAAACGGCTCGGCACGCGCATCGGCAAGCCATTGCCGCCTCCACCTCCGCCGCCCGGCCCCAAGCTGCAGACCGCGCCGACATTGGTGCATGCCGACGGCAAGACGGCGCAGGTGGGAACCGCCAAGGGCAGCTCCAAACCCCATCGCACCAGGCCGACGGAGGTGGAGCGGCTGACTCAATGGCGCTACGTCGTCGGCACGTTCCAGATCCGCATTCCCGTGACCACGGGCGACAAGATCCTCCCTGCTGAAGAGACGACGCTCGCAATCATGAAATGGCGGCTGGAGCAGATGTCACCGTCCAATCGCTGGCACCCGGTGCTGGTCCGCTACACCAAGTACATCTCCGACCGCGTCGACGGCCTCGGCGGCAATGCGAGTGCCGTGCCGCCTTCGCTGACCTTTGTGCCACCCTTGCCGAAGCGGCCGCATGAACCCGAGCGAGAGCGTTGCGGCAAGGTCTGCGAGGTTCTGTACGACTGCCACGGCGAGTTCACCGGCTTCATTCTCGAGGATTGCTGCGAGACGCATGTGTTCCACAGCCGGGCCAGAAACATCGGCAATCTTGCCGTGGAAGCCTGTCGCTACGGATTGACGCTATGTGTCTGGGTCGACGGCAAGGATCGCGAGAAGATCCGCAAGCTTGCGATCAAGGCTTAGGGAGCCGGCGCGGAGAGACGATCCCGTCGATATGATGGCACGGCCGTGCGTAAGCGCGCTTGGCTCGAGAGAAGGCGCCGTGCACAAGGGCTTACACCTTGGTGCGGCGCCGGCAGATCAGGAGCCCTGCATATAGCGAACGGGATTTTCGGGATCCGCTTCGAAGATGCCGGCAACCTCTGCGAACAGCGTCGATACGGTATCCTGCTTGAGATCGTCGAACCGCTCGAAACTGAAATTGTTGCCGCCCATGCGAAGTTCGCCCAGCTTGCCGGCATAGCGGGATACGATCGGCGCGCCTTGCCTGGTTACCGTCACGTACGCGCTGATGTAGTTTTTCTGGAGCGCAACGCCGATCACCGGCCAGTCCGTGCTTCTTCCCGACTTGATGGCGTAGCGAAACTTGCCATAGCCGATCATCTTCATGCGCATGCCCGCCTCTCCCGCCGGCGTTCCCTGATGGAAATGGCGCTTGAGGGCCGGCGCGGCGGCGACAATCAGCTCGTGCAACTCGGTCAGATCGCGCTTTCGCTCGGGATCGAAATCGAGATAGGCCTGCAATGAATCGGCTGTGACGCGGAACATGTGAGCCTCGACTTGTGGCTGGTCCGTTACCCCCGCGCCTTGCTCCAGTCCGGAGCAACCGCGCCCGAGACGCCCTCGAACGCGCCGTCAGCGAGCTCGAACACCAGGACGCGCGCGGCATCGACCGGGCCCGGCATGGTGACGCGGCCCTTGGGGACTAGCTTGAATCCGATGCGGCTGTAATAGGGCTCGTCGCCGACCAGCAGCACGATGCGATGTCCCTTGTCCTTGGCGTCCTTCAAGGCCCGCTCCATCAGCATGCGGCCGATGCCGCGGCTGCGGAACGGCGGCTCGACCGTGAGCGGCCCGAGCAGCAGCGCCGGCGTCTCGCCGATCATGATCGGCAATTGCCTGACGGAGCCGACCAGCAGCGTGCCGATGCGGGCCGTGAAGGAGACGTCGAGCAGATGGTCGACGTGCTCGCGGATTCGATAGGCGCTCAGCACGAAACGGCCGGGGCCGAACGTGCGCTCGTGCAGCCGCTCGATCGCCTGGGCGTCGCCTGGGGCTTCGGGACGGATGGTGATGGAGAGATCGTTCATGTTGCCAAAGCGTTTTCGAGCGAAGTGGATCCCGGTTCGCGTTGAGAAAACGCGTCAATAGAGGAATCGGAGTAGCATCTGGACGTCCTGCCGTCCATGGGAGCGCGCTCGTCGTCAGCTCGTTTTCGGCGCCGGCTGGGACAGATAGGCCAGCATCTTCATCTCCCGCCGCCCCCGCGTCACGGTGTCGAGCACGAGGCCCGAGGAGACCGACAGCATCGCCATGATCATCAGGCCCATCGACAGCACGGCGGTCGGCAGCCGCGGCACCAGCCCGGTCTCGATGAAGGTGATCACGATGGGGATCGAGAGCAGGACCGACACCACCGCCAGCAGGATGCCGATGGCACCGAAGAAGCGCAGCGGCTTTTCCGCGCGGTAGAGTTTCAGCATGGTGCCGAGAATGCGAAAGCCGTCGCGCCAGGTGTTGAGCTTCGAGAACGATCCCTCGGGTCGCGCGTAATAGGGCGTCTCGAGTTCGGCGACCGGCAACGACAATTCCAGCGCATAGACCGCAAGCTCGGTTTCGATCTCGAAACCATCCGACAGCACCGGGAACGATTTGACGAAGCGGCGCGAGAACACCCGGTAGCCGGACAGGATGTCCTGGAAATCGCGGCCGAAAGTCCAGGCCAGAAACCCGGTCAGCATGCGGTTGCCGGTGCGATGGCCGAGACGGTAGGCCGCCTGCGACTGGTCGATAC
Source organism: Bradyrhizobium sp. WYCCWR 13022 (assembly GCF_030435535.1). NCBI lineage: Bacteria > Pseudomonadati > Pseudomonadota > Alphaproteobacteria > Hyphomicrobiales > Nitrobacteraceae > Bradyrhizobium > Bradyrhizobium sp. WYCCWR 13022. The sequence continues at coordinate 10,061 of NZ_JAUIZJ010000031.1, forward strand.
GGAGCCCGACCACCATGTCGAGATGCTCGTCGAGCAGCTTGTCGATCATGCGTGGAGCGCTCGGCGCGTCGTAGGTGGCGTCGCCATCGACCAGCACGTAGATGTCGGCCTCGACGTCGGCGAACATGCGCCGTACGACATGGCCTTTGCCCTGCCGCCGCTCGCTGCGCACGATCGCGCCGGCCTCGAGCGCAACAGCCGCAGTGCGGTCGCGCGAATTGTTGTCGTAGACGTAGATCTCCGCCGCGGGCAGCGCGCCGCGAAAACTTTCGACGACGGTCGCGACCGCGGCCTCCTCATTGTAGCAGGGCACCAGCACGGCGATGCGGGGTTGCGCCGATGTCATCGCGGCTGCGCTCCGAGGCCGGCCGCGTCGGTCCGGACCAGTGCCGCCTCACGCGCCTCGGCCGGCTGCAGCAGCCGGGCGAACGACAACGTCCACAGCGACAGCATCGCGATCGGCACGACATAGTACGGCGTGAAGATCGGATGGCTCATGAAGAAGCCGAGATTGACGACGAGGTTGCCGACAACCACGAAGGCTGCCTGACGCACATGGCCCTCGCCGGCCCGCAACAGCCAGGCCGTCGCGCCGATCGCAAGCACGATCAGCACGAACTGCATGTCGCGCAGATACTGGCCGAACACCGCAAGATCGAAGGCCGGCGCGACCACGTCGGCACTGCCATAGGTCGTGGCCAGCGCACTGCCGGCATTGATGGCCTGGGCGACCAGCGTCGGCGCCATGCCGACAAGCACGCCGGCACCGAAGGCGAGTCCCTGCACGAAGGTCGCGAGCGAGCGCGTCCACAGGAAGGGAATACCGAGGAACAGGAAATAGCCCGCCGCGAGCAGCGCGTTCGGCAGCCTGAAATTGACGGACGCGCCGAGCAGAAGGCCGGTGAGCGCGATCAGCAGGATGCTGCGCTTGTCCCTGGCCAGCCACAGCGCCGTCAGGAAGCCGGCGACGGCGCACAGCGCCATGGTCGGCGCGACCGAATAGCTCGCCTTGGCCGGATTGATCATGAGGTACACGGCAAGCGCGCCGAACAGGCCTGCACCAACGAGCGACGGCAGCGTCCGCGCCAGGAAAATGCCTGACAGCGCGAGGCCGCAGACGATCAGGCTCGCGGCAATATAGAGCGGCACCACCTGATGTCCCTCGGAAAACAGCGCCAGCAGAAAGCCGGTGCCGGGCGGATATTGCAACACGACCTTGCCGCTTCGCATCGGGTTGTGGCAGGGCCAGCGGATCGGATCCCTCCACTCGGCGAAACCGATCTCCTTCAACTTGCCTTCGAAATAGCGATCGTCATCCCTGATAGCGTTGGTATCGAGCCCGCCGGCGCCGAAGCGCTGGAAGAGATGCGCCTGACGGAGATAGCAGATGTCGTCATAGACCCCGCGCGCCTCGCTCCAGCGCGACATTGTCCAAATGTTGCTGGCGAGGATTGCAAGGCAGATCAGGCCGAAGGCAAGTTTTGCAGCTTTCATCAGGTTTCCGTGGCGCCCGTTCGGACGGGTTACTAGCATAGCCGGCCCTCAGCGCCACGTCGTCATCAGCGGCTTGCCATCCAGCACCTCAGCGAGCCGCAGCCGTGTACCGTTCGTGGTCCCCTCGGGCAAGCAAGCGGCGTCGAAGAAGCCGCATTCGATGATCTCGCGATTGGGCTCCGGCAGGCGGTCCTGGCGGAAATGCCTGACGACGTAGACTGCGACATGGTCGCGGCGGGAGACGTGGCTGTTGAGGAAGATGCCGTGCAGCATGGCCTCCCCGGTCAGGTCGATATCGCCCTCCTCCTTGAGCTCCCGGCGCATCGCCTGTTCCATGGTCTCGCCAAAGTCGACGCCGCCGCCCGGCAGATACCAGCCCGAGACGTAGCTGTGCTTGACCAGGAACACCCTGCCGTCGGCATCGAGCACCACGGCCCGGACGCCGAGCGTCATGCCACGGACCACCAGGAAATAGGCGTGGAAGAATCGCCGCAGCAGCGGCTCGAATCTCCGTCGGATCTGGTCCAGGCGCTTCGCCATTAGCCTCTCGTGATGCGCCTTCTCAGGCTTCGCTTGCGCGTTGCCGGCGACCTTGCCATTACAGCAGGGGAATAGCGAGGCAATCGCGCGCGATGACATCTTTCTTGGCACCCTTCACGCTCGCCCATCTGTCCGACCCGCACCTGCCGCCGTTGCCGAAGCCGCGGCTGATCGAGCTCGCAGGCAAGCGCGCGCTCGGCTACGTCAACTGGACGCGCAACCGCCACAAATACCAGCGCCGCGAGGTGCTCGACGCGCTGGTCGCCGATTTGCAGGCGCAGGCGCCGGACCACATCGCGGTGACAGGCGATCTCGTCAATCTGGCGATGGAGGCGGAGTTCGCGCCGGCGCGCGCCTGGCTCGACGAGGTCGGCCCGCCCGATCGCGTCACCACGATCCCCGGCAATCACGACGCCTATGTCCGCGCTACCTTTCATCGCTTCGGCGAGACCTTTGCGCCCTACCTTGCCGGCGACGACGGCCGCATCGGCTTTCCCGGCGTGCGCCGGCGCGGCCCAGCCGCGCTGATCAGCCTCTCCAGTGCCGTGCCGACGCCGCCCTTGATGGCGACGGGCACGCTCGGTCGCGATCAGCTCAAAGATCTCGAGAACGTTCTCGACCGGCTTGCTGCCGAGGACGTCTTCCGCGTGCTGCTGGTGCATCATCCCCTCAAGTCCGTCGCGCGCCAGAAGCGGCTGACGGATTCCGCAGGCCTGCTGGCGCTGCTCAAGCGCCATGGCGTCGAGCTGATCCTGCACGGACACGACCACATTCATTCGACGATGTGGTTCGAAGGCCCCAACGGCAACATTCCCGCGATCGGCGTGCCGTCGGCCTCGGCGCTCGCGCACGGGCGTTATCCGGCGGCCGCCTACAATCTGTTTGAGATCGAGAAGGACAATACCGGCTGGCGCTGCGAGCAGATCGTGCGGAGCATCGATCATGGCTTGCAGATCCGGGAGATCAAGCGCGCGCGGCTGCTTTGAATCGCGCGTGTCGGCGCGAGCACGGACGGCGCAAGCAATCACCAGCTCCGCAACGCCGCGAGCACGGCGACACCGAACAGTGCGGCGGCACCGAGGATGAAGCCGAACAGGAACGGCCAGACGCGCGAGCGGCGCGGCTGCTCCGCGATCTCCTCCTTCGGCTCTGACGGCACCACCATCGCACGCTCGCGCTCGATCATGCGGCGGGCGACGTAGTCGGTCACGGCGTCGACGATCACCGCCGTGTCGTGCGATTCGGCGAGCACGATGCGGCCGAAGCGGGTGTCCTGGACGAAGCGGTACTGCCGCTTGTCGCGCCCCATCATGATGTGGGCGACGACGTCGATCCAGAGCCTGGGCGTATCGCCCTGGCTGATGCCGCGGTCGAACAGATCGATCTGGTCGGGCACCTGGGCGAACAGCGGATCGAGCGCGTCGTTGAGGATCTCGAGCCGCGCCACCTCGGCGTCCCTGAGATCGACGACCACCCCGGTCCGGTCGGCGGCCTCGATCCGCGCGCGCAGCAGCGCATCGCGCAGCCGCATCGGGCGCGGCTGGCTGGGATGGGTACCGCTGGTTTCGGGCTCTGACATTGCCGGCCTCGTCCTCAACTCTCCCCGTTAACCTATCAGCAACCATAAGGTCCGCAAAGGGCTCGTTATTCCAGACACTTACCGTGCCCACAGGCCGTTGATGTGTGCCAAAAACAGACGATCCCACCCGGCTTGCGCCGGATGGGACCCTCCGTCCTTGGACGTCTTCTTAGAGTTTGTCAGCCAGCCGTCAGGCCGAGACCCGCGACGGCTCTTCCACGATCGAGAAGCGGACGCCGGCCTTGTGGCGGTTCTCTTCCGAAACCGAGCGCCAGGCGTCCTCGGCTTCCTTGCGGGTCTTGAACGGACCCTGCACCTGGGCCGAGCCCTCGACCAGCTTGTGGAAGTTCATCGAGCCGAACTCGCCGCCGATCACCCAGAAATTGCTGCCTTTGGTCATTGTCAGTCTCCTCTTGGATGGCGTTAGCCGAACTGGTTCATCGTGTTGTGAGCGCCGCCCGCCTTCAGGGCAGCCTCACCTGCGAAGTACTCCTTGTGATCGTCGCCGATGTCGGAGCCGGCCATGTTCTGGTGCTTGGCGCAGGCGATGCCCTGACGGATCTCCTGGCGCTGCACGTTCTTGACGTAACCGAGCATGCCCTGCTCGCCGAAATACTCCTTGGCGAGGTTGTCGGTGGACAGTGCCGCGGTGTGGTAGGTCGGCAGCGTGATCAGGTGATGGAAGATGCCGGCGCGCTTTGCCGAATCCGCCTGGAAGGTCCGGATGCGCTCGTCGGCTTCGATCGCCAGCGGCGTATCGTCGTATTCCGGCTTCATCAGCTCGGCGCGGTTGTACTTGCTGACATCCTTGCCGGCTTCCTTCATCGCGTCGTAGACCTGCTGACGGAAGTTGATGGTCCAGTTGAACGACGGCGAGTTGTTGTAGGCCAGCTTGGCGTTCGGGATGACCTCACGGATGCGGTCGACCATCTTGGCGATCTGCTCGATATGCGGCTTCTCGGTCTCGATCCACAGCAGGTCTGCACCGTTCTGGAGCGAGGTGATGCTGTCGAGCACGCAGCGGTCCTCGCCCGTGCCGGGACGGAACTGGTAGAGGTTCGAAGGTAGCCGCTTCGGACGCATCATCTTGCCGTTGCGGTTGATGATGACGTCGCCGTTGCGGGCGTTCGCCGCGGTGACTTCCTCGCAATCGAGGAAGCTGTTGTACTGGTCGCCGATGTCACCGGGCTTGTGGCTGACGGCGATCTGCTGCGTCAAACCAGCGCCGAGCGAGTCGGTGCGGGTGACGATGACGCCGTCTTCGACGCCGAGCTCGAGGAAGGCGTGGCGGCAGGCGCGGATCTTGGCGATGAACACTTCGTGCGGAACGGTGACCTTGCCGTCCTGGTGACCGCACTGCTTCTCGTCCGAGACCTGGTTCTCGATCTGGAGCGCGCAGGCGCCCGCTTCGATCATCTTCTTGGCGAGCAGATAGGTCGCCTCGGCATTGCCGAAGCCCGCGTCGATGTCGGCGATGACGGGAACGACGTGAGTCTGGAAGTTGTCGATCTTCGCGATCAGCTCCTTCTCGCGCGTCTTGTCGCCTTCCTTGCGCGCCTTGTCGAGCGCACGGAAGATGTCGTTGAGCTCGCGGGAATCCGCCTGGCGAAGGAACGTGTAGAGTTCCTCGATCAGCGCCGGCACCGAGGTCTTCTCGTGCATCGACTGGTCGGGCAGCGGTCCGAACTCGGAGCGCAGCGCCGCGATCATCCAGCCGGAGAGATACAGGTAGGTGCGATCGGTCTTGCCGCCGAAATGCTTCTTGACCGAGATCAGCTTCTGCTGGGCGATGAAGCCGTGCCAGCAGCCGAGCGACTGGGTGTACTTGGTCGGATCCTTGTCATAGGCCGCCATGTCCGCGCGCATCAGCGCCGCGGTGTAACGGGCAACGTCCAGACCGGTCCTGAAACGGTTCTGAAGGCGCATGCGCGCGACAGCCTCGGCCGAGACCCCGTTCCAGGTCGGCTGGGTCTCGAGGAGCGCCCGGGCCGCGTCGATCTCGCTCTGATACGAGGCCGGGCCCTGGAGGGTGTTGATACCGCGGGGCTGGTAGTTCATGTGCCTGATCCCTTTCGACGGATGGCAAAGCGAAAGGCCTTGTCATCGACATTTTTGACAATGCATTGCGAAATGCGTGTCACGAGATAAACGCGAGAAAGAGAAGTTCGTACAGGGGCCTTGTATTTGAATGGTGATGTCATGTAACATCAGAACATGTAATAGATGTTATTTTGTAAATATTGTAAATTATAGGTCAGAGAAACTGACCTTGATGACTCCGGAGACCTGAAAATGCCCGCCGAATCCGGGAAAAAGCTGTTTGTCGGCCCGCGCTTCCGGCGGATCCGGCAGCAATTGGGGCTGTCGCAGACCCAGATCGCCGAGGGGCTCGGGATCTCGCCGAGCTATGTCAATCTGATCGAGCGGAACCAGCGACCCGTGACCGCGCAGATCCTGCTGCGGCTGGCCGAGACCTACGACCTCGATCTGCGCGACCTCGCCACCGCCGACGAGGACCGCTTCTTCGCCGAACTGAACGAGATCTTCTCCGATCCGCTGTTCCGCCAGATCGACGTGCCCAAGCAGGAACTGCGCGACCTCGCCGAACTCTGTCCCGGCGTCACCCATGCGCTGCAACGGCTCTACGCGGCCTATACCGAGGCGCGTCAGGGCGAGACGCTGGCGGCCGCGCAAATGGCCGACCGCGATGTCGGCACGCGCTATGAGGCCAACCCGGTCGAGCGCGTGCGCGAACTGATCGAGGCCAACCGCAATTATTTCCCGGAGCTCGAGCAGGCCGCGGAAAACCTGCGGGACGAATTGAACGTGCCGGCAGAAGGGCTCTATGCCGCGCTCGTGGAGCGCCTGCGCGAAAAGCATTCGATCCAGACCCGCATCATGCCCGTCGACGTGATGCGCGAGACGCTGCGCCGCTTCGACCGCCACCGCCGCCAGCTCCTGATCTCGGAGCTGGTCGATCCGCCCGGCCGCGGCTTCCAGCTCGCGTTTCAGCTCGGGCTTGGCGAATGCGCGCAAGCCCTGGAGACCATCATCGGCCGAGCCGGGCCGCTCGACGACGCGCCGCGCCGGCTGTTCCGCATCACGCTCGGCAATTATTTCGCCGCTAGCGTGATGATGCCCTACCCGGCCTTCCTCGCCGCCGCCGAAGCGCTCAACTACGACATCCACGTGCTGGCGCAGCGCTTCAATTCCGGCTTCGAGCAGGTCTGCCATCGCCTCACCACCTTGCAACGGCCGAACGCGCGCGGCATCCCGTTCTTCCTGTTGCGTGTCGACAATGCCGGCAACGTCTCGAAGCGATTTTCGTCAGGCACCTTCCCGTTCTCGAAATTCGGCGGCACCTGCCCGCTCTGGAACGTGCACTCGACCTTCGACACGCCCGATCGCCTGCTCAAGCAGGTGATCGAGCTGTCCGACGGCACGCGCTATTTCTCGATCGCGCAGATGGTACGCCGGCCCGTGGCGCCGCACCCGCTGCCGCAGCCGCGCTTCGCCATCGGCCTCGGCTGCGAGATCCGGCACGCCGCACGCCTCACCTACGCCGCCGGCATGGATCTCGAGAAGTCGGAGGGCACGCCGATCGGCGTCAACTGCCGCCTCTGCGAACGCGAAAACTGCGCCCAGCGCGCCGAACCGCCGATCACGCGCACGCTGATCCTGGACGAGACGACGAGAAGGGTGAGCTCGTTCGCGTTCTCGAATGCGCGGGAGTTATGAGGGGGCACATGCTCCTCGTCATTGCACAGCAATGACGAAGGCCTCACGCCAGCGTATGCACGATCACCGGCCCCGCGGCGGCGCTGGCATGCCCTGCCAGCAACGGGCCGAGATCCTTCTCGATCCAGGCGATGGCGCGCCTGTTCGCCTCCTCGGCCTGCTCGAACTTGTCGAAGATGGAGATCGCGGTCACGGTGTCGTCGCCGGCATAGACCACGTAGTAGGCCCTGAAGCCGTCGACGTCGCTGATGATCGGAACGGCGCCGTCCTTGATGCGGCGCGCCAGCTCTTCGGCGCTTCCGCTCTTCGCCTTGGCCTGACGGATGGCGGCATACATGGCATCCTCCTCCGGCTATCGATGTGGGGCATGGGGTGCCCGAGGGATGATGTTACGCCGAAGCGCGCCGCCGATCTACGGCTTGGTTAACCCTGCCCTAACCCGCTGCCGCGATCTGCAACCAAGGATTAAGCACGCCTCAACATCGGTGCCTTAGTCTCGCCCCACTCACTTTTCGCAAACAACGGCAGCCTATCCTGCCGCGTGAAGTGACATCAGGGGGTTCATCATGCGCATTGCGTTGCTGCTGACCGCGACCATCGTCGGCGCGCTGTTCGCCAATCCGTCCTACGCCGGCTCGCTCGACGTCGCATCAGCGGATGCCGCGAAATCGCTGCCGCCCGGCTTCCAGAGCTATCGCGGCTACATGTTCGACATGTCGGAGGCGTCCGATCGCAAGGACCTCGACAAGCTCACCGACAATCTGAAGCGCCAGATCGACGTCGTGGAGGCCGCCGGCCTCTCGCCGCGCGTGATGCGCTTCTTCCGCACCGTTCCGATCATCGCCAGCGAACTGGCCTGCCTCGACGAAGGCGCTGCGACCGCGTGCTACGGCCGGGTCACGCCGGACGTCCAGCGCACGACGCCGCGCACCTTGACGGTGTGGGACCACGACCAGCAGCGCTGGACCAATCCGAACGCGGTCGACCTCGCGGTCGATTCCGGGCTCGGCGTGATCATGGTCCGGCCGGATATGATGCGTTACGAGAAGGAGGCCGTGCTGCTCCACGAGATGCTGCACGCCTATCACGCGCGGCTGCTGCCGGACGGCTACGCCAACAAGGGCGTGATCAGCTATTACGCCTATGCCAAGTCCAAGGATCTGCTGCCCAAGGAAGCCTATGCGATGAAGAATCACATGGAGTTCTTCGCCGTGACGGCCAGCATCTTCCTCGCCGGCAAGAGCGACTACCAGGATCCGAAGACCCGCGAGGCGCTCAAGGAGAAGATGCCCGACTATTACAAATACCTGGTCGGCGTGTTCGGCTTCGATCCCGATCCATCGGCCAACTCGAGTGGACCGGTTGCCTCGCTGAAATGAGGCGGCAGCAAGCCCTCAAGAAGCCGCGCGAAACGCGCGGCTTTTTTGTTTTGGGGGACTCGAAGCTGCGGATGACGGCCCGGCAGGAATTGCCAAGGGAGGGCACGATCTGCATAGTCCCGCCGCATCGATTGGGACTGTTTCGAAGAGGATAGAAGACATGGCGGACGCCGACCTGGATGTCGTGATCCGGCAACTGGCCAGACAGCTGCATACGGGCCTGATGTCCCGCGCCAAGCAGCGGCGGGATCGTTTCAACGGCCTTGCGGCCAAGGCCAAGGGCAAGGAGACCGGCACCCGCTTCAAAATGATGGCCAAGGCCACCATGGAGCAGGCCACCGCCGCCGCGAGGCGCCTCCAGATGTCCGCCGACAACGTCGCCGACAGCTACGCCCGCGCCATGCGGCTGGCCGCCAGCACACCCATCGAGGTGAAGGCGGAGAAGCCGGCCAAGGACAAGCCGGCAAAGAAGGCTGCAAAGGCGAAAAAGGCCAAGAAGGCCAAATAGTCGTCACCCCTCCCGAAGAAACGACGACCGTTCACCGCCGCGGCGTGGAGACCTCGGTCGACTCGGCGTGCGCGAGCTCGGCGAGCTTTGCGCGCGCGGCGCTACGTGTCCGATCGTCCTTGCCGGGAGGCAGCGCAAGGGCCGCCTCGAAATCGGCGCGGGCATCGACGGCCTGGCCGCGGGCGAGGAACGCAAGACCGCGGTCGAGGCGGGCCTGCGCGTCGGCGGGGTCGAGCCGGACCGCCGTGCTGTAGCTCAGGATCGCGCGGTCGAGATCGCCCTTGGCGGCGAGCGCGAGGCCGCGCTGGTGATAGGGCGCGGCAGGCTTGGGATCGAGCGCGATCGCCTCGTCATAATCGGCGATCGCAAGGTCCAGATCGCCGTTCTGCCGGTACGCCTGCGCGCGGTCGCGATAGAGTGAAGCACGGTTGGGATTGAGGTGGATGGCCTCGTTGAAATCGGCGATCGCCCGGCGGTTGTGGCCGTGGCGCAGCGCGATCCGCCCGCGCCCCTCATAGGCGAAAGCGATCAGGGAGCCGCGCAACGGCGAGAAGCCGATCACGGCCGAGCAGATGTCCGGCTCGTCCTCATCGCCGCAATTCACGACCGTATGCGTGGACAGGCCAATGGCCACGCCCAGGACGATCAACAATGGCACGGCGGCTCTGGTCATCTTCGACGGCGACCGGCGACGGGCCGGCCACGCATCCCCTTTCGAAGGAACACTCTCGGTTAGGTGTTAACACCGGCCGAACCGGCGCTCTGTGCGCCAGGTCACAAAGCCAGGCAAAATCCAGCCGGCTCCGTATCAGCCCCAAGGACCACGCGAAGGACCACGCGATGGTCCTTGCGAGGACGAGCGGCCCCACGGGCCCCGTGGCGGATAGTTCTCGTTGGCGCCGACCGACGGCGCCGCATGCGCGCCGAGTTCGGCCGCAAGTTGCTGGAGCGCGGCAATGCGGTTCTGCGTCGACGGATGGGTGGCGAAGAGATTGTCGACGCCATGGCCCGATAGCGGGTTGATGATGAACATGTGCGCCGTCGCGGGATTTCGCTCGGCGTCATAGTTCGGCACCTGATGCGCGGCGCTCTCGATCTTGACCAGCGCCGATGCCAGCCACATCGGCTGACCCGCGATGCGCGCACCCAGATTGTCGGCGGCGTATTCGCGGGTGCGGCTGATCGCCATCTGCACCAGCATGGCGCCGAGCGGCGCCAGGATCATCATCAGGATCGAGCCGACGATGCCCGGGCCGTTGTTGTTGTCGCGGTGACCGCCGAAGAACATGCCGAATTGAGCCAGCATGGAGATCGCGCCGGCGATGGTCGCGGTGATGGTCATGAGCAGCGTGTCGTGATTCTTGATATGCGCGAGCTCATGCGCGATCACGCCGGCAAGCTCCTCGCGGCTGAGCTGGTTCATCAGGCCGACGGTCACGGCGACCGCGGCGTTCTCGGGATTGCGGCCGGTCGCGAATGCGTTGGGCTGCGCCTCGTCCATCACGAACACGCGCGGCATCGGAAGGCCCGCGCGGCTCGCAAGCTCGCCGACGAGCCCGACCAGTTCCGGCGCGCTTCGACGATCGACCTCATGGGCACCGTACATCGACAGCACCGCACGGTCGGAGTTCCAGTAGGTGAAGAGATTGGTCGCGGCGGCAATGACCAGCGCGATCATGGCGCCTGAGGCGCCGCCGATCAGATAGCCCACGCCCATGAACAGGGCGGTAAGCCCTGCGAGAAGCATCGCGGTACGCAGATAGTTCATGACCGTCTCCCAAGGCGGCCGCGGGCAAGCCTCTGGCCGGCGTCCTCGAGGTATGAACGCGGCGCGCCGCTGCAAGGTTCGTGCGTCGCCGGGCCGCAGAAAAGTGGCCATCCGCCAGCCTTTCGCGCGTCGCTAAAGCTTGACCGGGATTTGCGCCAAAACGCGCGCGGACGCTTAGCAACCTGGAAAGCGCAGCATCGGCTAAATCCGCGGTAACCGGGCACGCTGCGCGGCCCTTGCGCATTGACCGGTTCCATTGGCCCCCCGTCGCAAGGTGACCGTCATGGCAGACCGCTCGCGCGCCGCTTCCGTCGACCCAGGATCAGTTCCCTCGCCTCCGGATACAAGGAATGATGCGAAGGGCTTGCAGGAGGCATTGCACGAGCAGCTGTTTGCAAATGACGAGTCCGGCCATGCGCCCGAAACCCAGACGCCACCGGAAACCACGCGCCGCTGGCCGCATCTGCGGCGCGGCGCCAAGATTGCCATCGGGCTTGCCATCATCGCCGTGTTCGGCTGGCTGCCGCTGCGTGCGATCTGGGAAAACTCCAGCGTCGAGGCGGTGCTGAACTCCCGCCTCGTCACGCTGCGCACGCCGATCGGCGGGCGTGTGTCCGCGGCCCAGCACGTCACCGACCAGGCCAGGCTCGATGCCGGAACCGTGGTCCTGCGCGTCGTGAATTCGCGCGGCGATCGCACCCGGCTCGACGATCTCCGCCGGCAGAAATCCCGTCTGGAGAACGAGCGGCCGAGCCTGGCCGCCAAGCTGGCCTCGGCCCAATCGGCGCAAAAGGATCTGGCGCGGCAGGCTTCGCAATTCCGCGACGGACGCGTGCTCCAGTTGGAGGCCCGCATCGCGGAGATCCAGACCTCGATCGAGGCGGCGGCCGCACGGCGGGACGAGGCCAGCGCCGCGGTCGACCGCGCATCCTCGCTGGCGAAGTCGGGCAATGTCTCGACCGTGGAGCTGGCGCGGCTGACGCGCGAGCTCTCGGTGTCGCAGCAGACCGAGCTCGGCGCGCGCAAGCGGCTGGACGCCGCCAAGGTCGAGCTTGCCGCGGCACAGAGCGGCTCGTTCCTCGGCGACAGCTATAACGACCGGCCAAGCTCGGTGCAGCGCGAGGAGGAGATGCGCCAGCGTGCCGGCGATCTCGAAGCCGATCTCGCACACACCGACACCGAGATCGCCTGGCTCGCCAACGAGATCATCGTCGAGGAGGTCCGCTTCGCCGACCTCTCCGAGGCCAACATCACGACCCCCGTCGCAGGCCGCGTCTGGGAGATGATGACCTCGCCCGGCGAGGACGTGCAGGCCGGTCAGCCTCTGCTCAAGGTGCTCGATTGCAGTGGCGCGGTCATCACCGCCAATGTCACCGAGAGCGTCTACAACCGCTTGCAGCTCGGCGACCGCGCCACCTTCGAGCCGAACGACGACGGCGCGCCGATCCCCGGCACCGTGATCAATCTGACCGGTGCCGCCGGTGCGCCCGCCAATCTTGCCATCAATCCTGACGCGCTGAGCAAGGAGCCCTATCGCGTCACCGTGGCGCCGCGCGATGCCGCCTCGCACGCCTGCGCCGTGGGACGCACCGGCCGTGTCGTCTTCGAGCGGCGCGAGAGCGCGCCGTGACGACGGCACTCACGCCGGGCCTGCTGACCCTCGGCGCCTTCATGGCGATCGTGCCGCTGCTGCGGCGCGACAGCACGCAGGCGCGCGCGTTCCTCGCCATCGTGTCGGTGGCTTTGCTGCTCCGCTATCTCCACTGGCGCCTCACATCGACACTGCCGCCACCGCACCTGACCGCGGATGCCGTGATCGGCTATCCCTTCATGCTGCTCGAGGCGGCATCGCTGGTCGCCGTCGCCCTGTCACTGCTGTTCCTGAGCCGGACGATCGACCGCACCAAGGCGGCCGGGATCGACGGCCGCACCACCACCGATCCAGGCGCACCGCTGATCGATGTCTTCATCTGCACCTACAACGAGGAGCGTTCGATCCTCGAGCGCACCATCATCGGCGCGACCGGCATGGAATACGGCAACTATCGCGTCTGGGTGCTGGACGACGGCCGGCGACCGTGGTTGCGGCGGCTCGCGAGCGAACTCAACTGTCACTATCTCACGCGGCCCGACAATCACCACGCCAAGGCCGGCAACATCAATCATGTCCTCAAGCATGTCGGCGCGCTGCCGGAGCGACCGGACTTCGTCGCCATTCTCGATGCCGACTTCGTGCCGCGGCCCGACTTCCTCGCGCGCACCATCTCGCTGATGGACGATCCCACGGTCGGCGTGGTGCAGACGCCGCAGCACTTCATCAATCCCGATCCGATCCAGACCAACCTCGCCGCGACCGACGTCTGGCCGGACGAGCAGCGCTTCTTCTTCGACATCCTGATGCCGGCGAAGGACGCCTGGGGCGTTGCCTTCTGTTGCGGCACCTCGTCTCTCATTCGCTATGCCGGGCTGGTGCAGATCCGGGGCTTTCCGACCGACTCCGTCACCGAAGACTATCTCGTCACGCTGCGCCTGAAGGAATACGGCCTCACCACGATCTACCTCAACGAGCGGCTGACGATCGGGCTCGCGCCGGAGGGATTGAAGGAATACATCACCCAGCGCGCCCGCTGGTGCCTCGGCTTCATGCAGATCATCCGCGGCCGCAGCGGTCCGTTGTCACGAACTTCAAAGCTCTCCTTCATCGACCGGCTCTCGCTGGTCGACGCCTTCATGAGCTGGTCCGCCGTCTACACCTCGAAAGTCGCGGGCCTCGTCGTGCCCTGGCTATTCCTGCTGTTCGGCATCAAGGCGGTGCAGGCGGACCTCACCGAACTATTGCGCTTCTTCCTGCCGTTCTATGTCTGGCACGGGCTCACCATGGCCTGGCTGTCGCGCGGCCGCTCGCTGGCGATGATGACGGATGTCTCGCAACTGATCGCCGCGCCCGCCGTGCTCAAGGCGGTGGCGGCCGGCCTGTTGAAGCCGAAGGGACACAAATTCAAGGTCACGGCGAAAGGCGGCGACCGCGACAGACGATTTGTCGAATGGCCGCTGCTGCGGCTCTACGGCAGCACGCTCCTCGTCACGCTCGCTGCCGTCGCGTATGCCTTCATCCTGCATCTGCGGGGCGAGAACATCGCCTATGGCGGACTGGCGCTGGCCTGGAGCCTCTACAACGCGTTCATCCTTGCGGTGGTTTGCTTCGTCTGCATCGAGCAGCCGCGCAAGCGCAAGGCGGAGCGGTTCGATCGCAACGAGGCCGTCCTGCTGCGCCAGGACGGCAAGTCGCATCTTGCGCGGCTTGCCGACATCTCCATTACCGGCGCGCGGCTGATCGACCCCGATCCACCGCTCCCCGGCAGCACGATCGAATGCCGCATCTACGGCCGGTCGATCGCCGCAATCGTGGTCCGCCGCACCCCCGATGGATTCGCGGTGCGCTTCGAGGAGGGCATGGACACGCGTGTGCACGCCATCAGGGCGTTCTATGCCGGCGAATATGTGCGGGCCTATCGGGGTGTCCGGGCGCTCCCGGTCGGAAAAGCGCTGCTGATGCGGCTGTTTGGCTAGGCGGCGGGGTGGCCAACGGCGCTTAATGGTTCCGCTCCGGGCGTTTCGAACTTTGTTAAAACTTGCTGGGTACCTCTTCCAGGCAGAGTGACCTGGAGAACGACATGGCTAAGCGAGCCAAACGCAGAACGGCAGAGACGCTCGCACTGCCAATGGCGGGGAGAGTTGCGATCGGTGCCGTAGCCGTCGCGGCAGTGGGGTACGGTTTGCTGTCTCACCCGGCGACCGTTCAGCCGATGCGAAAGGCGTCGGTGCACGAGGCCCAGGCATCGTCGTCTCCGGTTTACGTGGCAACACCGGCTCACGCGGCGGCGCCGGCCCCGGCTCCGAGTCCGGCCCCGGCGCCTCTGGTCGAACCACCAAAAGCCGTCGATGGCCCCGGAGCATTCGTCCGGCAGGTGGTTGACTACGCCAGCCACCAGACGCCGGGCACCGTGATCATCGATACCAGGAACACGTTCCTCTATTTCGTGCTGAACGACGCGCAGGCAATGCGTTACGGCATCGGTGTCGGCCGCGAAGGTTTTTCATGGTCCGGTGAACAGACTGTGGCCCGCAAGACGGAATGGCCGGATTGGCGTCCGCCTCCGGAGATGCTCGTGCGCCAGCCTTATCTGCCGCGGTTCATGGCAGGCGGTCCCACCAACCCGCTCGGCGCCCGGGCGATGTATCTGGGCGAGACCGAATATCGAATTCACGGGACCAACAAGCCAGATACGATCGGCAAGCGGGTGTCGTCCGGCTGTATCCGGCTGACCAACGAGGACGTCGTGGACCTCTATGAGCGGGTGAAAGTCGGGGCGAAAGTGATCGTGCTTCCGGCCTCGGCCCGATCGTCGGCGTCCAACACACGGATGCCGTCATCCGGACCGAAGATTGCCGAAGCCCAGTAACTTGATCCTTTGCGCTCGGTCTTCAACCGAGGAGCCGGCGTGGCCTCGAGGGGATGGTTTGCGGCCGCCACTTCCCCTAGACTTCGGACGAATCCACGCCTGTCCGCCGCCGGAACCCCTATGCTCCTGACCCGATTTGCGATCGCGGCCGCTACCCTCGCAGCGTTCTCCATTCCCGCATCAGCCCAGTTCGCTCCCGCAAGGCCCGCAGCCCCCAAGGCGACGGCGCCGAAGGCCAGCACGCCCTCGCCGCGTGCGGCGTCGTGCCACAATGGAGCGAATTTCGACCGCTTCCTGGCCGAGGTGAAACAGCAGGCGGTCGCCGCGGGCGTGTCGCAGCGAACGATAGCGGAGGCTTCGCCCTACCTCGTCTACGACCAGGGCATCGTCAACCGCGACCGCGGTCAGCGCGTGTTCGGCCAGATCTTCACCGAATTCGCCGGCCGCATGGCCGCGCCCTACCGCATGCAGAACGGCCAGCAGCACATCAAGCGACACGCATCGGCATTCGCGCGCGCCGAGAGGGAATATGGCGTGCCGCCGGCGGTGATCGCGGCATTCTGGGGCCTGGAGAGCGACTTCGGCGCCAACATGGGCAATCTGCCGACGCTGAGATCGCTGGTGTCGCTTGCCTATGACTGCCGGCGCTCGGAGATGTTCGTGAACGAGACCATCGCCGCGCTGAAGATCATCGATCGCGGCGATCTCACGCCCGACGAGATGATCGGCTCCTGGGCCGGCGAGCTCGGCCAGACGCAATTCCTGCCGACGCATTACGTCAACTACGCGGTCGACTATGACGGCGACGGGCGGCGCGACCTCCTGCGCAGCGAGGACGACGTGATCGGCTCGACCGCGAACTACATCGCCAACGGCTTGAAGTGGCGGCGCGGCGAGCCGTGGCTGGAAGAGATCAAGGTGCCGCAGAACCTGCCATGGGATCAGACCGACCTCAGCGTGCAGCTGCCGCGCTCGAAATGGGCGCAGTTCGGCGTCACCTATCCCGACGGCCGGCCGCTGCCGAACGACAATCTCGCGGGCTCCGTGCTGCTGCCGATGGGACGCTTTGGACCGGCCTTCATGGCCTACCAGAATTTCGCGGCATACACCGAGTGGAATAACTCGCTGATCTATTCGACCACCGCGGGCTATCTGGCCACGCGCATTGCGGGCGCAGCCCCGATGCGCAAGCCGACAGGCCAGGTAACGCAGCTGCCGTTCAACGAACTCAAGCAATTGCAGCAGCTGCTGGTTCAGGCCGGTTTCAACGTCGGCAAGGTCGATGGCGTGCTGGGCCAGCAGAGCCGCGCCGCCGTGAAGGCGATGCAGATCAAGTACGGCCTGCCGGCCGATTCCTGGCCGACCGCCGAGCTGCTGGCGCGCATGCGTGGCGGCACGGCACAGGCGCAGCCGCAGGCGACGGTGCGGTAGAATTTTCGCACCGCACAGGCCGTTTTCGCAATTGTATTATTCCATGACGCTCCCATGTGAGTGGCTCAGGTTTCCTCCTGAGATTCCCACCATTGAAGCGAGCATCACATGTCCTTCTACGACGCCGTCGTCCCCGCCTACTTGCAAATGCTGAACAGCCTGACCGGCCTGCTCACCAAGGCCGAGGCGCATTGCGCAGCCAAAAAGATCGATCCGAGCGTGCTGCTCGGCTCGCGCCTCTTCCCGGACATGCTGCCGCTGTCGAAGCAGATCCAGCTCGTCAGCGACTTTTCGGCCAAGGGCTGTGCACGGCTCACGCATACCGACGTGCCCTCCATGCCGGACACCGAAACCAGCTTCGCGGAATTGAAGCAGCGGCTGGCGAAGACCATCGACTTCGTGAAATCGTTCAAGCCCGAACAATTCGAGGGCGCCGATACCAAGGACGTCACGTTCCCTGCTGGTCCCGACCGGACCGTGACTTTGAAGGGCCAGCAATTCTTCAGCTCGGTATCGCTGCCGAACTTCTATTTCCATGCCGCCACCGCGCACGGCATCCTGCGTCACAACGGCGTCGAGATCGGCAAGCGCGATTTCCTCGGCATGAGCTGATTTGTGCAATCGCACGGCCGCGGCAGCGAAATCACGCTGCCGCGGCGAACAATGCGCATGAATTATGCTGCGCGGAGCCTGCCGCGCAGCTCGCCTGCACTTTCCGTATGGCTCGTCCCTTGCGCTCGATGTCGCAATGCACAAGTGTTCCGGACCTCTTAACTCCTGGAAGCACCCCAATGAGCCGTTCGACCAAATTGTTCGAGACCTACAAGCTCGGCCCGATCACGCTGGCCAACCGCCTGGTGATGGCCCCGCTGACGCGCAACCGCGCCGCGCCCGGCACCTTCGTCCCCTCGCCGCTCGCCGCCGAGTATTACGGTCAGCGCGCGTCCGCAGGCCTCCTGATCACCGAGGCGAGCCAGGTCTCTCAGCAAGGCCAGGGCTACCAGGACACCCCCGGCATCTACTCGAAGGAGCAGGTCGCGGGGTGGCGCAAGGTCACCGACAAGGTGCATGAGCGTGGCGGCAGGATCTTCATCCAGCTCTGGCATGTCGGCCGCATCTCGCATGTCGACCTCCAGGCGAATGGCGCAGCCCCGGTGGCGCCGAGCGCGATCCGCGCCAAGGGCAAGACCTTCGTCAACGGCACGTTCGCCGACGTCTCCGAGCCCCGCGCGCTCGAGCTCTCCGAGATTCCCGGGATCATCGACGACTTCAAGCGCGCCACGAAGAACGCGCTGGAGGCCGGCTTCGACGGCGTCGAGATCCACGGGGCCAACGGCTATCTGCTCGACCAGTTCGCCAAGGACGGCGCCAACAAGCGCACCGACGCCTATGGCGGCTCGATCGAGAACCGCGCCAAGCTGATGCTGGAAGTCTCCAAGGCCGTCGTCGCGGAAGCCGGCGCCGACCGCACCGGCATCCGCATCTCGCCGGTGACGCCCGCCAACGACATCGTGGATTCCAACCCGCAGGCGCTGTTCGATCACATCACCGACGGCCTCAACGCCTTGAAGCTCGTCTATCTCCACGTCGTCGAAGGCGCCACCGGCGGTCCGCGCGATTTCGCGCCGTTCGACTATGGATCCTTACGCAAGCGCTTCTCGGGCGCCTACATCGCCAACAACGGCTACGATTTCGATCTCGCCACCAAGGTGCTGGATGCGAACGCGGCCGACCTGATCGCTTTCGGCAAGCCGTTCATCTCCAATCCCGACCTGGTGGAGCGCCTGAAAAAGGGCGCGGCGCTGAACGATTGGGACAAGAACACGTTCTACGGCGGTGGCGCGAAGGGATACACGGATTACCCGGCGCTCGCGGCCGAGCCGGCGGAATAAACCTGCTGCTTGCGCAGCAACGCGAACTAACAAAAAGGCCGGGATCGCTCCCGGCCTTTCGTTGCTGGATGCAACCGCCCCAGCGATATTGCTGTGACCTGGCATCCTTGCTCTAATGCGGCGATGGATGACACCCAGACACTCGTTCGCCGCGCGGCTGCAGCGGTCAATTCGGGCAAGCCTGATGAGGCGCAGCGTCTGTGCGAACAGGGCCTTGCCCGCGATCCCGGCGATCCGGTGTTGCATCATCTGCTGGCCGCCGTGTTGTTCTCCAGAGGCGTCATCGTCCCGGCTCGCGCCCATATCGACGTCAGTCTTGCCAAGCGACCGAACAACGCGCCGGCGCGGCTGCTGGCCGCCCGTATCGAGCGAACCGAAGGCCAGTTCGACGCCGCGCTCGTGCATCTCGATGCCGCGATCGCCATCAGTCCGCAGCGCGAGATGTTCGTCGAGAAGGCCCGGACACTCGACATGGCAGGGCTGCGAGATCAGGCACGCGGCGCCTGGCAGGCGATCCTCAAGGTCATCCCTGGCCATCAGGAAGCGACGGCGCAGCTTGGCAGGATGGCATGGGAGGACGGCGATCCCGCCACCGCCGCAAGCCTGCTCGCGCAGGCGACTGCCACCGACGCACCGGCTTCGGTGTGGTTCAATCTCGGCCTCGCGCGACAGGATTTGCGAGACCACGACGGTGCAGCAGATGCTTACCGCAAGGCATTCGCACTCAAGCCCGACCATGCCGAAGCCGCGCTCAATCTCGGTATCTCACTCCAGGAGGTCGGAGACATGGATGCCGCCATGGATGCATTCGGCAAGGCCTATCGCCTGCGCCCGCAGCTGTTCGGCTCCATCGCGATGGCTTTGACCTCCGCCTCTCACGGCCGGCTATGGCTCGACGAGGACGCCCTGCGGCGTGCGCTATCGGGTTAGGCGCCCGCGCTTGGCGCGAAACTGCTTGCGGTAGACGTTGGGCGCAGCCAGCACCTCGGCGACGACCCTGGCATAGGATTGCTGGTGCGCCGCGTCGAACGGCTCGAACACGAGTTCGGGCGCCTGGCGCGGAACGGCAAAGCACTGCGCAATCGGTGTCCCTTTCTTCAGGACGCCTGAAAAATCGGGCTTGATCCAGACGGCTGGAAAATTGATGCCGCCGTCGTGAAACCGGTCCGCGTCGACCAGGCCCGAGACGAGCCGAAACGGCAGGTCGTCGCGGTTGACGGGATGTGTCGCGAACAGCGACCAGCCGGGCTCGAGCTCGATGGTCCAGAAACTGTTGAATTTGAGCGCGGACCGTCCGTTCGAGAACGGTGCCTCGGCAAATTGTGCAACCGGATGGAAGCTGAGCGGTGCGCGCGGATGCCCCGCAGTCTCCGGCTCCGGGATGTCCCAATCCCAGGAAAATTCGCCGCCCCGGATCCCGACGTCGCATGGCAGCGGAATCATGACCCCATACGCCATCGCATCCACGAAGGGCGGGCATTGCTTGACCGTGCGGATGTCGCGGCCGTGGATCTGCGAATGCGCCGTCGCGGGCATCGCCCGCAGCCAGTCGGGCAAGGCCGTGCGCGCCGGGAACGGCCGCACCAGATGACCGGCCAGCTTTGGATCGCAACGGAAGATCATGCGCATGGCAAACGCTCGCTTCTGGATCGGACCCATTGAAGGTCGGACCTAATGAAGGTCAGATCTCGGCAATTCAGATCACCACCGCCGATAAGGCAAGAGGACAACACGACAAAAGGCCGGGATTGCTCCCGGCCTCCTGCTCTCATGGATGGCCAGGACGAACCCGGCCATGATGACGTCGGCGAATTACTTCGCGTCGGCGCGCTTGGGCGGGCTGGCCGGCCACGACTTGATCAGCGTGTCGTAGTCGACGGTTTCGCCCTTCGGCTTCTCGTTCGCCAGCTTGCGCTGCGGAGCGATGTTGCCGTCCTTGGCCGACTTGTCGTACCAGAACTCAGCCGTCTTCTTCGGGTTGAGCTTCGGTCCGCAGGCACCCTGCACGCCCGACTTCTCGAGACGCTCCATCACCGAGTCCTGAGCGGCAGCCAGCGCATCCATCGCCGCCTGCGGCGTCTTCGCACCGGACGACGCATCGCCGATGTTCTGCCACCACAGCTGAGCAAGCTTCGGATAGTCAGGCACGTTGTTGCCGGTCGGCGTCCACTGCACGCGCGCGGGCGAACGGTAGAACTCGATCAGGCCGCCGAGCTTCGGCGCGCGTTCCGTGAAGGACTTGTCCCAGATGTCGGATTCGCGGATGAAGGTCAGACCGACATGGCTCTTCTTCAGCGACACCGTCTTGGAGACGATGAACTGGAGATACAGCCAGGCAGCCTTGCGGCGATCGAGCGGGGTCGACTTCAGCAAGGTCGCCGATCCCACGTCCTGGTAGCCGAGCTTCATGCCGTCCTTCCAGTAGGAGCCGTGCGGCGACGGAGCCATACGCCACTTCGGCGTACCGTCCGCGTTCATCACGGGCAGGCCGGGCTTCACCATGTCGGCGGTGAAGGCGGTGTACCAGAAGATCTGCTGGGCGATGTTGCCCTGCGACGGCACCGGACCCGATTCGGAGAAGGTCATGCCCTGAGCCTGCGGCGGAGCATACTTCTTCATCCAGTCGAGATACTTGACGATCGAGTAGACCGCCGCCGGGCCGTTGACGTCGCCGCCACGCTCGACCGACGAGCCGACCGGACGGCAGCCTTCCATGCGGATGCCCCATTCGTCGACCGGCAGGCCGTTCGGGATGCCCTTGTCGCCGTTACCGGCCATCGACAGCCAGGCGTCGGTGAAACGCCATCCGAGCGAGGGATCCTTCTTGCCGTAGTCCATGTGACCATAGACGCGGACGCCGTTGATCTCCTTGATGTCGTTGGTGAAGAACTCGGCGATATCCTCGTAGGCCGACCAGTTCACGGGAACACCGAGATCGTAGCCGTACTTGGCCTTGAACTTGGCCTTGTAGTCCGGGTTGGTGAACCAGTCGTACCGGAACCAATACAGGTTCGCGAACTGCTGGTCAGGCAACTGGTAGAGGTGACCGTTCGGCGCGGTCGTGAACGACTTGCCGATGAAGTCGTTGACGTCGAGCATCGGGTCCGTGACGTCCTTGCCGTCCTTCGCCATCCAGTCGGTCAGGTCGACCGCCTGGCCGTAACGGAAGTGCGTTCCGATGAAGTCGGAGTCGTTGATCCAGCCGTCATAGACGTTCTTGCCGGACTGCATCTGGGTCTGGATCTTCTCGACGACGTCACCTTCCTGGATGATGTCGTGCTTGACCTTGATGCCGGTGATCTCCTCGAACGCCTTCGCGAGCGTGCGGGATTCGTATTCATGCGTGGTCAGCGTCTCGGAGACGACGTTGATCTCCATGCCCTTGAAGGGTTCAGCGGCCTTGATGAACCACTGCATTTCCTTCAATGCGTCGTCCTTCGACAGGGTCGACGGCTGGAATTCGCTGTCGATCCACTTCTTGGCGGCGGCTTCGTCCGCGCGCGCCGGCGCGGCGATCGTCATCGAGGCCGCGATCAGCGCGACGGCGCTGGTCATGGTCAGAAGACTGTCCTTGGTCGTTCTCAAGTGTCGCATTAGTTTCCTCCGGTTGAAGCGACAAAACTAAAATCCAGGCCCGGGTAGACCCCGGATCTGCTCTTTCTCGCCTGCCTCAGACGGTGCGAAAGATCACCACGCCCGAGGCAAGCGAAATCACGGTTGCGAGCCACAGGCTCGTCAGCTCAAATCCTTCCTCTCCGATCGGAAGCGTCGCGATCGGATCGGTACCGACGAAGCCGATCCAGACCAGGTGGATGACGGCAGCCACGATCAGCGAAATGAACAGGCGGTCGCCACGCGTGGTCGGGATGCGCAGGATCCCGACGCGTTCGGCCTCGGGATAGGCGGCCGCGAGCCAGGTCATGACGGCCAGCGTGCACGCCAGCGCCACGAAGAAAATCGCGGTCGGCAGCGTCCAGGCCATCCATGCGATGGAGTCCATGAAAACCTCCTAGACCCGGCCGAGCGCGAAGCCGCGCGCGATGTAGTTGCGGACGAACCAGATCACGAGCGCGCCCGGAATGATCGTGAGCACGCCGGCAGCCGCGAGCAGGCCCCAGTCCATGCCGGCCGCCGAGACCGTTCGCGTCATGACCGCAGCGATTGGCTTGGCGTTGACCGAGGTCAGCGTGCGCGCCAGCAGCAGCTCGACCCACGAGAACATGAAGCAGAAGAACGCGGCAACGCCGATGCCGCTCGCGATCAGGGGCACCAGGATCTTGATGAAGAAGCGCGGGAACGAATAGCCATCGAGGAAGGCGGTCTCGTCGATCTCGCGCGGCACGCCGGAGACGAAGCCTTCGAGAATCCATACCGCCAGCGGCACGTTGAAAATGCAGTGCGCGAGCGCAACGGCCCAGGGCGTATCGAACAACCCGATCGCCGAATAGAGATTGAAGAACGGCAGCGCATAGACCGCGGCCGGCGCCATGCGGTTCGACAGCAGCCAGAAGAACAGGTGCTTGTCGCCGAGGAACCGGTAGCGCGAAAACGCGTAGGCCGCCGGCAGCGCCACGGAGATCGAGATGACGGTATTGATGACGACGTATTCCAGCGAATTGATATAGCCGGAATACCAGCTCTCGTCGGTGAAGATGCGCCTGTAGTGCTGCAGCGTCGGCGCATGAGGCCACAGCGTCATCGTCGAGATGATCTCGCCGTTGGTCTTGAAGCTCATGTTGACGAGCCAGTAGATCGGCAACATGAGGAAGATCAGGAACAGCCCCATGATGAAGCGGCGGCCGGGGATCGAGTGCATCACGCGGCTCCTTCCTGGGGTTTGCGTTCGTTGCCGGCGTTGGTCATGACGGTGTAGAAGATCCAGCAAACGATCAGGATGATCAGGTTGTAGACCAGCGAGAGCGCCGCGGCCTTGCCGAGGTCGAACTGGCCGAGCGCGATCTTGACGAGCTCGATCGACACGAAGGTGGTCGAGTTGCCGGGGCCGCCGCCGGTGACGACGAACGGCTCGGTGTAGATCATGAAGCTGTCCATGAAGCGCAGCAGCACCGCGATCAGCAGCACGCGGTTCATCTTCGGCAGCTGGATCGCCTTGAATACGGCCCAGCGCGAGGCGCCGTCGATCTGGGCTGCCTGATAATAGGCCTCCGGGATCGACTTCAGCCCGGCATAGCAGAGCAGCGCGACGAGGCTGGTCCAGTGCCAGACGTCCATCACGATGACGGTGACCCAGGCATCGACGTCGTTGGATACGTAGTTGTAGTCGAGCCCGATATGGTTGAGGACATAGCCGAGCAGGCCGATGTCGGGCCGGCCGAAAATCTGCCAGATCGTGCCGACCACGTTCCACGGAATCAACAGCGGCAGCGCGAGCGTGACGAGGCAGGCGGCGACAGTCCAACCCTGACGCGGCATCGACAGCGCGACGACGATGCCGAGCGGCACCTCGATGGCGAGGATCACCAGCGAGAAGAAGAGATTGCGGCCGAGCGAGGCCAGGAAGCGGCCGCCGAGATCGGTCGAGGGATCGAGCAGTTCCTTGAACCAGCCGACGCCGTTCCAGAAGAACTGGTTGTTGCCGAAGGTGTCCTGCATCGAATAGTTCACCACCGTCATCAGCGGCAGCACCGCCGAGAAGGCGACGACCAGGAACACCGGCAGCACCAGGAACCAGGCTTTTTGGTTGACGGTCTTGTCCATCAGGCGGCTCCTTCCACCAGAAGGCTGTCGGCATAGACGTGGACGTGCGCGGGATCGAATTTCAGCCCGGCATTGCCGTCGGAGCTGGTGAAGCCCGCCGGCGCGCGCGCCGCGATCTTGGCCTCGCCGATGCGCACGCGCGCGAAGCGGATTCGGCCGAGGTCGTCGATCCGCTCGATTTTCGCAGTGAGCACGCCGGGCCCGGGCGCAACCGCGTCCACAAACTCCGGGCGCACACCGATCTCGATCTTGGCACCGGCCGGAAGGTTGTCGTAGCTGCGGTTCAGCGCGATGACGTGGCCGTCGACCTTGGCTTCGCGCCCCCTCACCTCGGCCGGCAGGATGTTCATGCCGGGCGAGCCGATGAAATAGCCGACGAAGGTGTGGGCGGGCTTGTCGAACAGCTCCGCCGGCGTGCCGCTCTGCACCACGCGCCCGTCATGCATGACGACGACGGTGTCGGCGAAGGTCAGCGCTTCGGTCTGGTCGTGGGTGACGTAGATCATCGTGAGGTCGAGCTCGCGATGCAGCGCCTTGAGCTTGGAGCGAAGCTGCCATTTCAATTCGGGATCGATCACCGTCAGCGGCTCGTCGAACAGCACGGCGGCGACGTCGGAGCGGACGAGACCGCGG
The DNA here is from genome assembly GCF_030435535.1 of Bradyrhizobium sp. WYCCWR 13022. Classification (NCBI taxonomy): domain Bacteria; kingdom Pseudomonadati; phylum Pseudomonadota; class Alphaproteobacteria; order Hyphomicrobiales; family Nitrobacteraceae; genus Bradyrhizobium; species Bradyrhizobium sp. WYCCWR 13022. The sequence goes on from NZ_JAUIZJ010000031.1 coordinate 35,204, forward strand.
CCGAGCGAGATCTTCTGCTTGGCATCGGCCGTCAGCCGGGTCGCCTTGCGATTCAGATAGGGTTCGAGGTCGAGCAGGCGGCCGATCTCGGCGACGCGCCTGTCGATCTCGGCCTTCGGCACACCGCGGTTCTTCAGCGGAAACGCCAGGTTCTGCCCCACCGTCATGGTGTCGTAGATCACCGGAAACTGGAACACCTGGGCGATGTTGCGCTTCTGGGTTGACAGCGGTGTGATGTCCTGGCCGTCGAACAGGATTTTCCCGCGCGACGGCGTGATGATGCCGGAGATGACGTTGAGCAGCGTGGTCTTGCCGCAGCCGGACGGGCCGAGCAGCGCATAGGCGCCGCCCTGCCGCCAGGTCATGGTCACCGGCTTCAGCGCAAAGGTTTCCTGCGGCGCATCGTTGCCGCCGTAGGAATGGGCGAGATCGACGAGGTCAATGCGGGCCATATCGCATCTCCCTCACGAGCCGGGTGCCGCGACGAGGCGATCAGCCGCGTCGAAGACGAAGACATCATTGGGATCGAGCACGGCGTCCAGCGTCTGGCCTGGCTCGAACTCGTGCACGCCGTGCAGCACCGCAACCCAGTTCGATCCGTCGCGGGTCAAATGCACGAAACTCTCCGAACCGGTGATCTCGGTCACCGTCACCGTGGCATGGAAGGCGTGGCGATCGGCCTCGCCATTGGCAAGCCCAAGCTGATGGGCGCGGAAGCCGACGCGATAGGTGCCGTCGGCCAGCGATGAATAGAGGCCCGAGGCCGGCGACGCCGTGCCGCCGGCATATTGCACGGCGCCGTTCTTCTTCTCGATGCCGACGAGGTTGAGCGGCGGATCGGAGAACACCTGCGCCACGCGCAAGGTCTGTGGCCGGCGATAGACATTGGTGGTCTCGCCGATCTGGAGCGCCTGCCCTTCCCACATGCAGACCGTGTTGCCGCCCAGCAGCAGCGCTTCGGTCGGCTCGGTCGTGGCATAGACGAAGATCGCGCCGGAGGCCTCGAAGATGCGCGGCAGCTCGGCGCGCAGCTCCTCGCGCAGCTTGTAGTCGAGATTGGCGAGCGGCTCGTCGAGCAGCACGAGATCGGCGCCCTTCACCAGAGCGCGCGCGATCGCGGTGCGCTGCTGCTGGCCGCCGGACAGCTGGAGCGGCGTGCGCTTCAGGAACGGTTCGAGCCGCAGCAGCCTGGCGGCCTCGGCCACGCGCGCCTCGATCTCCTCGCGCGGCTTGCCCTGTACGCGCAGGGGCGAGGCGATGTTCTCGTAAACCGTCAGAGAGGGATAGTTGATGAACTGCTGATAGACCATCGCAACCGAGCGCTGACGCACGTCGGCGCCGGTGACGTCCTTGCCGCCCACCAGCAACTTGCCCGTGGTCGGCTTGTCGAGGCCGGCGAGCAGCCGCATGATCGATGTCTTGCCCGACAGCGTCGGTCCGAGCAGCACGTTGAGCGTGCCGCTCTCGAGCGTCAGCGAGACGTCGCGGATGTGTGGGACCCCATCGACGATCCGGGTCACGTGATCGAGAGTCACGCTCATGAGCGTCCTCCTGCCTGCAGCAGAGGACTTTGCGACACGACGTGAGTCTTGATCCAGTCACTCAGGGCGGCAATTTCGTCGACAGATAGCCGCAGGCCGAGCTTGGAGCGGCGCCAAACGATATCTTCGGCGGTCACCGCCCATTCGTTGGTCATCAGGTAGCGAACCTCACGTTCCGTCAGGGTTGCGCCGAAAGCCTGGCCGAGATCGGCGGCCGACTTGGCGTCGCCCAGCAGCTTGATGGCGCGTGTGCCGTAGGCGCGCGCGAGGCGCCGCGCGTGCTCATGGCTCAGGAAGGGATAGCCGCGCTGGAGCTCGGCGATCAGGCCATCGACGACCGACACGTCCATGTCGCCGCCCGGCAGCGGCCATTTGGCGGTCCAGCCCTCACGCGCTTTCGCACTGCGAAGATAGGGCGCGAGCCGCTCAAGCGCTTCCTCGGCGAGACGACGATAGGTCGTGATCTTGCCGCCATAGATCGACAGCAACGGCACCCCGCCAGGCGTATCGAGTTCGAATACGTAATCGCGAGTCGCGGCCTTGGCTTCGCTGGCGCCGTCGTCATAAAGTGGTCGCACGCCGGAATAGGTCCAGACGACATCCTCTGATGTCACGGGCTTGGCGAGATATTCGCTTGCGGCAGCGCAGAGATATTGGATCTCCTCGGCGGTCGCCTTCACCTTGGACGGATCGCCGTCATAATCGCGGTCGGTGGTGCCGATCAGCGTGAAGTCGTCCTGATAGGGGATGACGAAGATGATGCGACCGTCTGCGTTCTGGAACATGTAGGCGCGGTCGTGGTCGTAGAGCTTCTTGACCACGATGTGCGAGCCCTGCACCAGGCGCACCTTGGCTTTCGCGTTGACGCCTGCACCGCGGCCGAGCACGTCCTCGACCCAGGGGCCTCCCGCATTGACGAGCGCGCGAGCCTGGATCTGCGAACGCGCGCCGGTCAGCGTATCGACCATGCCGACGGTCCAGATGCCGTCGGACTGCTTGATATCCGTCGCGCGGGTGCGGGTGCGGATCTCAGCGCCCTTGTCGGCCGCGTCACGTGCGTTCAGCACGACCAGGCGAGCGTCGTCGACGAAGCAGTCGGAATATTCGAACCCGCGGCCATAGCGATTCGGAATCAACGGCTTGCCGACCTCGTCGCGCCGGAGATCGACCGAGCGGGTCGCCGGCAGCAAATGACGACCGCCGATGTGATCGTAGAGGAAGAGGCCGAGACGCAGCAGCCAGGCGGGGCGCAGGCCGGCGTGATGCGGCAAAACGAAACGCAGGGGGCGAATGATGTGGGGCGCGATGCCCCAGAGGATCTCGCGCTCGATCAGCGCCTCGCGGACCAGACGGAATTCGTAATATTCGAGATAGCGCAGGCCGCCGTGCACCAGCTTGGTCGACCAGGACGACGTCCCGCTCGCCAAATCGTTCATTTCGCACAGGAAAACAGTGTTGCCGCGACCCACCGCGTCACGCGCGATGCCGCAACCGTTAACACCGCCTCCAATGATGGCGAGGTCGAAAATACGCTCCAACAGACGCATCCCCCGAAAACCGCTCGTTCCGTCGCGCGGCAACTTTCGTTTTTGATTAGATCACACCGGAAAACGAAAGCAAGACGAAAGAGAGACGAATGGAAGTGAAAGTGGAACTTTTCCATCGCCAAAGTGGTCGAGAAATCGGCAGCCTCATGGGCGGATTCTGGGGCAATCGGCTTGATCGAGCAGCACGCGGGCCAACGAGCGAACTCGCAGCCTTGAATGTAGCAACATAACTACATATTATTTGCGCCGGTATGACGACGCCGCTACCGAGAGGGGCTGACGATGGTGACCACACTCACCAGCCGAGAATTCAATCAGGACACCAGCGGCGCGAAAAAAGCTGCATCGCAGGGACCAGTCTTCATCACAGACCGGGGTCGCCCGGCCCACGTGCTGCTGACGATCGAAGATTATCTGCGCCTGAGCGGCGGACACATGAGTCTTGCCGAGGCTTTGGCGCAAACGAGTGCGGACTTTGATTTCGATCCGCCTCGCATATCCGGCGGGGTCTTCAGGCCCGCCGGTCTCGACTGATGTTTCTGCTGGACACCAATGTCATTTCCGAACTCAGGCAACCAGCCAAAGCTGACCGCAATGCCGTCGCCTGGGCCAATGCAGTTCCCGCGGCAAGCTTCTTCGTGTCCGTCATTTCGATTCTCGAGATCGAACTCGGCGCGCGTCTGATCGAGCGCAAGGACGCTGCGCGAGGTGCGATCTTGCGCAGTTGGATCGACGGCCAGGTCCTGACGCGCTTCGAGGGACGGGTCCTGGCCATCGATACGGCCGTGGCGCAGCGCTGCGCGCAACTACATGTTCCCAATCCGCGCGCTGAACGTGACGCTCTCATTGCAGCGACCGCGCTCGTTCACGGCCTGACAGTCGTTACCCGCAATGTGAGGGATTTCGAACCCATGGGCGTGCGGCTGCTCAACCCGTGGGACGGCGCTTAGCGCAGCCGCACTACCGGCGCTGCTTCAGGCGCTGCATCCTGCGCATCGGTCTGGGTTTCGTCGATGTCAGCGCCCTTCGGCATCGCCTCTACCACCTCGATGCCCTTGCTGTGGCAGATGGTGGCGAGACGCTCGGGCAGCTCCTGGTCGGTCACGAAGGTCTGGATCTGGGTCATATGCGCGATGCGGACCGGCGCGCTGCGGCGAAGCTTGGTTGAATCTGCGACCAGCATGACACTGCGGGCATTGGCGATGATGGCCTGCGCAACCTGCACCTCGCGATAGTCGAAGTCGAGCAGCGCGCCCTCCTCGTCGATCGCGGACGCGCCGATGATGGCGTAGTCGACCTTGAACTGGCCGATCAACTGAGTCGCGGTCGAGCCGACCACCGCGCCGTCAGCGCGCCGCACCGTTCCGCCGGCCACCACCACCTCGATGCGGGGATGGCGGTAGAGCAGCATGGCGACGTTGAGGTTGTTGGTGATGACCAGCAGGTCCTCGTGCGAGGTCAGCGCGCTCGCGACCTCCTCGGTCGTGGTGCCGATGTTGATGAAGAGCGAGCACCCGTTCGGGATCAGCGAGGCGGCCGCAACGCCGATGGCTTTCTTCTCGTCGGCGGCGACGAAACGGCGCGCCTCATAGGCGAGGTTTTCGACGCCGGAGGCGATGATGGCGCCGCCATGGATACGGGTGAGCGAGCGGCGCTCGCAGAGATCGTTGAGATCCTTGCGGATGGTCTGCGCCGAGACTTCGAACCGGCGCGCCAGTTCCTCGACCATGACGCGGCCGGAGGCGCGGGCGATGTTGAGAATTTCAGCTTGGCGATGGGTCAATCCGGTCACGGCAATGGCCTCAAATCAGAATGGTGCATGGTGCGGCTTCTCGCGCGCGCGGTCAATGCGCACGCCGATCACGGTTAATGGATGCGACGCTCACCATGCCAACGCGCGCGCGAGCCGCACGAGCAGCGCCGGATCGTCGAAGGCGCTGGCGGAGGCGACCGCGCCGGCGCCAACAAGGTCAGCATCGCTGAGGCTGGTCCGGATGCCGATGGTCGGAATCCCGGCGGCCGTGGCCGACTGCACCCCGGAGCGAGAATCCTCGAACGCGATCGAGGCAGCCGCGCTGGCGCCGACGAAGCGCAGCCCCTCCTGGTAGGGTAGCGGATGCGGCTTGCCATGCGGCAGTTCATCGCCGATCACGAGCGTCTTGAAGCGATGCGTGATGCCGAGACCCGACAGCAGCAACTCGGCATTGAGCCGCGGCGCGTTGGTGACGGCGACCATGGAAATGCCGGCCGCATCCGCGCGGTCGAGCAGCGCCATCAGACCCGGGAGCGGTTCGATCTGCCCCGCGACCAGCGTCCGGAACACTTCTTCCTTCTCGCCGAGGATTTCGGCGCGCCGCTCCAACGTCTCGTCAGGCAGAAAGCGCTCACCGATCGACACATTGGCGAAGCCTTGCAACTCTCTGGAGAAACGCGCGTGGTCGAAGAAATGACCGCGTGGACCGAGCACCTGATTGAACGCCTTCAGGTGGAGCGGGTCGGTGTTGGCGAGCGTTCCGTCGATATCGAACAGTAACGCTTTGCCCAGTCCCTGCATCATTTCGAGTTTCCTCTCGCGCACTTGGCAACGATGCGCGAGACGTATCAATTCGCGCCGACCGACGCAATGCAGCGCATTGCGACGACCACCTGACGCTCGACAAAACCGAATGCGGCTGCAACAGTGGGCGCAAGTTCAAGAACGGAGAATACGATGACACGCAATCGCGATCAGGCTGCCGCAACGGACGACGAGGCGGTGGCAAGAAAAGTCGAGGCCTTTCGCCTCGCCCAGATCGCGGCCGATCCGAAGGCGCTCAGCGCGCTGTGCTCGGAGGATCTGAGCTACAGCCATTCCAACGGCTTCCTCGAGGACAAGGCAGCCTTCGTCGCCAACGCCACCGACGGCAAGACGAAATTCCTGTCGATTACGTACAAGGATCCGACCATCAAGATCGTCGGCCCCGCCGCGATCGTGCGCTTCCACTGGATGGCCGAGATGATGACCGACGGCAAGAAGCTGGCAAACAGCCTTCACATCCTGATGAACTGGCAGAAGCAGAGCGATGAGTGGAAGCTGTTGTCGCGCTCCGCAACGAAGTTGTGATCGACGATGTCGTTCGGAACGCGCCAGCGGCGCGGGCCCGGCATCCATTGGTCGGCAATTTTTGCCGCAGGTTCGATTCGGGGTTCGCGCTGCGCGCGCCCCGGAATGACAAGGCGGGCGAACTACGCCGCCTCCTTCACATCGCCATCCAGCAACCTGCGCGCGGCGCGCTCGGCTTCGCGGGCGTTGCGGAAGAGCTGGCCTTCGAGCCGATTGAACTGGTGGGACGAGGCGAAGAAGCAGTAGCCTCCGTGGCCGCGAACGACGATACCCGCGGTTTCTGAATTCACTTCGATGATGTAGCTGTCCGGCATGGCCCGTGGATTCCTCAGTGCGGGCAAATAACGGCATCTCCGCCCAAAGGTTCCTAGGGCCAATCAGCCGGTTTCCACCCCGAATCGACGAGCCATTGAGTACGCCGGGACCTCATCCGTTTTGTGACCCGTTCTTGGCAAAGAAGCGACGCGATGACGCGACGGCGCCGCGTTTCCCCCGCCAGCAAGTTTTCGTGAGAAGGGACCGTTCGCCGCGCGCGGTTACGTCACGATCGGCGGATCGATTCGCTGGATTGCCTGCGGATGGCCAATGTCGTCGATCGAGACATAGGTGAAATTGCCGTCGGTCACGAGGATCGGTTGCACCTCGCGCCGCCGCAGCGCCCAGGCTTCGAGATGGACGGTGAGCGAGGTGCGCCCGACGCGCACGAGGTTGGCGTACACCGAGACGAGATCGCCGACATACACCGCTTTTCGAAAGTTCATCGCATCGATCGCGACCGTGACGGTACGCGACTTCGCGACTTTCGAGGCGAACACGCCGCCGCCGACGTCCATCTGGCTGAGCAGCCAACCGCCGAAGATGTCGCCATTGGCGTTGGTGTCGGCAGGCATCGCCAGCGTGCGGATGCAGAGATCGCCGCTCGGTTCGGTGTCGGACTTCTCGGTCATGCGTCGCTCATTTGAAATTGTCCCAGCCCGGGTCGGGCGCGAAGCGTCCGCCGAATCGTTCGGCCAGCGTACGCAGGGTGGATACGACATTCTCCACCCCCCGTGTGCGTGCATAGTTCAGCGGGCCACCGCGGAACGGTGCATAACCCGTGCCGAAGATCATCGCCCCGTCGACCGTATCAGGATTGTCGACGACGCCCTCGCGAAGGGCGGCGACGCAGACATTTGACATCGGCAGCACCAGGCGGTCGATCATCTGATCGGTGACGCGGGGACCGGTCTCGGGCAACGGCGCCTTCTCCGCCTTGCCGTCCTTCCAGGTGTAGAAACCCTTGCCGGACTTGCGGCCGAGTTCGCCCTTGGCGACCTTCTCGCGCAGCCAGGCGGGCGTCGGCGGCAGGAGATCACCGAACTTTGCGCGCAGCATGTCGCCGACGTCGAGACAGATGTCGAGCCCGACCTGGTCGGCAAGCTCGATCGGCCCCATCGGCATGCCGAACTGCTCGGCCGCGGCGTCGATCAGGCGCTGGTCGGTCTTCTCGTCCAGCATCACCATGGCTTCGAGCATATAGGGGGTCAGCGCGCGGTTGACGAGGAAGCCGGGCGAGCTCTTCACGGAGAGCGGCAGGCGGTCGATCGCGCCGACGAAAGCGAGCGCCTCCTTCAGCACCTGTGCGTCGTTTCCGTCATGGCTGACGACCTCGACCAGTTGCAGCCGCGATACCGGATTGAAGAAATGCAGGCCGACGAGCCGCTCGGGACGCGCCAGCGTGGTGCGCAGGTCCTGGAGCGGAATGCTCGAGGTGTTGGTCGCAAGGATCGCGCCCGGCTTCATCCTGGGCTCGAGGCCGGCATAGACCTTCTGCTTGAGCTCCAGCTTCTCAGGCACCGCCTCGATGATGAGATCGGCGTTGCGCACGCCCTCCCCGTCCAAGTCGGGGATCAGGCGGTCGAGCGCGTCGCGCACCTCGGTCGACTTGCGGATGATCTTGCCGTAGAGCTCGGCGGCGCGCTTCACTGCACCCGCGATCGGCTCGGCCTTCATGTCGGCGAGCGAGACGCGCAGTCCCTGCCCGGCGACCCAAGCCGCGATGTCGCCGCCCATGGCGCCGGCGCCGATGACGTGAACGTGCTTGACCGTGTTGCCACTGCCGGCCGCCTTCTTCATCTGCTCGCGCAGGAAGAACACGCGGATCAAATTCTGCGCGGTCGGCGTCACCATCAATTTGGAGAAAGACGCCTGCTCCGCCTTCAGCATCGCGGCCTTGCTGCCGCCATGAGTCTCCCAGAGATCGATCAGCGCGTAGGGCGCCGGATAATGCTCGCGGGGCGCGGCCTTCGCCGCCTCCGCGCGCATGCGTTTGGCGAGCAGCCCGCGCACGGGGCCGAGATTGGCCGCGCGGGTGAGAAGCCCGGGCTTTGCCCGCTTGAGCCGGCCGAACAACACGTCCTTCACGGCGCCCCGGACGTGGCGCTCCTGCGTCACGCTGTCGACGAGGCCGAGCGCCTTGGCGCGGCGGGCGTCGATGGTGCGGCCGGTCAGCATCAGCGCCATCGACTGGGTCGGATTGACCAGCGCGGTGAAGCGCGCGGTGCCGCCGAGACCGGGATGCAGGCCCAGCATCACCTCAGGAAAGCCGAAGCGCGCGCCGTCGATGGCGATGCGTGACTGGCAAGCGAGCGCGACCTCGAGCCCGCCGCCGAGGCAGAAGCCATGGATCACTGCCACCGTCGGCAGCTTGAGCGCTTCCAGATGGTCCACCACCGCATGCGCGGCGCGGATGCGGGTTTCGACCATCTCAGGATCGGTGGCGCCGCGGAATTCGTTGACGTCGGCGCCGGCAATGAAGCCGGACGGTTTTGCCGAGCGGATGACGAGGCCTGCAGGTCGCTCGGTCTCGATCGCGGCGAGCACAGCGTCGAACTCCTCCATCACATCGGCGGACAGCGTATTGGCGCTGGAATCGGCACGATCGAACAGCAGCCAGGCGACGCCGTCGGCATCACGCGTCAGCTTGAAGTGCTTGTAGGGGCCGTCGGCTGACGGTTGGGGCCCGAGCGAGAGCACGCGGTCGCCGAGCGCGGTCATGATCTTGGAATCCATGGTCACACCGCCTCGATCAGCATGGCGCCGCCGAGCCCGCCGCCGATGCACTCGGTGGCAATTCCGCGCCGCGTGCCGAGCCGCTTCATCGCATTGACGAGATGCAGCACGATACGGTTGCCCGAGGTGCCGACGGGATGGCCGAGCGAGATGGCCCCACCATCGACATTGAGCTTGCCACGATCGATCTCGCCAGCCGCGCCATCAAGCCGCAAAATCTCGCGGCAGAACTTCTCGTCGTTCCAGGCGGCGAGACAGCCGAGCACTTGAGTCGCAAAGGCCTCATTCAATTCCCAGGTCTCGACGTCCTGGAGGGTGAGGTTGTTGCGGGTCAGGAGCGGCGTGGCCGACATCACGGGGCCGAGCCCCATGATGCTTGGATCGAGCGCAGCCCAGTTGCTGTCGACGATCGCAGCCTTGGGCGTCAGCTTGTGCTTTGCCACCGCGGCATCGGAGGCGAGGATCACCCAGGAGGCGCCGTCTGTGATTTGCGAGGAATTGCCGGCGGTGACCTGTCCCCACGGGCGCTCGAACACCGGCCGGAGCTTTGCCAGCGTCTCGGCCGTGGAGTCCGGACGCACGCCGTCGTCGTGGTCGAAGAATTTGCCGTCGCGGGAGAACGCGGTCTCGACCTCGCCTTTCAGAAAACCTTCAGCCTGCGCATGCGCGAGGCGGCGATGGCTCTCTGCGGCATAGGCGTCGGACTGGGCGCGGGTGATGCCGAAAAGATGGCCGACGACCTCGGCGGTCTGCCCCATGTTGAGTTCGGTGATCGGATCGGTCAGCCCGCGCTCGAGACCGATGATCGGCTTGAGATAGCGCGGGCGCAGCTTGAACGCGGCGGCAAGCTTCGCGGCCACGCCCTTGGCGGCGGCAAGACCAGCGAACCAGCGCACGCCGGAATTCGGCCAGACCAGCGGTGCGTGGCTCAGCGCCTCGGTGCCGCCGGCGAGAATCATGTCGGCATGGCCTTCGCGGATGTAGCGGTAGGCGGTGTCGATCGACTGCATCCCGGAGCCGCAATTGATCTGCACGGTGAAGGCCACCATGTCCTCGCCCATGCCGAGCCGGAGCGCAGCGACTCGGGCCGGGTTCATCTCGTCCGCGATCACGTTGACGCAGCCGAGGATGACCTGGTCGAAATCAGCCGGAGAGAAGGGTTGGCGTGCCAGCAGCGGCCGACCGCACTGCACCGCGAGATCGACCGGCGTGAACGGGCCCGGCCCCGAGCGCGCCTTCAAGAACGGCGTCCGACTGCCGTCGACGATGAATACCGGTCGTGCCATCAGCTCGCCGCCCTCTGTTCACCGAGTTCCTGGAAGAACTGATGCACGTCGCCGGTTTTCTTGTAAATCGGCGACAGCGCCTCCGGCGCAAAATCGTCGACCTCGATGACTTTTGTGACGGCTTCGTGAGCCGCCGCAAGCTGCTCGCCTTCGGCCTGCGTGATCACGCCCTTGGCGACGGCGTCCTTCCAATCGCGGATATGCGCCGCGCGCACGCGCTTGGCGATGGCGTCGGTACTCGTCACCAGCTTGAACGCGCGCTCCAGCCGGGAGAAGCCGCTGTCGTCATCGACATGGGCCAGATCCGGCGTGAGGCGTTCGCGTGCGGCCGTAGGCTCCAGCACGAGGCCTGCACATTGGTGCACGACGCGGTCAGAGGGCCCGAGGACGCGAGCGCCGAAGGGCTGCACCACGAGCTTGAGGATCAGCGCGACGAAGCGGTTCGGCAGATCGGCGAGGATTTCGGCCAGCCTGATCTCGATGGTCTTGAAGCCGGTCGCCATGCACCATTCCAGCGCGGCAAAATCCTCTTTCTGCCTTCCCTCGTCCTGCCATCGCTTCAGCGCGGCCGAGAGCAAGTACAGTTCCGAAAGGATGTCGCCGAAGCGCGCCGACAGCATCTCCTTGCGCTTGAGCGCGCCGCCGAGCGTGAGCAGCGCCATGTCGGCGCAGAGCGCAAACGCGGCGGAGTAGCGCGAGAGCTGGCGGTAGAACGGCGTGGCATCGCCCGCATCGGGCGCAAGCGCGAAGGCACCAAAGGTCCAGCTTCGGCCGAAGGCACGGAACAGCGTCTGAAAGCTGTGACCGACGTGCTTCCAGAACGCCTTGTCGAACGCGGCGAGTCCGCGCTCGCGGTCCGCGTCGGCCAGCGCATTCATCTCTTCCAGCAGGTATGGATGCGCGCGGATGGCGCCCTGCCCGAACACGATGAGATTGCGGGTCAGGATGTTGGCGCCCTCGACCGTGATGCCGACGGGCACGGCGCGGTGGAGATTGCCGATGTAGTTTTGCGGACCGTCGATCACCGCCTTGCCGCCGTGGATGTCCATGGCATCGTCGATCGCGATACGCATCCGCTCGGTCGCGTGCAGCTTCATGATGCCGGAGATCACGGCCGGATGGACGCCCGCGTTCAGCGCCGCGCAGGTGAGCCGGCGCGCTGCGTCGAGCTGGTAGGCAGTGGCGACGATGCGCGCGAGCGGCTCCTCGACGCCCTCGAACTTGGAGATGGAGATGCCGAACTGCTCGCGGATACGGGCATAAGCACCGGTGGTGCGCGCTGCGTAGGCGGCGCCGGCCGCGGAAAGCGACGGCAGCGAGATGCCGCGGCCGGCGGCGAGCGCCGTCATCAGCATCTTCCAGCCTTGACCAAGCCGCTCCTTGCCGCCGATGACATAGTCGAGCGGGATGAAGACGTCGCGGCCCCAGTTCGGGCCGTTCTGGAAAACCTGCATCGACGGCAGATGGCGATGGCCTATCTCGACGCCGGGCAGGTTGGTCGGGATCAACGCGACCGTAATACCGAGCTCGTCCTGATCGCCGACGAGATGGTCGGGGTCATAAGCCTTGAACGCGAGGCCCAGCAGCGTCGCGACGGGCCCCAGCGTGATGTAGCGCTTGTGCCAGTTGAGCCTGAGGCCCATGACCTCGCGACCCTCGAACACGCCCTTGCAGATGATTCCGGTGTCGACCATCGAGGCAGCGTCGGAGCCGGCCTCGGGGCTGGTGAGGCCGAAGCAGGGAATGTCGCGGCCGTCGGCAAGCCGTGGCAGCCAGCGCTCCTGCTGCTCTTTCGTTCCGAAGCGCATCAGGAGCTCGCCGGGCCCAAGGGAGTTGGGCACCATCACGGTGACGGCGGCCGCGATCGAGCGGGTCGAAATCTTGCGCACGACTTCCGAATGGGCATAGGGCGAGAAGCCGAGGCCGCCAAACTCCTTCGGGATGATCATGCCGAAGAATTTTTCGCGCTTGACGAAGGCCCACGCCTCCTGCGGCAGGTCGCGCCATTCCCAGAAGATCTTCCACTCGTCGAGCATGACGCAGAGCTCGTCGACCGGTCCGTTGAGGAAAGCCTGCTCCTCGCCGGTCAATTTCGCCTGCGGCGTCTTCAGCAGCTTCGACCAGTCAGGATTGCCGGTGAATAGATCGGCGTCCCACCAGACGTCGCCGGCCTCCAGCGCCTCGCGCTCGGTGTCAGACATTGCCGGCAGCACGCCGCGCGCCCAGGAGAAGATCGGCTTGGTGATGGTGTCGCGGCGAAAGCTCATGGCGGACCTCATGCAACGGCGCGGTGACGGGTCATTTTAGCGGAAAGTGGCCGGGGTGGGTGAAGACTTCGCCCGCACAATCGTGCGAATTGGCGCGACCGGGCGGCCGCCCCCCGGAGGCGATAACGGCCGGGCGTGGGTGCAGTTCCGGGAGGGGGCAGTGAGATGCCCCTACACCGTCATTCCGGGGCGACGCGCAGCGTCGAGCCCGGGATCCATAGCCACGATCGTGAGTATGGACTCCGGGCTCGCGCCTGTCGGCGCGCCCCGGAATGACGGAGTGGAGAGAGGGCCGGTCCTAATCTGGCCGGACCATCTCGAACATGTTTTCCGGCTTGATCTCGAAATAATCGCCGCGGCGGCCGGCGCGCACGATCGGGCGGGCGGCGGCGGTCTGGTAGACGCCGTCCTTGATCATGGCCTTGTCGATGTGGACGGCGACGACCTCGCCCAGCGTCAGCCAGGCATCGGCCTCCTTGCCATTGGCGCCCTTGAGGCGGACGATATCCGACACCCTGCACTCGAAGGCGACGGGGCTCTCGCCGACGCGCGGCACGTTGACGAGCTTGCCGGGGACTGCGGTGAGGCCTGCGATCTCGAACTCGTCGACTTCAGGGGCGACATGCGCGGCGGTCGCGTTCATTTGCTTGGCGAGGTCCATGGTGGCCAGATTCCACACGAACTCGCCGGTCTGCTTGATGTTCGAGACCGTGTCCTTCCAGTTGGTGGAGGAGAAGCCGATGATCGGCGGGACGTAGCAGAACGCGTTGAAGAAGCTGTAGGGCGCGAGGTTGACGTGGCCCTTGGTGTCACGCGAGGAGATCCAGCCGATCGGCCGCGGCGCGATGATGGCGTTGAAGGGATCGTGCTTGAGGCCGTGGCCCTTGGCGGGCTCGTAGAAGTACAGATCTTTCTCGGTCACGCGCTGCTTCTCCGCTATCCCGCCAGTCCGGGCCATGCGAAGCAGCTTATAGGGCAAACGCCCCGCCCCGTCAGTGGCGCGGCGACAGACCGGCGATGACGAAATCGATCATCTGGTCGATGGTCGGGCCCGGCTTGGTGGCGCACTGGGCGATCATCTGGGGGTGGAAGAAGCGCATCATGGCGGTACAGGCGCAGAGCGAGGCCAGTTGCAGGTCCGGCGCCTCGAACTCGCCGGAAACAGCACCTTGCGCGATCATCTGTCCGACAAATCCGGCGATGCACTCCATGTGGTTGACACAGACGTCCCAATCCTCCTGCATCGCGATCTCAACCATCTCATGCAGCTTGTTGTCCCCGACATAACGCTCGGTGTTCATGCGATGGATGGTGGTGAGCAACTCGCGAAAGCGCTCGAGCACGGGACCGGGCCGCGCCACGATCCGCTGCGCCTCGAGCTCGACCTCGCCCATCAGCGAACGCGCCACCGCCTGATGGATCGCCTTCTTCGATTCGAAGAAGCGATAGACGTTGGCGGGGCTCATCCGGAGCTCTTTGGCAATGTCCCCGACCGTGGTCTTCTGGTAGCCGATCTGGCGGAACAGCCGCTCGGCCACCTCGAGAATACGATCCCGGGTGTCGCCTTCGATATGTTCCGCAACCAGTGTCATGTGTCAGGACTCGTCCGTCGTTAGTCTTCTCATTTATTCAGCCGCTTCAGCAAGCGGAATTGCGTGCTGGTCATCGCTCCCATGCTGCGGCGCGGCAGGCTGTTCCGGCGTACCAGCTTCGTCGAGGCTCTTCCTGAACCAAAGCGCATAGAGGCCCGGCAGGTAAAGGAGTGTGAGGAAGGTCGCGACGAACAGGCCGCCCATGATGGTGATCGCCATCGGGCCCCAGAAGGCCGAGCGCGACAGCGGGATCATGGCTAGGATGGCGGCGAGCGCCGTCAGCACCACCGGACGGGCGCGGCGGACGGTAGCCTCCACGATCGCCTCCCGGCGGGTCAAGCCGTGAGATACGTCGGTCTCGATCTGGTCCACCAGGATGACCGTGTTGCGCATGATCATGCCGGCGAGTGCGATCAGACCCAGCAGCGCCACGAAGCCGAATGGGGCGTTGGCGACGTTGAGACCAAAGGAGGCACCGACGATGCCGAGCGGTGCGGTCAGGAACACCAGGAACAGGCGCGAGAAGCTCTGCAGCTGGATCATCAGCAGCGTCAGCATCACCATGACCATCACCGGGAAGAGGACGAAGATCGAGGCATTGCCCTTGGCCGATTCTTCGAACGCGCCACCCGGCTCGATGCGGTAGGCCGGCTCGAGGTAGTCCTTGATCTGCTGGAGCTTCGGCGTGATCTGATTGGTCACGTCGGGCGCCTGCACGCCATCGACCACGTCGGAGCGCACGGTGATCGCCATGTCGCGGTTGCGCCGCCACATGATCGGCTCTTCGTGCGAATATTCGATCCTGGCGATCTGCTGGAGCGGCACCGCGACGCCGTTCTTCGAGGTGATGGTGAGATCGCCGACGCCGCCGAGGTCGAGACGTTCGGACGGGATCGCGCGGGCGACCACGGCGACCTTCTCGATGCCGTCGCGCACCGTCGTCACCTGCGCGCCGGAGATCAGCATCGACAGCGCCTGCGACACGTCCTGCGGGGTCAGCCCCATGGCGCGAGCGCGATCCTGATCGACGACGAGCTTGAGGTAAGGCGACTGCTCATTCCAGTCGAGCTGGACGTCCTTGACGTTCTTGTTCTGCCGCATGACGTCGCGAACCTGGTAGGCGATCTCGCGCACCTTGTTGGCGTCCGGGCCGATCACGCGGAACTGGACGGGGAAGCCGACCGGCGGACCGAAATTGAAACGGTCGACGCGGACGCGCGCCTCAGTCAGCATTCCGTCGGCAACGGCGCCCTCGATCTTGGCCTTGACCCGCTCGCGCGCCTCGACGCCCTTGGCGACGATGACGATCTCGGCGAACGCCTCGTTCGGAAGCTGCGGGTTGAGGCCGAGCCAGAAGCGCGGCGAGCCCTGGCCGACATAGGACGTATAGGTCTCGATGTCCTTGTCGTCCTTCAGCAACGTTTCGGCCTTCTCCACGGCCTTCTCGGTCACGTTGAAGGCGGTGCCCTCGGGCAGGCGCAGCTGCAGGAACAGCTCGGGCCGCTCCGACAGCGGGAAGAACTGCTGTTGGACATGGCCGAAGCCGACGATGGAGGCGATGAAGACGCCGACGGTCGCGACGACGACGGTGATGCGGTGATTGACGCACCATTGCACGATGGCGCGCAGGCCGCGGTACATGCGGGTCTCGTAGACCGCATGCGGATCGTGGTTGTGGTGGACTTTGATCTCCGGCAGCAGCTTCACGCCGATATAGGGCGTGAAGATCACCGCCACGAACCAGGAAGCGACCAGCGCGATCGCCACGATCCAGAAGATGCTGCCGGCATATTCGCCGACCGCCGAATTGGCAAAGCCGATGGGGAGGAAGCCAGCGGCCGTGACCAGCGTTCCCGTGAGCATCGGAAACGCCGTCGATTCCCAGGCGAAGGAGGCCGCGCGCATGCGGTCCCAACCCTGCTCCATCTTCACAACCATCATCTCGACCGCGATGATGGCATCATCCACGAGCAGTCCGAGCGCGATGATCAGGGCGCCGAGCGTGATGCGATGCAGGTCGAGCGACATCGTGTTCATCACGATGAAGACGATGCCGAGCACAAGCGGCACGGAGAGCGCGACCACGATACCGGTGCGCCAGCCCAGCGCCAGGAACGAGACGAACAGCACGATGACGAGCGCTTCCATGAAGGAGTGCACGAACTCGCCGACGGCGTGCTCGACCACCTTGGGCTGATCGGCAATCATCGAAACATCGATACCTTGGGGCACCGCCTTCATGAACTCCGCAGTCGCCTTCTCGACGTCTTTGCCGAGCTCGAGGATGTTGGCGCCCTTGGCGGTGACGACGCCGATGCCGATCGCAGCCTTGCCTTCCTGGCGGACGACGAAGCTCGGCGGATCGACGTAGCCGTGAGTGACGGTGGCGATGTCGCCGAGGCGGAACACGCGACCGTTGCTTTCGACCGGCGTCTCGGCCACGGCCTTGGCGCCGTCGAGCGCGCCGGTGACGCGCAACGGCACGCGCTGCGCCGAAGTCTCGACCGTCCCGGCCGGTGTCACGTTGTTCTGCTTGGCGAGCGAATCGAACAACGCCTGCGGCGTGATGCCGAGCGTGGCGAGCTTGGCGTGGCTGAACTCGACGAAGATGCGCTCGTCCTGGTTGCCGTACATGTCGACCTTGGTGACACCTGGCACCTTCAGGAGGCGCTGGCGAAGACCTTCGGCGACCTTCTTGAGCTGGGCGTAATCGGCGCCGTCGCCGGTCATCATGTAGAGGATGGAATCGACGTCGGAGAATTCATCGTTGACGACGGGGCCCAGAATACCCGAGGGCAGCTGGCCCTGCACGTCGACCAGCTTCTTGCGCAAGAGATAGAAGAGATAGGGCACGTCCTTCGGCGGCGTGGAATCGCGAAAGGTGACCTGGAGCGCGGTGAAGCCGGGCTTGGAATAGGTCTGCACCTTCTCGAAATAGGGCAGCTCCTGGATCTTCTTCTCGATGGGATCGGCGACCTGCGCCTGCATCTCCTGTGCGGTTGCGCCGGGCCACAGCACGGAGACGTTCACCACTTTCACGGTGAAGAACGGATCTTCGGCGCGGCCGAGCTTCTGATAGGAGAAGAAGCCGGCGACGCCGAGCATGAGCATCAGGAACAGGACCAGCGTCGGATGGCTGACGGCCCAGGCCGAAAGGTTGAAGCGCTTCATCGCACTCTCCGGAAAATCGATCCAATTGCCAAAACGACAGCCGCTCTGTTCAAACCGTCGTCGCGAGGCAGCGAAGCAATCCAGGGGGCTGGGCAGGTTCTGGATCGCTTCGCCGCTTCAGCCTTCGCGTAGGGGCAAAGGCCGAAACTCACCTCACACGACGTAACTCGTGGAAAACTCAAAACTTAGAAGGACAGCGACGACACGACCCGCACCTTCTGGCCGGGATCGAGCTTCTGCACGCCGAGGGCGACGATCTTGGCGCCCTCGTCGACACCGCTCGTGATGACGACGTCGTTGCTGTCGTAGGACTTCACGACGACAGGCTTCAGCGTGACCGCGCCATTGTCGTCGACGACATAGAAGGACGGCTTGCCGCCCTCGTTGAACAGCGCCGACAGCGGCAGCCGCGCGACGCGCTCGGTGGCGGCGTCCGACAGGGTCAGCGTCGCGGTCATACCGAGCGCGACCTTGTCGTCGGCCTCGGGCAGCGAGAACTTTGCGAGATAGGTGCGCGTGGCGGGATCGGCGGCCGGTGCGATCTCGCGCAGCTTCGCGACGTACTTCTTGTCCGGCTCCGACCAAAGAGTGACGCTGGCAACGCCCGACTTGGCGCGTCCAACCAGCGTCTCAGGGATCGCGACGACCGCTTCCTTTTCAGCAAAGCGGGCGACACGGATCGAAGCCTGGCCTGCGGCGACCACCTGGCCGGGCTCGATCAGCGTTGCGGTGACGACGCCACGGGCGTCGGCAACGAGCGTCGCGTAGGAAAGGGAGTTCTTGGTCAGTTCGACCGAGCGGACGGCACGATCGAGGCGCGCGCGGGCCTCGTCGGCGGCGGCGCGGCTCGAATCCATCGCGGCATCCGTGGTCCAACCCTTGGCCTTCAGTTCCTTGGCGCGCTGCTCGGCGGCGGCGGCCTGGGCCAGCACGCCGGTGGCGGCGGTCTGCTCGGCGACGGCCTGCTCGGCCTGAAGCTTCAGGTCGACCTCGTCGAGGGTGGCGAGCGCCTGGCCGACTTCGACGGTCTGGCCGACCTCCACGAGACGCTTGTCGACCTTGCCGGCGACGCGGAAGCCGAGGTCGCTCTCGATGCGGGGCTTGATGCTGCCGACGAAGCTGCGCTCCGGGGTCTCGGCATCATAATGGGCTGACGCGACCAGCACCGGCCGCGGCGGCTCGGCCTTCTGCGCCACGGTTTCGTTGCATCCGGCCAGGGCCGTGGCCATCAGGGCCAGCGACACACCCGCCAAGAGCCTGGAATAGCTGGACAAAACGGACCGAACGAACATCGGAGGACACTCCTGCGTCTGCAATGAGAGGAATGTCGACTAATCACTGATAAAAGTCAATAATCGTCAGTTATCAGGAATGCGTGATCGTTAAGGGCTGGTAAGGATTGGCCAGCCTTTCGAAGAAGGTGCGATTGTAGGGTGGGGAGCGGCACCCGGATCGAGCGCGATGTCCGGGGGCCCATCCTACAATAGAGCGAGTCCTGGATTTCGCCTCGCTCCGTCCAGGCTACGAAAGGACGGCTGTCGTCCTCACCGCCCCTGCTCGACAAACTCGTGCTTGGTCTCGTGGCCGCCGATGAACACCAGGATGCCGGCGAGCAGCGGCAGCACCGCGAGCACCAGAAGGCCCGTCGAGGTCTGCCCCGTCGCTTCCTTGACCCAGCCGATCAGGTAAGGGCCGCCGAAGCCGGCGAGGTTGCCGATCGAGTTGATCAGCGCGATGGCGCCGGCCGCTGCCGTGCCGGAGAGCCAAGAGGTCGGCAAGGTCCAGAAAACGCCGAAGACGCAGAACACGCCAATCGCGGCGAAGGTCAGCGCCACCATCGTCATGGTGGGATCGGTGATGTAGCTAGAGACGGCGAGCGCGACCGCGATCAGGATCATGGGCGCGCCGACATGCATCACGCGCTCGCGCGTGGCGTCCGAATGCCGTGCCCACAGGATCATGGCGATCGTACCAAACACATAGGGGATCGCAGTGACGAATCCGGTCTGGGCGTTGGTGAGGCCGAACGCCTTAACGATCTGCGGCAGCCAGAACTGCATGCCATAAAGCGCGCCCACGAAGCCGAAGTAGATCAGGCTCAACATGATCACCTTGGGCGAGGACAGCGCCTCGCCGAGCGTCAGATGCTTCACGGCCTGCTTGGCCGCGATCTCGGCGTCGAGCTTGGCCTTGAGCCAGGCCTTCTGCTCGGCCGAGAGCCAGTCCGCCTTCTCCGGCCTGTCGGTGAGGTAGAACCAGGTGACGACGCCAAGCAGCACCGAGGGAATGCCCTCGAGAACAAACAGCCACTGCCAGCCCTTCAATCCCATCGCGCCGTCGAGCCCGAGCAACAGGCCGGAGATGGGCGCGCCGATCACGGTCGAAACCGGCACGGCAATCGCAAAGGCCGCAAGGAAGCGGGCGCGATATTCGGCCGGATACCAATATGTAAGATAGAGGATGATGCCTGGGAAGAAGCCGGCTTCGGCGACGCCGAGCAGAAAGCGCAGCACGTAGAAACTGTTCACGCCGTTGGTAAGCGCCATGAGAGCCGAGATGATGCCCCAGGTCACCATGATGCGGGCGATCCAGCGGCTCGCGCCGAACTTCTCCAGCGCCAGATTGCTCGGCACCTCGAAGATGAAATAGCCGATGAAGAAGATGCCGGCGCCCCAGGAGAAGATCAGCGGCGTGAACTTCAACTCGGCGTTCATGGTCAGCGCGGCGAAGCCGAGATTGACGCGGTCGAGATAGGAGAAGAAGTAGGCCAGCACCAGGAAGGGGATCAGGCGCCAGGAAATGGCGCGGATGGTCGAGGTTTCGATGGCACTTTTAGCACCGGCGGAACCGGTATAGGTCGTGGTCTGGCTCATATCTTCCCCAGGGTTGTTGCTTTTATGGGCTGAGGGCGGTTTTGGGCATCAAGAGCAAAGAGTCAATGGAAGCCATGCGCGGCGCGCAGCCGGTCAACACCAATACGCTGCGGCGGAGATCGATGATCCGCGCCGCGCTGGCGCTGGCCGCAATCGCCTGCGGGCTGTCCCTGCGCTGGTACGGCTTTCCGCTCGGCCTTCCCGCCTTCGCAGTGAAGTACGGCGGCTCGCTGCTCTGGGCGACGATGGTGTTTCTGCTGGTCGGGGCGCTGCTTCCGCGGTTGACGCGGGGCCAGCTTGTGGCCATCGCGATGGCGATCGCTGTCGTGGTCGAGTTTTCGCGGCTGGTGCATACGCCGTGGCTCGATGCTTTCCGGCTGACGACGGCGGGCGCGCTGCTGCTGGGGCGGATCTTCTCGCTGTGGAATGTGGTGGCGTATGCGGTCGGGATTGCGTTCGGCGCATGGATCGATCGGCTGGCCGCAGTGGCGAACACTCACTCTGCAAGCTGAAACCGCTCGAACCGATCGAGTTCGTCCTCGATCTTCTGCTTCAGCTCCTTGCGCCCTGCCGTCTTCTTGCCCTGCCCGAGCCAGGTCCATTTCTGCATCAAGAGCTTTTTGGCCTGCCGGTCGGTCTTGAGGTCGAGCGCGGCCACGATCTCGTCGCCGACCAGCACGGGCAGCGCGAAATAGCCGAGCTTGCGCTTGGCCTTCGGCACGTAGGCTTCGAACAGATGGTTGTAGCCGAAGATGAGATTGGTGCGCTTGCGCTGGATGATCAGCGGATCGAACGGCGAGAGGATGTGGACGAGATCGGGCGATACCTCGTGCGGCTCCAGCGTGGCAGGCTGCGCCCAATGCTCCTGCTTGCCGGCGCCCTCGATCGCGACGGGCACGAGTTCGCCGCGGCGGACGCGCGGAGCGATCAGGCTCGCCACCGCCTTCTTGCTGGGGGCATCGAGGTGGCAGATCGAATCGAGGCTGACGACGCCTTGCGAGCGCAGAGCGCGGTCGAGCAGATAGGCCGTGATCTCCCTGGGCGACGCCGGCTTCGGCAGCTTGTCCCAGCCGAAATGCCTGACCATCAGATCGTAGGTCTTGAGCATGCCCTGGCGCGCGCTGATGGTGGCGACGCCAGTGTAAAAGGCAAGCTGAAGCGCCCGCTTCGAGGGTTTCCGGCTCTGCCACAGATGCTCCTTCTCGGTGAGCACGTCGTCCTCGATGTCGCGGATGGTGAGCGGGCCGGCGCGCAGCAGCCGCATCACCTTGCGCGTATCGGCCGGCGTCACCGAGGCGTACCACCTGTGCCCTTCGCGCTTGTGCTCGCGCATCGCCGGCAGGAAGAAGCGAAAATCACCTGAACGAACGTAGGACAGCGCATGGGTCCAGTATTCGAACACGCTTTTGTCGACGCTCTGGGCATAACGCAGATCGGCGCGACGGTAGGACGGGATGCGGCTGAACAGGATGTGGTGATGGCAGCGCTCGATCACATTGATGGTGTCGATCTGTACGTATCCGAGATGGTCGACCGCCTCGGTGACGGCCTGTGCGCCCTTCCCGAACGGTTCACGCGTGTCGAGCCTTTGGGCGCGCAGCCAGATCTGCCGGGCCAGTGTCGTCGGAAGCGAAAGGGGTTTTGGTGCACGGGACATTGCGAGAGGCAATGTAGCGGGATTCGGGCAAAGCAGAAGCAGAACCAGCGACAGAACAGGGCGAAGAAGAGCCGCGCTGCCATCTGCTGACAGCGCGGTTGGATGGTGAGGCCGGGGCCTACTTCATCATCATGGCTTTTTGCGCCTTCATGTAGTGCATGCAGGCGCCCTTCATCTTGCCCATGCTCATGTCCGTGTTGGCCATGGCCATTTCCTTGTTCATGGCCACCTTGGCGGGGGTGTCGGCCGTGCCGCCCATCATGGCCGCCGATTTCATCATGTTATCGCTGGTGCACGCCATCATCGCGGCGGACGCGGGCGAAACTGAAAGAGCGAACGCGACAAAGGCTGCGGTAGTGAGCAAGGTCTTCATCGAAAAGTCTCCTGAAGTAAAACGAAACCGGCGTCATGCCGGCATTCGCAATTACGTATCCTCAAGCGAGAACGTTTCGCGGGGAAAACAATTTCCTTGCTGCAACGCGAAGCAAAACGGCTTCAGTGGCCGCTCTTCGGCAGCTTGGGCCGGTCGCCGACGCTGCCGGTAGCGATGTCGGGCTCGCAGGAGGCCTTGCCCCGCCCCTCGGCCTGACAGCGATAGACGTTGCCCGTCAGGCGATCGACCAGCCACATATTCTCCTCAGTCGGCGCTTCAAGACCGACATAGCGGGAGGTCAAGCCCGCGATCAGCGTCGAGAGCAGGATCGCCACCGCAATCATCGCCGCGCCGATATAGATCGGCATGGCATTGAGAGACACGGTCCGATCCGGCGGGCCATTACGATAGAACTGATGATCACTTGGCCTCGGCACTGAACGGAACTCGGCTCCCTTCGCCCGTCATGTCTGATGAGGGGGTGTTTGCTAGGCGCGCATCTGGCCGAAAGCTTGTTCGCGAGCGGACCATGCCGCGACCGCTTTGCGACGAACGATGTCCGCGCGTTTCAGCAACGTCCCGCCACGATCCGTCAGCGCAAAGGCGGAAGCACAGCAGGTCCTGTTCCGGGCGGGAGGCAGGCTACCCCGGAAGCCCCCGCCTCCAACGTGACGAATATCACATCCGAGCCTTTGAACCTTCCCTATGCTCGCAGCATCAAATCGCCATCAGGCGTTACAGCGAGGATACGACGATGACCCATTTCACTAAGTCTTTTGGACTAAAGGCGATCACGCTCACGGCCGTGCTGTCGATGACGGCGGGCCTGGCTTTCGCCGGCGACACCAACGTCTCGTCCAGCCAGATCCTGGATGCGTTGAAGCCCAGGCCGATCACCCGTGGTCTCTCCGCCGGTCCCCAGGCCGACCCGACCGCGCAGGCCAAGGAAGCGACGTTCCTCAACACCGTGCGCAACCGGCAGACCCGTTCGCTCTCGATGGGTGAACGTGACCAGATCGCCGAGCTCGCCGCGACCAAGCCGAACATCGACCTGGAGATCCAGTTCGACTACAACTCGGCCGACATCGCCAAGACTTCGGTAGCGTCGGTGCAGGCACTCGGCAAGGCGCTGTCCGACCCGTCGCTCAAGGGCTCGACCTTCGTGGTCGCCGGCCACACCGATGCGATCGGCACGGAAGAGTACAACCAGGGCCTCTCGGAGCGCCGCGCCGACACGATCAAAAAGTACCTGGTCCAGAACTACGGCCTCAACGGCAGCGATCTCGTCACCGTCGGCTATGGCAAGACCAAGCTGAAGGACACCGCCAACGGCGCCGACCCGATCAATCGCCGCGTCCAGGTCGTCAACATGGACACAAAGACTGCATCGAAGTAGTCGTGACGATCGACAAATCGCCTGCCGCTTTCGCGGCGGGCGGTTTCACCTCGTCAGATCCAGCTCTGGAACAGCATCAGCCGGTTGAAGGTCTGCATCGACGTGCCGATGAAGGCGGCTGAAATGGGCAGCATCACCGCAAAGCCGATGGCGGCGATTCCGACATAAGCCCACAACAGCCAGCGCGGTAGGCCCTCTCGTCGCAACACATAGACCAGCGCGAGCGAAGCCGCCGTTGCGGCCGGCAGATAATAATAGCTGAACCCCAGCGTGCGCGGCAGCAGCGCCCAGGCGAGCCAGGGTCCGAAATAGAACGCTGCGATCAGGAACGCGTCCCAGCGACGCGCGACGATGAAGTCGCGGAGCACCATCAAGAGCGCGAGCAGCGCCGGCCACAGCACCAGGGGATTGCCGAGAAAGACGATCGCCGCGACGTTGTCGTCCGTGGTCTTGTCGAACAGAAACCAGACGGGCCGCGCCAGCAGCGGCCAGGACGGCCACGAACTCATATAGGTGTGGCCGGCGATCGCGGTTGTGGTGTTGTCGGCAAAGATCCGGCGCTGCGCCTCGATCAGATCAGGCAACGACACCCCGTAAAGCGGAACGAAGGCGGGCAGATAAGCCACGACCGGCAGCAGCACGAAGCAGAGCGCGGCATGATGGGCCTTGAACCCCGGCCAGAGATCGGGCCGGTACCAGTCATCTGGCCTCGCGTCGGCAAACAGCGTGTGCCAGCTTTGCATCAGGCGGGTCACCGCAACGATGACGATGCAGACGCCGAGCGGAAACAGGCCGCTCCATTTGCAGGCGGCGGCAAGGCCGAACAGGCTGCCCGCGAGCGCGAACAGCGCCTGCGGCCGCTCGCGTCGGAAGCCGTGCATGAAGGCGGCGATGGCGAGCAGACCGAAGCCGAGCGCAAAGATGTCGAGCATCGCGATGCGCGCCTGTACATAGAGCATCTGGTTGAACGCCGCGATCAGCGCTGCCGCGATCGCAGGTCCTTGCGAGCCGAACAGCGCGAGGCCGCAGAGATAGATCGCGACGATCGCGAGCGCACCGAACAGTGTCGCCGGATAGCGCCAACCCAACGCATTGTCGCCGAAGGCCGCGATGGATGCCGCGATCAGCTCCTTTGCCAGCGGCGGATGCATCGGATTGAGCATCGGCTGCGACGCCGTGGAGCCCAGCATCTGACGCGCCGCCGGTACGTAATGCACCTCGTCGAAGACGAACTTTTCCGGTGTCACCAGCCCGATCAGCAGCGCGAAATGTGCCGCTAGGAAGATCGCGACAGCGATCACTGCGCTTCGCGACACCATTGGAACCGCGTGTGCTTCACGCGACTGCTGTGAGACTATTTTGCGTGGCAAATCTGCGTCACCGCGGAATAAAACAAAACTCAGCCGATCCATTGAACGCATTCTGCCGCAAGTGTCACTAAGCTAGCGCTCGTCTCACGCCCCTTGTGATAATTCTGCCACAACACGGGCGTGCACGATCCGTACGGCCAGGGACTTCGATCGGTCACGAAATGATTTTGCGTTTTCTGCTTTTCCCCACACTGCTGTCGGTTGCACTGTGCGCTGCGCCTTGCGCGCAAGCCCAGACGCGCGTCGGCGAAGCCGTCCTCGTCCAGAACGAGGTGGTTCGCCTCGCCGCGACCGCGACGCCAATCAATGTCGGCGACAGCATGCTGCGCGACGAGACCGTGCGCACCGGCGCCGACAGCGCGGCGCGCTTCGTGATGGCCGACAGCACCAATCTGTCGCTCGGACCGAGCGCGACGCTGAAGCTCGACCGCACGGTCTTCAACGACGAACACAGCTACCGCGATGTCGCGATCCGCATGACCACCGGCGCTTTCCGCTTCGTTACCGGCCATTCGGAGAAGGCGGCCTACAAGATCACGACCCCGCTCGCGACCATCGGCGTTCGCGGCACGACGCTCGACATCCTGTCGCAGCGCGGCCGCTCGGTCGTCGTGCTTCAGGAGGGCGCGGCCAGCGTCTGCACGCTGAGTTTCCAGTGCGTCCAGCTCACCCAACCGGGCGACACTGCGGTCATCACCTCGACCGGCGGCAAGGTTACCATCGCCAAGACCAGCACGCCGCCGTGGACTTTCGCCGCCAACTGCGCTGCGAATTCGGGGCTTTGCGCCGTGAACCAATATGCCGACGCCTCACCGACCATCACACCTGGCGTCCGTGACGACGACACGCTGTGCGGGCGTTGACGATGGCAAAGCTCGGCTTCAAACGGCTCCTTCTGGCGGTCGCATTGGCCGCAACCACGGTGCTTGCCTTGTTCTCGCTCGATACGCGCTCGGCGGGCGCGGCCAGCTTCTGCGAGTCCGAATGCGGCGAGCCGACGCCCTATCCGTCGCCGAACCCGTACCCATCGCCGAGCCCGACCCCGACGGGCGCCGACTCCAGCGGCAGCTCGGCCGGCGGCCTCGCAGGCCAGCGCTTCAACCAGATGATCACCAACCGGGTACTCGGCACCGTGCTGCTTGGCGTCAACGAGCAGGTCAATTGCAGCGACTGCGTCAGCGCATTCGGTTCGGCGGGCTCGTTCTCGGCCGGCATTCATGGCCGCAAGGAGCTGACGTCCAATCTGTCGCTGCTCGCTGGCCTCGCCTACACGCAATACAGCGAGGGCGGCTACCACATCACCAGCGCACCGATCGGCGCCTTCGCGCTGCGCTATGACTTCACCGATTGGGGCTCGTCGCGTCCATTCTTCGACGTCGGCACGATCCTGACGCCGTGGGAGAAGGCGCGCTACACCCGCAACTACGACACCAGCCTCGGCCCGGTGAGCGTGACGAGCTCGACCAATGCGGCGAACTACGCGGTCTATGGCCGCGCCGGCTGGATGAGCCGATTGTCGCCGCGCGACGAGGTCGCGGCCTCGATCGAGGTGTGGCAGCTCTGGCAGCGGGTCTCGGGCTATGCCGACGACACGGTCGCCTTCAATCCGTTCGACGCCAGCATTGCTGATGGCACCGACCGCACCAGCCTGGTCAAGATCGGCGGCCAATGGACCCATCTTTTCGCCGGCAACATCGAGACCAACATCAATGGCGGCTGGGTGCAATCGTTCGCCAGCCACAGCGGCATCGTCGCCACCGTGACCGGCGACGGCACGGTGGTGCCGACGATGGGCAACCAGGGCTGGTTCGAATATGGCGGCCGCCTCGGCTTCCGCGTGCAGAAGGGCTGGGTCGTGGACCTCTTCGCCAACGGCACGCTGGGCCCGCAGCCGGTGGGCAACACGATCCACGGCGGCGTGGGGTTGAGGATCAATTATTAGCGTGGGGTTCGCGCGGAGCCGCGAATTCCGCCGCGATGCCCCGGCTTCGACCGAAGCATCCAGTACGCCGCAGCCTTACGGTTCAACTACCGTCGTCACGGAGTACCGGATCGTCCGGTCAAGCCGGGCGATGACAGTGCGTATGTAGCAAGGCCGAAGCCCTCACGCAGCCGACTTGCCCTCGAACGCGCGGCGCAGCACCTCCACATCCAGCTTCACCATCTTCATCATGGCCTGCATCGCGCGGGCGGCGGCAGCCTTGTCCGGGCTCGCGAGGAACTCGAACATGACCTTCGGCACCACCTGCCAGGCCACGCCCCAGCGATCCCTGAGCCAGCCGCACTGCTCTTCCCTGCCGCCATGGGCCAGGAACGCATTCCACACGCTGTCGACCTGGGCCTGGTCGTCGCAATGGATCATCAGCGAGATCGCGTGCGTGTACTCCTTGGTCATGCCGCCGTTGAGCGCGACCAGGGGCTGGCCGGCCACCGTGAATTCGACGACCAACACCGAACCTTCCTTGCCCGACGGGCCGTCCGAAACGTTGTGTTGAACGTGCGTGATCTCCGAATTCGGCACGATCGAGACGTAGAACTTGGCGGCTTCCATGGCATCGCCGTTGAACCACATGCAGGGGACGAGCTTGGACATTGCGAATGCTCCTCTTCAGCCTTCGATCAGGCGTGCGCCATGGCGGGCTCGGCGGGGACGGCTGCCATGTCCAGCCAGTTCACGCCCCACATATGACCATCCGGATCTTCGAAGCTGCGGCCATACATGAAGCTGCAGTCGTCGACCGGGCTGGGATCGGCGACCGCGCCGGCAGCCGCGGCCTTGCCGACGATCTCGTCGACCTCGTTCCGGCTATCGGCGGACAGGCAGAACAGCGCCTGGTTCGAGGTCTTTGCATCCGCGATCGGCTTCGGCGTGAACTGACGGAATGTGTCGTGGGTCGTCAGCATCACGTAGATGGTCTCGGACAAGACCATGCAGCTGGCGGTCTCGCCGCTGAATTGCGGGTTCCGGGTTGCGCCGATTGCCTCATAAAAGGCGGTCGCTCGCTTGATGTCCGTCACGGGCAGATTGAGGAAGATCATCCTGGGCATCGGAAGCTCCTTGGGCGGGGTTCTGCCCAAGGACGGATGGCCGAGCCGCCATCCGACACGGCGGCTTCCGAATATTTTTGCGCACGGCCTTGCGAAGTTTGGTCACACCAACCCCCGCGCAGTCGTCAGCCTCATTTCTTCTCGTTCGGATCCCGATGCACGGGATCGATCCACAGCACGGTTTCGGGCTTCTCGACCGGCTCGATATCGAGATTGATCGCGACCGCCTCGCCATCGCTGCGCACCAGCACGCATTCCAGCACCTCGTCGGCGCTGGCGTTGATCTCCTGATGCGGCACGTAGGGCGGCACGAAAATGAAATCACCGGGGCCCGCCTCGGCGGTGAATTGCAGGCTCTCGCCCCAGCGCATCCGCGCCTTGCCCTTCACCACATAGATGACGCTTTCGAGATGGCCGTGGTGATGCGCGCCGGTCTTCGCGTCCGGCCTGATGCTGACGGTGCCCGCCCACAATTTCTGCGCGCCGACGCGCGCGAAATTGATCGCGGCAGCGCGGTCCATGCCGGCGGTCGACGGCACGTTGGTATCGAGCTGGTTGCCGGGAATGACGCGCACGCCGTCATGTTTCCAGCGATCATCGTGATGATCGTGGTCATGGTGGGAATGGCTGTGGTCATGGCCGGTCATGATTCTTGCTTTCTGTTGGTTCCGTGCGCGCGAAACTAACCAAAGCCGGCCTATCAAGCCATACCAAATTCGGAACCCTCATAGCCGCCAGACGTTGTCTTCGCGAGCAATCTGGAAGGAGAGTTTCATGGGTAGCACGAGCGACAAGATCAAGGGCACCGCCAACGAAGCCATCGGCAAGGCCAAGCAGGGCATTGGTGAAGCCACCGGTTCCGAGCGTCTGCAGGGCGAAGGCGCGGTCCAGGAAGTGAAGGGCAAGGGCCAGAAGGCCATGGGCGATGCCAAGGATGCCGCGAAGGAAGCGATCGACCGCGCCGCTGCGGCGGCACGTCGCACAACCGAGTAAACTGCGTTGTACTGAAAGCGAAAAGACCGGCCGCGAGGACGGTCTTTTTGTTGGTGCGTTATTTCACGCCGAGCAATTCCACGTCGAACATCAGTGTCGCGTTCGGCGGGATCACGCCGCCGGCGCCGCGCGCACCGTAGCCGAGCTGCGGTGGGATTATCAGCGTACGCTTGCCGCCAACCTTCATCGTGGCAACGCCTTCGTCCCAACCGGCGATGACGCGGCCCTTGCCGATGGGAAATTCGAACGGCTCGTTGCGATCGACGGACGAGTCGAATTTCTTGCCCTTTTGGCCGTTCTCGTAGAGCCAGCCGGTGTAGTGCATCACGCAAATCTGGCCGGGCTTCGGCGAAGCGCCGGTGCCGACGACGCTATCGGTGATCTGCAAGCCTGAAGCTGTGGTCATGGTCTTTCCTGCGGTCTGGGCCGAGGCCGTGGTGGAAACGAATGTCGACACGCCGCCGATCAACGTGATCACGAGCGCCGACACGATGGCGAGAAGCATGCGCTGGAAACGCTGCATAAGACACCTTCCGTTCGAGGCGGAAGGTGTCTAGCGCAAGGCGGTGATCGTTTCCAGCCCTCGGAGGATCAATAGCCGAGCGCGCAGCCGTCCTTGCGCGGGTCGGAACCGCCGGTCAGCGTACCCTTCTCCCAATCGATCCAGATCGCCTGCGCACCGCCGAGCGGGCCGACCACGCTGGTGGTCTTGTGGCCGAGCTTCTTGAGGCCTTCGACGATGTCGGCCGGCACGCTGTCCTCGAGCTGATACTGGCCCTCGTAGTGCAGACCGCGCGGCATGTCGATCGCCTCCTGCACGTCGCAGCCATAGTCGAGGATGTTGGTCAGGAGATGGGTCTGGCCGGTCGGCTGGTACTGACCGCCCATCACCGCAAACGACATCGTGGAGCGGCCGCCCTTGGTGAGCAGGCCCGGCATGATCGTGTGCAGCGGACGCTTGCCGCCCTCGATGCAGTTGGGATGGCCCGGCTGGATGCGGAAGCCGCCGGCGCGGTTCTGGAACAGCACGCCGGTCTTGTTGGAGACGATGGCCGAGCCGAAGGAATGCGCGACCGAGTTGATGAACGAGCAGACGTTGCGATCCTTGTCCACCACGGTGATGTAGATGGTTGAAGGATTCATCGGCGGCGCGACGTTGGGCAGGTCGAGCATTCCGTCCATGCGGATCTTGCTGATGTACTCGTCGGCAAAACCCTTCTCGAGCATCTCGGCGACGTTGATCTTCATGTGCGCAGGCGAGGCGACGTGCATCTCGCGGTTCATGTAGGCGATGCGCGCGGCTTCCGCCTCGAGATGGAAGCGCTCGACGCTGACGGGCGCGTACTTGGTGAGATCGAAGCGCGACAGGATGTTGAGCATCAGAAGCGCGGTGACGCCAGGGCCGTTCGGCGGGCACTGCCAGACGTCGTAGCCCTTGTACATGGTGCCGATCGGCGTGGTCACTTCGGTCGTGTGTGCGGCGAAATCGTCGAGCGTGTGCAGGCCACCGATACCTCTGAGGGTCTCGACCATGTCCTCGGCGATCGCGCCCTTGTAGAAGCCGTCGCGGCCATCCTTGGCGATTGCGCGCAGCGTTTTGCCGAGTTCTGCCTGGCGGATGACGTCGCCGGCGACCGGCGGCTTGCCGCCGGGCAGCAGATAACGGACGGTGTTGGTGCCGTTCTTCAGCTTCTCGAACTGGTTCTTCCAGTCGAACGCGATGCGGGGCGCGACGACGTAACCTTCTTCCGCCGCCTTGATCGCCGGCTGGAGCAGCCGGTCGAAGCCGAACTTGCCGTGGTCGCGCAGCACGGTCGCAAACGCGTCGATCACGCCGGGGATCGAGACCGCATGCGCGGAGGTCAGCGGCACGGAGGTGATCTTTCGCTCGAGATACCAGTCGGCATTCGCGGCTTTGGGGGCGCGGCCGGAGCCGTTATAGGCGATGATCTTGCCCTCGCCTCGTGGCTGGATCAGCGCGAAGCAATCACCGCCAATGCCGGTCGATTGCGGCTCGATCACGCCGAGCACGGCCGAACCCGCCACCGCCGCGTCCACCGCCGTGCCGCCCTCGCGCAGCACCTCGATCGCGGCAAGGGAAGCCTGCGGATGCGAGGTCGCGACCATCGCATTGGTGGCGTGGACCGTGGACCTGCCGGGGAAATGGAAGTTTCTCATCGAAGTTCTGCTCTCTCAGGGGCGTCTAGACGAAGTCTTGGGTGCATGCCGCACCGTCTCGGAAAATCGGGTCTTCATGACACATTCAGGGCCGCCCGGGCAATGCTGGCATACCAGGGAAATGGCTGCCATTCGCTGGGAATAGAGCTATCGGTTGCGGGTTTTCCGGGCGGCGGACGCCTGCTAAACGAGCCATCATGACGTACAAGGTCTGCGCCTTCTACCAATTCGCCGCCCTGCCCGATTACCGCGAGCTGCGCGAGCCGCTGCGCGCGTTCTGCGCCGGCCTGGCCCTGAAGGGCAGCGTGCTGCTGGCGCAGGAGGGCATCAACGGCACCGTCGCGGGCGCGCCCGGCGCCGTCGACGCCTTCGCGGATGAGCTCGCGCACGGGACGATGTTCGGCGGCAGGCTGAACAATCTCGAACTGAAGTGCTCGACCGCAGAGGCCATGCCGTTCGGCCGGCTCAAGGTGCGGCTGAAGAAGGAGATCGTCACGCTCGGCGATGCGGCCGCCGATCCGACCCGGCAGGTCGGCACCTATGTCGATGCGAGCGAATGGAACGCGCTGATCGCCTCGCCCGACACGCTGGTGCTCGACACCCGCAATGCCTTCGAAGTGGCGATGGGGACATTCGAGGGCGCAGTCGATCCTGAGATCAAGAGCTTCGGCCAGTTCAAGGAATTTGCCAGCCGGCAGCTCGATCCCGCAAAGCACCGGCGCATCGCGATGTTCTGCACCGGCGGCATCCGCTGCGAGAAGGCGAGCGCGCATCTGCTCGCGCGTGGCTTTGCCGAAGTCTATCACCTCAAGGGCGGCATTCTGAAATATCTGGAAGAGGTGCCGGAGGCGCAGAGCCGCTGGCGCGGCGAATGTTTCGTGTTCGACGAGCGCGTCGCACTCGGCCACGGCCTGCAAGAAATTGGCTTGCGCGAACGGGACAAGGGGCACGACCGTGACGAATGAGATCAAGACGCTCGCCGAGCGCATCGACGCGCTGGAAATGCGCCTCTCCTATCAGGACGATACCATCGAGACGCTGAACCAGACCATCACCGCGCAATGGAAGCAGATCGATGTGTTGACGCGGAAGGTCGCAGAACTCGGCGAGCGATTGCACGAAACCGAGACGAACGCGCCGGGTCCGGCCAACGAGCGCCCGCCGCATTATTGAACGCGATTACTGGCCTGACGCTTTGGGCAGCAGATTCATGACCTCGCCGGACATCATCAGCCGATCGCGGCCGGCGGTCTTGCCGGCATAGAGCGCGCGGTCGGCGGCCTCCACCAGCGACCCCGCGCCCGCGGTACGCTCCGCGGCAGGCCGGCAGGCCGCACCGCCGACGGAAACGGTGACGCATGGTCCGGCCGGATTGGTGGCGTGCACCAGACCCGCATCATGGACGGCGCTGCCGATCCGCTCGCCGACCCGTGCACAGCCGGCGGCATCGGTGTTCGGCAGCAGCATGGCGAATTCCTCGCCGCCGTAGCGGGCCGCGAGATCGCCGACCCGTTGCACCTCGGCCGCAATGGTCCTTGCCACCACGCGCAAGCAGGCATCGCCTGCGGGATGGCCATATTCGTCGTTGTAGGCCTTGAAGTGATCGACGTCGATCATCAGCAGACCCAGGCTGGAGCGGTCGCGATAGGCACGCGCCCACTCCTCCCTCAGACGCTCGTCGAAGCGGCGCCGGTTGGCGAGCCCGGTGAGACTATCCTCGATCGCGAGCGTCTCGAGGCGGGTCTCCAGCTTCTTCTGCTCGGTGATGTCGCGCGAGATCGCGACCACGCCGTCGACATTGCCGTTGTCCTTGCGCGTGACGCGCATGGTCGATTCCAGCCAGACCTCGGTCTTCTGCCGGTGCCCATTGCGGTAAGTGATGCGCGCTTCATCCATCTCGCCGCGCTTCATGGCATCGACGATCGCCTGCACCTGAGGCCGATCCTCGGGATTGATGCCGGCGAGCGCATCCGTGCCGATCAGCTGGTTGGGACGCCATCCGACCACGCGGTTGGACGAGGGCGAGACGTAGCGCAGCCGCTCATCGAGCCCGATGCGGGTGACCATGTCGCTGGAGCCTTCCGCGAGCAGGCGAAAATGCGCCTCCTTCTCGATCAGGGCGGCCGCCATACGCTGGCCGCGCTGCAGCTGCCGCACCAGCACCGCGCCGATGATCGCGATCAGCAGCACCAGCGCGATCACGTAGAGCATGCGCGAGATCGCCGCGGCTCGCCACGGCGCCAGCAATTCGTCCTTGTCGACGGTCGCGAGCAGCACGAGCGGATAGCGGCCGCTGCGCTTGAAGAAGCTGACGCGCTCGGCGCCGTCCAGCGGCGAGGTGAAATGATAGGCGCCGCTCGGCCGCTGCAGGCTGGCATCGCGGAACAGCGGCGTGTCGCCGACATTGCGGCCGACGAACTTCTCGTTGTTCGGGTTGCGCGCGATGATCTGGCCGTCGGCGTACATCAGCGTCACCGAGCTGTTGCGGCCGATCTCGAACTGCTCGTAGAAATGCGACAAATACCGGGAGCCGATGGCCGCGAGCACCACGCCGCCGAAGCTGCCATCCGGCTTGTTGAACCGCCGCGACAGGGTCACGACCCATTCACCATCGACGAGGCTCTTCACGGGGTGGCCGACATAGGCCTCGCGCAGGGGCGAAAGCTGGTGGTGACGGAAGAACGCGTCGTCGCTGAGCGTCGATGCGATCGTGCCGGGCGAGGTCAGCCAATTGCCCTTGTCGTCGATGATGGCGAGGCTATGGACGCGCTCCATCGCCCTCTTGCGCGCCTCCAGAAGGTTGCGCAGCTTCGCGATGGTGGCAGGGTCCGAGCCGTCCATCTCCAGCCGGCTGACGACGCCGACGACGCCGGAATCAAGGAGGTCGAGGCTGTCCTCGGCATGCTGCGTCAGGGAGCGGGCGACGTTCGCCATCTCGGTCTCGGCACCCTTGAGCACTGCGTCCCGCGCGGCCCATTCGCGCCAGCCGCTGACGCCGAGGATCGCAACGCAGGTCAGCACGACGAAGGCCGCCGTGCGCAGCGGCAGGCGGCTCCATCCGGCTCTCGGTGAGGCGAGGTTCATGCGGCAGAAATCTCCGATCGCCGGAACTTCTGCCGCTTCTCTTATTGAACCCTGAAGCACCCGCGCAGTTTCGCATTCATCTACGGGCTTTTCCGTACTCCTACGGACCGGGGCTTCCGCAGATCACTAACAAGGTCTTAGCAAGCCGATCGGAAACCGGCAGTCGGATCCCTAGCTGAAGATCGCCTTAACCTTGTCCCAGAGCGAGGGATTGTCGGCGTCCGCATCGGCCTTCGACGGCGTCGGCTGCGCGGCGCTCACGGGATCGGAGGCGGGAAAGGTATCCTCCAACCCGGTGTCGAGCCTGGCGTTGCGATCTGCGGCGAGCGCTTCGCGCAAGTCCTCGGCGTGCTTGTCATGCGGCGCGGGATTGAATGTCTGGGCCATGGAATTCCTCCTCCATTGCCGGGTCAACGCGACGCATTTGCGCTGGTTCCCCTGTTCCGCTTCCGCGCGTGGCGGTGTATCAGGAACCCTGGATCTGCATCAGGATTGCTCGTGCCCCAGTCTGCGACAAAGCCCTTCATCGACGTGCTCTCCGGCCAGCGGCAAACCGTTCCGCCCCTATGGATGATGCGGCAGGCCGGCCGCTATCTGCCTGAATATCGCGAGGTGCGCGCCAAGGCGGGCGGCTTCCTCGATCTCTGCTTCAATCCGGAGCTCGCCGCCGAAGTCACGCTGCAACCGATCCGCAGGTTCGGCTTCGATGCGGCGATCATCTTCTCGGACATCCTGGTGATCCCCTACGCGCTCGGCCGTGAGGTGCGCTTCGAGGTCGGCGAGGGTCCGCGGCTCGAACCGCTCGATGATCCCGCGAAAGTCACAACGCTCGCGGCGCAAGCCGACTTCGGCAAGCTCGCGCCGGTGTTCGAGGCGCTCAGGATCGTGCGCGCCGCGCTCGATCCGAAGATAGCGCTGATCGCCTTCTGCGGCGCGCCGTGGACGGTGGCGACCTACATGGTCGCAGGCCAGGGCACGCCCGACCAGGCGCCGGCGCGGATGATGGCCTACCGGCATCCCGAGGCCTTCTCGAAAATCATCGACGTGCTGGTTGAGAGCTCGATCCACTATCTGCTGGCGCAGCTCGAGGCCGGCGCCAACGCCCTGCAGATCTTCGACACCTGGGCCGGCGTGCTGCCGCCGGCCGAATTCGCGCGCTGGTGCACCGAGCCGACGCGGCGCATCGTCGAAGGCGTGCGGGCGAAAGTGCCTGACGCGAAGATCATCGGTTTCCCGCGCGGTGCCGGCGCGCAGCTGCCCGGCTATGTCGAGGCGACCGGCGTCAACGGCGTCAGCATCGACTGGACCGCGGAGCCCGCCTTCATCCGCGAGCGCGTGCAGAGCAAGGTCGCCGTGCAGGGCAATCTCGATCCGCTGGTGCTGATCACGGGCGGCGCGGCGCTCGACCGCGCGGTCGACAACGTGCTGGCGAACTTTGCGCAAGGGCGTTTCATCTTCAATCTCGGCCACGGCATCCAGCCGGAGACGCCGATCGCCCATGTCGAGCAGATGATCAAGCGCGTGCGGGGATGAATCGCGAAAACAACCCCATGCACAGTACAAATCATTGAGGAATTTCGCGCCGCACGGGTGGAGCGCCGCTCGCATCGACATTTGACACGTCGGGCAAAACAGGAGCACGATGGCATCATCCCGCCGATCGTGATCTCACCACCGACGCCTATCGCGGCCGGCTGCGCTCGATGATCTCGGCGGCGCCCTTGCCCAGCAGATCCAGCCCTACGGCGCGTCCCAGCTCACGCGGGCGATTGGCCGGGCCTGCGCGCGAGGCTTCGATGATGGTGTTGCCGGAGAGGTCGAGCACGGATGCGGTCAGCGACATCCGATCGCCCGTGATGGTCGAGAAGCCGGCGACGGGCGAATTGCAGTGGCCGTTCAGCACCCACAACACTTCGCGCTCGGCATCGGCGCAGAGATGCGCGTCAGCGTCGTCGATCGACGACAGGATTTTTCGGGTTTGCCAGTCCTGCGCGGCGCATTCGACGGCGACGATGCCCTGCCCTGCCGCCGGCAGCATCTCCGCCGGAGTGAATTCGTAAGCGATGCGGCCGGCGAGCCCGACGCGGTCGAGGCCGGAGCGGGCCATGATCAACGCATCTGCGGGACCCACCGCGCCGCCATCCGGCAGCTTCTGCTTCTCGCCATCGTCCAGCTTTCGCACGCGCGTATCGGCGGCGCCGCGGAAGTGAATGACCTCGACATCGGGAAACAGCCGCCGCGCATAGGCCGCGCGGCGCACCGCGTTGGTGCCGATCTTGAAGCCCTTGCCGCGGGACTGGCGCAGCGCCGCCAGCGTCACGCCCGCGCGCAGCACCAGCGCATCGCCCGGCGGATCGCGCGACAGCGTCGCGCCGATGACGAGGCCCGGCGTGTCCTCGTTACCGGGCATGTCCTTCAGCGAATGCATCGCCGCCTGAAGCTCGCCCGCAAGCACCGCGGCACGGATCTGCGCGACGAAGGCGCCGCCCTTGCCGCCGTGGGGCAGCAGCTTGCTGGTCTGGTCGAGATCTCCAGTGGTGTCGAACTTGACGATCTCGACGTCGAGACCGGGCACCGCTGATGTCAGGCGGCGCGCGATCTCTTCCGTCTGTGCCAGCGCCATCGCGCTCTTGCGGGTGCCGATCTTGAATCGCGTAGCCAAGTCCGAATGCTCCTTGAGTTAGGCATGATCTAATCGGAATACCGCTGCACACTTTTCCGGATCATGCCTGTGCGTCCTGCAATATCATATCGGAGGCCTTCTCCGCGATCATGATGATCGGCGCGTTGGTGTTCCCCGAGACGAGGTCGGGCATGATCGAGCCGTCGACGACACGGAGGCCTTCGAGCCCCCTCACCTTCAGCCGCTGGTCCACCACCGCGAGCGCGTCGTTGCCCATACGACAGGTCGAGGTCGGATGGTAGATGGTGCTGCCGCGGTCGCGGCAATAATCCAGGATCTCGGCGTCCGTGGATACCTTCGCACCGGGATCGTACTCGCTGATCACGAATGGCTTCATCGCCGGCGCGTTGAGAATCTTGCGCAGGATCTTGATGCCTTCGACATTGGTGGTGCGGTCCGTCTCCGTGGACATGTAGTTGATGCGGATCTCCGGCGGCACGGTCGGGTCCGCGCTTTTGATGCGCAAGCTGCCGCGGCTCTCGGGTCTGAGCTGGCACACCGACGCCGTGAAACCAGAGAAATCATGCAGCCGCTCGCCCATCTTGTCGGTCGAGAACGGCAGGAAGTGAACCTGGATGTCGGGCGAGGCCAGCCGCGGATTGGTCTTGAAGAACGCGCCCGCCGTGCCCGCCGCGATCGTCAGCCAGCCTTTCCGGAACAGCGCGTAGCGCGCGCCGGCCAGCGTGCGGCGGATCGGGTTGTTGACGGTGTCGTTGAGCGTGATCTTCTGCGAGCAGCGCATCACGATGCGGACCTGCATGTGGTCCTGGAGATCGTGGCCGACGCCTTGGGCATCGAGAACGACGTCGATGCCGTGCTTGCGCAGCAGATCGGCGGGGCCGACGCCAGAGAGCTGCAGCAGTTGCGGCGAGTTGTAGGCGCCGCTCGACAGCACGACCTCCTTGCGGGCCCGCGCGCGGCGCACGCTCGCGCCCTGCCGATATTCGACGCCGACCGCGCGGCGCCCGTCGAACAGCACGCGCTGGCCAAGCGCCTCGGTCTCGACCTTGAGGTTGCTGCGGGTCTTCGCAGGACCGAGATAGGCGACCGCCGTCGAGGCGCGGCGGCCGTTGCGCGTCGTGGTCTGGAACAGGCCGACGCCTTCCTGCGTGGCGCCGTTGAAATCGGGATTGTAGGGCAGACCGGTCTCGACCGCGGCGTCCATGAAGGCCTTCGACAGCGGGTCGGTCACCACCATGTTGGAGACCGGCAGCGGCCCGCCGGCGCCGTGATATCGGTCGGCGCCGCGCGCCTGGTTCTCGGCCTTCTTGAAATAGGGCAGCACGTCGTCATAGCCCCAACCGGCATTGCCGTGCTGGCGCCAGCGATCGTAGTCCTCGTGCTGGCCACGAACATAGAGCAGGCCGTTGATCGAGCTCGATCCGCCCAGCGTCTTGCCACGCGGCTGGAACACCTGGCGGCCCTTCAGCTCGGGCTCCGGCTCGGTCTGGTACATCCAGTTGACGGTCTTTTCCTTGAACAGCTTGCCGTAGCCGAGCGGCACGTGGATCCAGATGTTGGAATCCTTCGGGCCGGCCTCGAGCAACAGCACGCTGTGCTTGCCGTTCGCCGAGAGACGGTTGGCGAGCACGCATCCGGCGGAGCCGGCGCCAACGATGATGTAGTCGAACTCTGGATCGGAGGAGGCGGAGTTTGCGTTCATGCGCTACTGTTCTTCTTGTTGGCGTGGGCGTTTCCTTCCTCACCTCTCCCCGACGGGGAGAGGTCGGATTGCGCTCGGCAATGCGCAGCGTCGTCCGTAGCAATCCGGGTGAGGGGCCGCAACGGCAGACCGTAGCCCCTCACCCGGATCGCATCTTCGATGCGACCCGACCTCTCCCTACGGGAGAGGTGATCGCGTTTGGCGCCAGCACCGCCCAACTCATTCTGCACTAGCACAATCATGCCCGCACGCGCAGCGCCTCGACCAGCGACTTGAACGCACGGGCATATTCCACGCCCGCCCTTGCGATATCGGCGCGCCCGGCGCAGGCGACCGCCGCCTCCGTGACCGCACCAAGCAGCAGCCGCGCCAATGGCTCGACCGGCTGCCTGGCGATGAGACCTGCCTCCATCGCCGCCGAGATCGCGCGCGGCATCTTGCCGCCAAAGTGTTTCGCGTCGATCTCGCGCCAGCGCTCCCAGCCGAGCACGGCGGGTCCATCGCGCAGGATGATCTGGCCGGTCGCGCCCTTGGCGGTCGCGGCGAAATAATGCTGGGTGCCGGCGACCATCGCGGCCAGCACGTCCTTCTCGGCCCGCGCGGCGCTGTCGATCTCTATGACGAGGTCGCGCGAGACGAGGTCGAACACCGCCTCGAACACGGCCTCCTTGGTCTTGAAGTGATGATAGACCGCGCCCTTGGCGATGCCGGCGCCCTCGGCGATCTCGTCCATGGTGGTGGCGGCAAAGCCCTTCGCCCCGAACAGCCGCCGCGCCGCCGTCAGGATCGCCTCGGTCGTTGCTGCGCGCCGCTCCGCCTGTTTTGCCATGCCGTTCCTGTCTAGCGCAGATCGGGCCGCGGGCTCGCGTTGTGGAGACACCCCCACCCCAGCGCTCCCCCCCAAGCGGGAGAGGGAGTCGACCTTCTTCGCGGATGCAGCTCGATCTGATGCTGCTCTAATGGAATTCTCCGCAGGCGACCAGTTGACTTTTCGACTAGCGGTCGGTATTTACCGACCAACAGTCGGTTTTACCCGTGAGGTGTGCCATGCCAAGCCGCGACGTCGTCGAAGCCTTTGCGCAGCGTCTGGAAGCCGGGGATTTCGTCGGCGCGATCGAGCAATTCTATACGCCCGATGCCGCCACCTATGAGAACAACGCCGCGCCGATGGTTGGACGGGACAAGCTGGTGGCAAAAGAGCGCGGCGTGCTCGCCGCCTTCAAGGAGGTCAAGGCGGTCCGCGTCGGACCGAGCCTGATCGAGGGCGACAACGTCGCCTCGCGCTGGATCTTCAGCTTCACCAACGCCGAAGGCGTCACGCGCACGCTGGAGGAGATCGCCTGGCAGACCTGGCAGGGCGACAAGCTGATCGAGGAGCGGTTCTTTTACGACCCGAAGCAGCTGGAGCGGTGACGACGTCTCCCGAACACAGGTGTCATCGCCAGGCTTGCCGTCCTCGCTCAAGCTTCGCCGGCCGCGGCGTACGGGATGCCCCGGTCAAAGCCGGGGCATGACAGCGGAGTTCGTGGCGAACTGGCGCAACTATTGCGCTGTTACAGCCGCAACGCGGCGCGCCGCATTTGTATCGATTTGTTATCGATATCGGCGATCGGACACGCAGAAGTGGTCACGGAGCCCGCCGCAAGCGTGGATAATTCATAGTTCGTCAAAGGTTTGCGGCGAATTCTCCTGACCAGGCCGGACAAACGGCTCATGCTGCAGGCTCTGGAATGCGGACTCACCTGACCAATCATGTCGCACGGCTGTTCGCCGGCGATCTGTCAGCCTTTGGCGGTCCCGCAACCGACGAAACCGTTGCGGGTCACATCCGCGCTGAACAGATGTCGCTGGTGCTCGGCTATTCGGTCGGCATCATGCTGGCCAATGCCTGCAATGCCGCGGTGCTCGCGATTGCGCTGTGGCAATCGCCCGACCGGACCGTCGCGGTGGTCTGGGCGATCGCCGTGGCCGGCGCCGCGATCGCGTTCGGCGTGCAATCCCATGCCTCGCGCAGGATCACCAAGCCGCAATTCGTCTCCCGCCGGGCGATGCATCGGCTGGTGCGCAACGCGTTCGTGCTCGGCACCGCCTGGGGCATCGTCCCCGTCGCGTTCTTCGCGGACGCATCCACCGGCGGCCAGCTCGTCATCACCTGCCTCTGCTCGGGCATGCTGGCCGGCGGCGCGCTCGCCTTCGCCACCATCCCGATCGCGGCCATCGCCTTCACCGCCCCCATCTTCGTCGGCATCGCAATTTGCCTCAGCAGAAACGGCGATCTCGCCTTCCTGCTGATCGCCTTCCTCGTCGTGGTCTATGGCAGCGTGCTGCTGCGCGGCGTGTTCGTCAATTCGATCACCTTCGCGCGGCGCGTGATGCGGCAGATCGACGCCGAGCGCACGGTGCGGCAGGATCCGCTGACGCAGCTGCCCAACCGCATCGCCTTCAACGAAACGCTCGACGCAGCGCTGAAACGCCTTGCCCTCTCCGGCGAGGAATTCGCGGTGCTGCTGCTCGACCTCGACCGCTTCAAGGAGGTCAACGACCGCTTCGGCCACCCCGCCGGCGACGAATTTCTGGTCCAGGTCGCAAGCCGCCTGCAACGCTGCACCCGCGCGGCCGAGCATGTCGCGCGGATCGGCGGCGACGAGTTCGCGCTGGTGATGGCCAACCTGACGCGGCCCGAAGATGCACTCGGGATCGCCGAGCGCTTCGTCGCGGCCTTCAACGAACCGTTCCTGATCGAAGGCTGCGAGATTGTTGGCGCGACCAGCGTCGGCATCGTGCTGGCGCCGCGCGACGGCAACGCGCCGCTCGACATCATGAAGAATGCCGATGCCGCGCTGTATCGCGCCAAGAAGGCCGGCCCCGGCACGATCTGCTTCTTCGAGGAGGCCGACGACAGGGTCTCGCGCGACCGCAAGGCGCTCCAGGCGGATCTCGCCGGCGCCGTCGCGCGCGACGAGCTGTTCCTGGTGTTCCAACCCTTCCTCGATCTCGACGCAAACCGCATCACCGGTTTCGAGGCGCTGCTGCGCTGGCAGCACCCCTCGCGCGGCCTGGTGCCGCCGAGCGAGTTCATCCCGATCGCCGAGGAAAGCGGGCTGATCCACGAGATCGGCGAATGGGTGATCAGGCGCGCCTGCGCGACGCTCACGGAGTGGCCGGAGGACATCCGCGTCGCCGTGAATTTCTCGGCGGCACAGTTTCACAACGCGAGCATTCTCCAAACCATCGTGCAGGCCCTGGCCGACGCCAAGGTCGCGCCCGACAGGCTCGAGATCGAGATCACGGAATCGATGCTGCTGTCGAAATACGGTTCGGCCGCCTCGATCCTCAATGCGCTGCTGGAGCTGGGAGCCACCGTGGCGCTGGATGATTTCGGCACCGGCTTCTCGTCGCTGACTTATCTGCGCAAGCTGCCGTTCAGCCGCATCAAGATCGACCAGTCCTTCATCCGCGACATGCTGGTGCAGCCGGACTGCGCGGCGATCGTGAAATCGGTGATCTCGCTGGCGCGCGACCTCAACATCGGCGTGGTCGCCGAAGGCGTCGAGACCGCCGACCAGCTCGACTATCTCCGCCAGTTCAGTTGCGACGAAGTGCAGGGCTACCTGATCGGCCGGCCGGTGTCGGCGGACGCCGTGCAGGCGATGCTGGGCTCGAAGAAGCTGAGGGCGATTTTCGCGGCGTAACCGCCCTCAAACCGCATCCGCCCGCAGCAGCGTGTCCACCGTGATGGTGCCCCGCGCGCGCGAGACGCAGGCGCAGATCTTCGCGTTGCTTTGCTTCTGATGGTCGCTGAAGAAGACGTCGCGATGGTCGATCTCGCCGTCGACGGCGACGACGTCGATGGCGCAGAGGCCGCACTCGCCGCGCTTGCAGTCGGATATCACCTCGAAGCCGCTGGCGTTGAGCACGTCGAGCATCGAGCGCTCGCGCGGGATTTCGAGCTCGACATTGGAATCCTTCAGACGCACGCGAAAGGTTTCGGTCGGCAACGTGCCGCTGGAGCCGAAAGTCTCGTAGCGGAGATCGGCGAGCGGATGGCCGGCGCCGATCCAGGCATGGCGGGCGGCATCGAGCATGCGCATCGGGCCGCAGAACAGCGTCAGCGCGCCCTGCGGCAGGGAGGCGAACAGACGAT
The DNA here is from genome assembly GCF_030435535.1 of Bradyrhizobium sp. WYCCWR 13022. Taxonomy (NCBI): domain Bacteria; kingdom Pseudomonadati; phylum Pseudomonadota; class Alphaproteobacteria; order Hyphomicrobiales; family Nitrobacteraceae; genus Bradyrhizobium; species Bradyrhizobium sp. WYCCWR 13022. Next base: position 78,224 of record NZ_JAUIZJ010000031.1, read on the forward strand.
CGAGATCGAGCCGCTTGCCTTCATCGCTGGCATGAACGACCAGGCGGTCGCCGAGCATCGCAGTGAGATCGTCGAGATAGGCGGCGTCTGCAAGACTGCGCACCGCATAGTGCAACGTAACATCCGCGCCACGGCGCGCCAGCGCCTGCGCGGCGCCGAGGATCGGCGTGATGCCGATGCCGCCGGCGATCAGGCAATAATTTTCACGGGCCCAGTCGACGGCGACGAGCGAGGCCGGCCGGGTGATGTCGAGCCGCGCGCCCGGCGCGAGCTGCCACATGTAGCGCGAGCCGCCGCGGGAATCATCGGCCCGGCGCACCGCGATCCGAAAGCCGCGTGGCGAAGCCTCGCCGACCAGCGAATAAGAGCGCGTCTCGGGCAGGCCGTCGATGGTGACGCTGACATTGATGTGGCTGCCGACCGGATAGGCCGCACCGTCGAACTGGTCGGGCTTGATCAGGAATTCGCGGATGCCGGGCGACAGATCGCGCGTGGAGACGAGCGTTGCGGGAATCCAGGTTTCGATGAAGCGCATGATGCCCTCAATCGGTTGCGGTCTTGATGAGCGCGAGCGCCGGCAAGAGGTCGAGATGGGTCCGGTTGCGCAGCGCAAGGCGCAGGTTTCGCACCGCGAGCCGCGCATGCTCGCGCATGACGGCTTCGGCGCGCGCGCCCTCGCGGTTCTCGATGGCGTCGATCACCACGCGGTGGTGCTCCTGCCCGATGATCAGGATCTGCTGCGCCTCGGGCAACGCCGACTGCGCCATCACGAAACCGCTGGGCGAGGCGAACGGAAGCGCGGAGGCGCGGTCGATCTGCCGGATCAAGGGCGGACTGCGCGATAGTTCGGTCAGCAGCGCATGGAAGCGTGCGTTCAGGGTGACATAGGCGGAGAAGGCGTCGACCGAGATCGGCACCTGGCGCAGGAGATCGTCGATCGCGAGATGGCATTCCTTCAGCGGCTCGAGCTCCCGCGCGGAGACGCCGCGCTCGGCGGCAAAGCGCGCGGCCAGCCCCTCGAGCGTGCCGCGCAACTCGATCGAGTCCAAGATGTCGCGCTCGGAAAACGCCTTGACCATGAAACCGCCGGAAGGAATCGCCTCCAGCAGCCCCTCTTCCTCCAGCCGCACCAGCGCCATGCGCACCGGCGTGCGCGAGGCGCCCGTGGTCTCCACCGCCTGAAGCTCGGAGATGCGCTCGCCCGGCCGCAGGCTGCCCGACAGGATCTGGTCGCGCAGCGCAAGCTGCGCCTTCACGGTCTGCGAGACGGAGCGGTCGACCTCGCGTTCGGGAGCTACTTTCACTTGGGCTACTCCGCGGCCTGGAGATGCGTCGGCGGATTTTCCTTGGCGACCATCCTGTCGATCAGCTTGCGCGTCCACATTGCGCCGGCGTCGATGTTGAGATTGTAGAAGATGCGGTCGGGGTTCTCGTCCATCGCGCGCTGCTGCGCTTCCAGGATCAACTCGTCCTCGCGGAAGATGCCCGAGACGCCCTCGCGGATCTCGGTGGTGATGCGCTGCTCGCCGATCTGGTAATTGCGCACGAACGCCCAGAAATAGTGGCAGGTCTTCTCGGTCTCGGGCGTGATGGTGTTGAGCACGAAGCCGTTGACGCCCTGCGAGCGGTCGCCTTCCGGCGCGCCGGTGCCCGTCGGCGCCACGCCGACATCGATGGCGATGGTGCACGGCGCCTCGAAGCGGATGATCTGCCAGCGGTCGACGAGGCCGGGCTTGCCGAGCTGCTTGGCCCAGAACGGCGGCGCCTCGATGCCGTGCATCCAGCGCGTCACGGTGACAGTCTTCTCGCCATGGGTGACGTCGAACGGCGCTTCCGCCACAGCGTCATTGCCGATGGAGGAGCCGTGCACGAAAGTCTCGTGGGTGAGGTCCATGAGATTGTCGAGCACGAGGCGATAGTCGCAATTCACACGAATGGTCTTGCCGTCGCCGGCCCAGGCCGGATCGTGATTCCAGTGCATGTCGGGCACGAGCGCGGGGTCGGCGAGCGCGGGGTCGCCCATCCAGAGCCAGATGTAGCGATGGCGTTCGACCACGGGATAGGCGCGCACGCAGGCCGACGGGTTGATTGTCTCCTGCGAGGGCATGAAGGTGCAGCGCCCTTGCGCATTGTATTTCAGGCCGTGATAACCGCAGACGACGGTGTCGCCTTCGAGCCGGCCCTTGGACAGCGGCACCAGGCGGTGCCAGCAGGCATCCTCCAGCGCAGCCACCGAACCGTCGGCCTTGCGGTACATCACGATGTGCTTGCCGCAGATCGTCCGCGGCAGCAGCGCCGGCTTCACCTCCGCGTCCCAGGCGGCAGCGTACCAGGCGTTCATGGGGAAGGGTTTTGTCACCGGCGATCTCCCAGGGCTTATGTATGCGTTGTGTATACAATAACCGAGGGATAGAATCGTTCAAGGCAAAAAATAGCGTACTAAAATACCTATCGTAAATGTTATGTATACAGACTTAAGGCGGTTGTCATTCCCCGCGAAAGCGGGGAATCCAGTATTCCGCGGCGGTCATTAGTTCGCGCAACTTCCGTCACGGCGTACTGGATCACCCGCTTTCGCGGGTGATGACACCTGTTGATATTGCGGACGCCCTACGCCCCGAACACCTTCTTCAACCCCGCCTGGGCCTCTTCCTGAATCCGCTTCAGATGCTCGGTGCTGCGGAAGCTTTCGGCGTAGATCTTGTACACATCCTCGGTGCCCGACGGCCGCGCAGCGAACCAGCCGTAATCGGTTTCGACCTTGATGCCGCCGAACGACTGGCCGTTGCCGGGGGCCTTGCTCAGCGTCGCGCGAACGGGATCGCCGGCGAGATCCTTCAGGCCGAGTTGCTCGGGCGTGACGGACTTCAGGATGTTCTTCTGCGGTCCGGTCGCGGCGACGTCGATGCGCGCGTAGTGCGGCACGCCGAGCTCGGCGGTGAGATCATTGAACAACTGGCTCGGATCGCGGCCGGTCCTGGCCATGATCTCGGCAGCGAGCAGGCCGAGGATGATGCCGTCCTTGTCGGTGGTCCACACCGTGCCGTCGCGGCGCAGGAACGAGGCCCCTGCACTCTCCTCGCCGCCGAAGCCGAAGCCGCCCGTGAGGAGGCCGTCGACGAACCATTTGAAACCGACCGGCGTCTCCACCAGCTTGCGGCCGAGCTTCCTGGCGACACGGTCGATGATCGAGCTCGACACCACGGTCTTGCCGATCGCGGCGTCCCTGCCCCAGTTCGGGCGGTGCGCGAACAGATAGGAGATCGCGGTCGCCAGATAGTGGTTCGGGTTCATCAATCCGCCGGTGCGGGTGACGATGCCGTGACGGTCGGCGTCGGTATCGTTGGCAAAGGCGACGTCGAAGCGGTCGCGCATCGCGATCAGGCTCGCCATCGCGTAGGGCGAGGAGCAGTCCATGCGGATCTTGCCGTCCCAGTCGACAGTCATGAAGCGGAAGGTCGGATCGATCGCCTCGTTCACCACGGTCGCCTCGAGGCCGTAGCGTTCGATGATCGGATGCCAGTAGTGCACGGCCGCGCCGCCGAGCGGATCGATGCCGATATTGATGCCGGCGGATCTGACGAGTTCGAGATCGACGACGTTGCCGAGATCGGCGACATAAGGCGTGATGTAGTCGTAGGCGTGGACCGTCGAGGATTTCAGCGCCTTGGTGTAGTCGATGCGCTTCACGCCCTCGAGGCCATCGGCGAGATAGGCGTTGGCGCGCTTCTCGACGACGCCCGTGACGTCGGTGTCGGCCGGGCCGCCGTGCGGAGGATTGTATTTGTAGCCGCCGTCTTCAGGCGGATTGTGCGAGGGCGTGACGACGACGCCGTCCGCAAGGCCCGAGGTGCGGCCCTTGTTGTAGGTCAGGATCGCATGCGAGATCACGGGCGTCGGCGTGTAGCCGTGATCCTTGTCGATCATGATGTCGACGCCGTTGGCCGCGAACACCTCCACCGCGCTCGCGAGCGCCGGCTCGGCCAGCGCATGGGTGTCGATGCCGATGAAGAGCGGGCCGGTCAGTCCCTTCTCTTTCCTGTAGTCGCAGATGGCCTGCGTGGTCGCGAGGATATGGCCCTCGTTGAAGCTGCTCTTCAGCGAGGTGCCGCGATGGCCGGAGGTTCCGAACGCCACCCGCTGAGCCGGATCGGCCGGATCGGGCCGGTTGGCGAAATAGGCAGTGACCAGCCGTGGCACGTTGGCGAGCGCGCCTGGTGCAACCGGCTTACCCGCCGCGGGATCAACTTCTGCCATTGCAACTCCTCTGTACCTCAAGACGACAGTTCGAAGCACCATACCATCGGCCGACCGATCGCCAAGCCGGCTGCCGGACCGACGTCACATTCCGGTCACGATCAACCGACAACGCCAGCCGGTGCCGGATGATCCACGACGACCGCATGGCGCTCTCGTACTTTGGTCCCGGATCAGGGTTGATACAGGACAAAGACGCCGTAGCACGGTGCGGGGCACGCTCATCGCCGTTTGATCAAGAAACGCCGGAGCTTGCGGCAATCGCCGCATATCCCACAGGGGGTGAATTCAAGATGACTGGACGTCTGATCTTCGTGCTCATGCTGGGTTTGGCCACGTCGCCCGCCGTCGCAGAAGGCGATGCAGCCGCGGGCAAGACCATCTTCCAGCGCACCTGCGAGAACTGCCACGCCACGGTGATCGGAGTGAACAAGATCGGCCCGAGCCTTTGGAACGTCGTCGGCCGCACGCCCGCCACTATCCCGGACTTTGCGTACTCCGACGCCATGAAGGCCAACAAGCAGACCTGGACCCCGACGACGCTGGACGCCTATCTCGCCGATCCTCGTGGCGACGTCCACGGCGTCAAGATGTTCTTCAGGGGGTTGCCGAGTCCCGGGGATCGATCCGACGTCATCACTTATCTTCAGACGCTGAAGTAAAGGATCGGGACGGACGCCAGATCCGCCCAATGCCACGTTCGCGGGCTCGCGCGATTCTGCTATGATTCCGGCGGCCAGGGAGAACCGTCCGCCATGAACGTCGCGCGCTGGCATCTGCCCGTGCTCATCCTGCTTGCCATCGCGGCAACTGCGGCTCGCGCGAACGCCGCCGAGTTCTACACCGAGGATCTGCGCATTCCGATGACGGAGGCCGGACCGCAGGGGCTGGAGGCGTTCCTGGTTCGCCCTGTCGGCACCAGGCGCTATCCGCTTGCGCTGCTGAGCCACGGCTCGCCGCGCAGCTTCGACGACCGCGCCACCATGACGGCTCACAAATATTACGGCATCGCGCTGGAATATGCCCGGCGCGGCTTTGCGGCGCTGATCGTGATGCGGCGCGGCTATGGCACCTCGCCGGGGGGACGCGTCGACAGCGTCGGCGGCTGTGCCAATGCCGCTTATCTGCCGGCAGCCGCGGTCGCGGTTGCGGATTTGCGCGCCGCGATCGATGCGATGGCCCGCCGGGGCGACGTCACCACGTCAGGCATGATCGCAGCCGGCCATTCCGCCGGCGGGCTCGCCACCGTCGCGCTGGCGGCCCAGGCTCCGGCGGGTCTGGTCGCCGCGATCAATTTTGCCGGCGGCCGCGGCTCGCGCGATGATGACGACGTCTGCAACGAGGATGGCCTGGTCCGGACCTTCGCCAGCCTCGGCAGGACCTCGCGCGTGCCGATGCTGTGGGTCTATGCGGCCAATGATTCCTATTTCGGCCCCGACCTGGCGCGCCGCCTCTATGACGGGTTTCGCAACAGCGGCGGCAACGCAAAGTTCGTCGTCACGCCGCCTTACGGCGACGACGGCCACTATCTCTATTCCGTGGTCGGCCGCCCGCAATGGACGCCCTATCTCGACGCCTTCCTGCGCGAGCGCGGGATCGCCCAGGCCGTGCTGAGCCCGCCCGATCCGCTGCCGCCGCCGAGCCATTTCAATGACGCGGCGAAAGCCGAATTTGCGCGCTATCTCGCCAGCACGTCGCCGCACAAGGCCTTTGCGGTGTCGCCGAACGGCGGCTACGGCTGGCGTTCGGGCCGCAACACCGTGGACGAGGCGCAACGCGATTCACTCGCGGCCTGCATGAAATGGTCGCCGACCTGCACGCTCTACGCGGTCGACGACCGGCTCTCCTCCGGCAACGTGCAGGGGGCATCAACCGAACAGGTCTTTCGCGCGCGATAGCGCGGCACCGGCATGACGAGGGCTGAGCTAGAGACGCTCGCTGAGCGCGAGCTTGTAGCCGACGCCGGTGACGGTGGCGATGACGGGCGTGCCGCTGCCGACGAGCTTGCGGCGCAGCCGCGCCACCAGCGCATCGACGGTGCGGATGTCGACCTCGGCCTGACGGTTGCTGACGACCTCGATCAGATAGTCGCGGCTGAGCGGCCGTCCGTCCGCACCGACGAGGGCGGCGAGCAGGTCGAACTCCGCACGCGTCAGCGCCACCGGCTTGCCGTCGCTGCCGAGCAGCTCGCGCCGCGTCAGGTCGATGATCCAGTCGCCGAAGGCGATCGAATTGTGGTTGCGCGCGGCCTTGCGGTCGATCGAGCGGCGTCGCAGCACGCTGCGCGCACGCGCCAGCAGATCGCGCAGGTTGATCGGCTTGGTGACGTAGTGATCGCCGGCGATCTCGAGACCAAGAATGCGATCGACGTCGGTGTCGCGGCGGGTCACGAAGATGATGCCCGCGTTGCTGGTCGCCTGGATCTCCTTGGCGAGCTCGAAGCCGTCGCCGTCGGGCAACTGCACGTCGAGGAAGACGAGGTCGGTGCGCGCGCGCAGCGCCTGGCGGCATTCCGCGCAGGTGCCGGCGCCGACCACCTCGAAATTGTTCTCGCTGAAGTAACCGACCAGCATCGTCCGGGTCACGGGGTCGTCTTCGACCACGATCAATCGCTCGCGTCCGATGGGACGCAATTCCTGAAGTGCGGAATCAGCCACGATGTTGGATATCCTGTGTGCCTGCGACCCGGTCTGCAAATTCAGGTCGCTGCGCGATGCGCTGTCCTGTGAACGAACATTCACGGCTTATTCGATCCCCCGAAATTGCCTGCCGGAATACTAGGCGTGTTGTGTGCCCCGAACAATATAGGTCACAGTCCTGAAGCATTAACTATGAATTGCCCCACACTTCTCATCGAGCGCATCGTTGTTGCCCGGCACAACAGTTCCGTTCATCCGAAGGCCGATTCAACCGCACTGGAGTAGACGCCATGGAAGTCATCCTGCTCGGCACCGGCGGCCCGCGCCCGGACCCGCGCCGCATGGCGACGACCACGCTGATCAGGCTCGGCGAGGAAAACATCCTGTTCGACGCCGGCCGCGGCGTCGTGGTGCAGCTCAGCAAGGCCGGCGTGCCGCTCGGCGCCATCAACACGGTCTTTCTCACGCACCACCATTTCGACCACATCGGCGACCTCTACGATGTGATGCTGAATTCATGGATGCACGGGCGCAAGGACGATCTGCGCATCTTTGGACCTCCCGACACCGAACGGCTCGTCAACACGCTGGTCACCCAGGTCTACGACAAGGACATTGCCTGGCGCGATCAGGGCGAGCCGACCTTCGGCGGCTGGAAGCCGGTGGTCGCAACCGACATCGTTCCGGGCCCGGTCCTCGACACCGGTCGCTGGAAGATCAGCGCCGAGCTCGTCTCGCACGGTGACCGCCTCGACATGTCACCGGCGTTTCTCGCGCGCTGGATGTGCCTCGGCTATCGCTTCGAGGCCGAGGGCAAGGTCGTTGCCATTTCAGGCGACACCGTCCCCTGCCCCGGACTCGAGCGGCTGGCTGATGGCGCCGACCTGCTGGTTCAGGTTTGCTTTCTGGCAACGCCGGAGATCAACAATGAGCACTTCAGGAGGCTCGCGAAATACACGCTCGCTTGCGGCGACACGGTCGGCAAGGTCGCGGCCAAGGCCGGCGTCAAGAAGCTGGCGCTGACCCATCACCGCCCCCGCACCGACGATGCCATGCTGGATGCGCTGCTCGCCGATGTCAGGCGCGACTATGACGGTCCCGTCGTGCTCGGCGAGGATCTCACGCGCATCGAGGTGTAAAAGCTCAAGACGTTCCCACGTCGATCCGGAACGACAGGCACTCCTCCGCGCCGGGCGCGATATGCATCAGGCCCGGCTTGTCGGTGAATTCTCCGTCGAAGTTCTTGGGACTGGCATAGCCGCGCCAGGGCTCGATGCAGAGGAACGGTGCGCCCGATGGTTTCGACCAGACACCGAGTTCGCGAAAGCCGCGCCAGGACATTTCGAGCCAGGGGCCGCTGCCATCCGCGGCGGCATAGCGGACCGCATGGCTGTTGACGGGATCGAGGATGACTGCGTCGCTGGTGAACAGGCCCTCGGACAGAGGAAGCACCTTGCCCTCGACCGGGCTCGGATCCGTTGCGGCGAGCAGGAGCCCGCCCTCGACACGGCGAACCGGCGCCGGCTCCTCGTTCGTGAAGGTCAGCGCGTAGCTCTCCTTCGGCACGCCGGGCCGAAGCGGCCAGTTGAAAGCGGGATGCCCGCCGAGCGACACCGGCAAGGTTTCGCCGCCGGTGTTGACGACTGTGAGCGAGAGATCAAGACCGGCATCGTCGAGCGTGTAGGTGGCCGTCAGGCGGAATGCGAATGGATAAAGCGCGCGCGTGGCTGCGCTGTCTTCGAGCACCAGCGAGCACCGGCCTTCGCCACGCTCGGCCCAGACGAAACGGCTGTCGCGCGCAAAGCCGTGCTGGGTTATCCGGTAGGTCCTGCCCCGATGCCGCATTTCGTCATTGGCGAGGCGTCCGACGATCGGAAACAGTAGCGGGGCATGGCGTTGCCATTCCGGGCCAGCCTGCCAGACGAATTCAGTGCCGCCTTCGTGCCTGAGCGAGCACATCTCGGCGCCATGCGCCTTGACGGTCGCGGTGAGGGAGCCGCTTCGAAGCGTGTGTGTGTCGTCGGTCATGATCGTCTCCATCGCGGCAGCCGACGGGATCATACCGCATCGGAAACGGTTTCGCCCGCCTCGCGAAGAGGCGGGCGACCATCAATGCCGCAGGAGTTCTCAGGCCTGAGCGGACCGCCCCACGCTCTCATAAATGAAGCCGGCGGCAGCCATCTCTTCGGGGCGGTAGATGTTGCGGAGATCGACGACAATGGGCTGGGCCATGGTCGCCTTCAACCGGTCGAGATCGAGCGCGCGGAACTGCACCCATTCGGTGACGATGACAAGCGCATCGGCACCTTGCGCGCAGGAATAGGCGTCCTCGCAATAGGTGATGTTGGGAAGTTCACCCTTGGCCTGCTCCATGCCGACGGGGTCGAACGCCTTGACCTTCGCGCCCATGTCGATGAGGCCCGTGACGAGCGGGATCGACGGCGCGTCGCGCATGTCGTCGGTGTCGGGCTTGAAGGTCAGACCCAGCACCGCGATGGTCTTACCGCGCAAGCTACCGCCGAGCGCCTGGCTCACTTTCCGCGCCATCGCGCGCTTGCGGTTCTCGTTCACGGCAAGCACGGATTCGACGATGCGCAAGGACACGTCGTAGTCCTGCGCGATCTTGATCAGCGCCTTGGTGTCCTTCGGGAAGCAGGAGCCGCCGAAGCCGGGACCGGCATGCAGGAATTTGGTGCCGATGCGGTTGTCCAGGCCAATGCCGCGCGCGACTTCCTGCACGTTGGCGCCGACCTTCTCGGAGAGGTCCGCGATCTCGTTGATGAAGGTGATCTTGGTCGCGAGGAACGCGTTCGCCGCATATTTGATCATCTCGGCGGTGCGGCGCGCGGTGAACATCAGCGGCGCCTGGTTCAGCGACAGCGGGCGGTAGATGTCGCCCATCACCTTACGGCCGCGCTCGTCGGAGGTGCCGACCACGACGCGATCGGGGAACTTGAAGTCGCGGATCGCGGCGCCCTCGCGCAGGAACTCGGGATTGGAGGCGACGACGACGTCGGCCTTCGGATTGGTCTCGCGGATGATGCGCTCGACCTCGTCGCCGGTACCGACCGGCACGGTCGACTTGGTCACCACGACGGTGAAGCCGGACAGCGACTGCGCGATCTCCTTCGCGGCGGCGTAGACATAGGAGAGATCGGCGTGACCGTCGCCGCGACGGGACGGCGTGCCGACCGCGATGAACACGGCATCGGCCTCTGCGACCGGCTTTGACAGATCGGTTGTGAAGTCGAGCCGCTTGGCCTTCACATTGGTCGCGACCAGTTCGTCGAGGCCGGGCTCGTAGATCGGAATCTCGCCGCGATGAAGCGCTGCAATCTTCTTCTCGTCCTTGTCGACGCAGGTGACGTCGTGACCGAAATCCGCAAAACAGGCTCCGGACACCAGTCCCACATAACCCGTGCCGATCATCGCGATGCGCATGAAAAACTCTTTCCGTTGAAGACGGATGTTCCACTGAACACCCTAGACCATTTCTCTATCCGGTCGCACGCCCAACATTAGGGCAGTCTGCTTCGCGAACCGAACAAACCTTAACCGTCGCGCGTGACAGGCAGACCAATCGAACGGGGCGGCATGATCGCAGAGATCGACCTCGCACAGATCCATCGTAACGCAACGATGCACTGCCATCGGCGACGTCCCGTCGAGCGAGATCGCTCGCCATCATGCTCGACGAGTTCCACGAGCGTTCGATGTGGCGATCAAACGCCGTGGTACTTTCGGTACCATTCGACGAAACGAGCGAGGCCTTCCGCGATCGAGGTCGACGGCGCGAAACCGACGTCGCGTTGGAGCGGGGAAATGTCCGCGCGCGTCTCCAGCACGTCGCCCGCCTGCATCGGCAGGAGCTGGCGGATCGCAGGCTTGCCGATGATCTTCTCGAGCGTCTCGACGAACTCGAGCAGCTTCACTGACTTGTTGTTGCCGATGTTGTAGACGCGATACGGCGCATAGCTCGTCGAATTTTCCGGCGCTTCGGCGTTCCACGCGGGATTTGGCGCCGCCGGCCGATCAAGGGTGCGAACCACGCCTTCGACGATGTCGTCGACATAGGTGAAATCGCGCCACATGTCGCCATTGTTGAAAATCTTGATCGGCTCATTCGCGAATATCGCGCGCGTGAACAGCCAGGCGGCCATATCGGGCCGACCCCACGGGCCGTAAACGGTGAAGAAGCGAAGACCTGTCACCGGCAGCTTGTGCACATGCGCAAAGGTGTGCGCCATCAGCTCGTTGGCCTTCTTGCTCGCGGCATAGAGGCTGACCGGATGGTTGACCGATTGCTCGGTCGAATACGGCAAGGTGCGATTGGCGCCATAGACCGAACTCGACGAAGCGTAGACGAGATGTGCCAGGCCATGACGCCGGCCGGCCTCGAGCACGGTGACGAATCCGTCGCAATTGGCGCGAATGCTGGTGATGGGATCGTCGATCGAGGCGCGGACGCCCGGCTGCGCCGCGAGATGCACGACCCGATCGGGTGCGACCTCATCGAAGACGCGTATCACCGCGGCAAAATCAGCCAGGTCGATCTCGTGGAAGCTGAAGCCGGGACGGTGCCTGAGCGTTTCGAGGCGCGCGCGCTTCAGCGCCGGATCGTAATACGGCGTGAGCGCATCGACGCCAACGACCTGTTCGCCGCGCGCCAACAGCCGTTCGCAAACATGCATTCCGATAAAGCCGGCAGCGCCAGTAACCAGCACAGGGGCCAAGGCCAATCTCTCCGCTGTTTCATTTCTTCTGCCCTGCAATGCCAGACTGGACCGGCAGAGGCAAGGCTTCAAACCCGCACGAACCGAGCCGCGGAAATCATGCTGCCGGCATTCGCGATCAGCCGCGCTGGTTTGCGGAAACGGGAAAGCAGGGATGCGAAATCGAAAGTCCGCGATCCTGAGCGAACCGGCGAAAAACCAGCCGCACTTCCTCCGGCTGGGAACACATCTTGTCCAGCAACAACACCCGCGTCGCCGCCGGCGCAGCCTGATAGATCACAACGGCTGTAGGAAGCTGTCGGGCGCCGACAATATCGACGAAGTCATCGAGCGTCTGTCGCCTGAGCTTTTCAGGCAAGAAGTTGTACGCCCGCAACGCAAGAGGCGCGCGGAAAAGTTGCACCCACATCTCGTGTGGCGCAAGAGCGTAGGATTGGGTCAAATAGGAAATGGCGCTTGGACCGAAGCCGAGCGTGCGAGTTTCCGCCCAATAGAGCGCCAGCCAGCCGATCGATTCCGCAGGTGAGCAGGCGATCAGCCGCTTGGCCGCATCCGTGACGTCCGGCAGCCTCAGATCCATGGCCGCCGCGTTGCCAGCTTCGAAGGCATTGCTCAACAGCCGCAGCCGGATCAAGAGCACATTGCGCCTCAGCTTCGGGTCACAGAACCAGCCCGCGTCGCTGCTGACACGGCTCACGATCTGGTCGAGCGCCGCACTGTCGTAGCGCTCGCCGCGCATCAGATGCGAGGCAATATCCTGCAAAGTCGGCCGAAACGTATAGGTTGCAACCGATGTCAGCCAGGCCAGCGCCATCACCACGAGGACGGCATTGAGAACAGCGGCCGAGATCACCACCGGCCGCCGCGCAACACGCGATGCGTCAGCTCTGCTCAATGTAGTAGTCAGAGTAATGCCGCCCCTTATACGACTCGATCCGCTTCAGCGTTTTCGGATTGGCTCTATTGAGAACGATTCCGACGATCTTGCTCTTGAAGACTTCCAAGTCCGTGAGGGACTCGTGGACCGCCGCCCGGCGCGTCTTGCCCCATTCGACGACGTAGACGATGGCGTCGATCAAATGGCCCGCCGCCTTGGCGTCCGTCACCGGCAGCACGGGGGCCAGATCCATGAAGATGTAGTCATACTGCTTGCGGGCGGACCTGAGGAAATCCGCCATCGCGGGAGAGGCGAGCAGATCGGCAGAATTCACCAATCGCGTCTGCACGACCGAAGGCAGGAAATTGAGCTTCGAGTGGCGATCGACCTGGACGTGCCGCTCGAACTGGTTCGGCTCCGAAAGGGCCTCGACCAATCCGGTCTTGGCAGCGGGAGCAAGCTTGCGCGTCAAAGCCTGCGTGTGCAGGTCGCCGTCGATCAACAGCGTGCGGTGTCCCGTGAGCGAGGCCAGGTGAGCGAGATTGGCAGCGACCGTCGTCTTGCCTTCCTTCGGCAGCGAGGAGACGATGGCGATGACATTGGTCTCTCTCGACAATCGCGCGAGGTCGACCGCCGTCTTCACGTTCCGCAGCGTCTCCGCGTAGCGCGAGAACGGGTGCTCCAGGGCATATCGGACGAGGGCTGCACCGCCGGCGTCCGAAGACCCGTCCAGCCCATCCGAATGAATTTCGGGCAGCGTTCCGAGGCACTGGAGCGCAGTCTCGCCCTCCACTTCCAGGGGGGTCCGCAGCACTTCGGTGAGCAGCTCCTTCGCCACGGCGCCACCGACGCCGAAACACAGCCCGCCGACCAGGCCGCCAAGCAGGAGCAGGCCGATCCTCGGCCAGCTCTTCTTGTCCGGCTTTTGCGCCGTGCTGATGATCCGCGCTTCGCTGATCGGGAAGCTCTGGTTCTGCGTGGCTTCCTGGAGTTGCTGGAGGAAATTGTTGTACAGGGTACGATAAGTATCGGCGGCGCTTTCGAGATTGCGCAGCTTCACCTGGGCCTGGCTCGCGCTGCTGGATTCGCTAACGAGCTTGTTCAGATCGCCGTCAAGCGAGCTCTCTCGGCTGCGCGCAATCTCGTAATCGCTCTTGTAGGCATCGGCGATCCGCTTGACTTCATCCTTGATGGCCCGCTTCAGCTCCTGCATTCGCGAAGCCAGGTTGACCGAGGCCTGGTGATCCTTCCCGTACTTGCTGGACCAGTCGGCATATTGAGCCGCGAGATCAAGATATTGTGCGCGCAGACGCGTGATCACCGTATTGTTGAGCGCGTCCGTGACCGTGGGCTGGGCGAGATCCTGGTCCGTGATCGCATTGATCCGGTCGAGGCGCGCCTTGGCCTCGGCCGTAGCGGCCCGGGCCTGAATCAGCTGGGTATTGACGTCGGACAATTGCTGCTCGCTCATCAGCCCCTTGCTCGTTCCGACGATATTGTTCTGGGCCTTGAAGGTCTGGACCGCACGGTCGGCATCCATGGCCTGCTGCTGCAGCTCCGCGCTGCGCCGCTGCAACCACTCGCTGGCCCGTTTGGTCGACTGGTATTTGGCCTCGAGAACGCCGACCATATATTGGTCGGCCAGGGCGTTGGCGATGCGCGCCGCCTTGTCCGGGTCCGTGGACTTGAAAGACAGGGTCAGAACGTAGGTCACGCCGACCCGCTCCACCTTCAAATTCTTCTTCATCGCGGCGACGACCATCCGCTTGACGAAGTCCTTGGATTCGGGCTCGGCAAGTCCAAGCGCGCCCACGACGGCACCGATGATGTGAGAGAGCAGATTGCCTTCGACATACTCGGGGTCGCTCGTCAGCTTCATCGAATCGGCGACCGAACGGACGAGGTCGTCGGACGAGAGAATTTCAACCTGGCTTTCCACGAAGCCGGGATCGATCAGCGTGCTGTTGGCGTCCGTGGACTTGCTCAGCAGTTGCGCCTGACGCGTGTCCACCAGAATGCTGGTGGAGGCCGTGTAGTAAGGGGTGGCCGTCAGCGAGTACGCCACAACCAGAGCGAGACAGCAGCCGACGACGGTGGCAATCAAGGGCCACTGCCGGCGAACGATATCCACCGCGCGCTCGAACGTCAGCACGGCCGTGTTGAACGGGAACGTCAGAGGCTGGCCGGGCTCAAAGTTGCTGCGAGGCTGATACATGTTGCACTTTTATCGCGGGGGGGTCTCAAGAGGAACCGGAATGGGGGCGAATGGATCGGCGAGGTCGGTGTTCCACTCGCCGGTGAATAATGAATTGGGCTGATTTGCCGGAGCGCTTTGCACGGGAAGTTGCGGCGTCGTGTCAGAATCAACCGAACCATAGCCGGCGCTCACGGAGGAGTCCTGCAAGTTTCGCGTGAAGGCGATGATGCTTTGCACGGCCTTGGGATCGACGGGACCGCAATGCTGCGCGGCGCGAGCAAGGCCACGACCGATCGCGGCGCGATTCGAGTCAGGCGTGAGTTGCACCAGCTTTTTGATCGCGGGCAGAAGATCCGGATCACTCGCCAGATACTCGGTCACCTTCTGCTCGATCTTGGATCGATCATTCTTCGCATATTTCAACAGATGATCCGGATCGTCGGCGAACAAGCGAAGCTCCAGAGACGGAGTTCGCAAGAGAAGCGGCAAACAGCCAGACGCCGCGGCCGGCGAAACACCGACCACGGCGAACACGAACGCAAGCACAAAGCGTGCCATTACGAGGGCTCACCCAAGGTGAACCAGGATCCACAACGCCAGGAAGTCAACTGATGTCACCGTCAATGTCTGTCCGAGAACGCTCGCTTAACAGACAAATACGGCAAGTGTTTGTGCGTTGCAAAAAGATTTGTGTCTTGTCTAGTTGGAGTCGTTCTTCGCGCTCCCAAGCGCGGCAAAATCGCGATGATCCTGCTTGGCAATGGAAACCCAGAAGCGAGGATTCTCGGCCGACTCCATCGACACCCACTGATAGTCGACGCCGCCCCACCTCCGAACGTCCGAGGCGAGATTGTCCAAAATGTAATCACCGTCTTGCAGCCGCGCGACGAGCACGAGATGGCCGCCGGTCGGCGCATAGACGACCGCCAATCGCAGGGCGCTCGCGGGCCAGCCCCTGGCGATGAGCATGTGCCGCTTGGTCACCGCATAGTCATTGCAGTCACCGGACGCCGGCGAGATCGCCCAGCGGGCCAAGATGGGGTCCGTGGATTTGGCCAACGGATGAATGCTCTGGTTCGCCGTCGCATTGACTTCGGCCAACGCCGCGAAGGCCTCATCCCGTGCCGGCAACCGTGCTTCCGAGGAGCTCGGCTCGCACTCCGCGGGATTGTTCATGCAGAACTTCACGAACTGGAGCGGAGCCAGCACGTTCTGCGCCTCTTTCAGGAATGCCCCCGAAGGCGCCGTCGCCTGCTCAGCCGCATAGCACGGCATTGACAGCCCAACGACGAGCCAAGCCGCAATCAGATGCCGTTTCATCACCACCTCCAACGAAACATTCGATGGAACGAGCGTAGTGTCGAAACTTCTCAGCCTGATTGCGCAATTTCGTAAAATTGCACCGAAACGAAGGATCGGCCTTCAGTTCGTCGGGCTGATTGGAGCAAGTGTGTTGGTCGAAGCGCTCGATGCAGCGGCGAAAAAGGTCGTCGTCGTCGCTGTTGACGCGCCGGAAAAAGTAGTGGTGTCGGAAGTACTTACGCCTCCCGACGATTGAGGGGTAGCTGACCCCCGTCCGCCGCCTACGACCGATTCACCGTTGGGATCAGACCCCGGAACAGCGTTGGTCGGAACATCTCCCGTGATGCTTTCGAAGGACTGAATAAGGTCGCGGTTCTCGGTTTTGAGGACCGCTTCCTGGATCAACGTTGCGGTCGCCGGATGCGATACGACGCAGGTCGCTGCGGCCGTTCCGAGCCCCGCGCCGATTGCGCGATTTTGACTCGGCGAGCTTGCGCTCGACAGCGATTGGATCCCCTCCAACGTTTCAGGGCGCATCGTCGCGAAGTCCCGGATGGTTGCCGAAAGCTTGCCCTCGTCACCCTCCGGGTAACCGCTCAGCAAGCCGCTCGGGTTGTCGAGAAATTGTGTCGCCCGCTCGGCATTCATCCCGCCGGCCAGAGGCGCGCATGAAACATCGACCGCAGTCGCCGCGTGGGACAACGAGGGCGCGAGTGAAAAGGGAACCAAAAGCAGCCACACACTAACCTTCATTTTGGCAACCTCTTTTCGAATTTCATACGTGTAGAAGTCTCATTTGTATAAGCGAATTCCCCAACGGGGTGAACAGATTTAAGAAGTGGTGAATTGGCGCGGCGGACGCTGCTGCGTGGAGATCGACTGCGCCAGACCACATCCCGCGATCGCCGCGAATAACACTGCAAAGCCCGTTACTTGCACCGAAAAATCGACGCATGAATGCAGGGCTCCGAGCAGAAACACAGCGGCACCGGTGGCTGGCATATAATTGTCACGTCGTCTTGCGAAACTGCCGAAGACCATTCGTCCGAAGAACAGGACGACCAGACCACAGACGAGGATCGTCAAAGGAATGCCGGCGGAGACCAATATCTCGAGTGGAGTGCTGTGCGCCTTGTCCCAGATTCCCTGGCTTCCAAGATCCGCTGCCCGGAAAGCAGGAAATGCTGCCTCGAAATTGCCCAGCCCCCAACCGAACAGTTCATGGCCCCTCAACATCTCCAATGACGTTCGATAGACCTCGAGCCGCCGCGGATCTCCCAGCCCGAACATGCCGACGCGGCTGCTTGCGATTCCACCGATCACAAAAAAAGCCATGATGGCAGCGACAGTCACCGTTCCGGAGACCAGCCAGTAGCGCTTCAACTGGTCTCGATATTGCATCAGATGCAGATTGGTCAGGAAGGCGAGACTAAGGAGAGTGAGAACGACGCCGGCACGCGACCCCGTCATGCCGACGGCCGTGAGGCAAGCAAGAAGGCCCGCGCAAAGAACGGCGGGATGATCAACAGGCGAATGCCGAACGTGTCGGAAGCTTCGCTTGGCAAACCATGTGTCGGACGACCGAGCCAGCAATTGACCGAGGAACAAGACCGCACAGCAGCCCCAAAAGGCTGCCGCCGTATTTCGATTCACGAACGTTCCCGTGGCGAACGAGAGATAGTACTCCTTGGTCCGCCACAAGAGCCTGGTGGGAGCAAGCAGCTGTGCAGCGATGCCGTAGACAGCATAGGCGAAACCGGCATATGCAGTCGCCTTCAGCAGCGATCTCGCAGCCACTTCGTCCGTTGCGATCAGATAGGCCCGCACGAGCATCAGGGCAAAGAGCAGGCAAGGGCCAAACGCCACCCACGGGACTGAAGCCGTGACAGAAAGACGATCCGGCAGCGTCAGCCCGGCGAGATTCCGGGCCACGTCCCATTCCGGGTCGGCGAATCCGGCACCGACTCCGGGCCAGATCTGAAAGACCGCCAATGCGCAGGTGAATAGCAGGATGACGACCGTCGAGCCCAAAATCCAGAGATCTGCGCGACACACGCGCGACAGGTCGGCCGTCATCAGACTGACAACCAGGAGCGCGGTCCAAATCCAGCCCCAGATCAGTTCGACCGAGCCGAATGGCAGCGGCGCCACCAAGACAACGAAAAGTGCGATAAACTGAGATATCCGGTGCACAGCAACAGTTTCTACTTGAAGGCCATGCAATCGGCCGTCGGTTGGTTGAGCTCGCCGCGCAGCATGAACAACACCACGTACCACCTGGCGCCCCGGACACTTCTTGTGCCCCAGACATTTCCCTCGTTGAAGACACGAAGTATTTAACGAAAGCCTTCACGATGGATCAACCGACGACGCATCCCGAAGTCCAAAAAGCGACGTCTGCGCTCTGGACGCTTCCGACCCTGGAAGGTCTCGCGGTCATCCTCTATTTCGGGCGCGACGCCTTCGCCGGCGTGGTCCGGTATTACGCAAGCCTTACTCATCTCGACCCGCTGTGGTTCGTCCCGGACGTCTTCGCATTCGCCTGCATCGGCGCCTTCACCTACAGGTACGCCTTCAAGAGAGCGAACGTCCTTGCAATTCTCTTTCTCCTCTATGTGCTGTTTGCCCTGTTCCTGGGCTACGTCTTCCTCGGCGAAGTCAAGGGACTGGCTTCGTCCATCAAGATGATTGCGCCGGCCTTCGTTGGATTCTGCTTCTGCGGCCGCGAGTTCAAGGATCAAAAACTCCTCCTGAGGCTGATCTACTTTCTCTTTTTCGCCTCCATGCTCGGCATCCTCTGGTCTGCCCATACACGCTTGCCCTGGGTCGCCTTTTCGTACGAATCCTTCGGCGCGACACGAACTGCCGCGCGGCTCTGGTGGACCGGCGGCGAAAGCCGCGTCTCCGGGTTCGCCGCCGACAGCACCATGGCGGCCTACTTCGTCCTGATCACCTACGTCTTCACCTCAATTCGAAAAAGCGTGCTGTGGTGCCTGGTGTGGGCCGGACCTGCCTTTTATGCGATCCACCTTTCGACGAACAAGACGGCGATCGGCGTCCTCGCGATCTATCTCGCGGCCCTGATGTTCGTCCGCGCATTCAACGAAAGGCATCGCTTTTCGGCGCTTCGATCGATCACTCTTTGGTCATTTGCGTGCATTCTGATCCCCGGAGCGCTGATGCTGATGTTCAGCGGCACGAACCTCGCGAGTGTCGCAAAGGGCCTCTACAGCCTGCAGGACCGCATCAACAACAGCTGGCAGCTGCCCTTCGTCTACATGAACGACCTCATGCCCCTCGGCTATTTCACGGGCTGCGGATTGGGCTGCTTCAACTACCCCCAGCAGCTGTTTTCGAACAAGGTCAGCTACTACGTGCCCGTGGACAATTTCTACATCGGTACGTATCTGATGTTCGGTCCGGTCTTCGTGCTTTTCATGATCTTCGTCATGCTGGCTGTGGCGAGGACACGGGACATCTACAAGCTCACCGTAGTCTTCGTCATGAACTTCTACACCATTACGGTTCTGGGCTACGGACCCGCCAGTGGCCTCCTGGTCATCACCATGGGCTTCAGCGAGGTGTTCGGCGCGAAACTCAAGTCCCGCCCGTTCAGCGCCGAATCCAATGCGATCGGACGGCAGCCGCTTCTGAGGGCAGCGAGCGGGTGATGAACCTCTCCAGATTGCCCGACGAGCGGGCGGGTCCCGTCACGGCGACATTTCCCGAGGGGGCTCATCGCGCCCGTACGACGCAGTTCGAGCCCTCAATTCAAGGCTTGCGCGGCCTCGCCGCGTTGAGCGTACTGCTCGTCCACCTCTATGACATGCCGATGCTGGCCGGATTCCTTCCGGCCGTGCCATCGTGGCTGAACGCGACCGTGGGAACCTTCGGCCGTGGGGTCGAGGTGTTCTTCATGATCAGCGGCTACCTGATTCCGGCGAGTTTGGTGCGGCACAAGCTGATCTCGAAATTCTTCTACGACCGATGCCTGCGCATCCTGCCGGTGTTCGTCACCTTCCACCTCATCCTGTTCGCCATTGGCCCGCTGGTCGGATACAAATTCTTCAAGGACATCGACGCGCTGAACTATCTGAAGATTTTCTTCGCCAACCTGTTCTTCCTTCCGGACATCCTCAATCTCCCTCTTGGGCAGCAGAACGCCTGGACGCTTACCTATGAGTGGGCCTTCTATATCTGGTTTGCCGTTGCCTTCTATTTCGCTTCGCGCTCGCGGCCAATCACGGCGCTCGTGGTCGTCGCAGGCTGCGCCGCCGTGTTCTATTTCCCCATCACCGCTTATTTCCTGATCGGTCTCGTTCTCGGGGCGATCGAACTGCGCATCAGGGCACAGGGCCTGCCCGGGCTGATATTCAGCGTCGCCTGCCTGGCATTGATGTACGCGATGATGGAGTATGTACATCCGTTCGCAGGGCTGATCCCGGCGTTCTTCCTGTTTTCGACCGTGTTGAACCCGGACTCGGCCATCGCGCAGCTGCTGTCGAAGACTGCGCCGCAATTCGTCGGCAAGATCAGCTACAGCCTCTACCTCGTTCATCCCTTTGCGCTCTATCCGCTCCAGGTCATCGGGAGCAAACTCGTTGCGCATGGATATTCACCGTGGGCGGTTTGGCCGATATTCGTGATCGTCGGCTTGCCCCTCTCATTCGTGGCGTCGACCATTACGTACGAACTGATCGAGGTTCGAATGAGACATGCCGTCGCGGCATTGCTCGGAGACTCCAAGCGAAGATCCCTCGCCGAAGCGCGGAATGACTAGCCGCCCGAATGAAATTCTGGCGGCGGCCCTTCTGCAACGTTCGTCGCTCCCTCACCTTTGACAGGCATTGCACGATATGCTTCGCCTTCGCGATCGCGGATGATGACGGTCCTGACAATGCGTATTCCACGAAAACTGGTTGCCCTGACGAATGTCCTCATTCGATCCGCAACGCTTGGGCTCCGTTTCCTACTCTCGTTCTATGTCATCAAATATCTCGGTTACGACGCGGCCGGCGTCTACGGGCTCACGGTCGGCGTGACGGGCATCACGCCGGCGCTGATCGGTTGGGGGTTGAACTATTTCGTAGCCCGCGAGGTGGTCGGCATGTCTCCGTCCCAGGCAGCCTTGCGGATTCGAAATCGCCTGTTCATCACAATCGTTTCGCTGACATTGGCGACGGTGGCGATGATCCTGTTCTCCTTCTTCACGCAACGAACCAGTGCCCCTCTCTTTGTCTTGATCGCCATCCTAGCCTGGCTCGAGACAATTGCGCTCGACTTGCACCTGCCGTTGATCGGCCTGGGCAAGGCCGTGGAAGCGAACGTTCTCGTGTTCATACGTTCCGCCGCCTGGGTCCCCTTCATCGTTGGTCTCGGCCTGGCCTTCCCGCAATTCCGCTCGATGGAAGCGCTGCTGTCGGCGTGGATCGTCGCCGACGTGCTGGCGCTCGTCCTGCTCGGCGTCATGGCGCGGCAATGGGGTGTGGGAGGGATAATCAGCTCACAAATCGATTTCGGCTGGATCGTCAACCGGCTTCGACGATCCTGGCACATCTATGTCAGCGACGTCAGCCTCGTGGGATTGATGTACCTCGATCGATATATCGTCGGAATTTTCCTGGGGCTGTCTGCAACCGGCATCTACACCTTCTTCTGGTCGCTCAGCAATTCGTTGCAGACGCTGGTCTCTACAGCTGTCGTCCAAACAGCCCTGCCGACCCTGGTGAAAGCCTTCTCGAGTGAAGATCGCCACGCCTGGAAAAATGCAATCACGATCGAGTTCTACAAGGTGATCTCGATTTCCGTCGGAATGGCACTGGTGATTTTCGCGGCGAGCGAAGTCGCGCTGCACTACATGTCGATGCGGGGCCTGAGCGAACATCACGGCCTCTTCCTGCTGCTTCTTGCCGCTTCCGTTCTGCGTGCGTGTTCGGATCTGGGAAACGTCGCAATGCTGAGCACGCAAAAGGATACTTCGTATGCCGCCATCAATATCATCGGGGTCTTTCTCTCGACCGGCATGACCTGTCTCGGCGTCGCTCTTTATGGCCTCTCTGGCGCAGGCGTGGCGATCTTCACCACTGCGGTCATCCTTCTGCTGATGCGGATCTGGCTGCTTGCGGGCCTGCTTCGGCCCACTGCGTCGCCCGACCCCGGTGACCATACCTGACGCCGGTCGAACAGCCTTGCGCTGCAAAGGAAAGACCCTAAGCTTGCCGGCAGCCGGTGCCGCATCGCGGAGCAACTCTCCATGACTCGAACGACGAAAATCGCCGACAAGATCAGGGAAGATCTGGCGCATTACGCCCTGCGGGAACACACCGGCGTCAGCGCCGCCTTTGCCGCGCGCATGTTCCTGCTGACCCCGGGATTTCAGTTTGTGCTGGCTTTGCGCATCCAGGAGGCACTGTTTCGGATTCCGCTCGTCGGAAGGCTCCTGCGCCGCATCGCCTGGTGGGCCTCGTGCCTCCTCTTTGGATCAGAGATCGCGATGGCTGCGAGCGTGGATGGAGGACTTTACGTCCCACATCCGTACGGAATCGTCGTCGGCGCCTGCGACATCGGAAAGCGAGTCACATTGCTGCAACACATCACGATCGGCCGAAGGGACCACACGGATCGAGGACGCCCTCGGATCGATGATGGCGCCTCTTTGATGGCAGGCTGCGTCGTGCTTGGAGATATCACGATCGGCAGCGGAGCAACCATCGGCGCCAACTCCGTCGTCCTGAAGGACGTCCCGCCCGATTGCGTGGCGATCGGCGCTCCGGCCAAAATCCTGCGGCGAGCCGACGCTCCGATCGACGCTAAAGACGAATTGCAGGACGCTAAATCGCAGGTCGCGTAGGATTGCGAGACGCGCGGTGCGGAGTTCAACCGGCCTTGGCCGTTGAATTGTCCGCTCCGACGATCCGCGCGGGAGCTCCCGCCGCGCACGCATGATCGGGAACATCGATAAGAACGACGGAATGGGCCGCAACGACGGCATTACGTCCAATCCTGATCCCACCCAGCACCGTTGCGCCAGTATAGATCACCGCTCCGTCTTCGATCGTAGGGTATGCCGCGACGTCCTGCGAAATGCGGCCAAGCGTCACGCCCTGATAGATCGTCACATCGTTCCCGATCACGCTCCCCTCACCTATGACGACGCCAATCGGATGCGGCAGACATAGCCCGGAACCCAGCCGGGCCGTGACTGCAATGTAACATCCATACGACGTGACCGTCCCTCGCCAAACAAGCCGTGACAAAACTCTGGCGATCTTGCCGCCGCGATTCAGCGACATCGCGAGCCGCGCGCGGATGACCACGCAGAAACCAGGCGATGTGACGAGCGCGATCGCCCCTCCCAGCCAACCCTTGCGCCCGGCATTTCGCGAGAGATCTCGCCTCCAAGTGCTCATTCGTAGCCTCATTCTCCTCGGTCGACGGATGCAACGAGTTCCTGGGCGCTCTTAACACGCCGCGACCGGTCACGAGTACCCTGTAGCATCGTCGTTTGCCATGTTTATAGCGTACTTCGTAACCAATCCACGGCGGGTCCCGCTCTTATCATCTCGAACCAAATCGGCAGAAAGCTCGTCGCGCCCTGAGCCAGCCGGCGAATGACCTGCCTGAGATGACTTGCCAGAATTGAGGGCGCCTCTCACCGGCGACGCTTCGGCGAATACGTTCGCGGGTCCGACCGGAGTGTTCTAAACGACTCGTTAGTAATCGCACTCCTTCGTCCAACGACGATCTCGGCAGCATGGTTCGCGACAAGCTAACAACGTCCATCCATCGACCACGCTGCCACGCAATTCAGCAGAAGCAAACGAATGCACCCGGAAATCTACGGAGGAACTGGTCTTTCGTCGCGCGCTGACGGCGAAGCTGATTACGACAAAGGCAATCATCGCGCTGAAGCTGCGCGCCGCCCCCGAGAGCAACGACAACAGTTCCGGTTTCAAGCACGTGACGACACAAATTTTAGATTGTGCAAGCACGAAATATTCCAACTTGCGTGAGACACACCACGAAACACTCACGTTTGGAATGACGTCACGATGGCAACGTCCAGCAACTCCTCCACCATTCTCTCGGCTCAGGCCTTTGTCGCCTCGATCGCCGTCAACGCTCACTCGGCCTATTCGAGCTCATCCGCCTACGCTTCTTACGGCAACTCGAGCTTGATCCTCGACGACTTGCATTATCTCGGCGTCACCACGATCCGTGACGCGCTCCCTACGGATCCGAGCGCAACCCCCGTGGTCAACGCTCTCGCCGCCGCTGGCGTGAAGTTCGACTTCGTAGTCTCGTCCGATCTGCCGGCGTCCGGCGCAGCCGGAATTGCGCAATTCATCGCATCGCTAGACGGCTTCGTCGCGAAGTATCCGAACAGCATCGTGGCAATCGAGGGGCTCAACGAAGCGAACATCCAGGCCTTCAGCTACCACGGCAGTTCGTCGATGGCCGCTGCAGCCCAGTTTCAGAAGGACCTCTACACCGCGATCAAGGCCGACGCACATCTTGGCGGCGTCTCCGTTTACAATCTGACCCTGGGTCTGAACGACTCGGCCGCCTACGCCAAGCTCGGCGACCTCTCCAAATACTCCGACTATTCGACGTCCCACGCCTATGTCGCAACGTCGACACCCGAGAACTACGGCATTCAGTATGGCGTCGACGTTGCCGCCAGCAGCTCGCCCGGTAACCCCTCCGTCATCACCGAGACCGGCTACACGACGCTTGCGAGCTACACCGGCCTCGGCGTTGACCAGCTCGTGCAAGCCAAGTCGATCCTGAATTCCCTGGTCGATGCCTTCAGGGACGGCGTCAGCAAGACCTACCTGTACGAGCTGCTCGACCACGGCAGCAGTTCCGACCCGGAGGGACATTTCGGCCTGTTCAACGCCGACGGCACCCCGAAGCTGGCGGCGGCGGCGGTTCACAATCTCACGACCATTCTCGCCGACGACGGGAGCGGCGACCGCACGCCGACGGCGCCCCTCGCCTACACGATCGACAACCTGCCGACGAGCGGCAACAGCATGGTCCTCGCCAAGAGCAACGGCGCGTACGAGCTTGTCGTCTGGGCCGAGCCGCAACTCTGGAACGATTCAAAGGACGCGGAAATCTCCAATCCGACGACGCAGGCGAAGGTCCACCTCGGCAGCGTGCACAAGACCGTCACGGTCTACGATCCGCTGAACACCAGCAAGCCAATCGCGACCTACACCAACGTCCAGGATTTTACGCTTCCCATCAGCGACCACCCGCTCATCATCGAGATCGACGCGCCGACTGCATCGACAACCACGCCGGTCGGCGCAACCGACGTTGTCGCCACCTCGGCGGCGGTCGTGGCCGATCTGTCGGACCTCAATGCGGCCGGAACCGTAAAGTCCATCACGCTGACCGACAGCCACGTCCTGACTGTATCGTCGAAGGCGACGATGGATTACATGATCTCGCACTACGCGGGCGTGCTGTCCACGATAAAGGGCGGATATTCGTTCGCCGTGACGACCTCGACCTCCACCTGGAGCCTCACCGAAAACTACGACTCGACCGGCAAGCTCACATCGACCGACCAGACAGCCTACCAGAATGGCCTGACCGCGTACGATCTCGTCACCTTTGCCGACGGCACGACCGCAGCCTCGAACTTTGCCAACGGCGTCAAGACGCAGACCACGGTCACGCACCCCGATGGATCCAAGGACGTCACAGTTTACGGGATCACCGGGAAATCCTACGTAACGATGGTCACGTACACCAACGCATCCGGGGCCGTCGTCGAGAAGACGTATATCGGCGCCGATGGAAGCACGGTCGACGATCGCTTCAATTCTTCCGGTACGCTCGTCTCGGAGACCAGCACCAGCGCGGACGGCTCCTCGAGCACGACGCTGTTCACCAACGGCGTGAAGACGGCGGCCTTCGTCACCAACTCCGATCACAGCAATGACAACTCCTTCTTCAACATCAAGGGCCAGAGCTACGCCTCGGAAGTCCAGCACGTGGATGCAACCGGATCGGTCTCGTCGGTCATCCGCAATTATGCCGACGGAACGCTGGCCTACACCGAGACCCACAACTCGGACGGCACCATCGTCTCGGCAGACTACGACGCGAAAGGCGTGAAGGTCGCGCAGGCAGTCGCGCACACCGACGGAACGAAGGACATCTATGCGCTGAATATCCAGCAGAAGTCCTACGCATCCGAACACAGCCATTTCGACGCCGCGGGCAACCTGACGCTGTTCGAACGCTTTCACGCGGATGGAAGTTACGCCCAAAAGTCCACGATGCTCGGCGGCATCAGCATGACCGACACCTATGACGCGAAGGGCACGCTCGTCAGCGAACTGGTCGCTGGCGCCGATGGCTCAACGTCGACGTCGCTGTTCTCCGGCGGCGTCAAGACGAAGATGTATGTCGCCTATGCCGACCACAGCCAGGATAATTACGCCTACAACGTGACCGGCCAAGCTTACGCCAACATCGTGCAACACGTCAGTGCCGCAGGCCAGCTGACCTCCGTCATCCGTACGCATGCCGACGGCTCCCTGGAATACACCCAGGTCCTCGGTGCGGACGGAACCAAGACCAGCACTCAATATGACGCGCATGGGACGAAGCTCGCTCAGACGATCACCCATTCCGACGGCTCGACGATCAGCGACTCCTTCAACGCCGCCGGTCAGCTCACGCAGGACGTCGTCAGGAACGCCGACGGCTCCTCTTCGACGTCCCTGTTCGTGGACGGCGTGAAAACGAAGATGTACGTCCTGAACGCGGATCACAGTCAGGACAACTATGCTTACGGCGTCGTCGGACAATCATACGTCGATATCGTCCAGCACGCGGACGCTGCAGGAACACTCACGTCGGCTACGCGCACCCATGCCGACGGTACGCTCGACTACACGTTTGCGACCGCCTCCGACGGCACCACGACCGCGACATACTATGACGCGAAGGGCGTCATGGGATCCGAAGTCGTTACGCAGACCAACGGAGCCAGGGACGTCTTCACTTTCCTGTCGACCGGCGTACAGGACAAGGCCTACTCCGCGGCTGGCGTGCTGCAGAAGACGGACCTGCTCAAGACCGACGGCACGCATGTGGAGACCGCAAACGTCGCCGGCGTGACACTTCGGGGCGGGACCGGAAACGACGTGTTTACGTCGGCCGGTTCGACCACCTTCGTGTTTGACCGCGGAAACGACCAGATCCAGAACTTTCACTCGGGAGCGACGGCGGATCACGATGTCATCGAGATTTCCCAGTCGCTGGTTGCGGACTACAGCCATCTGAGCATCACCCAGGCTGGAGCCGACGCGCTGGTTCATCTGGACGACGCTGGATCGATCCTGCTCTCGCACGTCAATGCAGCTCAGCTGACGCACCACAACTTCCTGTTCGTGTGAGCTGACTGCGGCGCAGGCTTCTTCTGCACTTTCGGCGGCGCCCACCCACCGCGAGGCACCGTGAAGCGCCCATATCCGCATTGCGGGCAAAATATGGGCGCCGTCTGCCGCGAGACGACGCACCGTAGCTTGCCCACCCACGAAAATTTCGCCAGGGGCGAGAAAAGCAGATCACGGAAAATCCATCGCGGCCATGAATTGCCACAAATTTCAATTTTGGTTGGGCCTGACAACAAGTGGTTCGCGCTATCGCCTTGCGTGTGAACGCAAATGCGGAATATGGTCGGAACCTGAGTGTTATGTGGATTAGTATGTCTCTATCAAGCCACTTTTCGAATGACGCATGAATTCTCGGGGCTGAGAATAGTCCATGTTGCCGAAACGGTTCGTGGTGGAATCGCGACCTATTTCAACGAACTGCACTCCCTTCAATGCCAGACCTTCGGCCAGGAGAACGTGCATTATCTCGTTCCATCGGATCATAGGGACGATCTGATCGGAATCTCCGACGCGAACATCGTCCCTTTCGATCGCTCGGGCCGCAACTTGGCCAGCCTGATGCGGCTCGCTCTGGAGACGATGCAACAAGTCCGCGCCACTCGACCGGACATCGTGCACGTTCATTCCACGCTTGCTGGCATAATCGTGCGCATCATGTTGATGCTCGTCCGGAAACGGCCCGCGGTGGTCTACTGTCCTCACGGCTGGGCCTTCTCGCGCGACACGTCTTGGTTGAGCAATTATGTCGCAAAGCTGGCGGAATGGTCGCTCGCCAAAGTCACAGACCGGATCATTTGCATATCGAGGAACGAATACGCCGCCGCGCGCGAGGCCGGCATCCCGGAGGAGAAACTCAATCTCGTTCTCAGCGGCATGCGCAATGAGCGCCTGAGTGCCGATCCCAGGACACTGAACTGGAACACGCCGAAGCTGAAGGTGCTTTTCATCGGGCGCCTCGATCGCCAGAAGGGCTATGACTTCCTCATCGAGGCCGCCGAGGAACTCGATAGCACGATCGACGTCCGAATGATCGGATCGGCAGTCGTCAGCGAGGAGGGCGATCACACCCTGCCTCCAAACGTTACACTGCTCGGCTGGCTTGCACGCACGAGCATCGAGGCGCAGCTCAACCTGGCGGACATTGTCGTCATTCCGTCACGTTGGGAGGCATTCGGCTTTGTCGCGATCGAAGCGATGCGGGCGCACAAGCCAATCTTGGCATTTCGCGCAGGAGCCCTGCCTGAAATCGTCGAGAACGGAACCACGGGATTGATTTGCGATCCCGTTGGGCCCCAGGCCCTCGTGATGGGATTGAAAGAAGCTGCGCGAATTGATCTGCCGGCGCTTGGAGAGGCCGGCTATCAGCGTTTCATTTCCATGTTCAGCGTCAATCGAACGCATGAACAGCTGCTCAAGGTTTATGCAAACGTGCTGAGGTTATCCTCGAAACGACTGCCAAAATTGGCGCTCTGATAAGCACGTGGCTCAAAAGCAACAACGCCGGTCGAATCTTCTTGGTCGGGATGACCGAGCGTTGGTCCGTATTCTCGCACCTGCTAAGAAGTATTTGGGCGGGAATTCAGAGTAGGATGCGCTTTGTTACAGTCATTTCTAAGAGTATCACCCGCGCTTCTTGTCTCGACCCTCTGTCTTGCAGGCTGCGGAGGAATCACGCCGCAAGATGCACCCAACAGCGCCGCGATCGTTACCAATGCAGCGCTGACGACGGCACCGAGCCCTCCGCTCCCATACGCCGTGCTTGCCGTCGATCCTGCGATCCTGAAGTGGGCAAATTCCGTCAGCGATCGCGGCGGCGGCTCGTTCAGCAAGTTGCCGGGCGGCAACTACAAGGACATCACGATCGGCGTGGGCGACATCGTCGCTGTAACGATCTTCGAGGCGCAGTCCGGCGGATTGTTCATTCCCCGGGAAGCCAGCGTAAGACCGGGCAACTTCGTTGACGTACCTCGTCAGCAGGTCGATCAGTCCGGAAACATCACAATTCCGTATGCGGGCTCAATCAAGGTCGCCGGGCTCACCGCCCGCGCCGTCGGCGATATCATACGAGAGCGCATCAAGAACCGCGCCATCGATCCGCAGGCCGTCGTCTCGGTCGTCGAACAGCGCGGAAATCAAATCAGCGTCCTCGGCGAAGCCAATGCACCGCTGCGGTTCCCGGTCGATCCAGGCGGCATTCGCGTTCTCGGGGCAATCGCGCGCGCTGGCGGCCCGAAAAATCCTGCATGGGAAACGAAGGTCAGAATCAAGCGCGGAGGCCGAACCTTCGTCGAGTCGATGAGCTCGATCGTCCGGCATCCCGAGGAAGACGCCTTCCTTGCGCCAGGAGACGTCGTCTATCTGTCGCGCGAACCCCGGATTTTCATGGTGTTCGGCTCGACACCGTCGCCCGGCTCCATCGGCGGAACGAACAATCGCAGGTTCACGTTCGAAAACGACACGATGACCCTCGCCGAAGCGATCGCAAAGGCGGGCGGCCTGGATGGAACCCGGGCAAACTCACCGTCGGTTTACGTCTTGCGGCTTGAGCCCAAAAACCTCCTGAAGTCGGCAGGCATCGATGTCGAGCGCTTCAAGGGCGAACTGGTGCCGACCGTGTACAATTTCGACTGGAGCAAGCCGGACGGAATGTTCTTTGCCGACTCGTTCCAGATCCGGGACCATGACGCCATCGTCGTATCGGAATCTCCGAGCACCGAGTTGCTCAAATTCTTCAGTCTGATGATCGCCGGAACCGATACGGCCGTGAACATCCAGACACTGACGCGATAACCGCGGTTCACACTGGATGAAACCGGCACGCAGCGCTGCAATTTGCAGCGCTGCCCATCACTGCAACATCTCTTGAGTTGTTCGCGGCCCTCGCTGCAGCGGTTTCGTTTTGACTTGGATGTATGCCGGGTATTTGGCCTGGATACTGCAAGATGGCTGGCGCGCGTCATAAAAACGCGCCGTGTCAGCGGCTAAACGAGCCAGATTCCTGGTCATTTGGAGCTTGAGAGTATGCGCATTTTGGTCGTCTCGGCCATGTTCCCTCCGAACGTGCTCGGCGGTGCTGAAATTTCCGCATTCAACCTCTCATCCTGGCTCCAGAAGCAGGGACATGAAATCGGCGTACTCACGGCAGCAAAATCGCCTTCGGAGGAGAAGTTCGGCGAGATCGTCGACGGCATGAAAATCTGGAGCATCTACATGCCGCGCCCATACCCGATCTTCGCGCAAGGCGCGGTCGAGCAAAAATATCTCAAACCCATCTGGCATCTGCAGGACCACCTCGATCCGCGCAACCGAAGCACGGTCGCCAAGGTCCTCGAGGAATTCAGACCTGATTTCTGCAACGTGCATTATCTCACCGGGATCGGCCACAATGTGCTTTCCGAACTCGGCAAGCGCGACATTCCCGTGATGTACGTGATGCCTGACCTCGCGCTGTCCTGCGTGCGCCTGACCATGTTTCGCGACGGAAAGACCTGCGAACGACAATGTTCGCCGTGCAAGGCATCGGCGGCCTTCAAGCGCAGCGACTTCCGCTCGGTTCGACGTATCGGGTTTTGCGCGCCGTCGCGCGCAAATCTGGAACGCAATGCCCGCTTCCAGGCGCTCGACGCCTATCCGACCGCTCATATCCTGAACGCGAACAAGTATCCGGCGCCGTCGGTGACGAGGACGGCATCCGCCACGGTGCGCTTCATCTACGTTGGGCGTCTCCACGCGGCCAAGGGCGTCGACATGCTGATACAGGCCGCCGATATGATTCACGATCTGGATTATTCTCTCACGATCGTCGGCGGCGGCGCGGAGGAGGAAACTTTACGGCAGAAATACGGTCATCGCCCGCGCATCGAATTCACGGGACACGTGCCGCTCCAGGAGGCGATCAATCGCATCGCCGGCAGCGACGTCCTCTGCATTCCGTCCATATGGCTGGAAAATTCTCCCGGCGTCGTCATCCAGGCACTCGGCATGGGCGTCCCCGTCATTGGCAGCGAGGTCGGAGGCATCCCCGAGCTGGTTCAACACGACGAGACGGGCCTGCTCGTCGCGCCGGGAGACATCGCTGCATGGAGCAGCGCCCTCAAGCTGCTGGTCGTGGACCGCGAGCGCCTCAACAAGTTTCAGCGCAACGCGACGAGCCGCGCCAATGAATTCGACCAGGATTTCATCGGCAAGCGCTATGCCGCATTCATGGATCGGATCGTGAATTTTGGCGGCCGACCGGCGCAGTGACGTGGAAGCGACATCTCAAATGACATTTCGGACCACCTGCGTCGCAAAGTTCATTGCGGCGACCTTGGCGATCATGAGCCTCGTTCCCCTCCTTACACGACCAGTGATGGCAGAGACGAAGATGGTCGTTTTTGCCCATCGGGATGCACCTGCGACGACACCCAGACCAATCTATGGTGCCAATATCCACTATGGCTTGCGACGCACGCTCGGCTACAACTCGGTTGCCCAGGGCATCAAGCAGCTGAACGACATCGGCGCGGTCTCTTTCCGCGACTATCTGCCCTGGCAATCGTTCGATTTCGGGACGGGAGCTCCGTCTCTCGTCTACTCCGAGCGATTGATGAGCTTTCTTCCACAGGCGCGGTTCAAGCCGCTCCTCAACCTCGGTGGCGCCAACAGTCAGGTTCCGGGCGGCGTGCCTCCCGTCTCCGAAGAAGGCCTGCAATATTTCGATCGCTATCTTGCGGCGGTCGTCGACGCCACAAGACAGTACGACCCGATCTACGAAATATGGAACGAATGGAATATGTACATCGGCACGGGACCTCGCATGCCGCGCTTGCAGGGCGCCGGCGAGGCGAGTGATCCGCGAGCCGCGGTTCATTATGCGCGCATTGCGCGAGCCGCAGTCGATACGATCAAGAAGGCAAACCCTCATGCAACCGTGATCGTGGGTGCCGTTGGCGACGACACGGACTGGGTATGGGCACAAGCCATCACGCGGTATGGCGCGCTCGATCACGCCGACGGCCTATCGGTTCACCTCTACAACCAATGCGCGAGACTGGTATCCGATCGAACGGCCAAGGAGATGATCGTTCGCCTGGAAAAGCTGCAGAACGCGCTCAAAACGATCAGAAATGGTCAGCAGACTCCCATTTATGTCACCGAGTTCGGCTGGCCGACCTCGCAAGGCAATTGCGGCATGCCGCTGGATGTTTCCGCTTACAATTTCGCCCACTTCGTCCTGCAGAGCGCCACGTTGCCATGGCTCAAGGGAGCGTGGATGCACGAACTGAAGAATATCGGGCCGGATCCGGTGGATCGCGAAAA
This sequence comes from Bradyrhizobium sp. WYCCWR 13022, assembly GCF_030435535.1. NCBI lineage: Bacteria > Pseudomonadati > Pseudomonadota > Alphaproteobacteria > Hyphomicrobiales > Nitrobacteraceae > Bradyrhizobium > Bradyrhizobium sp. WYCCWR 13022. The sequence goes on from NZ_JAUIZJ010000031.1 coordinate 110,950, forward strand.
CAACTATGGCCTTTTCACATTCGACGATCAGCCGAAGCCCGCCGCCTGCTTCATGCGCGAGGCCGTAGACCTGGTCAAATCGGCCAAGCTGCTGGAATTGCGCGAGCCGTTCCCTGATGTCTTCGTGCTACGGGCCATCACGGCGAGGGGACAAACAGTCGCGCTCTGGACGTCAGGCCCCTTCAAGCGCGCGAATTACAGGTTCGACGTCCCGGCGACACACGCCCGCATGATGTGCGGCGACACAATACTGACAAGCCAGCCTGCCAGTCTGGGAGCGCAGCCCGTCGTCTACGAATTTGACCAAGGCGCTCAAATCACCGTAGCCGTGGATACGGGAGCACTGCCCGCTCCAGGGACGAAATGAAGCGCGTGACCGAGCCCTGAAGCGAGTTCCGATGCTGTTGTACTGCAAGACACTGATCTCAGAGCTGCGCAAGAAGAAGCGCGGCGCAGCTCGACTGTGGTTCATCGGACCGATGCCACCTCCCCTGCACGGGCAATCCGTCTACAACACGGCGCTGTTGGAATTCTTGCGCCCCTATCGCGTGCCGACGTGCCTGCCGCTGGGCGGAACCAGATCAGAGAAAATTGCAGGCGCGCTGCTGCTGCCGTTGATCATACTGCTCTTCGCCCGGCGCGAAGACGACGTCTATACATCGCCGCCCGGCCAGGGTGGCGTCTGGGCATTTCTGCTCACGATCGCAGCACTGCGCCTTCGCCATCTCGACCACTACGTACACCACCATTCCTTTCGGCCGATCAATCAGTCTCCGGCGCTGTCCGCACGGCTGCTGGCGGGCGTAGGCAGCAAGTACCAGCACCATATTTTCCTATCGGAGGGAATGAGAGAACGATATGCGGCGCTTTATCTGAGCGGCCCGCAACAATCTCAGAGCCTGGTGCTCCCCAATTCCTTCCTGTTTTACGAGCCCTTAGACCGTATGCCCGAACGCTCGGGGCCGGTCACGCTGGGACACCTGAGCGTGATCACACGCGAGAAGGGCATTGTCTACCTGATGGAGCTTGCCGATCGGATGTTTCAGGTTCGAAGCGATTTCCGTTTGGTGCTGGCTGGTCCGGTTCGTGACCCTTCCCTGAAGGACGAGATTCTCGCATTTTGCGCGCGGCACCCCGACAAGGCTGCATATCTGGGGCCGGTTTACGGCCCGGACAAAGCAGCCTTCTATCGCTCCATCGACATCTTCGTTCTTCCATCGCGTCTGCTCGACGAGGCCGACCCTCTCGTCTTGCTCGAATCCTACAGCAGCGGCTGCGACGTCGTGGCTTCGAGCACCGGCTGCATTCCCGAGCGGATTCGTTCGGGAGACAGGCTCCTGTCCTTCGTTCCGAACGACGACTGCGCCCTGATGGGTCGCATCATCGATCAATGCAACGTGGACAGAGGAGACGTTTCCTCGATGTGCGTGACGCACGCCCGGCGCCTTTATGCGGACGCGCGACAGGCAGCCGTCCGATTCTTTGGAGCATTGTCGATCTCGATTCCGGTCAACGCTTTCCCCGACAGATCCGACAAAGCTCAAAAGTTGTGATCATGTCCCGCGCCCGCCCAATTTGTCCGACGCCGCCGACATGGCACATGCGCGCCAAACCGAAAGGCGATCGTGCAAGAACGATCTGCATCAAATTCATGCAGAAGATGACACTAAAAGAGACGCCTCGCGACGGCGTTTGTTGCATGGTGTTCCAGGGAATTATGATATGAGCCGTGACCTGAAGCCATGGAAGGCAGAGCACTGATGACCGGCATCGCAATTTGCCGGAACGTCAGCATGATGTGCCCATCCACTCTGGATTGTTCCGCCTGGATCGACGATTTGCCACAGTTCTCACGCCGCAGGATTTTCGCTCTATGAGCTGCCCGAGTAAGCTCCAGGCGGTCATCGTCAACTTCAGAACTCCCCAACTGACCATCCGCTGCATACAGTCGATGCTGGAGCATCGCGTGGTGGATCGGGATGGCGTGCTTGTCGTCGACAATTGTTCCGGAGACAATTCGCTCGAGGAAATTCGCAAGGCTCTACCCGACATCAGGACGATCGCCGCCGACCGCAACGGCGGGTTTGGCGCCGGCGTCAATCTGGGCGTGGCGAAGACGACTGCCGACTATCTTCTGATCCTCAACCCGGACACTTACTTCGAATTCAACAGCGTCGCGGCCGTCGTCGACTACATGGAGCGGCATCCCGAAACCGCGCTGGTCGGGATGGACCTCGTCAATCCCGACGGCAGCCGGCAGTATTCGGCTCGCCGCTTCTACTCGGTGTTCGACGTCCTCGCCCGGCGCGTGGACTGGATCGGGTCGATGGTGCCGCAACGTGGCAAGAAGCATCTGATGATGGACGCCTGGGACACCGGGGAGCCGTTCGACGCGGAATGGGTCATGGGCACCGGGTTTGTCGTCCGACGCTCCGCATTCGAGCAAATCGAGGGAATGGACGAGAGCTATTTCCTGTACATGGAGGATGTTGATCTCTGTGCCCGCCTCTGGCGCGCGGGACACAAGATCAAGGGCATGCCGGGAGCCAAGCTGGTGCATGACCATCAGCGGTCAAGCGCCGCCGGTCCTCTTACGTTTGCCGGCCGGACGCACATTCACAGCCTACTTCTTTTCAGGTCGCGATTTTCGGTTCCGCTATTCCGGCCACCGGGCGTCGGCAAAATCGTCAAGCGAAAGGCTCAGCATTGAGTGGTCGGCCTCTTCACGCCGCCATTTGACCGGGGAAGCGATCCTTCATGACGTCACAACTTCCGCAGAAAGAAGCTCCGGTGCCGCGACAGGGACAGCTTTTGCAGCTGAACTGGATCCGGGCCGTCGCGGCGCTGCTCGTGGTCGCCTACCACTGCGAAGTGACCATGATCTTGCCGAAATACTTCGGCGTCAGCACGTTTCCGTTGTTCAAGGCCGGCCATTCGGGCGTTCAGCTGTTCTTTGTTCTGAGCGGCTTCGTCATCTACCTGGCGCATCATCGCGACTCCGAAGGCAACGGGAGCATGGTCGCCCGCTTCTTGATGAAGCGATTCCGTCGCATCTATCCATCGCTTTGGATCGTGCTCGTTCCCCTGATCGTCCTGTCATTTCTCGGCTTTGCGACGAGGGTGCCGGACAGCGCCGACGTCGTCTTGTCGCTCCTGATCTTGCCGGTGAAGGAAGAGGTGATCCTGGCTACGGAGTGGACGCTTCGCCACGAAATCCTCTTTTACGCCCTGTTCGCGTGCTTTCTCTGGAACAGGAAGATCGGGTTCTGGCTTCTGGTGACATGGGGCTTCATCGGCCTCCCCCTCGCCCTGTTCGGCGACAAGGGCTGGCTGATCGACTTCATCTTCAACAACAATCACGTGCTGTTTCTATGCGGGGTCGGCATCGCATGGCTCTACATACGTGGACATTCTGCCGGTGGCCCCTACTTTCTCCTCGCAGGGCTGATCGTTTTCGCTGTCACCTTCTACTTCGCGATGTCGAAACAGATTCCTCCAAACGGCGAACTCCTCTTATTTGGGCTCGGCGCAGCAGGAATTATCCACGGCGCGTGCTCCATGCCGTCCCTCAACCGGAAAATCGCTCCGTTGGAGGAGGCCGGGGCCGCGTCGTACGCGCTCTATCTCATTCATTATCCGCTGATCTCGCTGCTTGCGAAGATCGCGGTCAAGCTCAACGCAACGATCGCGGCGCCGCGCGCTCTGTATTTTGTGACCATCATCGCGATCTGTCAGATGGCGGCCATCGTTTTCCATCGCCTGATTGAAGCCCCTCTGATGAAGGCCGCCTGGATGCAGCGGCTGTTCCTCTCCACCGGGACCACGACGATCGCGTCGGGCCTTCAAGGCGCATCTCGGGATATTGCCGACCGTAACGTGCCAGCGCCCTCGTCGGACTAGATCGAGTTGACCATCGCCAGCGCGGAAGAGATCCACGTATACCGCGATCTCTGCGTTGCCTGACGCATGATTTCGGCGTCAGACAGCGCTCCCTTCCCGATCCGCTCCCGCATCAGACGAGCCAGATTTTCGGGATCAGTCGGGCTGCAATACTCGGCCGCATCTCCGCATACCTCGCGCAACACCGCGATATCCGACACGATCACGGGACACCCGAACACCATGGCCTCCAGCGGAGGCACGCCAAACCCCTCGTACAGGCTTGGGAAGATCAGCGCGGTTGCATGGCGATACAAGGCCGCCATGGACGCGTCCGAGATATGCCCCGCGGGGATCACACGATCATCGCCAGTTGCATCGCTGCGACCGAAAACCCGCTCGTTGGCGGCGCCCACGATCACCAGGGGGTAATCGCTGGGGAGAGATCTTATAGCCCGGGTGACGAGGTCGATGTTCTTGTTTCGCTTGTTGGAGCCGATCGCCAGAAAATATCGACCCGGCACCAGGTTGAGCCTCCGCAAGATCGCATCGTCAACCGGAATGCCTGCAAGATGCTCGGCGCTGTTCGAGCAAACGGCGATGTCGCGGGCCGGAATCTTCAGGACTTCGGAGAGCTCCCGTTGCGAGAAATGCGACACCGTCATGATGCGCGCGGTGCTGGCGTAAAGCCATCCGAGACAACGGTGAAATTGCCCATAGCTGCGGCTGAAGAACTCGGGATGCCGAAAGACCTGCGCGTCGTGAAGCACGATATGATGCCGACGATGCAGCACGGGCCCGGAATTGGCGAGGCTGATGAGCGTGCCGCTCCGCGCGGCCGAAGCCAGATCGATCTGGTCCCAGGCGTGCCCCGTCCGCTTTCCGATCTTCGCGATGCGGATGTGCTTCAGCGAAAGGCGATCCTCCGCATTCGGCGGCGCAAGGAGCGTCCAGGTCGCACCAGCGAGGCGCTCAGGCAATTGCTGCCGGTCAATCAGTTGATCGATCGCCTTGACAATCTCCGCGGCAAATCGCTGGACACCGCTGACGGGCTGCGACAGAAAGCGACCGTTTATGAAAACATCAGGCATGCGGGTTGCGGCTTCGCAGGGTCTACGGCAGCTTCGAGCGGCTCAGAACCATGAGAGACCATCCGCCGACGAGCCGGACCGTGGCGTCGGGGGCAGCGAGAAACGCCAGGCGTCGCGGCCATGCAGCCAACCGCTTCTTCCAGGTCTTGTACGACTGATCGATCGCCCAGGCTGTGTAGAAAGAGTCGATCGTCTCCAGGCCCGATTCCGCAATCAGGGACAGCGCGCTGTCCCGCGAGAAATAGTGGATATGCCCCAGCGTGCGACGGGCAGCCGGCAGCACCCAGCCGCGGCCGACTGCTAGGGCGCTCATGTCGAGCGGCACATGGATGACTTGCCAACGCGACATCCTTCCCATCGCCCGGAGGAATTCGAAGGGATTCTCGACATGTTCCGCCACGTCGATCGCCATCGCCAGATCGAATTGCTTGCCGCTCTGAAACGCATCCTCCATGCTGAAGCCCAGATTGTCCGACGCTCGTTTGAGGGACAGTTCGTGAGCGTAGGGCGAGACCTCAAAGCCTTCGAATCTCGATTGCGGATATTGCCTGGACAGGATTTCGACGATGGCACCCGTCCCGCAGCCGATGTCGGCGAGCGTCCGCCACTGGAGGCGGTTGCGATCGAGAATCGTGCGGATATGCGCGGCCTTCCACGGCGCATCTTCCTCGTGCCAATCCGGATTGTCGACGGCGTAGTCGTCCTGTCTGTACCGGCTCGTTGCGTCGGGGGCCGGCTGTTCCATCGAGGAAGAATTCATGCAGGCTGCGCCCTCACGCTCTCGTAGAAGGCAACGACCCGCCGCCCCAAAGTGTCCTGATTGAACTCTTGCATGGCCGCGCCGGCGCTGTCCTTGTACGCCTCGAGGCGCTCCGGATGATCGAGAACGCTTTCGATCGCCGCACCCCAGGCTCTTACATCGCCAGCCTCCACAAGGATACCATTTTTCTCGTGCATCACGAGTTCAGGTATTCCGCCGGCGTTGCTTCCCATGACGGGAAGGCCCTGTCCGAGCGCTTCGATGATCACTCCTGGCGAGTTTTCGAACCATATGGACGGCACGAAAAGGAGGTCGCTTTGAGCCATGCGATTGGCGACTTCCTGCACCGACACATGCCCTGCGAATTCGATCCAGCGATGATGGCCAAAGCGCCGCTTGAGATCGTCTTCGCTGGGGCCCGTGCCCACCAGCGTCAGCATGAACTCGTGGCGTGCCGACAACGGCTCGAGGGCCTTAAGGAGAACGTACAGCCCTTTCGATTCATGCAGACGTCCGACATACAGGAAACGGACAGTCTTCGATGCACCTTTCTCGACGGTCGGGTGCGGTGATTTATTGGGATTGAGGATATGAGCCTGAGGCCAGGCCTGAATCGGTTGAAACGCCGCCAGCCTGCGAAGAATCGCGAGCGAAGGCGACACGAATCCCAGCCGCGGGACCGAGCGGAGAAAGGCGAGCTTCGCTCTCGACGAAAACGCGCAAGGTGGGCATAGGCGCTCGCACTCCCGGCCGGACTTGAACATCGCCATCTTCACGCAAGCGAGGCTGAGGTCGTGAAGCGTCAAGACGACGGGAATGTTGCGGGCACCGATCACGCGAAGGGTATTCCAGCCGATGCCCTGCAGGACGTGAATGTTGACGACGTCGGGAACAAATTCGTCGAGGACCTGACGCATGACCCGGTCGTTGCGAGGATCAAAATGGTCTTGAAGATGCCAGATTGATTTCTGTAAACCGGCTTTTTGTGCAGCTTCAAACACCTGATACGGCCGAGGCATGTGAATGCGCCAGACTTTGAGTCCGTCAACGATCGTCCCCCTCACCTCGTCCGTCGGGGACGGTGACGTGGTCAGGATGGCGACCTCATGACCGTTCGCATGGAGCCATGCAGCCAGATTGCGCGCGGAAAGTTCAGCTCCACCCTGGATAAAGGGCGGAAAGAAAGCTGAAACGATGAGAATTCGCATCTACGTTCGTTACCTGACACAATAGAGATGAAGATGGCCAAAGCGGCAAAAAGAGGGTTGGCACTTGCGATCATCGCAGTAGGCCTGCTCTTCGGCAAAATCTATGCTGCCAATGAAACGACATCCTTCTCGATTGGCAGCCAGCCGCTGGCCGAACGTCCCGATCGCCCGATCATCGGCGTCGGCGTGCACTTTGGGATAGGCGGAGAGTATGGCTATTCCCCGCAAAAGTCTGCGCAGATATTGCGCTCCGACGCCTTCGATTCAGTCAGGGACGATCTGGCTTGGAGTCTGTTTCGGGCCGGGCCGGCGATTGGCGATGCGACAACGCAAGTCGCCCGCGAACCCTTCAAACTGTTCGATTTCCTGGATCAGACCCAGGCAAGGCCGCTGCTCATTCTAGGTCACCCCAATCCCCTCGTTCCCGACGGCGCACCTCCTCTGAGCGATGTCGGCCGAAAAAACTTCGCCGACTTTGCGGCGAAGGCCGTGCTGACGACCGCCAAGCGAAATCCAATCTACGAGATCTGGAACGAATGGAATATGAACGCCGTGCAGGGGCGTCCGTTCCTGGTCGGCGAAGGTGATCCGAGCGATCCGCGCGCGGCGAGCCACTATTCCGCCCTCGCGAAGGAGGCGCTCGCACGGATACGCGCCGTAGCCCCGAAAGCGCAGGTCTTGATCGGCGCGGTCGGGATGGATCCCGATTGGAAATGGACGATGGCGCTGGTGCGTTCCGGCGCGCTGGAGGGGGCCAGCGGCTTGTCCGTCCACCTCTACAATCATTGCGAGCGCGATGTGTCCAACCGAACTGCAGAGGCTGCGATCCGACAGATCAGCAACCTCCGCCAATTGCTCGATTCGGCCGGATCGAACATTCCGATCTACGTGACCGAAGTAGGCTGGCCCACGGCTTCGAAGATGTGTCCGATCTCGACGCAGGCAGCGGCAAACAATATCGCGCAATTCCTGCTCTGGACGGCCGCTACACCTTGGTTGAAGGGGGCCTGGGTCTACGAAATGAAGGATCAGGGCCCTGATCCGGCCGCCCTGGAGGACAACTTTGGCCTCTACGATTTTGCGTATGCGCCGAAGCCGGCCGCGTGTTTGACCCGTGAGGCGATCGGCATCATCAAGAGCGCAAGCGCGATGCGGTTCGAGCGCCCCCTCCCCGAATTGTCGGTCATCGAGGCAACGACCTCCGCAGGAAAGCGGCTCATTGCCTGGACGTCGCAAGAGAAGATCTCGGCAACCCTCGAATTTCCAGGCGGCACAGAATCGGAATACACCCCATTGTGCCAACAGAAGACGACCTCAAGGACGGTACAAATCGGAGCCACGCCCGTCGTCATTACGTTGCCGACCACTGCGCCAATCGATCTGAAGGCGAAGATCGTTCGTTGACGTCCTCGTTCCAACATCTCACGTCTCTGGAGACCTTTCGCACAGCCAAGCACGCCATCACGACACAATACGGAGCGTCGGGTACGGCCCCCGTCGCCCTTCATGGCAGTCCTAAGGGGATGCTTGGCTCGGCACCCAATAGGCGCTCAAATCAGACGCATCCGTCAATATGCTTCCTGGTGGACCAGCGCCAAGGCAGTCTTGAAGATGATCTTGATATCGAGCCAGATGCTCCAGTTACTGACGTACCAGACATCGTACTCGACGCGCTTTTCCATCAAGTCGATGGTCGGCGTTTCACCGCGAAAACCATTGACCTGAGCCCAACCCGTCAGGCCCGGCTTCATATGGTGTCGGTAAACGTAGTTGCTGATCATCGGATCGTAGTAGTTATCGTGGGCCAGCGCATGCGGCCGCGGCCCGACCAGGGACATCTCACCGCGCAGAACATTCCAGAGCTGCGGCAGCTCATCGATGCTGGTCCGGCGCAGCACGCGTCCAACGCGCGTGACTCGGGCGTCGCTCTTGGTCGCCTGCGTGACGGTGTGGCCGTTCTCCGCCACAGTCATCGAGCGAAACTTCCAGATCTCGAACGGCTTGCCGTTGAACCCACGCCGAGACTGCTTGAAGATGATGTTCCCCATCGAGTCGAGCCTGATCATGATCGCGGCCGTCACCAGCAGTGGCGCCAGCAGCAACAGCGCGAACGAGGCGAGACCGATATCGAGGCAACGTTTCTGCGCGCGCTCGAACACGGTCAGCGGCGCACGTTGAATCTCGATCGCGACAGTACCACTGACGGGCTGGAACGGGCGCGAGACCAGGTCGGCGATCGGAAAGTCCGGCAAGAGCCGGATCGGCTGCGGAACCACGCGCAGGTGCTGACTGAGCTTCTGGAGCAGAGGCATTTCATCCCAGTCGATGACCAGGAGATACTCTTCCGCATCTGCGGTCCGCGCCTGCCGCACCACATCGCGGATCTCGCGGTCCCATCCCGCACCATCCTCGGACGGCTCGAGCACGAAGTGCCGCACGACATTGAAACCGTGTTTGCGGAGATCCTTGAAGCGGCTCGACGTGAAGTCGAGCGGCTTGAGACTGAGAAGCACGACCTTCCTGTCGACCAGGCGGCCCTTCGCATAGCTCGAGTTCAAGGCGATGCGCCACAGCACGCGGAGCCCTCCCAGGGCAACTCCGCCAGTCGCCGCAAACAGCAGCGTAGTGCCCCGCGACAGATCCGCGGAAGATTTGAGCAGGAATGCCTCGACCGCGAGAATGGTCAGCGAGATGATCCAGATCGCCAACGTCTTGCGGAGCTGCCAGAGCGTATTCAGGAGGCGATGATGATCATAGATGCCCTGAAAATACGAGATCATCACGAACACCGCCGCCACGACGAGACCAGCGCCGACGGATGAGTCCTGCTCGGCGACCAGCAGACGATACAGGCCGTTCGCCGCGAAGTAGCTGAGCAGAAGCGCGAGGAAGTCGCTCGCGATCAGAGCGATCTGGAGAGGTCTTTGGAGAGCGCCGCGGCGGCTCGATACAACCGGATAATAGTTTTCCGAACCATAAGTCGCTACAGCCATCCGATCCTCGCTGCCTCGTCACGCACTCGCAATCCAGAATTGCAAGGAGATCGATTCAAATACTCGATGTGTCTTGGGCAATGTCTTAACCAAACAAAGCAACATTGCGGCACTGCAACGAAAAAATCAAATCGATTTTCTGCAATACGACGCGCGTGCACGCGCATGCTCAAAGTGCTGTCACAAGCGTGACATCCAACTGAGCACAGCGCCATGTTTTGCGTCAGGTCGCGCAAATTTTACAAATCATCGCGCGTGTATTTGAACGATTGCTCAACCCTGTTGCTTAAGCCGCCCTTAGGTCGCCCCCCTTAACACTCGTGACAGTTTCGGGGGAGTTGTGCCGTGAGTACCGTCGCTGTCTTTAGCCTGCTGATCGGGTCGTTGCTGGGTGGCCGATTCCGGATTTTCATCCTGCCTCCGGCCATCGTTCTCGGTGCATCAATGATCGGCGCGATCTCGGCCTGGCAGGGCCAGGGAGCAGCTCACACGGTCGTTACGATCCTGGTGTTTGCGACGGTGCTCCAGCTCGGCTATCTCTGCGGCGCGATGCTGGTCCGCGCCCGCGCGGCGACGTATCGCACCAAGGCTGCACCGTCGCTCGACAGCCGCAGCTTCGGCTGACACGGCGCGCGGCAAATCAACGCCTCGTCAAGCCGCGCGGGTGACACCACGGTCGCGCGAATGGGCGTTCACACGACATGCACGAAAAAAAGCCATTCATGCTGACCCGAATTGGTCGATAGCATATTGACATCTCGGGCCAAGCTCTCTCCAAGAGTTGGACCCCATGGTCACGCCCCCGACTCAAAACGCGCCCCGGCCGAAGCTGCCGAACGGCGTGCGGATTTACGCCCTCAGCGACATCCACGGCTGCGCGCATCTGCTTGAACAGATGTTCGCCGTCATCGATGCCGATATGGCGAACAGCCGGCCTTATCGGGCGATCGAGGTCTTTCTCGGGGACTACATCGATCGCGGACCGGATTCGCGTCACACTCTCGACCTCCTGATCGACCGCAGCCGCCGCCGCAACACGGTCTTTCTCAAGGGCAACCATGAGGCCTATTTCACCTCCGTGCTGGACGATCCATCGCGCACGACCGACTGGTTTCAGTTCGGCGGAATCCAGACCCTGATGTCCTATGGAGTCTCGGCGCAGCCCGATCTCAGCAAGGACGAACAGTCCGATGTCGTGCGCGAGCTCACGTCCGTGATGCCGCCGCAGCACATCGCGTTCCTGCGTCAGTTGCGGCCGACATTCACCTGCGGCGATTTTTTCTTCGTACATGCGGGCGTTCGCCCCGGAATCCCGCTGTCTGAGCAGCGTGAGCAGGATCTGCTGTGGATCAGGGACGAATTTCTTCAGAGCAAGAAGCGCTTTGGCAAGTACGTCGTCCACGGCCACACGCCCGTACGCCAGGCCGAGTTGCTCGAGAATCGGGCCAATATCGACACTGGGGCATATGCGACGGGCAACCTCACGCTGCTGTCGATCCAGGGCAACAGCATGCTCGCGATCTAGCGTGTTTGCGAGCGACGTGAATTGAGGTTCACGTCAAGAACACGTGTCGAAACAAGGGTCTGGTGCGCGCGGAGCGTTCAGTTGGTCTGGCTCGCCGGCGGCCGGTATTCCGGGAACCGGCTGAGCATCGCTGCCTTCAGGAACTTGAAATGGGCGATCGAAGCGCCGAGCTCCTTGAGCCTGCGCTGGCCGTTCAGGATCTCCTTGTCGAACAGATCCTGGTGGTGATTGTCCAGCGCCTCGCGCTCCAGATATTCGTCATTGCCGTTGCCGATGGTCACGGCCGCGCGCGCCAGCACGTCCTCCACCCGGCGGTTCAGGCCGGATTGCTCGCGCTCCGCGGCGTGCAAAGCCTCGTCAATCGCCACCATGATGGCTTCGATGCGCGTACGATCGGTCTCGGCGTCGCGCTCGGGCGAGCGCGCGCGAAACGCCTGCTCTCCGCCGAAGCGATCCTTCAGGAAATTGTGAGTTCGGGCCCGCAAGAAGAGCTGAAACATGCGTGCATTTCCGGTTCGAGGCGCCAGACCGGAAAATGGGCCCTGGATGGTTAACAAAGCCTAAAGGCCATGCAACGTTGTGCCCGGCCGCGCGCCTGTGAACCGGCGTTCAGAACGTCGCCTTGAGGGCATCCAGCTCGCGATCGAGCGCCTGCTGCCAGCTCGGCGGCGTAATGCCGAACCGCTCACGCAGCCGCGTGAGATCAAGACGGGAATTGAACGGCCGCTTCGCCTTGACGGGAAATTCATTCGAACGGATCGGAACAATTTCCTTCACGGCGAATTTGGCTCCTCTCGCTTCCAGGCCGGAAACGATTGCGGTTGCAAAACCATGCCAGCTGGTCTCGCCCTTGCAGACCAGATTGACGACACCGCCTCGCTGCTCGAACGTCTCGTGAAGATCGTCGTCGCTCTGCGGCAGCATTGCAACCACCGCTTGTGAAATCGCATTCGCTGTCGTCGGCGCGCCGATCTGGTCGGCGACGATGCGGAGCTGCTCGCGTTCTCCGGCGAGCCGCACGATCGTCTTGAGGAAATTCGCGCCTGACGCAGCATACACCCACGACGTGCGTGCGATCACATGCAGGGCCCCGGCCTCGGCAATCGCCCGATCGCCCGCGAGCTTGCTTTGGCCGTAAACCGAAAGAGGCGCCGGTATGCTGTCCTCGCGCCAGGGACGATCGCCGGAGCCGTCAAAGACGTAATCCGTCGAGAAGTGCACCAGCGGTACACCACGGGGCGCGGCCCATTGGGCAATCGCCCTGGGAGCTTCCGCATTGATGCGAAATGCGAGATCTCGCTCGTCTTCCGCGCGATCGACGGCGGTATAGGCGGCGGGATTGATGATCAGGTCGGGCTCGATCGAATCCAGCTTGCCGGCAAGCTCATCCGGCCGCGACAGGTCGAACTGCTCCAGCTCAGGCGCAACGATATCGGCGCGCCCCTGAAGCATCGGGAGCAGAGCTCCGCCCACCTGGCCCGCGGTTCCCGTCAGAAGAATCTTCATGTCAAATCTCTCCGTATCGCGGGAGATTCTTCACATCCGCGAGCAAGGGCGCGTCGGCATCCTTCGGCGAAAGCGAGGGCTCGGCGAGACCCCAGTCGATGCCGATCGCCGGATCGTTCCACCGAACCGAGATCTCGTCTTTCGGGCTGTAAAGCGCATCGCATTTGTAGAAGAAATCAGCCGTCTCGGAGAGAACGGCGAAGCCATGAGCGAAGCCACGAGGAACCCACAATTGCCGGCGATTGTCCTCACTCAATTCGACGGCAACGTGGCGCCCAAAATTTGGGCTGCCGACGCGGACATCGACTGCAACATCGAGAACCCGACCGCGGAGCGCCGTGACGAGCTTGCCCTGCGTGCCGGGATTTTGCAGATGCAGCCCGCGCAGCACTCCATGACGCGAGCGTGACAGATTGTCTTGAACGAATGGCCGCGCAACCCCGCTCTGCGCGTAGCGCTCGAACTGATAGGTCTCCAAGAAAAAGCCGCGTTGATCACCAAAAAGCTTCGGCTCGATGATCAGAACCTCGGGTAGATCTGTCTTGATAACGTTCATTCCAGCGACTTCAGCTCTGCGCACACAACAATCTTGTGCGGCGCACACTATCTGATATTTTCGAGGCGGTAAACCAGAGGGACCTATGAAGGGAATTATACTCGCTGGCGGAACAGGCTCGCGCCTGTATCCCGTCACGACAGTCGTGTCGAAGCAGTTGTTGCCGGTTTTCGACAAACCGATGATCTACTATCCACTGTCGACACTGATGCTCGCTGGCATTCGCGACATTCTCATCATCTCGACGCCGCAGGACAAGCCGTTGTTCCAGCGCCTGCTCGGCGATGGAGCGGAGATCGGGGTCAACTTCTCCTACGCCACGCAGGAAACGCCGCGCGGTCTTGCGGATGCATTCATCGTTGGCCGCGAGTTCGTCGGATCGGATTCCGTCGCCCTGGTTCTCGGAGACAACATCTTCTACGGCCACGGACTTCCGGAAATGCTCGCCAAGGCCGCGGCACGCAAGAGCGGCGCCACGATCTTCGGCTATGTCGTCAATTCACCCGAGCAATACGGCGTGATCGAACTCGACGGTGACGGGCGTGCCCGCTCGATCGAAGAGAAGCCCAAGCAGCCGAAGTCGAATGTGGCGGTAACCGGGCTCTATTTCTACGACAACAGCGTGGTCGACATCGCAGCGGAGATCAAACCGTCCGCGCGGGGCGAAATCGAGATCACCGACGTGAACAACGCCTACCTCGCACGCGGCGATCTGTTCGTCGAAGTGCTCGGGCGCGGGTTCGCCTGGCTCGACACCGGCACACACGCCTCGCTGGTCGAAGCCAGCCATTTCGTTCAAATCCTCGAGCAGCGCCAGGGCCTGCGCATCGCCTGCCCCGAGGAAATCGCCTTGCGACGCGGTTACATCTCTCTCGAAGACTTCACGAAGGTCGCCGAGAAGACCGCCAAGAGCAGCTACGGCCAGTATCTGCAATCGGTGGCCCGCTCCTTCGCCGCTCAAGACTGAGGCAAATCATTCATGCGTTTCGAAGGCTCAACGATATTCGTCACGGGCGGTGCGGGCTTCATCGGCTCCGCCGTCGTCCGTCATCTTCTGCGCGACACGCAAGCGCGCGTCGTCAACATCGACAAGCTGACTTATGCGGCGAATCTCGACTCGATCCCCGACGCCCGGACGAACCCGCGCTATGCATTCGAGAAGCAATGCATTTGCGAGGCGGCGTCGCTTCGCAAGCTGTTCGAGAAGTACCAGCCCGTCGCCGTGATGAATCTGGCGGCCGAAAGCCATGTCGATCGCTCGATCGACGGCCCCGGCGAATTCGTCCAGACCAACATCGTCGGCACCTTCACGCTGCTGCAGGAAGCGCTGCGATACTGGAGGACTCTGTCCTCTGACCGCCGTGCGCGGTTCCGCTTCCTACACATCTCCACCGACGAGGTATTCGGGTCGCTCGGCAAGGACGGCTATTTCACCGAGACCACGTCCTATTCCCCGAACTCGCCCTATTCGGCGAGCAAGGCGTCGTCCGATCATCTGGTCCGCGCCTGGCGCGAGACCTACGACCTTCCGACGATGGTGACGAACTGCTCGAACAATTACGGGCCCTATCACTTTCCCGAGAAGCTCATTCCCCACATCATCATCAAGGGGCTCGCAGGAGAACCGCTGCCGGTTTACGGCGACGGGCAGAACATCCGCGACTGGCTCTACGTCGAGGACCATGCCAAGGCGCTCACGCTCGTGCTCGAGCGCGGTGCGATCGGCGAGACGTACAATGTGGGCGGCCGAAACGAGCGCACCAATTTGCACGTCGTGGAAAGCATTTGCGACCTGCTGGACGAGATGTCACCGCCCACGGCGGGCTCGCGGCGCAGCCTGATTTCGTTTGTCACCGACCGTCCCGGTCACGATCGCCGCTACGCCATCGACGCGTCGAAGCTCGAACGCGAGCTCGGATGGCGCGCCGACGAGAATTTCGAAAGCGGCCTGGCCAAGACGGTTCGCTGGTTCCTCGACAGCAGCGACTGGTGGCAGGCCATCCTCGATCGCGGATATCAGCAGAAGCGCATCGGCCTCGGCTAGCTGGCCGGATCGACCTCGCGACATCATGTGCATCGTGCTCCGCCGGCGCATTCGTGCCGGCGATGGGCCTGGACGACGCAGCTCCCAATCGTCAGGTCAGGGCCTGAGCTCCATCCGGCTTTGAGCCATCCACGCCTTCCAGGCGCCCTCGTGCTTCTCGTAGAGTTCCAGCCAGCGCTGCTCACCGGCGACCGGCGCCCAACCGCGACCGTTGCCGGACTGTCTGCCCTCTTGCGCAGACACCTGTTCGCTGTCGAGCCGCTCGAACTCGAAGGTTTCCTCCAACGTCAGTCCGATCAGGACGCGCCGGCCCACCGTATCCACGAAATATCGACGCGGTGCGTTGTTGGACAGGCTAGTCATGACGCGGTCCCTTCCCGTGTTCCATGGAACACTCGGCGCATCCAGACGATCGCCGCGGATCCGGACAGAGCGATGCGTCTGGGAACGGAACGGTCAAGACCAGCCACGCCATCGGCCACAGCCCTCAATCCAGCGACACGACAAGGCTCATCAACGAAGACAGGCCAAGTTGCAAACCATCAGAATGCACGTCTCGCCCTCGCCAGCGAAACGCCCGGCTGGGGCATGGCTGGATCGTAAGGCTGATAGAGCGGGTGGCGCACCCTGCGCCGGCGTGACCGCCACGCGCGCATCGCATAGCCGGCACCAAAGCCGGAGAGGATCGAGATCAGGATCGCAGCTACCATCATTCGGAATTCTTCCAGCTTGCCGGACGTATTGTCTTCGCGACGCGACATTCTCATCTTCGAGTTGTGACCACATCATGATGAGCGGCGCTGATTTTCTTGTCAGCCCCTGGGAATTTTTGGGCATCACTTTGCGTTCGAAGTGATCGCTCGTCGGCTCGTCAACCGAAGAACCAGAGAAACAATCTCGTCAGCAACAGCGTGACGAAGTACACCCACCCTGCCATCGCGATCATCACCACGCTGAAAAATGCACCCTCGAATGCCCGCTCCCTGATCTTCGTGAGAGGGAACGCCGATCGCGCTTTCTGAAGCATCCCGGTCTTCTGATTGTTTCGTTGTCCTGAGCGAACATAGCTGGATGAATTCGACGATCTCGTGACGACACGATCGAGAACAATTCAATGCCGCTCACGAGCGACGAAGCACTCGTGTGTTGCAATCAGGGCGATCTTCAGATCGCGACGACTACGCTCACATCGCGTGGCGATCTCAGCGTGATTCGAACCCCCGTGATTTTTGAGAATTTGTCGGGCGCGTGGCATGCGCCGCATGATCAGAACCGGCCCGACATTTTCCGCCGCCGCGCAACGGGTCGAACGCACGCAACGATGTGTGGTCGCGGTCGGTGATTCCATCATGGCCTCGCGGATGAGCGGCGAAACTCTTTGACTGCGGCTGCCGGAGTCCGCCGCGACTCCCGTGGTTATACGGAGTCTCACAAGCCGATTTCATCGCGGTAAGGTTGAGCGGTTAGCTTAATCCGCGTTGTTTGTTGCGAAGTCTCGCCGATCGCCTATCCATCATTGCACCGAGCCTGCCCCAAGGCTCGGCCCCACCCAAGCAAAGCCGTCGAGCGAACATGGGTCCGCTTGGCGGCTTTGTCGTCGTGTTGACGCGAAGAGGAACATTTCGGTTATGGCGCGGAAGCCCTGGTCGTTCAAGGAAGACCGCCGGCTCATGGAGTTGGCCAAGTCTTCCATGTCGCTGGAAGAAGCAGCGAAGCAACTCGGGCGATCGCCCGATGCCATCAAGCGCATGGCCCTGCGCCTCGGTCTGTCGCTCAGGTCGAAGGCCAGCAAGAAGGGTTAACGGCCGGCGGCGTCCCGTCAGACATCCGAAAGTCGTGCAAGCAGCCATCGACTGTGCAGGGCTTGGACGAACGCCGCGTCCGCGCCGCTAACCATACTTTCGAACCCGGCTCGATCCGTCCGCAAGCTCGAGCCCTGGAGGCCGGCGGCCGACTTAAACCTTATCTTAGCCCCCTAAGGCTATCGTCCGGGTCGTCCTTTCTTAGCCTCCGCGGGCCGGATGAAAGCAGCACGGCCGAAACTGTCACTGGCGGCGCTCGTACTCGCGGGCATGACTGCGTTCGCCCTTGCCGGTCACATTGCGGCAACGCGCTTCATCCATGATCAGCAGATACGCCAGCTCGACCAGCTGACCGAAGTCGTGTTGCGCCGGTCGGAACTCGCCGTCGACTTCGCGGTGGCAAGCCTCGACGAACTCGCCGGCCGCGGCCTCGCAACCTGCGACCCCGCCGCGCTCCAGGCGATCCGCCTGCACGTCTATCAGCGCTCCGCCGTGAAGGACGTCCGCCTCGTCAATTCCGACGGTTCGGTGATCTGCTCCGCCTATTCCGAGACGCTCGAATTCGACAAGGGCTGGGTCGATCGCGCGGACATGCTTGCCTCGCACGATTCGAAGCTGATGCTGTTCCGCGTCGAGCAGTTCGGCGGCGACGCGCTCGGTGTGCTCAGGGACATCGACGACAAGAAGGCGCTGGTCGCCATTCTCGGCATCAATGCCAGCCTGTTCGACATCATGCCTGCCGAGCTGCGCGCGCATGGCGAAGTTCTGCTCGCACTGACCAACGGCGCAAGGCTCGGCGCGTTCGCGCTCGAGGCCGATAAGGCGCTGCCTCATTCGATCGACTTCGAAAAAAGCTCGACGCGCTATCCGCTGCGCGCGGTCATCCGCATCGACAGGTCGGTGCTGGCGACATGGGACAACGAGGCCTACTGGCCGGTGATGACGGTCGCGCTTGCGCTCGGCGTACTGTTCGGCGTCCTGCTGTCGCGCACGCGGCGCATGGAGGGGCCCGTCGCAGATCTCGATCGTGCGCTGGCGCGCGGTGAATTCAGGCCTTACTTCCAGCCGATCTTCGATCTGCGCACCGGTGAGATCAGGGGCTGCGAGATCCTGGCGCGCTGGTTGCGAGAGGATGGCACGGTGGTGCCGCCGATGAACTTCATTCCGCTGGCTGAATCCAGTGGCCGGATCGAAGCCATGACCTGGCAGTTGCTCCGCCGCGCGCTGGACGAGCTGCAGCCGCATCTCAAGGCCGACAAGGATTTCAAGCTCTCGTTCAACGTCGTACCGAGGCACATCCTCGGCGCAGGTTTCGTCGAAACGCTGCGCGGCACCGTCACTGCGGCACGGGTTTCGGCGCGGCAGATCGTGATCGAGGTGACCGAGCGCGACGAGCTCGACGATCTCGCGCGCGCCGCGGCCGTGGTAAGCGAGCTGCGCGACTACGGCTTTCGCGTCGCGATCGACGACGTCGGCGTCGGCCATAGCGGGCTGTCGCGGCTGAAGGGACTGGGCGCCAACACGATCAAGATCGACAAGTTCTTCGTCGACACCATCACGGTGGACGCCTCGACGACGACCATCGTGGAGATGCTGGTCGCACTCGCCAGGGACTTCCACATGAGCGTGGTTGCGGAAGGCGTCGAAACCGAGGAGCAGGTCCGCGCGCTGATTTCATGCGGCGTAGAAGAAGGCCAGGGTTACCTCGTCGCAGCGCCCCTGCCCTTTGCGAAATTCAGCGAATTGATGGCATCGCGGCGAGATGGGACCGCGGCCGCGATGTCGGTCGGTGACACGGCGCTGGTCGCCTGAGGGACGCGGCTGGCCCGAATTTGGACGGCTCGTCGACGACCGTTTCCGAACATGTCCCGGCGCGAACCACAGTTCATGACGATACGATCGGCGATCAGCGAGCCTTAACGATATTCCGCGCTTTCGCGAGCGGCACACATGGCGACCGGCTATGATATTGCAATGCGACAGAATCATCTCATCGCAGCCGCAGCCGTCTGCCTCGCGCTGATCGTCTATGCCACGCTTGCGACGCTTGCGGGCAGGCCGGTGCTGCTGGGCCACGCCGAGGCCTATTGGGTCGTCGTCATCGAGCGATTCAGCGCCTATTGCCTGTTGGGCTTCCTGCTGTCGTTCCTTCTGCCGGGACGCTTCAGGCTGGCTTGCGCGTTCGTCATCGCCGTCGCCGTCGGGCTCGAACTGTTGCAGACGGTGGTGCCTGATCGCGATCCGCGGTTCATCGACGTGCTGCAAAAAGCCGCCGGTGGCATCCTCGGCGTCACCCTCGCCCAGACCATCCTGGCTTTCCTGCCCAGGCCCCCGTCCTGACGCGCACGCTGTCAGTTCGGATCGCGGGTGCGACAGGCAGCTTCGTCCGACAGACTACTTTGCCATCTGCCCGCGCAGTTCGCCACCTGGATTGGCCGCGGTGTGGATGTTCGCGTACCATTTGCCGGCCAACAGATCGGCAGCCTGCGCCTCGGTGAGAGTTGCGGTGCCCTGGATCGGGCTTTGCGCCGACTTGAACGGCAGCGCGATGCCGGCATTCTTGCCCGCTTCGCCCGGTCCGTGAAAATGAGCGCCGAGCGCGGGGCCGGTCAGACCCGTGTAGGTCACCGTATAGGTCAGGACCTTCGTATCGGTGTCGAACGTCGCCTCGGCTTTGCCGGAGCCGGAACTCGCATTGGGCGGCACTTCGTTGCTGCCCTTGAGTTCCGCCTGTAGCTTGACGACTTCGGCTCTGGCCGCCGTCACGAAAAGAGGCGGGAGCGCAACAACCAACGCACCCGCCAGGCACACGGCTCTCATCATGGCAACCTCCCCACCCGGATCCCCTTGGTTTCAACCCGTTCCGGTGTGAAACACCAGGGGGCCCGCCAAATTCCGGATGGTTGATTATGCCTGATTCGAACGGAAACGACCGCTGCCGGAGCGGCGACCTTACGCTACCCCGCGCCGGATGCTCTCCCGATGTGAGCCGAAGCCACCGGACATCTGCCGGTGGGTGTCCCGGAGCGCAGTGATCGCGTCATCAAGGCCGAATTCGCCTTCGCGAATGGTCTCGAAAAACCGGCTCATCAGCGCGAAGTCCAGCTTGACGCGGGTGTTTCCATCGCGGCTCTTGCGGCGATCGAGCGACAGATGCAGCGCCAGCACCCTGGCCTCAGAGGCATTACAACCGCTGAGCGTCGCGAGTTCGTCATAAGTCATCCAGATTTGAGGCATATCCCTGTCCGCCTTTTGTTATGAGCCTCAACCTAGATTTTACATCTGAAGGCACTCTTGCCGCGGTGCGGTCGCCGCGTGCATTTGCAAGAACAGCGTCAATGCAAAGCTAAAGCGCTGACAGTATCAGGACGCAGGAGGCCTGGGGGGTGCGAAAGGCGGCCGCGGGCGCGACCTGTTGTCGAGCGCCTTGGGCAATTTGTCGGCATTGAGCTTCACGATCGCGCATTTCGAATCGACGGCAACGGCTTCTTCCTGGCTGTAGATCAACGTCGCCTCGAACTTGATCTCTGGTACTTCCCTCGCCGTTCCCGAGCACGTCGCCACCGCGCCATTGCACACGCCGGACAGACCGACCTCGACCTCGTCAGGACCGAACACGCTCGGATTGCCTTCCGTGTGCCGCTTCACGGTCAGGACGCCGTTGAAATGCTGCTGATCGACCTGATAGGAACCACCGTAGGTGAAGAAGCTGTCGCGGCCCGAGATCCGTCCATCGACCAACTCGACGAGGCCAGTGCCCTGGCCAAGCGGGGTTCTGAACCAGGCAGCGTATTTGCCGTCTCTCAGCATGAAAACATCCGTCGCAAAGTTCAAACGTATTTGCGACCAACTCTGGGGCGCGACAATGACCGATATGGCGCGTGTTTCGCCACGGTTAACGCCCTGCAAAGCCAATTCGTTAAATTGCCGCTGCCGCATCCGGCATCGGCAGCAGGCTCAAAACAGCTCGATGCCGTCATCCGCGGGCTCGACCGCTTCGACCCGGCGAGCGGCCGCACTCGACGAAAGCCCGACGGCTTGCAGAAAGTCACGATGGACCTCGCGCTCGCGCTCCATCGTGTAGCGCGCAAAGAGATCGTCGAGCAGCGCCTCGTCCTGCGGCTGCGGCTTGTGCGCGCCTGCGCTTGCCGTCTCCAGACGCACCGCAACGGCGGGGAGTGTTGCTGAACCTTCGCCGAGCGAGCTCATCAGGCCTTGCGCCGAATTCATCAGGCCTTCGAACTCCGCGCCTTCGTCGACGAGCCGGGTCATCAGCTTGCCGAGCCGTTCGTTGCCGACCTCGACCTCGCGTAGCGCCTGGAGGATCTGCGGCTCTAGGGTGGCGAGCTGTGTGGGATCTCCCTTGACGCGGAGCTCCTTCAATTCGTTGGCCGAGCGCTCGATACCGTCGAGGACGGGCCGCAGGCGTGCGGCGCCCGCCGAGACCTGGTCGGCGGTCGCCTTGAGCTCGTTGGCAATGACGACGAAGGCACTGCCGCGACTGCCGAGATGGCTCGCCTTGAGCCCGGCATTCATGCCGATCAACGTGATATCGATCGTGGCCTCGGCGAGGCCCGCAATGGCCTTGCGGAACTTGGCGAGCGTATCCTCGACGACCGCGAGCGCCTCGTCGACCGATCGGCCGGCGCTCTCGCAGGTCGCGATCAGGGTCGAGGCATGGGCCAGCGTCTGCTTGATGCGGGTCATGAACGACGAAGCGCCGTCCTCGCCGCCGAACAGCGAGCGGCCGTGACCGACGACGACGCCAGCATCGCTCAGGATCGCCGACAGCGCCCTGATGATCTGCGCGACGTCACCGCTGAACTCGCGCTGGGCGTCCCTCAGCTGGGCCGCCTCCAGCTTTCGGAGCGCGTGTATGCCGTACTCGCTGGCCGCAAGCCCCGGAACGAGGCTTGGCTCCGAACCCGACGAAAGGCGCAAGCCATGGCAGACATGCTCGAGGCGTTGCCTTGTGCTGTCGCCGGCCTGCAGGGAAATGATCGCGCCGCCGACCGCCTCGGCGATCTTCCGCGTGCTGCCGCTCGCGAGATCGGCGAGATGGCTGCTCTTGCTGCGCTGGTCGCGAAGACCGGAATAGGCCGCACCGAGTTCGGTACTTTCCGCGACGAGCTGACCGCCGTAATTTCTCTCGAACTCCTTCTGCCGGCCGGACGCGGTGGCGACGGCCTCCGACAGACGCTGCTGATCCCGCGCGCAGCCCTCGATCGAACCCTGCACGGCCTTGCCGAGATCGTAAGCTTCTTGCGTGAAGGCGAGAAAGCCGTCGCGATCGCCGTCGAGCGAGGCTGCCTCGATCCGCGCGCTGCGCGCGATGATGGTGATCATCTGGATATGCTTGAACAACGGCTTCAGCAGCGCCGACGCCTCGCTCGTGCTCTTGCCGATCATCTCGAGCAAAGCGCTCTCGGCCGGCAACGCCCGCGCCAGCTCACTCAGCCGCGCCGCGATCTCCTGGAGCGCGGTCGCGGCGACCTCGATCTCCGCGCCGGAGAGCTCCTCGGCAAGAGAGGCGAGCCCCTGATTCAGCTCCTTGAAGATGATTTGGCCACGACCGAGCTCGTGACCAACGCGCGCAAACACGTCCTCGATGCGCGACGAGACGTTCTCGACTGCGGCGATCGCATCAGTCAGCGTGCTGGCCGGGATGGCGGACATTGCGTTCAACCTGTCAGCGCCGCGTGCCCGGCCTGGTACCATTGCATGATCTCGCGCGGGATATGGTTCAGCGAGACCACTTTCTCGACGCCCCCATGGGCGATGGCTTCCTTGGGCATGCCGAACACCACACAGCTCTCTTCGTCCTGCGCGCGGGTCGAAGCGCCGAGCTTGCGCATCTCCAGCATGCCGCGCGCGCCGTCGTCGCCCATGCCGGTCATGATCACCCCGAGCGCGTTGGCGCCGGCATGCTGGGCCGCCGAGCGAAACAGCACATCGACCGAGGGGCGATGCCGCGACACCGGTGGCCCGTCCTTGATCGCAACCTGATAGCGCAAGCCGATGCGCTGGAGCAGCATATGGCGTGCCCCCGGCGCGATGTAAGCCGAGCCCGGCAGCACCGTCTCGCCGTCCTCCGCCTCCTTGACACGAATCTGGCAGACGCCGTCGAGACGCTTGGCGAAGGCCGCCGTGAAGCCAGCCGGCATGTGCTGGACGATGAGAATCGGAGGACAGTTCGCCGGCAGCATCTCGAGCACGTCGTTCAGCGCCTCCGTTCCGCCCGTCGATGCACCGATGCAGACGATGCGCTCGGTCGTCGGTCTAACCTTGCCCTGCACCGGCGGCGGGATGATGGCGTCGGCCGTCAGCTTCTTCTCGATGACCCGCCGTTCCGTGCGCGGCCGCACGCGCGCGCGCGCCGCCGACTTCACCGATTCACGCAAGCGCGTCGAGCATTCGAGCAGCGCCTGCCGCGTGTCGATCTTCGGCTTCGGCACGATATCGACGGCGCCGGCCTCGAACGCCTCGAACATCGCGTGCGAGCCTTCCACGGTCAGCGAGGAACAGATGATCACGGGGATCGGACGCTGCGCCATGATCTTGCGCAGGAACGTCATGCCGTCCATGCGCGGCATCTCGAGGTCGAGGATCATGACATCCGGGATTTCGTCCTGGAGGCGCCGGGCGGCCACGAACGGATCGGACGCCGTCGCCATCACCTCGATGTCAGGATCGTCGTTGAGGATCGTTTGAAGGATTTGGCGGACCGACGCCGAATCGTCCACGATCAACACGCGAACTTTCTCCCTCGGCATGTTGAACGTGCTCCCGCTCAGACTTGAAAAATGGTCGGCTGAACCTGCTTCAGCCCCGGAATGGCACTGTGAATCATCGACTCGGAATGTCCGACCAGCAAGAACCCTCCCGGCCGCAGATGACTGCAAAGCTGCTCGACGACCTTCCGCTGCGTCGGCTTGTCGAAATAGATCAGCACGTTGCGACAAAAGATCATGTCGACATCCCGGTCGACGGGATAGGACGAATCCATCAGGTTCATCCGCATGAAGTGCGTCATGCGCCGCAATTCCGGCACCACCCGCACTTCGCCGCGGGACCTGTCGCGCGAGGAGAGGAAATATCGCTTCACGAACGGCTCAGGCACCGGCGCCAGTACGTCACTGGTGTAGATCGCCGTCCTGGCGAGGCGCAGCACGGCGGTCGAAATGTCGGTGCCGAGGATGCGGTACTGAAACCGCGATCCGCTCCGGGTCATGTCGTCCAGCACCATGGCAGTGGTGTAGGCCTCCATACCGGTCGAACTCGCCGAACTCCAGAATTTCAAGTTCGCATTCCTGCGGCCGTGCAGCTTGAGCAACGACGGAATGGCGACGTCCCGCATGAACGCAAAGTGCTGCGGCTCGCGGAAGAAGTCGGTCTTGTTGGTCGTCACCACGTCGATGAGATGGGTCAGCTCGGTGTCGAAATGATTGGCCTCGAACAGGTTGTCGACATATTCGTTCAGATCGGAGAAATTCAGCGCCCGCACACGCTTGTGCAGGCGCCCTTCCAGCATCAGCCGCTTGCCTTGCGGCAGCTTGATGCCGACCTGACCTTCGATCAGGTCGGCAATGGTCCGGAAATGACGGTCCGACAGATGCACGGCCCGGTCCTGGACAGCCGGCATCATAACCGCCTGCCCCGGCCCCGGAGGCCCGCATGCAATGAACGTCGGGCCCTCCAGGCCATATCGATTCCCACCCGTTTACACACCTGCAGAAGAGGATGGATCCGCCCTCGGGAGCGAACCCGTCCCCGGAAAATCTCAGCGCTGAAAATCGGCGTCCCGATCATCCTCGCCGTCGTTCATGTCGAAAGCAAAGCCGCCGCCCGCGACCTTCATCGCTCGCACGGGCCTCGCCTGCGGCTTCCTGGCGGGCCGCTCGGCCGCAGCCATGGTTGCAGCCTTGGCGCGCAGCTGATTGACGGCCCGGTCGATCGGCGCCGGAGCATGGCTCTTTCCACCATGGTCGATGCGGAAATAGGCGATCGTCGACTGCAGTTGCTCGGCCTGCGAGGCGAGTTCTTCCGAGGTCGAGGACACCTGCTCGGATGCGCTGGCGTTCTGCTGCCCGACCTTGTCGAGCTGCTGGATCGCCTGGTTGATCTGCGCCGAGCCGACGTCCTGCTCGCGGCACGCCGCGGTGATCTCCTCGACGAGTTCCGCCGTCTTCTTGATGTCGGGGACGAGCTTGGACAGCATGGAACCGGCTTCCTGCGCCACCTTGACCGTGTCGGCCGAGAGCGTGCCGATCTCGGCCGCGGCCGCCTGGCTGCGCTCGGCGAGCTTGCGCACTTCGGAAGCGACAACGGCAAAACCCTTGCCGTGCTCGCCGGCCCGGGCCGCCTCGACCGCCGCGTTGAGCGCGAGCAGATCGGTCTGGCGCGCGATCTCCTGCACGATGGTGATCTTCTCGGCGATGGTCTGCATCGCACTGACGGCGCGGCCGACCGCGGCGCCGCTGGCCTCCGCGTCTTTGGCGGACTGCGCCGCGATCTTCTCGGTCTGGTTGGCGTTGTCGGCGTTCTGCTTCACGTTCGAGGCCATCTCTTCCATCGAGGAGGACGCTTCCTCGGCGGAGGAGGCCTGCTCGGTCGCGCCCTGCGACAGCTGCTCGGCGCTGGCCGACAATTCCTGGCTGCCCGCGGAGACGTTCTGCGCCGCAGTCAGGGCTTCCGAGACGATCTGACGGAGCTTTTCCACCATGCGCTCAAGAGCGAGGCCGAGCGTATCCTTGTCCGACAACGCCTTGGCTTCGACGGTGAGGTCGCCTTGCGCTATCTGATTGGCGAGCGCCGCGGTGGCATTCAGGTTCACCGTCATCGCGTTCAGCGATTTGACGAGATCACCGATCTCATCATTGCCGGAGGACTCGATCTTCTGGCTGAGATCGCCGATCGCCACCGCGTCGGCAAGGCCGACTGCCTGCGCGAGGGCGCGGCTGATATTGAGCGCGATCCACGTCGCAGCCGCCGCGGCAATCAACAGCGAGGCAAGCACGAGGCTGATCAGAATGATCTCCGCCCGGCTGCCGTCCTGCCTCGCTTGCTCGGCTTCGTCGGCCATCGCCTTCTTGACGTAGGCCACATAGCCGTTGGCGGCGTCCATCGCATCGGCGACCACCTTGCGACCTTCATGCATGGAGCGATCCATCGACTTGGCCTTGTCCGTCTTCGCCAGCCTGACGGTCTCGTCCTGATACGCATTCATCCTGGCGTAAGCGGCGATGAAGACGTCCATCAGCTTCTTGCCGCCCTCGCTCGCCGCCGAATAGATCTCGTCCTTCGACTTCTGCAGGGACCCGCGGACCTTCGCGAGATCGGCGGTGAAGACGTCGTACTCGGCATCGGAAGCCAGGATTGCATTCTTTTCGGCACGGACCTGCGCCAGGATGCCCTTTTCGAGCTCCGCGGCCTTTTCCATTCGACCGGCACGCGAGACCAGATGTTCCGCCGTTCCGACCATGTCGGACAGCTTCAGATAGCCGACGGCGCCGGCAATCATGGACAGCAGGATGACGACGCCAAACGCGCTCGCGAGCTTGGCTTTGACGGTGAATCTCATGTTCAGTCTCGTTGTTCGAATTTCGGTTGGTTACGCGCAAGAACGCTTGGTGTCGCAAAACTCAGGCCGCGCGCGGCGCCTCGCCCGGCAACTCGTCGTTTGCCATCAGCTTGGCGAGGTCGAAGATCACGACGAACTTCTCGCCCTTGCGGCCGATGCCGGCGGCGTAGTCGGACTGCCACTTGCCGCCCACTTCGGGGATCGGCTCGATCGCCTGCTCGTCGATGTCGGTGACCTCGAACACGCAGTCGGCGACGAAGCCGACGCCGACCAGACGGTCCTTCATCGGCACGTCGAGAATGATGATCCGGGTCGCCTCGGTGGCGGCGACAGTCGGCAGGCCGAGCTTGGTCCGGAGATCCACGATCGGGTAGCCGGCACCGCGCACGTCGATCATGCCGAGGAGGAAATTCGGCGCATGCGGCAGACGCGAGATCGGTCGCATGTCGAGAATTTCCCGCACGTTGCGGATGCTGATGCCGAACGTCTCGCCGGCGAGCCCGAGCGTCAGATATTGCGAGGTTGCGGCCATTGCAAAAGTCCAGGATCAGATGGTTCTAGATGTCAGCGCTGAAACTCGGCGTCGCGATCGTCCTCGCCGTCATGCATGTCGAAGGCGAAGCCTCCGCCACCCGCGACCTTCATCGCGCGCGCAGGCTTGCGAGCGAGTGCGGGCTTCTTCGCGCCGCGGTCCGCCGCCTGCATCTGCCCCGCCTTGCTGCGGAGCTGGGTGACGGCGCGGTCGATCGGCGCGGACGCGGCGCTCTCGCCGCGGCCGCCATGCTCGATGCGGAAGAACGAGATGGTCGACTGGAGCTGCTCGGCCTGGGAGGCGAGCTCTTCCGAGGTCGAGGACACCTGCTCGGATGCGCTGGCGTTCTGCTGCCCGACCTTGTCGAGCTGCTGGATCGCCTGGTTGATCTGCGAGGAGCCGACATCCTGCTCGCGGCAGGCGGCGGTGATCTCCTGCACCAGCTCGGCGGTCTTCTTGATGTCGGGCACGAGCTTGGACAGCATCTCGCCGGCTTCCTGCGCGACCTTCACGGTCTCGCTCGACAGCGTACCGATGTCGGCCGCCGCAGCCTGGCTGCGCTCGGCGAGCTTGCGTACCTCGGAGGCGACCACCGCAAAGCCCTTGCCATGCTCGCCGGCGCGGGCCGCTTCGACCGCGGCATTCAGGGCGAGCAGGTCGGTCTGGCGCGCGATCTCCTGCACGATGGTGATCTTTTCGGCGATGGTCTGCATCGCACTGACGGCGCGGCCGACGGCGACGCCGCTGGCTTCTGCGTCCTTGGCCGACTGCGCCGCGATCTTCTCGGTCTGGTTGGCGTTGTCGGCGTTCTGCTTCACGTTCGAGGCCATCTCTTCCATCGAGGAAGAAGCCTCTTCGGCGGACGAGGCCTGTTCGGTCGCGCCCTGCGAAAGCTGCTCGGCGCTGGCGGAGAGCTCCTGGCTGCCGGCGGAGACGTTCTGCGCGGCGGTGAGCGCCTCGGCGACGATCTGCCGGAGCTTTCCGACCATCACGTTCAGTGACTTGGTGAGGTCGCCGATCTCGTCGTTGCTGGAGGACGGGATCGTCTGGTTGAGATCGCCGTCGGCGACAGCGCCGGCGAGGCTGACGGCACGGCCGAGCGAACGGCTGATCGATATCGAAATCCACAGGGCTGCGGCGATCGCGACCAGCAGCGAGACGCCCAGCAACGTCAGCAGCATGAACTGCGCCTGATGTCCCTCTTCCTTCGACTCGACCGCCTGTTCGGCCATCTCCTTCTTGGTATTGTCGACATAGGCGCCCATCGACTCCAGCGCCTCATTCACGATCTTGCGGCCTTCGTTCATCGAGCGCTCGGTCGCCTTGGCCTTGTCGGTCTTCGACAGCCGGATCGTCTCTTCCTGGTAGGTATTCATCTTGCCGTAGGTCGCGGCGAAGGCGTCGAGCAGCTTCTTGCCGGCTTCGCTCGCGAGCGCGTAGACCTCGTCCCTGGTCTTGGCAGCCTCCTCGCGGCGCTTCGCGGCGTCGGAGATGGCCTGCTCGATCTCGCTGTCGGTGCCGAGGATCGCGTTCTTCTCCGCGCGAAGCTGGATCAGAATGTCCTTCTCGATCTCGGTCGCCTTCTCCATGCGCTTGGCGCGCAGAACCATGTTATCGGCGGTCGCCATCATGTCGCCGAGCTTCATGTAGGCGACGCCGCCGGCGACCATCGACAGGACGATGACCAGGCCGAACGCGCTGGCAAGCTTTGCCTTGACCGTAAATCTCATAACCAGCCCCCAACCCGGTCTCGCCGCGAGACCCCGTTTCAATTCAGAATGCGTTCCATGTTCGGAACGATGACGAACTCTTCACGCCATTTGGCAATGAAACGAATGTATTCCGGCTTCCAGTGCATGCCGACGCGCGGCGTCTGCTGCACGTCGGTCTGCGAGATCTCGGTCACCTCGTAGACCTTGTCGGCGGTGACGCCGACGAGCACGGGCTCGTTGTCGAGCTCGATCTCGATCACGACGATGCGCGTGTCCGCGGAGTCCTCGAGCTGCGGCATGCCGAAACGGATGCGCAAGTCCGCAAGCGGAATGACGTTGCCGCGCACGTTGATCACGCTCGGAACGAAGGCGCGCGCGCCCGCAACTCTGGTGACGGGCACGGGATCGATGATCTCGCGCACGAGGCCGGCGTCGAGTGCGAATTTCTCCTCACCTAGCCCGATCATGACGACCTGCATCGCGTCGGCCCGGTGCTCCGCCACCTGTCCTTCGGTCATCACGCCGCCTCGCAGATATGCTGTTTCTCGACCTTCGACTGCGCCAGGGTGACGAGCTGAGTGACGTCGAGGATCAGCGCCGCCGTGCCGTCGCCGAGGATGGTCGCGCCGGAGAAGATCGTGACGTCCGAATGCAGCTTGGAGAGCGACTTGATCACGGTCTGGTGGTTGCCGATGATTTGGTCGACGACGAGACCGACACGGGTCTCGCCGGTCGAGATGATGATCGTCTTCTGGTGGCGGTCGGGCGCGCCAGTCGACGACATCATCTCGCGCAGGCGCAGGAAGGGCACGAGATTTCCGCGCACATTGAGGAAATTGCGGCCGCGCGAGCGCTCGTCCTCGGCGGTCAGCTCGACGCATTCTTCCACGGCGGACAGCGGAATGATGTAGCGGCCCTCGCCGACACGGATCAGGAGGCCTTCGATGATTGCCAGCGTCAGCGGCAGCCGCAAGGTCACCGTGGTGCCCTGGCCCGGCCTGGTCGTCAGGTCGATCGAGCCGCGCATGTTCT
The DNA here is from genome assembly GCF_030435535.1 of Bradyrhizobium sp. WYCCWR 13022. NCBI lineage: Bacteria > Pseudomonadati > Pseudomonadota > Alphaproteobacteria > Hyphomicrobiales > Nitrobacteraceae > Bradyrhizobium > Bradyrhizobium sp. WYCCWR 13022. Next base: position 141,170 of record NZ_JAUIZJ010000031.1, read on the forward strand.
CGATGGTGCGCTTGACCACATCCATGCCGACACCGCGGCCGGACAGCGCGGAGATGGTCTGCGCGGTCGAGAAGCCCGGGTGGAACAGGAACTGATGGATTTCGTGATCGGAAACCACGGCACCGGCGGAGATCAGGCCCTGCTCTTCGGCCTTGGCGCGGATGCGGGCGGTGTTGAGGCCGCCGCCATTGTCCTTCACGGTGACGAGCACCTGCGCGCCGGAGTGTACGGCCGCGAGCTCGATCCGGCCCTGTTCGGTCTTGCCATTGGCGGCGCGGGTCGCGGTGTCCTCGATGCCGTGGTCGATGGCGTTGCGGATTAGGTGCACCAGCGGATCGGCCAGGCACTCGATCATGGTCTTGTCCAGCTCGGTATCCTCGCCCGATGTGACGAACTCGACCGGCTTCGACAGGTCGCGCGACAGATCATGGATCAGGCGGCGGAAGCGGCCGAACAAAGAGCCGATCGGCACCATTCGCGCGCCCATCGTGGTGTCGCGCAAGGAGGATGCGAGGCGCTCGATCTCCTCGGCGATCATCTTGATCGAGAGGTCGGAGCCGGAGGCGGCGAGCTGGCTCAGTCGCGCCTGGGCAATGACGAGTTCACCGACCCGGTCCATCAACTCGTCGAGGCGCTCGGCCTGGACGCGGACCGTGGCAATGCCCCGATCGTCGCGCTTGGCTTCGGCCTTCGGCTCAGGCTTCAATTCGACCTTGGCCTCAGGCTTGGCTTGCGGCTTGGGCTCAGCCTCTGCGGCAGGCTGCTCGACAACGAGGGCAGCAACGGCCTCAACGACCGGTGCGGAAATCACACCCGCCGCCGGCTCTTCGTCGAGCAGATGGAACAGCGGCACCGGCGCGGGCGCTTCGACATGCTCCAGCGGCGAGAGCGTCAGCTTCATCTCGTCCGAGACGAACATGAAGACATCGTCGATCGCGTCCTTGTCGCAGGCCGCGTGCAGCTTGACGTCCCACTTCAGGTAGCAGTCTTCCGGCTCCATCTCGTCGAGGAACGGGACGCCGTCGGTGATGGGCACGACGAAGCAGGGACCGAGCTTGCAGAGATCTTCCAGCAGATCGAGCGGGTTCGAGCCGTTGCGCAGGATGTGGGATTCGAATTCCAGGTAGAGGTGCCAGCCGACCTGCCTGCTCCCGACGGGCGCGAGCGGCGGGGCTTCCGCGATCTCGGCGACCAACGCGGCTGGTCGATCCGACGACACGAAGCGCTTGAGGTCGTCGAGAATGGCCTCCCCGATGATGTCGTCGGTCGACTGCGGATCCTCGATCAGCGCGCGGATGTAGTCCTTGGCGGCCAGCGCGACCGAGATCAGCTCCTGGGTCGGCTTGATCTCGCCCTTGCGGACGCGGTCGAAAGCGGTTTCGAATTCGTGGGTAAACGATGCGACCTTGTCGAAGCCGAACATGGCGCCCGAGCCCTTGATCGTGTGCAGGGCGCGAAAGGCTGAATCGACCAGCTCGCGGTCGTCGGGACGCTGGCCGAGGTCGAGCAGGGCCCCTTCAAGGACCTCGAACAGCTCGCTGGCTTCCTGGCGAAAGACCTCGGTCGGGTCCATCGCGCTCATGCGCGCACCAGTTTTGCGACGACGGCGAGCAGTTGCTCGGGCTTGAACGGTTTGGTGATCCAGCCGGTGGCGCCGGCGCTCTTGGCCTCCTGCTTCACCGCGTCGTTGGATTCGGTGGTCAGGAACACGATCGGCATGCCGACCGCGCTCGGCAGCTTGCGCAGCGCCTTGATCAGCTCCAGCCCGTTCATGACGGGCATGTTGAGGTCGGTGATGACGAGGTCGAGCTTGCCGGCCTGCGCCTTGGCGAGGCCTTGCGCCCCGTCGCCGGCCTCGATCACGCTGTGACCCGCCGGCTCCAGCACGACCTTGATCATCTGACGGATGCTGGGGGAATCGTCGACCGTGAGAATCGTGGCCATTAGATGCCATCTTTCTTTTGCGGGAAGTGCTGATCGATCATCGCGTCGCTGGCGAAGCCGGCACGACGAAGGGTGTTGCGCAGAGACTGGGAGAAAGAGGTCAGAACCACCGGGCGGCCTTGGGCATCGCCGGTCTTGGCAGCCGACAGCAGAAGCTGAATCGAGGTCACGTCGGCCTTGTCGACGCTGGAGCAATCGATCTCGAGCCGGTCCTGCCGGCCGAACGCTTCGCGGATCAGGTCATACACGCTGCGGATCGCAGCGATGCTGCAATCAGCAGGCAGCCGTAGGGACCACTTCGGCTCAGTGACATCAGACGACATTCGTCCCCCAAATTCCCGAGACCCGCTGCACGCATGGCGCGAATCTCCTACGAGGACTATTCGCGTTGGAGAGTGTGCAAACTCCTAATGGAATCCCCCGTACAACTACGGGTCACAATCCCAAAGACTTCGCGTATGCATGCAAGCGTGCATCGTCCGCTCAAATCTCATGCGCTGCGCGCAACGTTGAGGCAGTTTGCCGCGGCATGAATGTTTGCTCCGCGTTAAATCGCGCAGGCTATTCGTCGAGGGCACGCCTCGCCATCCGAACGGGACCGGCCGCCGATGCTGACCCAAGCGCTTCTGGTTGATGACAGCCGCTCTGTCCTCAATTTCCTGAAACGTCATATCGAAGCGGAGGGGCTCGTCGAGGCCACGACCTTCCTCGATCCCGTCGCGGCGCTGGCTTGCGCGCGCGAGCGGGTGTTCGATCTCGTTCTGGTCGACTACGAAATGCCGCACATGGACGGCATCAGCTTCATCCGCGCGCTTCGTACACTGCCGGGATGCACCGATATTCCGATCGCGATGATCACCTCGCGGCAGACTGACGACCTCAAAATGGAAGCGCTGCAGGCAGGTGCAACCGATTTCCTGCCCAAGGCACCGCAGAGCGTCGAGATGACGGTGCGCTTGCGGAATTTGATTCAGCTTGGTGCAGCCGTACGCAAGCTCAACGATCGCGCGGCGCATTTGGCGAGCGACGTCGCGGCCGCCACCCGCAAGCTCGGCGAGCGTGAGGAGGAGATCATCCTGCGGCTCGCGCTCGCGGTCGAATATCGCGACAACGACACCGGCGAGCACACGCTGCGCGTTGCCCGCTACAGCCGGATCATCGCCGAGCAACTCGGTCTCCCTGCCCGGCTCTGCCGCGACATCTATCTCGCCGCGCCCCTGCACGACGTCGGCAAGGTTGCCATTCCCGACAATATCCTGCTCAAGCCCGGCAAGCTGACCGACGACGAGATGGCGGTGATCCGCACCCATGCGACGATCGGCGAGAAGATCCTCGCCGATTCGAGCTGCGAGCTGATCCAGCTCGGCGCGCAGATTGCCGCAGGCCATCACGAGCGCTGGGACGGCGCCGGCTATCCGAACGGCCTCGAGGCGGACGAGATCCCTGTCGCCGCGCGCGTGGTCGCGGTCGCGGACGTGTTCGACGCCCTGACGACCAAACGTCCATATAAAGAGCCGATGCCGCTGGACGTCGCACGCGCCTACATGGTCGAAAACCAGGGACGGCAGTTCGACCCGGCCTGCGTTGAAGCCTTTCTGTCGCGCTGGGAAGAGGTCGTGGCGATCGCCACCGGGCAGACCGCGACACCCCTGCAGAAATCCGAGGCGGCCCTCGCACCCATTATATATGGAGCCACTGGGAGCCGTTCGGACCAGGACCGCTCTCCGGAAACCGCCCCGGCGCTCTGACGGGCGCATAGCGGCACGGTTGGCTGCAGCGCCGTTTTCTGCCATCACAGGTTTGAACCTGATCCTGCCAGGCTGCACCAATACTTAGAGTGATTCTGATCACACTTGCCTGGGGTCCCCCTGATAACCTCCCAGCGAGACGTGGATCAGTCTCCTATCCTTTCGAACTGGAATGAGAAAAACCATGAGAAGCCTGATCGGCGCCATCGTCGGCCTGTTCTGCCTGAGTGCGCCGGCCATTGCGGAGACGCCGGCCGCCATCGTCGAGGACGTGCAGGGCAAGGTCGAGGGCATCGAATTCATGGACTATGTAGCGCCCGGCAAGATCATCAAGCTTGGCCCCAAGGCCGGCATCACGCTCAGCTATCTCAAATCCTGCCTGCGCGAGACCATCACCGAAGGCGTCGTGCTGGTCGGCGCGGAACAGAGCACCGTGCAACTCGGCAACATCCAGCGCGTCAAGGTGCCGTGCGATGCCAACGCCGCGCAGCTCTCCGAGCGCGAGGCGAACCAGAGCGCGGCAACCACGTTCCGCAGCATGCGAGCCGATGCCAACAGCGCGCCGGCCAAGCTGCCGACGATCTACGGTGTCGCACCGCTGATCCAGGCCAAGAGCGGCAGCACGCTGGTGATCGAACGCACCGACGGCAAGGAGCCCACGATCACACTTGCGCTGAAGAACGACATCATGGTCGCCAGAAAATTCTACGACCTTTCGAAGGCCGGCAAGTCGCTGACACCGGGCGGCAGCTATCTCGCGAAGCTCGGCAACAAGCGCTACACGTTCCAGGTCGACGCCAGCGCGACCACATCGCCGACGCCGATCATCGGCCGTCTGCTGCGGCTCGAATAGACGGTCCGCGACGGCAACGATGCGGCGGATCGGCAAGCGGGACATCGTTGCGGCGATCCTGATTGCGCTCTTTACGGGCGCGGCTTTCACGTCTCCTCCGTTCCAGCGGCTGCAAGGGCTCTCGCTCGACATTCTCACGGCCTTGCGCTGGACAATGTTCGGCGACCATCGTGATCCCGCGACGTCGCCGGTCGTCGTCGTGGCGATTGACGGAGAGACCTACGAGACGCCGCCCTTCAAGGGATCGCCGACGCAAACCTGGACGCGCGAGATCGGCCGGGTGCTCGGCAGCATTGCCGAGGGGGGCGCCAAGGTCATCGGATTCGACGTCATCTTTCCGAGCTCGATCGAGCAGTCGGAGATTCCCTTTGGCGATGTGTCGTTCGGCAGCCGCGTGAGGGGATTTGACCGGGACTATCTGATCGCGCTCAGGAAGCTCTCCGACAGCGGCAAGCTCGTGCTTGGCGAGATTCTCAGCAATGACCATCCGGACAGGCCCGATCGCGCGCAGCAACTGGCGGTGAAAAACAACATCCGCGCCCTCAACGTCCATACCGACCCCGACAACGTCATCCGACGGATGCCGCTGAGCTTCTCGATCGAGGGGCAGCCGGTGCCCGCGATGGCCGTCGAACTCGCCGCGCGATCGCTCGGCGTCAAGCCCGAGGCCGGCCCCACCGGGATAACGAGCTTGTCCGGCTACGCGGTCCCGGGCGCGGTGCCCAACACGCTCACCCTCAACTTCCGCGGCATGGGCCACGACGTTCCCGCTTATTCCTTCGCCGATCTGCGCGCCTGCGCCGAGAAGGGAGACACCGACTTCTTCCGCCGTGCCTTCGACGGCAAGATCGTGCTGCTCGGCAGCATCCTCAATTTCGAAGACCGCAAGCTCACGTCGATGCACCTGGGCCGCGGTTATGACGGAGGACCGGCGGCGCGATGCGCTCTGCCCGCCCCTGCGAGCGCTGCGAAACAAGCCCGTAGCGCGGTTGCCGGCGTCTTCGTCCACGCCACTGCTGTACGAAATCTGATCGAGCATGACGCCGTCACCGAGCTCCCCTTTCCGCTGCGGACGATCCTGACGATCGTGTTCGCGGCGATCATTGCCGCCGCCGCCTGCCTGCTCGCTCCGACCGGCGCGGCGATCACCTGGCTCGGACTCGCCGTCGCCTACGCTGCCGTCGCCGTCGGCACATTCGCGCACGCCATCGCGTTGCCCCTGACCGAGCCCGTGCTCGCGGGTCTCACAGCGCTCGCGATGATGATCGGCTACCGCTTCGTGATCGCCGACCGCGAGGAGCGTTTCCTGCGCAAGAGCTTTGCATTCTATCTCGCGCCCGAGGTGATCGACGGCATGGTCGCCTCCGGCAAGATGCCAGTGCTCGGCGGCGAGATGCGCAACATCACCATGTTCTTCTCGGACCTCAGCGGCTTCTCCTCGATTGCCGAGAAGATGACGCCGGCAGAGCTGGTCGCATTGATGAACGACTATCTCTCGGCCATGACCGACATCATCGAAAGCCATGGCGGCTATGTCGACAAATATATCGGCGATTCCATCGTCGCGATGTTCGGTGCGCCGGCCGTCGATCCCGATCATGCGCAGCACGCGGTGGCGGCAGCGCTGCAATGCCGCGACCGGCTCGACGAGCTCAACGACAGCCATCCCGCGTTTCGGGGCCGCGGTCTCGCCCACCGCATCGGGCTGAACAGCGGCGAAGCGGTGGTCGGCAATATCGGCTCGCGCCGGCGCTTCAACTACACCGTCATGAGCGACACCGTGAACCTGGCTTCACGGCTCGAAGGCGCGAACAAGTATTTCGGCACCGTGATCATGGCCTCCGAGGCAACCGTGAACCAGAGCCGCAGCGCCTATGTCTGGCGCGAGCTGGACATGGTCAGGGTGCAGGGACGCGACGAGCCGATCAGGGTATACGAGCCGCTCGCCGAGAAGAGCCAGCAGACGCAGGAGCAAGGCATTCGCGCGGCGACTTATGCCAAGGCACTGGCGTGCTGGCGCGCCCGCGACTTCGCAAAAGCGGCCGAGCTGTTTGAAAGTGCCGGCGGAGACGATCCGCCGTGCCGATACTTCGCCAAACGTGCGCGGATCATGGCGACCAATCCACCGGCGGCCGACTGGACGCCGGTGAATACGCTGGAAGGGAAGTAGCTGCTGCTAAAGCAATCCCTCGACAATCTCCAGACACCTCTTCCGGAGGGAGGGGTACGACGAGGGGGGCAGGCCGATCGAACCCAGCGCCATCATGCTCTAGAACGGTAGCCCCACGTAGTTCTCTGCGAGCAACCGCTGCGCCGTCTCCGACGAGAGCAGATAGTCCAGCTCCGTCTGCTGGAGCCGGTCTTCATACTCGGAGCGATCGGGGAAACGATGCAGCATCATCGTCATCCACCAGGAGAAGCGCTGCGCCTTCCATATACGCGCCAGCGCCTTTGCGGAATAGCCTTTCAGCCCGGAATCGTCGCCATTCTGATAATGGGCGAGCATCGCGTGATAGAGATAATGGATGTCCGAGGCCGCGCTGTTCAGCCCACGCGCGCCGGTCGGCGGCACGATGTGGGCAGCATCGCCGGCGAGGAACAGGCGGCCGTAACTCATCGGCTCGGCAACGAAGCTGCGGAGCGGTGCAATGCTCTTTTCGATCGAGGGACCGGTCACCAATCGCGCAGCGACGTCGTCCGGCAGGCGACGCTTCAGCTCGGCCCAGAACGCCTCGTCCGACCAGTCCTCGACCTTGTCGGTGAGCGGCACCTGGACATAATAGCGGCTCAGCACCTGTGAGCGCAGCGAGCAGAGTGCGAAACCGCGATCGTGCTTCACATAGATCAGTTCCGGCGACACCGGCTTGGTGCGCGATAGCACCCCTAGCCAGCCGAACGGGTAGACCTTCTCGTATTCGCGCAGCACGTCCTTCGGGATCGACTTGCGGCTGACGCCGTGAAAGCCGTCGGCGCCGACGATGTAATCGCAATCGACGCGAACGGTCGCGCCGTTCGCGCGGTACGTCACGTAAGGCCGATCCGACGCCAGGTCATGCGGCGTCACGTCCTCGGCATTGTGCACCACCTTGCCACTGAGCCGGTCGCGCGCCTCGTAGAGGTCGCGCGTCAGCTCCGTCTGGCCGTAGACCAGCACCGAATTGCCGCCGGAATGCTTGTGCAGATCGATATGGGAGAGCACGCCGTCATGGGCGATCTCGAAGCCGTTGTGGATCTCGCCCTCGCGGTCCATCCGCTCGCCGCATTGCGCCTCGCGCATCAGCCTGGCAAAGCCGTGCTCCAGCACACCGGCACGAATGCGAGCCAGCACGTGGTCGCGGCTGGACTTCTCCAGCACGATCGTGTCGATGCCCTTCAGATGCAGAAGCTGGGACAGCAACAGCCCGGACGGCCCGCCGCCGATGATGCAGACCTGAACTTTCATCTTTCCGTCCTCCCGCGCCTACTTTTTTGCAGATTCAGCTGCTCGGACCGATGGAGGGTTTTGCCATTGTCTTGTACTATTCGAACATGAGGACAGCAGCCCCCGCCCCGGCCATCCGGGTCTACAACCTGTTCGGCGAAGCCGGCGACCTGCCGGACGTGGTCCATTGCGAGACGATTGCGTCCCGCTCGGTTCTGCACGACTGGACGCTCGCCGTGCACCGGCATGCCCGTCTGCACCAGGTGCTGCTGATCGAGCGCGGCGGCGGCGAGGCGACGCTCGACGGGCGCGTGGTGCCGCTCAAGCCGATGCAGATCGTCAACGTGCCGGTCGGCCATGTCCACGGCTTCAGCTTCGTGCCCGGAACCGAAGGCTGGGTGCTGACCATCGCCGCTGAAATCCTTGACGAGGTCCTGCTCGCGGCAGAAGGGCTGCGCGGCGTCCTGTCGCAATCGGCCGTGGTGCGCGGCACGCCGCAGATCCGCGCCACCATGAAACAGATCTTTGCCGAGCACGCCGCGCGCGATTTCGGCCGCGCCCATGTGCTGCGCGCGCTGTCGGCGGCCATGATCGGCCTCGTCGCACGTGCCCTCACCGGCGAGAGCGGCGGCGGCGGCAATGCCGAGACAAACCTGTTCCGCCGCTTCGAAGCCTCGCTCGAACAGCATCATCTGGAGCGCTGGACGGTGGCCGACTATGCGAAGGCACTCGCCATCACGCCGACCCATCTCAATCGTGTCACGCGCGCGGCGACCGGCGACACCGCCTCGCATCTGATCCTGAACCGGCTGATCCGCGAGGCGCGGCGCAACCTCGTCTACACCAACCTGCCGGTCTCGACGATCGCCTATGCCCTTGGCTTCGAGGACCCCGCCTATTTCAGCCGGGTTTATGCCGCAGCCACCGGGCTGTCGCCGCGTGCCTTTCGGACGCAGCTTCATGGCGACGAAGCCTGATCGAAGCTCTACTGGCGGACGCTTTTCCGCCGCGCTTCCGCGAGAGCGTCGTCCGGATGCCTCTTTTCGTAGTGCAGAAAGAGATCGAGCAGCGCCAGGAGCACGATGGCGATACCGAAGCCGATGCTCAGGTGCATCGCCCGCGTATGCGGAAATCCGAGCAGCCAGGGCGATGCGATGAGCCAGACGCCCATCAGGACGTTGATCCATTCCTCCCAGTCCCGGTAGGCAATGATGGCTGCCAGCGAGAGCACGACGATGATGGCGCTCGTGACCCACAGGTCGATCTTGCCCTGGCTATTGGTCAGCTTGAACAGCCACGGCGATACGAAGAGGACGGCTGCCAGAAGGAGATTGTAGACGTCTGGGGCCGTTTCGCGCTCTTGCAGCTTGCTCATGACAAACCTCCGCGAGGGACCTATCGGAGCAAGGATCGGGAGGCGATTTGGTTCCTGGGCGGCAGGGATCTTTGGCCTAGACTTTGGTCTCACTCCCGAAGCGGCGACGATAGTCCTGCGGTTCCGAGATCGCGACGACAGAAACGGCCCTATCCTCGAACGGGGCCGTTTCATCTTAGACGGGATCAATCAGACGTCGAAGAAAACCGTCTCGTCCGGTCCCTGCAGATTGATCGTGAAGGAATACACGACCTTGCCGGCCCGCTCGCTACGCGTTGCGATCAGCGTCTTGCGACGCACCTGCGGCTCGACCAGGTTGAGCACGGGATCGGCGGCGTTGGCGGCTTCCTCGTCGGAGAAATACAGACGCGTGTTGAGGCCGATATTGATGCCGCGCGCGACGATCCAGACATTGACGTGCGGCGCGCATTTGCGTCCCGCCTTGTCGGTGATGGCGCCCGGCTTGATGGTCTCGAAGGTGACGACGCCACTTTCAAAATCGGAGCCGCCGCGGCCCCAGCCGCGAAACTCCTCATCCAGCGCGCCGACGGAACGATCGGCCGGATGATTGTAGCGACCGGCCGCGTTGGCCTGCCAGATCTCGAGCAGCACATCGCGCAGCGGCGAGCCGCTGCCGTCGAGCACCTTGCCTTCCAGCGTGATGCGCTCGCCTTGCGTGTTCGGCGTCACCAGCACGTTGGAAAAGTTCTTCTCGAAAATGTCGAAGCCGGCCATGGCCGGAATCAGGCCGATATGGACGTAAGGGCCGGCGGTCTGCGAGGCGGTTTCCTTGAGATAGTCGAGTGGCTGCGGCATGATTCAGTTTCCTGGGCTCAGTTGCCTTCGGGACGATTTTCGAAATAGGTGGAGCGCTGGCCTCGCAGCACGATGTCGAAGCGGTAGGCGAGCGAGTCGAACGGCGTCGAGGCGTTGAGATCGAGCGGCGCCACCAGGCGATCGAGCGCGTCCTTGTCCGGGATCGTCGTCAGGATCGGACAGACCGGGATCAGGGGATCGCCCTCGAAGTACATCTGCGTGATCAGCCGCTGCGCAAAGCCCGAGCCGAACACCGAGAAGTGGATGTGGGCGGGACGCCAGCTGTTGACGAAGTTGCGCCAGGGATAGGGGCCCGGCTTCACGGTGCGGAAATAGTAATAGCCGCTGTCGTCGGTCAGCGCGCGGCCGCAGCCGCCGAAATTCGGATCGATCGGCGCCAGATAGGTATCTTTCTTGTGCCGGTAGCGGCCGCCGGCATTGGCCTGCCAGAACTCGACCAGGGTGTTCGGCACGCCGCGGCCGGTCTCGTCGAGAACGCGGCCATGGACGACGATGCGCTCGCCGACGGGATCGCCGTCCTTGGCGTAGTTGCGGATCAAATCGTTGTCGAGCGGCCCGAGATCGTTGTGGCCGAACACCGGTCCCGTGATCTCCGAGACCGAGTTCTCGAGCGACAGCAGCGCCTGGCGCGGCGAGCGCAGCACCGAGGATTTGTAGCCGGGCGCGTATGCCGGCGGATGGATGGTGCGGTCGCGCTGGAAAAAGCCGCCGTCGCGCGGGGTGAACGGCTCGGGGCTGTTGAGGCGAGGATCCCGTAAGGCTGGCGCCTGGACATTCATCGGCGTTGTCTCTCCCTGTGGCCGCGACCGGTCCGGACGCGGCGTGTCGGCGAGATCATGGGCCGGCCTATTCCACAAATAAATAGATCGATTATAATGCATTGCATGAAGGAAATCGATCATTTGGCGCTCGACGGCCACGCCCTCGAACTGTTCCTGGCCGTCCTGGAGGAGGGCTCGGTGACCGCAGCCGCAACGCGCCTCGACCTGACGCAATCGGCGGTCAGTCACGGCCTGAACAAGCTGCGGCGGATCGCCGGCGATCCCCTGTTCGCGAAGTCCGGCCGCGGCATCGTCGCGACCGCCCATGCCCAGGCCCTGGCCGCGAAGGCGCGCGCGCTGATCGACGAGATGCGCAGCTTCGCCGGCGGCGGCACCTTCGAGCCGGCCAGCGCGCAGCTTTCGCTGACGATCGCCGCCAACGATTTCCAGCGTGACCTGCTGCTGCCGCGCTTCTTCGGGCATGTCGCCGCGCAGGTGAAGAGCCTCAATCTGCGCGTGATCCCATCGCAATCGCCCTCGCCCGCGATGCTGCGCGAAAATCGCTGCGACCTGCTGATCACCCCGCTGCCGCCTGTTGGCGTCGACATCGTGCAAAAGCGGCTGCTGAGCGACCATTACGTCTGCTATTTCGATCCCAAGGCGCGCGCCGCGCCGCCGGGCCGCGCCGCCTATCTCGCCGCACGCCATATCACCGTGGTCTATACCGACAACGAGCGGCTCGACTTCGATCGCCGGCTCGCTGCGAACGGCTTTCACCGCGACATTGCCATCTCAGTGCCGAGCTTCTCGGGCGTGCCGTCGTTCCTGCGCGGCTCGCAGATGCTGGCGAGCATGCCGAGCCTGCTCGCCTCCGGCGTAATGCACGGTTTTGCGCATGCGCGGATACCACTGCCCTCGCGCACCCGCACCCTGGCCGAGTTGCCGATGTTCATGGTCTGGCACCAGCGCTATCAGAAGGACCAGGCCCATCGCTGGGTCCGGGCGCAATTGGAGTCCGTGGCTGCGACGGCCGCGGGCGGCTGACCTGGCCGTTACGATGGCCGAGGGAATTGTTTCACCGCCCCTGATGACACCGACCCGCGCCGTGGCCAGCCCCTCGCCAAACCCACTGGTTGCGCGCGGGCGGCCACGCTAGAATTCGGCCATGACAGTGACCGACATTGCGAGCCGAACCTACAATCATAGCTGGCGGCTGGATCCCATCATCCGCAGCCTGCTTGATACCGACTTCTATAAGCTATTGATGTTACAGATGATTCGGGAAGACTACCCGGATCAGCAGGTGACCTTCTCGGTCATCAACCGCTCGCGCCATGTGCGCCTTGCGGAGACCATCGACGAAGGAGAGCTGCGCGCCCAGCTCGACCACGCCCGCACCATCCGCTTCACCAAGAAAGAGCTGATCTGGCTCGCCGGCAACACCTTCTACGGCAAGACGCACATGTTCTCGGCGGACTTCATCCGCTGGCTCGCCGAATTCCGCCTTCCCGAATACGAGCTGCGCAAGGTCGAGGGCCAGTACGAGCTGCATTTCCACGGGCCGTGGACCCACACCACGATGTGGGAGATTCCCGCGCTCGCCATCCTCAACGAATTGCGCTCGCGGTCGGCAATGAAGGGCCGCGGCCGCTTCGAGCTCGACGTGCTCTATGCCCGCGCCAAGGCCAAGCTGTGGACCAAGGTCGAGCGGCTGCGCAAGCTGGAGAATCTGCGGCTGTCCGACTTCGGCACCCGCCGCCGCCACGGCTTCCTCTGGCAGCGCTGGTGCGTGGAAGCGGTGAAGGAAGGTCTTGGTTCATCCTTCATCGGCACCTCCAACGTGCTGCTGGCGATGGACAACGATCTCGAAGCCATCGGCACCAACGCGCACGAGCTGCCGATGGTCGCGGCCGCGCTCGCCAAGGACGACGAGGAGTTGCGCTGGGCGCCCTATCGCATCCTCGACCAGTGGCGTCAGACTTATGGCGGCAATCTGCTGATCGCGCTGCCCGACGCCTTCGGCACGAAGGCGTTCCTGCGCGATGCGCCGGAATGGGTGGCCGATTGGACCGGCTTCCGCCCCGACAGCGCGCCGCCGATCCAGGCCGGCGAAGAGATCGTGGCCTGGTGGGAGAAGAAGGGCCGCAATCCCAGGGACAAGCTGCTGGTGTTCTCCGATGCGATGGACGTCGGCTCGATCGAGGAGACCTACCACCACTTCGCCGGCCGCGTGCGGCTCTCGTTCGGCTGGGGCACCAACCTCACCAACGATTTCGTCGGCTGCGCGCCGGACGGCTCGTTCAACCTCGATCCGATCTCGCTGGTCTGCAAGGTGTCGTCGGTCGACGGACATCCGGCCGTCAAGCTCTCAGACAATCCGGAGAAGGCGACCGGAATGCCCTCGGAGATCGAGCGGTACTTGCGCGTCTTCGGCGATGCCGGCCGCGTCCGCAAGCCAGTGCTGGTGTAGCGCCGGGCTGAAATCCTCTCGATCGGGTAAACGGCGAAAGTCGGATTTGCGGCATCGGCGCGCCGATACCGCTCCGGTTCCGGCTGCGTAGCATTTGCAGCGATCTACACGCATCGGTTTCACAGCGCTTTCACCGTGCGCGGTGGTCTTTCGGCTTCTTCAAGTCGAATTAAGCAGTGTTCCCGTCTTATTGGCGTTATCAGCGGAACGCTCCGCTGGGATCGTTGAGTGATTTGGGGAACGCAGAGTGTTTCGCAGAACAGCAACGTCGGCGAAGGAACGCAGCTTCCTTCACGTCATCAAGCTCGTCTCGCCATTCGTCATGGTCGTCGTGCTGCAGGCGACGATCGCGGGATTGAGCCTCGAGGTGATGTCGTCGGTTCGCGCCTATGTCGCGGGCGAGGCGATGTGGTCGCGCTCGCAGAAGAACGCTGTCTATTTCCTCAATCTCTATCTGCACTCGGGCGAAGCCGGCCAGTTCGCGCAATACCAGAGTTCGCTCGCTGTCCCGATCGGCGACGAATATGCGAGATGGGCGCTGGAGCGCGATCCAGTCGATGTCGAACTCGCGCGCATCGGCTTCCTGCAAGGCGGCAACCATCCCGATGACGTTCCCGGCCTGATCTGGCTGTTCCGCTATTTCCACCAGGTCAGCTTCTTCCGTGATGCAATCCGGGAGTGGACCGCGACCGATCCGATGCTGCTGGAGCTCAACGTCTTCGGTGAGGTCATTCGAGGAGAACTGAAGGACGGCCCCATCGGCGACAGCGGCCGCCTGCAATTCCTGTCGGCCCGGCTCTCGGAGCTGAACAGGCAATTCACCGAGCATGCCGAGCGGTTCTCGGCGGTGCTGGGCAAGGGCTCCCGCGCGATCAAGCTGACGCTGACGTGGCTGAACATCGCCACCGCCGCCGCCTTGATCCTGCTGTTGATCTGGCACACGCGGCGACTGGTGCTCCAGCGGCAGGCGTTCGAGGATGCGCTGCACGCCGAGAAGGAGCGCCTCGCCTTTCAGGCCTCGCATGATTGGCTGACTGGTAGTGTCAATCGCCGCGCCTTCGAAGCCCGCCTGCAAAGTGAGCTCGATGGTCGCAGCGAAGGTGCGCTCAGCCTGATCCTGCTCGACCTCGACCAGTTCAAGAGCGTCAACGACAGCTGTGGGCATCTCGCGGGCGATCGGCTGCTGTGTCAGGTCGCGCAGCTGTTGCAGCAGGGCCGGCGGCCGCATGATCTGGTCGCCCGGCTCGGCGGCGACGAATTTGCACTGATCTTGCCGCAATGCGCGCCCTACGACGCCGTCGACATCGCCGAGCGGCTGCGCCGGTCGCTCGAACTGTTCAGCTTCGCCTGGGACGATCGCTGTTTTGCGGTGACCGCGAGTATCGGCGTTGCCTGCATAGCCGACCGCGACACCACGCTCGAGGAGGTCATGCGTCAGGCCGATGCCGCCTGCTATCGCGCCAAGGAAAAGGGACGCAACCGGGTTCAGGTCGACAACGGGAAACCCGATGTCGTCGTCGTCACGAGGCCGCGCGAAGCCGCTCGGGCGTGACGGCGGCCATCGCAATCATCGCGCCGGCAGGATCCCGAGACCGACGAGATGCGCGTCCAGAAACTGCGTAACCTGCTGTCGCAGCAACTGCGGCGGCACGGCGACCATGCGCTCTTCGAGGCCAAGCGAAATGATGCCATGCACCGCGGAAAACAACGTGCGCGACAACAGCGCGATCTTCACGTCGTCCGCATCCGGTAGCACCCGCACCAAGGGCGGATGCATCAGCGCGAAGGCGTCCATCACCATCTGAAGGATGTCGTCGGGATACGGACGATCGTCCTCCATCCGATGTTCGAACAGCGAGCGCAGCAGATTGGCGTTCTCGGCGAAGAAATCGAGATAGGTCTCGGCTAATCCATAGAGCTGGCGAACCGGGTCCTCGGCCGGAACCTCGCCCAATCGCACCGTGAGGGCCTGAACCGTCTCCCTGTTGACGGTCAGGATCACCCCGTCGAAGTCCCCGAACTCGTTATAGACGCTGCCGACGGAGCAGCCGGCGGCGTCCGCAACGTCTCGAACCTTCAATGATCTCAATCCTTTAGCGGAAATAATCCCCCGGGCGATCTCCACGATAAGGAGCCGGCGCCGATTTTTTTTCTGGTCTCGCAGCGATTCTTCTTGAACATTGTTCATTTTCAAGCTACTCATTTGAACATTGTTCAAATTAACCTGGAGACCTGCAAAATGCAAACCCTTGCTGTTGATATCGCCTCCACCTTTGTCGACGACGCCGCGGCTCTCGTGACCGGATTTGGCCGCGCCCTGCTGCGGCTCGCCATGGCGCCCGTCGATCGCATCGCCAATGCCTGCGACGTTGCCGGCGTGCTCACCGAGCGCCGCGCGACCTTCCGGATGTGGCGGGCCAGCCGCGCCCGTGCCCGCCACGACGGCCGCCGCTTCAGCCTGCTCGGCCGCCTCAACCCCTTTCGCCATCTCGCCCACCTCACCTGAGGCAAGCCGATGCGCATGCGCGTCCGCTCGAATGCAAGGGCCAACCGCAACAAAGGACTTACTATGCCCGAAAATTGCAGGCCCATTCGCCCGATATCGACCCTCCGGTTCAGGCTTTCCTTATTGGCCGTGGCGATATGTGTCAGGCGCGGCATTTTCGCCCCAACTGCGACCGCGACCGGATATTTGCGAACCTAACGAGATCACCTGGAGACCAACAGGATCGGAGGGACCGAGGGGACACGGGCAGCCGGCGACCACGGTCGCCCTGCGATCGCTTCTCCCACACCCTTCCGGTCGTGACGTTCGACCTGCAACGTAACAACCTCGGGCTGCCTCTCCAAAACAGGACTAGTCATGATCAGGGATTTGATGTCGTCACGCCGCTTTGCGCCGCTGTTCTGGGCGCAATTTTTCTCGGCGCTCAATGACAACGTGCTCAAGAACGCACTCGTCATCATCCTGCTTTACAGCGCCGCAACCGGCCACGGCGATGCCCTCGTGACGGTGGCAGGCGCCGTCTTCATCTTCCCCTATTTCATTCTGTCAGGGCTCGGCGGTCAGCTCGCCGACAAATACGTCAAATCCGTCGTCGCCCGACGGTTGAAGTTTGCCGAGATCTTCGCTGCCGCCTTTGCCGCAGCCGGCTTCTTCATGCACTCGGTGCCGCTGCTGTTCACAGCGCTCGCATTGTTCGGCATCATCGCCGCCCTGTTCGGCCCCGTGAAATACTCGATGCTGCCGGACCAGCTCGAGCTCGGCGAGCTCGCTACCGGCAATGCGCTCGTCGAAGGCGCGACGTTCATGGCCATTCTGCTCGGCACCGTCGCCGGCGGCCAGTTCGTGGCCGGCTCCGCCCATATGGGCTGGGTCGCGTCGGCCGTGGTCGTGCTGGCTCTGCTGTCCTGGGCCTTTGCCTCCCGCATTCCGCAAACAACGCCTTCCGCGCCCGATCTGCCCGTCGATGGCAATCCCTGGACCTCGACATTCAGCCTGCTGAAGACACTCTATGCGGACCACCGCCTGTGGGATGGCACCGTGATCGTATCCTGGTTCTGGCTGGTCGGCGCCATCGTGCTGTCGCTGTTGCCCGCGCTGGTCAAGGACGTCGTCGGTGGCAGCGAAGGCGTGGTGACGCTGTGCCTGGCGATCTTCGCGATCGGCATCGCCATCGGTTCGTTGTTCGCCGCCAGCCTCAGCCATGTTCGCCCGAACCTCGCGCTGGTGCCGATCGGCGCCATCATCATGGGCTGCGCAGGGCTCGATCTCGCCTGGGCCATCGCTGTCACAGCCAAAGGCCAGGACATCGCCGCGGTCGACTTCGCGACCTCGTTCGCGGGTCTGCGCATGCTGGCCGACTTCGTCGCCTTCGCGTTCGGCGGCGGGCTTTTCGTGGTTCCGTCCTTCGCCGCCGTGCAAGCCTGGTCGGTACCGGGCGAGCGCGCCCGCATCATCGCCGCCGGCAACGTGCTGCAGGCCGCCTTCATGGTGGTGGGCTCGCTGTTCGTCGCACTGCTCCAGGCCGGCGGACTGCATGTCGGCTGGATCTTCTTCGGCCTCGGTGTCGCGAGCTTCGGCGCCGTGTGGTTCGTGCTGACGAAATGGGACAAGGAAGGCGTGCGCGATTTCGGCGGCCTGCTGTTTCGCGCCCTGTTCCGCACCGAAGTGCGCGGGCTCGAGAACCTGCCGCCTCCGGGCACGCGGATGCTGATCGCGCCCAACCATGTCAGCCTGGTCGACGGCCCGCTGTTGCACGCCGTGCTGCCGATCGACGCGAGCTTCGCGGTCGACACCGGCATCGCCAAGGCCTGGTGGGCCAAGCCGTTCCTGCGCGTGGTCAAGCACTACACCATGGACCCGACCAAGCCGCTGGCCGCACGCGACCTGATCAAGCTCGTCGCCGCCGGCGAGCCGGTGGTGATCTTCCCGGAGGGACGCATCACCGTCTCCGGCTCCCTGATGAAGGTCTATGATGGCACCGCGATGATCGCCGACAAGGCCGACGCCGTAGTCGTGCCGGTTCGCATCGAAGGCGCCCAGCGCTCGCATCTCAGCTACCTCAACTCCAGCCAGATCAAGCGCTCGTGGTTTCCGCGGGTGACGGTCACGATCCTGCCGCCGGTCAAGCTGCCGGTCGATGAACAGCTGAAGGGCAAGGCGCGCCGCAACGCCGCGGGCGCGGCGCTTCAGGACGTGATGATCGACGCCCTGGTGAAGAACGCCATGCTCGATCACTCGCTGTTCGAGGCGCTCGGGCATGCCTATCGCGACCGCGACACCGGCAAGGTGATCATCGAGGACGCGCTCGGCACCAGGCTGACCTATCGCAAGCTGATCCTCGGCGCGCAGGTTCTGAGCCGCAAGCTCGAGACCGGCACGACGGCCGGCGAGAACGTCGGCGTGCTGCTGCCGAACTCCGCGGGCGTCGCCGTCGTCTTCATGGCGCTGCAGAGCATCGGCCGCGTTCCCGCGATGCTCAACTTCTCCGCCGGCCCGGTCAACGTCCTCGCCGCCATGAAGGCCGCGCAGGTCAAGACCGTGTTGACATCGAAAGCCTTCATCGAGAAGGGCAAGCTCGACAAGCTGATGGCCGCGATCTCGGCCGAGGCGCGCGTCGTCTATCTCGAAGATATCAGGGCCACGATCGGCACCGCCGACAAGATCAAGGGCCTGCTCGCCGGCACCGCCCCGCGCGTCGCCCGCCAGGCCAACGATCCCGCCGTCGTGCTGTTCACCTCTGGCTCGGAAGGCACGCCCAAGGGCGTCGTGCTGTCCCACCGCAACATCCTCGCCAACGCCGCGCAGGCGCTCGCGCGGGTCGATGCCAACGCCAACGACAAGGTGTTCAACGTGCTGCCGGTGTTCCACTCGTTCGGCCTGACGGGCGGAATGATGATGCCTGTTCTCGCGGGCATTCCGATCTACATGTACCCCTCGCCGCTGCACTACCGCATCGTACCCGAATTGATCTACCAGACCGGCGCCACGATCCTGTTCGGCACCGACACGTTTCTCACCGGCTACGCCCGCTCGGCGCATGCCTACGACTTCCGCACCCTGCGCCTGGTGATCGCCGGCGCCGAGGCGGTGAAGGACCGCACGCGCCAGGTGTTCATGGAGCGCTACGGCATCCGCATCCTCGAAGGCTATGGCGTCACCGAGACGGCGCCGGTGCTGGCGATGAACACGCCGATGGCCAACCGGCCCGGCACCGTCGGCCGCCTCTCGCCGCTGATGGAAAGCCGCCTCGATCCGGTCCCCGGCATCGAGGAAGGTGGGCGCCTCTCGGTGCGCGGACCGAACGTGATGCTCGGCTACCTCAGGGCCGAAAACCCTGGCGTGCTCGAAGTGTTGCCCGAGGGCTGGCACGACACCGGCGATATCGTGGCCATCGACGCCGCAGGCTTCATCACCATCAAGGGCCGCGCCAAGCGCTTCGCCAAGATCGCCGGCGAAATGGTCTCGCTGTCCGCAGTCGAGAGCATCGCGACGACGCTGTGGCCGCAGGCTGGCTCGGTCGCCGTGTCGATCCCCGACCAGCGCAAGGGCGAGCGCATCGTGCTGCTGACGACGGAGAAGAATGCCGAGCGCAGCGCGATGCAGGCCCAGGCCAAGTCGATCGGCGCCTCCGAGCTGACCGTGCCCGCGACGATCATGGTGGTCGACAAGGTGCCGCTGCTCGGCACCGGCAAGACCGACTACGTCACGGCCACGACGATGGCCCGCGAGCAGGCGACCTCACCGGAACGCGAGGTTGCGTAAGACCCAACCCATCGCCGTCGCGCCGGATGGTCGGCGCGACGGCGTGGTCTTGCTTCACGGCATCGGCGTCGGCTCCTGGACGCTGAAGAAACTGGAACGAGCGCTTCAGCGCCTCGGCTTCGCGACGCTCAACCTCGACTATGCCAGCCGCAAGAAGCCGCTCGAACAGCTCGCGGAGGAGATTCATCCGTCCGTCGCTGCATTCGCCGGGCAATGCAACGGTGCGGTCCACTTCGTCGCCCACTCCATGGGCGGTCTGCTTACACGAGTTTACATCGCGCGACACCGGCCGGCGCGGCTCGGCCGCGTCGTGATGCTGGGCACGCCCAATCAAGGCAGCGAGGTCGCCGATCTCCTCAAGGACTTTTCGCTCTACCGCGCCGCTTTCGGTCCGGCTGGCTTGCAGCTTGCGACGGCTCAAGACCCGGTGCTTGCCGACCTGCCACCGCCCGACTATGCGATCGGCATCATCGCGGGATGCGCCACCATCGCGCCAATCGCCTCAGCCTTCGTCCTTCCGCGTCCCAATGATGGACGCGTTTCAGTTGCAAGCGCGAAGCTGGCCGGCATGGCTGACCACATCATCGTCAAGGCGTCTCATACCGGGCTGCCGCGCCATGGCGTCGCGATCGAGCAGACGATCGCTTTTCTTCACGATGGCCGCTTCAGGACGCCTGACCACTAGGCCGCCGTCCGCCGCTCCTGCGCGTAACGCACCAGAGCCGCAAAACGGTAGATGCCGTGCACGAATTTCCCGTAGGGCATGGTGATGAAAAGCGCAAAGACCGCGCCGAGATGCAACGCCAGCAGCGGCCCCATCGCGGCGGTCTCGCGCAGGAGCAAAACCAGCATGCCCGTCGCCCCGGTCAAGAACAGCATCGCGATGAAGCCGACATCCATGCCGTAGCTGTTGTCGTCGAGCAGCTCGGGCGCACGGCGCGATTTGGCGAGGAACAGTCCGATGGGACCAACGACAAGGCCGATGCCACCGAGCGTGCCGAGCACGACAGGCAGATCCCACCACGGATACGGCGCCTCGCGACCGAGCAGATAGTGATACAGCGTGGCAACCGAGGTCGCGGCGAAGCACAGCAGGAAGCCGTAGAACGTCAGATGGTGGAACAGCTTGCGCCGGTCGGTCGGCTTGTCGTCCTCATTGTAGCAGCCGACACCGCCGCCATGGAGATAGCGCAGCTCGCCGGCGTCGCGGATCGCCTGGAAGATCGAGCCGCCATCGGCGCGACCGCCGATCGGCGTGCCGATGTCACGCCAGAACGCGCGCACACTCATGACCAGGGCGAGGATTGCGTAGAGGAAAGCGGCACTGAATAAAGCGGCCATCGCATTGTGCGGCATCAGCTTGTAGAACGCACCCGGACCGGTGTGTACGCCGAACAGCACGCTGTGATCATTCAGCGCCGCAAAACCGAGAATGAACGCGGCCATGCTCAGCACAGCGACGATGCTGATGAGGAGGCCGTTGCGCGCAAACGCCCCGGAGAGCGCATGCGGCCAGGCATAGGCGGCATAGGACTCCGCACGCGCGACCGCGAGTGTCCTGGGGACGTTGACGTTGAACTCGTGCGGCGGCGAGAACTGGCAGTCGACATAGCAGGCGCCGCAGGAATGGCAGAGATTGGCGAGATAGTTGAGATCGCCGTCGGAAAAAGCGCGGCGCATCTCCATCGCGGGGAAGACCGCGCAAAGACCCTCGCAATAGCGGCAGGAATTGCAGACTGTCATCAGACGGTCGGTTTCGTCCAGGATCCTAGTTCCGTGCATGTTTCGCCGCTTCCCGTCCTGCGATCCGCCCGAACACGCTGCCGATGGTCATGCCCATGCCGGCGGCATAGCCCTTGCCGAGCACGTTGCCTGCCATGATCTCGCCGGCCGCGAACATGTTCGCCGACGGCCTGCCGTCCGCCATCAGCATCCGCGCGTCCTTGTTCACGCGCGTGCCCAGGTAAGTGAAGGTGATGCCCGGCCGCACCGGATAGGCGAGGTAAGGCGGCGTCTCGATTTTGCGCGCCCAATGAGTCTTGGGCGGTGTGATGCCCTCGGTTACGCAATCGTCCAGGATCGTGTGGTCGAACGTCCCGGGCCGCACCGCAGCGTTGAACTCGGTGATGGTCTTTTCCAGCGCGGCCGGATCGAGCTCGAGCTTGCCGGCGAGCTCGGCGATGGTCTGCCCCGCGATCGGCGGAAACAATGTCGGCATGAAGCTGGTGACGACGGTCGAATCGAAGATGATGTAGGCGATCTGGTCCGGCTGCGCCGCGACCAGCCGGCCCCAGATCGCGTAGCGCTTCGGCCAGAGATCCTCGCCCTCGTCGTAGAAGCGCTGGGCGTGCTTGTTGACGACGATGCCGAACACGACGGAGTCGTGCCGCGTGATGATGCCGCCGTCGAATTTCGGCGCGCGGGCGTCGATCGCAACCGCATGGCACTGGGTGGGATCGCCGACCTCCTGCACGCCCTTGTCGAGCAGCATCTTCAGGATCGCGCCGCGATTATAGGGCGTGCCGCGGATCAGGAAGTTGTCGGCGGCCTCGCCCCAATATTGCTTCAGCCATTCGATGTTGGCCTCGAACCCGCCGGCGGCGGCCACCAGCGAGGTCGCATGGATCTCGGTCTCGCCCTTGATCGGCCGCTTCAGGCGCGCAGCGAGGAACATCCCGTCCTCGATCACGAGGTCGGTGACCTCGGCGTCGTATTCGACATCGACGCCGAGCTGCTCGGCGGTCAGATACAGCGCGTTGAGCATGGCGCGACCGCCGCCGAGAAAAAAGGAGTTGGTGCGACCGAGGCTCAGCGTGCCGCCAAGCGAAGGCTGCCAGCGCACACCCTGCTCCACGATCCAGTTCAGGATGTCCTTGGACTCCCGGATCATGTGGCGGGCGAGCACTTCGTCGGTCTTCCCGCCGGTCACGCGCAGCAGATCTTCCCAGAACTCCTCCTCGGTATAAGGACCAGTCAGGATCTCGGTCGCGGCGTCATGGGCGCAGCGCATGTTGCGGGTGTGGCGGGTGTTGCCGCCCCGATAGAATTTCGGCGCGCCCTCGAACACCATGACCGAGGCGCCACCGCGCCGGGCGGAAATCGCCGCGCACAGCGCCGCGTTGCCGCCGCCGATCACCAGCACATCGTATTTGCTGCCCATGCGCGTCTGCCCGATGCGACGAAGTTGGAGACATTCTGCCCGCCGGAGGGCTTGGTCAACCCTGGCGACTCTTGCGTACGTTTGTATACAAAGATATACAGACACGACGCAAGCGGCATCTCTGCATGGGCAGGATGCGCACTGAGGGACCATGGCCAGACGTCCGGCGAAGGCAGGCGGATCGATCGCGCGCGGCAGTGGCGTCGCGCTCGGTGAAGCCGTATTCCGCTCGCTCTGCGAGGCGCTCCAGGCCGGCAGCTACCGCGCCGGCGACCGCCTGCGCGAGGAAGAGGTCGCGCAACGGCTGAAGGTCAGCCGCACGCCGGTGCGGGAGGCGCTTGGCCGGCTCGCCGCGCGCGGCTTCGTCGAGCCCGCTGGCGGACGCGGGCTGATCGTGCGCAACCTCGACATTTCAGAGGTGCTCGAGCTCTACGCGATGCGCGAGATCATGGAGGGCGCTGCGGCACGCCTTGCCGCCGAGCACGCCTCCGCGCCTGAGGTCGACGCGCTTCGGGACATCGAACAGGCTTTTGTGGAAACGTCCCGGACCGACGCTGCCGACATGGCGCGGCTGAACCGGGGTTTCCACGAGGCGATCTGCCGCGCGGCGCGCAACCGCTATCTCGACAACGCCTCGCGCGAATTGCAGGACTGGATCGCCCTGCTCGGCCCGACGACCTTCACCGTGACGGGCCGCCCCTCGACCAGCCATGGCGAGCACCAGGCCATCATCGAGGCCATCGCCGCGCGCGATGGCGACAAGGCCGAGCAGCTCGCGCGCGCGCATATCCGCGAGGCGCTGCGCTGCCGGCTCAAGCTATTGCAGGAGCAGTAGGACGTGTACTCATGAGCGTCACCTTTCGCGGGTTAAGCGGAAGCCGCTCCGTTTGGTCGGCATCGACTGCTTTTTGACCCTTATGTATGGTCCGGCCGCGCGTCGCAAGAAGATTTCGTCGAATTGGCGGTGAGCGGTCTTGCATCAATG
>NZ_JAUIZJ010000032.1:0-9650 GCF_030435535.1 Bradyrhizobium sp. WYCCWR 13022
CATGGTGAATCAGAAACAAGCTGATTTGGGAATCCCAAATCGATTCAGATTAAACCCATCCCGCTTTAAGGGCGCGCTTGTCCGGGACGACAGCGGTGTGTGACGCGCCTCTCGCTACTCCGCCGCCTGCTGCTGCACCGTCGGCTCGGTGCCCGCCACCGTCGCCCGGCGCATGTCGCGGGGCTGGGACTGGTCGTAGCGGCGGACGCGGTGCATGGTCTGGCGGTTGTCCCACATGACGAGATCATGCAGCTTCCATCGGTGGACGTAGACGAACTCGCCTTGCGTCGCGTGCTCGTTGAGGTCGCGCAGCAGCAGCCGTCCTTCCGGCACGCTCATGCCCACGATCTTGCCGGCGTGAGATGACAAATACAGCGACTTGCGGCGGTGAACGGGATGGGTCCGCACCAGCCGCTGCAGCACAGGCTTGAACATCGCCTTTTCGTCGTCGGAATATTCGGTGAAGCCGAGCGAGCCCCGCGAATACATCAGCGAGTGCTCGCAGACGAGATCGTCGATCTCGGCCTTGGTCTCGTCGTCGAGCGCGTCATAGGCCGCGCGCATGTCGGCAAATTCGGTGTTGCCGCCCTTCGGGTTCACCACCCGCGCCGACAGCAGCGAGAATTTTGCCGGGATCGGGCGGAACGAGCTGTCGGAGTGCCACAGGCAGTTGCCGAGATTGAACAGATGCGTGCGGCTGTCCTTGGCGAGCGGCTTGCCGTCCTTGCCGAGATTGGAGACGTCGTTGAGGCCGGACTGGAGGCGATAGTCCTTTTCCTTCGTCACCGTGCCGCCGCGGGCATCCTCGCGCTGACCAAAGTTCAGTGCAAAAGCCATCTGCTGTTCGTCGGTGATGTCCTGGTCGTGGAATACGAGCACCGCGTATTTGTCCATGGCGGACTCGACCTCGCGGGCCTCATTCTGCGTGAGCGGCTTGCGCAGGTCGAGGCCGGAAACCTCGCCGACAAAATGCGTCTGAAGCTGCCGGATGGCGATCGTCATGGCGTTTCTCCCGCGAACCGCGAGCGGTTGGTCCCGCTCTGTCGACGAAAAAGGCTACTCCCGCGCCCGGCGTTGTCAACGCTCGGCGCGCATGGCTCTCACGCGTTGCGTGCCATCAACCCGCCGTCCACCGGAATGACCGCGCCGGTCAGGAACGACGCGGCCGGCAGGCACAGGCTCAGCGTCATGTGCGCGACCTCTTCAGGGTCGCCGTAGCGGCCGAGTGCGGTGCGGCGCTTGGCGTAGATGGTCTTGTGCTCTTCCGAGATGCGCTCGGTGATGGCGGTGCGGATCGGGCCCGGGCAGATGCAGTTGACGGTGATACCCTCCCGGCCGAGCTCGACCGCGAGCGAGCGTGTCAGGCTCGCGACGCCACCTTTTGCCGCGGAGTACGGGCTGTGCAACGCTGTCGCGCCGAGCGCTTCGGTCGACGCGATGTTGACGATGCGCGGCGACTTCGATTTGCGCAAATGCGGCAGCGCGGCGCGGATGATGCGCGGGTGCGCCGTCAACATCACGGCGATGCCCTTGGCCCAGGCGTCTTCGTAAGCCTCGTCGTCGATCGCGACGCGCACGGAGATGCCGGCATTGTTGACGACGATATCGAGCCCGCCGAAATGCGCGGCGACATGGCCAACCACGCGCTTGATCTCGCCGCCGTCGGCGACGTCGAGCTTCCATGCCTTCGCCGTTCCGCCGCTGGCCGCGATCTCCTTGGCAACCGTCTGTGCGCCTTGCTCGTCGTAATCGGTGACGGCGACGTTGGCGCCTTCGGCTGCGAACACGTGCGCGGTGGCGCGCCCCATGCCGCTGGCGGCGCCGGTGACGAGAACGGTGAGGCCCTGCACGGAGCGGCTGAGCTGCTTGGATTCCGACATCGTGTTTCCTCGCGGTCTCTTGTTTCTTGTTTTGAGATGGACAAGGCTGGCATCGATCCGCAGACAGGTCAAACAAGCAAGACAAAAGGGGAGGCCGCGATGGCGAACGAACTCGATTTCTCAGGCAAGCAGGTGCTGGTGATCGGTGGTTCCAGCGGTATCGGCAACGGCATTGCGCAAGCTTTTCGCGCGAGAGGCGCGGCGGTTGCCGTTTGCGGCACACGCGCTCGCGCAGCGGAATATTCTGCGGAGGAGGGCTCCGATCTCACCGGGCTTGCTTATTCGCAGCTCGACGTCAGTAACCCCGTTGCGATCGAAGCGTTCAAGCCGTCGTTCGATCGGCTCGACATCCTGGTGCTCGCGCAAGGCGCGGTGATCTATCGCCGCGGCGAGTTCGAGATGGCCGGCTTCCGCAAGGTCGTCGAAGTGAATCTCATGAGCCTGATGGCCTGCGCGACGCGGTTTCATTCCATGTTGCGGGATTCCAGCGGCGCGCTGATCATGGTGTCCTCGACCGCGGCCTACCATTCCACCATGGGCAATCCCGCCTACAACGCGTCGAAGACCGGCGCGGTCGGGTTGACGCGGACGCTGGGCGAGGCGTGGGCCGAGGACGGCATCCGCGTCAACGGTATCGCCCCCGGTCTCGTCGACACCAAGATGACGAAGGTGACGACCGACAATCCCAAGCGGCTCGAAGGTGCGTTGTCGCGCATTCCGCTGCGGCGGTTGGGCACGCCGGCCGACATGGCGGGCGCCGCATTGTTCCTGGCCTCGCCGCTGTCTTCGTACATGATTGGACAGACGCTCGTGGTCGATGGCGGGCTCATTCTCTAGGGCCAAACTCTCAGCGGCGGTGGAACTGCGCTCCTCCTGATCGGTTACTTGGGCAGACCCCCTGGAGGAGCATCATGGACAAGGACAGGATCGTCGGATCGGCCAAGGAATTTGCCGGACGCGCAGAAGGTGCCATCGGAGACATGGCAGGCGATACGCAGACACAGGCGTCGGGCAAGGCGCGCGAAGCCGCCGGCACCGTGCAGAATCTCTACGGCCAGGCCAAGGACGCGGTGCGGGACGCCGCGGACACCGCCACTGGCTACGCCAAGGACGCCTATGAGAACAGCGGCGAGACGCTTCGCGATGGATCGCAGGCGCTGTCGAAGAAGGTGCAGGACAATCCGCTCGGCGCGCTGCTGGTCGCCGGCGGCATCGGCTTCGCGCTCGCGCTTCTGATGTCACGCCCCGCGCGTCGTCCCCCGCCGCGCTGGCGCTATTACGGCTGACGGCCGTCCGTCATTCCGGGCTCGCGCTTCGCGCGCCCCGGAATGACATCTCAAATCGACAATTACCGAACCGCTTCCGCCGAACGCCCGACATTGCCCGGCGGACGCGGGATCGCAGGATTCGGATTGCGTGGCGGCGGCGCCAGCTGACGCGGCGCGGGTTGCGGCGCGCCGAAGCCGAAGAAATCACGCAAGGACGGCGTTGCCTGCGCGGGCTGCTGCGGCGGTGGCGTCGGCCTCCTCGGTGCGGGCGGTTTGGGCGGCACGATCGCAGCGGCTGCGCCCGGCGCGCCGGTCGCACTCGGAGCCGCAGCGCCACCATCAGGTGTCGTCACGGCCATCGGCGTATCGCCCTTGGCCTGCTCGCGGCCGACTTCGCGGCGCGGCCAGGAATAATCATCGGCTCGGCCCGCGGGCGCTGCAAGCGGCTCGCCCTTCACCAGCGTCCTGGCGGCGAGCGCATCGACGGCGGCGGGACGCGTGCCCGGTCCACCCAGCAATTGATCGGTCGAGATCGAGGCCGCGACCAGCGGCACGATCGGGCCCGCGAGCGGCCGCGGCGCGGGCTTGCCGGGCTCGGCGCTGGTGTCAGGCGTTCCCGGCTCGCTCGGCAGCGCGATCGGGCCGGAGCGGCCCGCCAGCAAGCGCGTGATCTCGCGCTCGACATAGTGCGCGAGCTTGCGCGCGCCGGGCTTGGTGAAATAGACGCCATCAGCGCTGCGCAACTGACGGATCTGGCCTTCGAAGTCGGGGCCCTTCTGCAGGAAGCGACCGGCTTCGTCGACAAAGCCGTCCCAGATGTCGACATAAGTGATGCCGGCCTTGGCCGCGCCTTCGCGATAGAGCGAATCCAGGAACAGCATGTCCGCGGTGCCCTTCGGCCCGCGGATCGCGGGCAGGCCGACCCAGAGCACCGGCACGCCCTTGGCTTTCAGGACGTTCGCAAGCTCCTCGATCTTCTTGCTGTAGAGCTCGACCCAGTGGTCGTCGCGGAATTCGTAGAGGCCGTTCGGATGGCGCGCGGTCTTCTCGGGCACGGCCGCCAGCGTGTCGGCGTTGTCGGCGTCGTCCTGGGGCAGGTCGGTATCCGCCGCTGGCTTGTCCTCGGGCTTGGCGGCCGTGTCGGGCTTGGTCTCACCCGGTTTGCCTTGCTGCTTGGCCCCGCGCGCACCCTTCTCGTTCTTCTTGTCCTTGTCGGATTTCTCGACAGCCTCGCGGATCGCGATGCGGTCGTTGAGGCCGAGCATGACGACGATCACGTCGGGTTTCTCGGTCTCCAGAATGCCCCTTGCGGCCGCCGCCCAGTCCGAGGGCTCGCCCTTCGGCTGGTACCTGATCAGGCCTGAGGTGGTCCTGTGCTTGCGGATCACGCCCATGTCGGGCTGCTCGGTGTAGGCGTCTTCTAGGCCATAGGCGAGCCAGTCGGCCATGGCGTCGCCGATCACCAGCACGTTCTTGTCGGCAACGGTCTCACGCTTGGCGGGCCCCGGCGCACGCGAAAAATCCTGGCGTGGGGCCTGCTGCTGCTGCTGCTGGAACGGCGCGAAGAAATCGCCGCCGAACCAACCGCCGCCGCTGCGTGGCGGCGCCTGGCGCTGCGGCGGGCCGCCGAAGCCGGGGAAGTTGAAGAACTGCGCCGACGCCGGTCCCGCGACCAGGATCGCAAGCGCCGTCACCAGCGCGATCAGCGGGCCGGTCTCGGTCAGCGCCTTGAAAAAGGATTTTGGCTTCGACATGCGATCTCGGGCGCGCGCAATTGGGTCTGGGATTGCCTCGATATAATAGCGGAATCGGGCGCCAAACGGGCAAATTCTCTTGCAGATTCCCTGGGCAATACACCGCCGATCGGCCAGAATCGCCGCCCAGGGTTACTTTCAGGCCGTTTTTACCGCCCGCGCAGCCGGTCCAGCACGTCGGAGGTGGCAAACCCGTCGGCAGGGAGCCCAATCGAGACCTGGAAGTTGCGCAGCGCGTCCCGTGTCATGCCGCCGAACTGGCCGTCCGGGGTGCCCTTGTAGAAGCCCCGCTGGGCCAGCAGCTGCTGGAGTTCCAGCCGCTCGGTGCGGGACAATTCGCGCTCCTGCCGCGGCCAGGGTTGCACGAAGGGCTGCCCGCCGCGCAGGCGGTCGGCGAAATGGCCGATCGCCATCGCATAGGCCTCGGCCGGGTTGTACTTCATGATGACACGGAAATTCTGGAGCATCAGGAAGCCGGGTCCCTGCGCACCTGCGGGCGCCAGCAGATAGGCCTTCTCCGCCGGATGCGGGAACGGCTGGCCCGTCGGCCGCTTGAGCCCAAGCTTCTCCCACTGCGCGATCGTCATCATCTTGGCGCGGTCGGCCAGCATGTAATTGAAGCCCTGCGGCACCGTGACCTCGTAGCCCCAGGTCTGGCCGCTCTGCCAGCCGTCTTTCTTCAGGTTGTTTGCGGTGGAGGCGATCAGGTCGGTCGGATTGTCGACGACGTCGCGCCGTCCGTCGCCGTCGCCGTCCACGGCGAAGCGCTTGAACGCGGTCGGCATGAACTGGGTCGGGCCGAACGCGCCGGCCCAGGAGCCGCGCATCTGCTCGGGGCGCAGATCGCCGCGGTTGAGGATCTCCAGCGCCGAGAGGAACTCATCCCTGAAATAGGCCTGGCGGCGACCGATGCAGGCGAGTGTTGCCGTCGATTGCAGCACGCTGCGGTCGCCCATCTGCGTCGAATAATTGGACTCGATGCCCCAGATCGCTGCGATGATGTAGCGGTCGACGCCATAGGCCTTCTCGGTCGCGTCGAACTGCGCCTTGTACCTGGCGAGGATCTCCTTGCCCTTGGCGAGGCGGTTGTCGTTCACGAGAATGTCGAGATAGTCCCAGATCGACTTGGTGAACTCGGGCTGCGAATCCATCAGGTCCATGATGCGCAGGTCGGGTGTCAGCCCGGCGGTGAAGCGCTGGAAATTCTCCTGCCTGATGTTGCGCCGTGCGGCATCGGGCCACATGCTCGCGACGCAATTGTCGAAATTGCCGGCCGCCTCGCGGATCGCGGCCGCCGTCATCAGCGGATGGCCGGAGGCACCGTCCTCGCCGCTCCAGGGTTGCGCGCCGCCTGGGGCGGGCGCGGGTTGCGACGGTGCCGGGTCCGCGCCGGAGAAAATACCGCCGAACAGTTTCGACAGGCCGTTTTGCCCCTGTTGTCCTTGGGCCTGCGCGGACGCAGGGAGCAGCAGCGCGACCGCAATCATTGCTGCGCCGGCGACATATCCCGCCCGTCTTGCCTGTCTTGTCACCAGCCTTGCCGCCAGTCCTGCCACCGATTGCATCATGTCCCATCCGTCCGGCCGAAAATTCGCCATCAGGAGGCCTCGTTACGGTTGCCAATATCTTAACAAAGGTGAAATTTCGGTGGTGGCCTTTTCTCAATTCCAGACGCGAAGCCCTACATCCGCCTTTGTTACCGGCTGCAAAACGGCTAGCAAGACGCCATTGCTTCCTTCACCTGCGCTCCAAGGTATTCGATCAATCCCATGAAAATCCGCAAAGCTGTATTTCCCGTCGCCGGCCTCGGTACCCGCGTTTTGCCCGCCACCAAGGCCATGCCGAAGGAAATGCTCACCATCGTCGACAAGCCGCTGATCCAGTACGTCTATGACGAGGCGCGGGAAGCCGGCATCGAGCACTTCATCTTCGTCACCGGCCGCAACAAAAACGTCATCGAAGATCATTTCGACAGGATGTTCGAGCTCGACGCCACCCTGGCTGCGCGCGGCAAGAAGGCCGAGCAGGAAATTCTGGCACAGAACCAGCCGGAGGCCGGCGCCGTCAGCTTCACCCGCCAGCAGGCGCCGCTCGGCCTCGGCCATGCGGTGTGGTGCGCGCGCGACATCGTCGGCAACGAGCCGTTTGCGGTGGTGCTGCCCGACGAGCTCGTGCTCAATTCGCCCGGTTGCCTGAAGCAGATGATCGAGACCGCTGCAACGCTCGGCGAGAAATCCAACCTGATCGCGGTCGAGGCGGTGCCCGACCATCTCACCCATCAATACGGCATCTGCGGCGTCGGCAAACGCACCGGCAAGATGTTCGAGGTCGACGGCATGGTCGAGAAGCCGGCCAAGGGCACCGCGCCCTCCAACCTCTCGATCACCGGTCGCTACATTCTCCAGCCGGAGATCTTCAAGATCCTGGAGACCCAGGAGCGCGGCGCAGGCGGCGAGATCCAGCTCACCGACGCCATGATCGGCCTCGCCAAGTCGCAAAAATTCTACGGCGTCGAGTTCGAGGGCGAGCGCCATGACTGCGGCTCCAAGCCCGGCTTTCTCCGCGCCAACATAGCCTACGCGCTCAAGCGCCCGGAGCTGCGCGAGGGGCTGATCGCGGAGATGAAG
The DNA here is from genome assembly GCF_030435535.1 of Bradyrhizobium sp. WYCCWR 13022. Classification (NCBI taxonomy): domain Bacteria; kingdom Pseudomonadati; phylum Pseudomonadota; class Alphaproteobacteria; order Hyphomicrobiales; family Nitrobacteraceae; genus Bradyrhizobium; species Bradyrhizobium sp. WYCCWR 13022. The sequence goes on from NZ_JAUIZJ010000032.1 coordinate 7,530, forward strand.
AAGTATCTCGGGCAGTAGGCCCTTCAGGCCACTAGCGACAGCTTCGGCAGGCTCGCGACCACCGACTGGTTGCGTCCGCCGCCTTTCGCGGCATAGAGCGCCTTGTCGGCGGCGGCGACCAGGACGGCCCAGTCCATGCCTGCACTGGGCGTGAGGCTGGCGATGCCGCAGGAGACGGTGGATCCCGTCCCGCCGTCGGACCAGCCCTGCACCTTGCCGCGGATCGTCTCGGCGATCTTGAAGGCCTCGGCGGCAGGCGTGTTCGGCAGCAGCACGGCGAACTCCTCGCCGCCATAGCGCGCGGCGCAGTCGCCGGCACGCCGCACCGAATCCGAGATGCAGATGGCGATGCCGACCAGCACCTGGTCGCCGGCCTGGTGGCCGAACGTGTCGTTATAGGCCTTGAAGTGATCGGCATCGATCATCAGCAGCGCGACCGGCGTCTTCTGGCGCGTCGCGCGGCGCCATTCGGCGTCGATCACCTGGTCGAACTTGCGGCGGTTGCGCAGGCCCGTGAGCGCGTCGGTGGTCGCCATCTCCTCGAGCTTGCTTTCGGCATCCGCGCGCCGGCTGATCTCGCGCGCGAGCACGATCGCCGATCCCAGCACGAACAGCGCGAGCACCAGGACCACGGCGCCGATGCGATAGGCTTCCTTCTGCCAGAGCTCGAATACGGCAGCCAGCGGTTTTCCCGCCACCACAAACAACGGACCAGAACCGCTGCTGCGCACATAGAGTCGCGGCGTCACGTCCACCGGTCCCTTTCCGGCGTAGGATCCGCCGGCCTTGAGATTGTCCGACCTCCAGTCCTGCAGCGTGGCAAGGTTCTTGCCGATGATGTCGAGATCGAACGGGCGCCGCATCATGATGGTGCGGTCGCGCTTGAGCACGGTGATGGTATCCTCGGGATCGAGGCTCAGCCGCTCGAACAACTCGTGGAAATAGCTGAAGCGGATCGAGCCGGCGACGACACCCAGGAAGCCGCCGTCGGTATCGCTGAGGCGCCGGCTCAGCACGATCGAATAGGCGCCGCGGAACAGCATCGGGCGGCTGATGAAGAGGCCCGCGTTGGGATTGTCGCGGTGAACGGTGAAATACTCCTCGCTACTGCGATTTTCCGCGACCGGATCGAGCGTCGAGGCATCGATGGTGAGGTTACCGTCCGCATCGAACACCTGGACGGCGCCGAAATGCTTTGCGGTGGTGGCGTGATCGAACAGGATGAGCTGGCGGATCGGTTTCGAGACCGAGGCGATCTCGGGCAGCAGCACGTTGCTGGCGACCGCCTTCAGCGACAGGTCGTAGACCTCGATGTTGCGGCTGATGTCGGCGTCGATCGTGGTCGCCAGGTTTTCCAGGGTCTGGCGGGCCAGCGCCTCCTCGCCGCGGCGCATGTCGAGCATGACGTTGAAGCAGATGGCGGAAAAGCCGATTACCGTCACGACGGACGTCATGATCAGCAGCTTCGCCGAAATGCGCCACGGCCGAAGGGCCATGGCTTCGCGCCATCCAGACAGCATCGTTTGCTCCCGATACTAGTGGATGCGCCTGAAATCTTGCGTAGTGTTTAAGCCGCGACGACGCTGCCGCGATGAGTTAAGAAACGGTTTAAGCGGCTGACGGTTTCCGGCAGGCTTGACCTGCTGATCCGGCTCCGGACGAGAGGACCATCGTGTGAACGACTACGACCCATTGCGCGATTACCTGCTGCGGCAGAAGCAGACGGAATTCGTACTGAGCTTCGAGCAGATCGAGGAGATCATCGGCGCCGCCCTGCCGCGCGCGGCCAACCGTGCCTCATGGTGGGACAGTCTGCGCAGCCCCGACATCCAGATGCCCCAGCGCGAAGCCTGCCTCGCCGCGGGCTTCAAGGCGGTCCGGATGCCGGATGGCCAGAGCGTGCGGTTCACGAAGATGAAGACGGACCGGCGCAGGCCGGGGTAGAGGGCAGTCTCTGTTCTTCGCTTCTCCCCTTGTGGGAGAAGGTGGTGCGAAGCGCCGGATGAGGGGGTGGTTCGGCATATTCAGCTGCGCGATTTGGCCTCGCGGACCCTCTCCCACAAGGGGCCTGTTGCGTAATTCGCCAGTTGTGATTCCCTGCGGTTGAGCCTTTTGGGGGAA
>NZ_JAUIZJ010000033.1:0-28008 GCF_030435535.1 Bradyrhizobium sp. WYCCWR 13022
GATCACACGCCAAAGGGTCAGAAACTTCTTGCATTGCGGGCGGCAACCACAGAAGGCTCTACATGAAGCTCAGGAAGACCCATCCGACGCCTGTCGCCGCGGCGAAGGCGTCGATCAGCGTGGCAACGGCCTACCGCATCGAGAAGGATCCAGTACTACCTTCGCAGAAGAAGGAGCCGCGCGCACGACGGCGTCCCGATCCAATCGCCGACATTTTCGACTCTGAAGTCGTGCCGCTGCTGCGGGCAGCGCCCGGCATCCGGCCCGTGGCCATTTTCGAGGAGATGATGCTGCGCCATTCCGAGTTGGGCGAGGGCGTGCGCCGGACGCTGGAGCGGCGCATCCGAGGCTGGCGTGCCATCCACGGTGAGGAGCAGGAGGTCATCTTCCGCCAGGCGCACGAACCCGGCAGGCTCGGTCTGTCGGACTTCACCGAGGTGGCCTCGTTCGGCATCACCATCGCCGGTCAGCCGCTCGACCACCGACTCTATCATTTCCGGCTCGCCTATTCCGGCTTCGAGCACGCCCATGTCGTGCTCGGCGGCGAGAGCTTCGTGGCGCTGGCGGAAGGCCTACAGAACGCACTCTGGTCCCTCGGTGGGGTGCCGCGCGAGCACCGCTCGGACAGCCTGTCCGCCGCCTTCCGCAACCTGGACAAGGACGCGCGCGAGGACCTGACCCGCCGCTATAACGAGCTGTGCAGCCATTACGGCATGACACCGTCACGCAACAATGCCGGCATCGCCCACGAGAACGGCTCGATCGAGGGGCCGCACGGCCATCTCAAGCGGGCGATCGAGGATGCACTGTTGCTGCGTGGCACCGTCGACTTCGATGATCTCGCCTCCTATCGCCGCTTCGTCGACGAGATCGTCGGCCGCCGCAATGCCCGCAACGCCAAGCGCATCGATGCCGAGCGCGCCCAGCTTCGGGAGCTACCTGAGCGGCGCACCACCGACTATGAGGAACTCAGCGTGCGCGTCACTTCCTCAGGCGGCTTCACGCTGCGCAAGGTCTTCTATACGGTGCCCTCGCGCCTGATCGGCCATCGCTTGCGCGTGCGCCTCTACGACGATCGGCTCGATGTCTTCATCGGCGGCACGCATCTCATGACGCTGCCGCGCGGGCGTGCTTCCCCGTCCGGCAAGCATGACCAGGTCGTCAACTACCGGCACGTCATCCATTCGCTCAGAAGGAAGCCGATGGCATTGCTCAATCTGGTCTATCGCGATCGGCTCTTCCCGCGCGAGGCCTACCGGCGGACTTTCGATCTCCTCGTCGAGCGTCTGCCCGAGCGCCAGGCCTGCCGCATCATGGTCGAGCTTCTTGGCCTCGCCCACGAGCGCGGCTGCGAGAGCGAACTGGCCGAGGAGCTGTCCATCTGCCTCGACAATCACCGGCTCCCCGACATGGCCGCGCTGCGTGCCCGCTTCGCGCCCGATCCCGCGCGCCTACCCAACGTAGTCGTCCGCCTGGCGCCGCTTCAGGCCTACGAAGCGCTCATCGGCGCCAGCCTGGGAGACGCAGCATGAAGAGCGCCTCGATTGACCCCGCCAAGCTCAGCCTGCTCCTTAACGAGCTGCGACTGCCCGCCAGCAAGGTGATCTGGCCACAGTTCGCCGAGCAGGCCGACAAGGAGGGCTGGCCCGCCGCGCGCTTCCTCACTGTGCTCGCCGAGCACGAACTGGCCGAGCGCGATCGCCGCCGCATCGAGCGGCACCTCACAGAGGGCCGCCTTCTGCCCGGAAAGACCCTCGAGAGCTTCGAGTTCGACGCCGTGCCGATGGTCTCCAAAGCTCAGGTCATGGCCATCGTCGCCGGCGACACCTGGTTGGAGAAAGGCGCAAACCTGCTCCTGTTCGGCCCGCCCGGCACCGGCAAGAGCCATCTCGCCTCGGCGATCGGTCTCGCCCTCATCGAGAACGGCTACAGGGTGCTGTTCACCCGCACCACAGATCTCGTCCAGAAGCTGCAGCAGGCCCGCCGCGACCTCGTCCTCGAGAGCGTGCTGGCCAAGCTCGACAAGTTCGACCTGCTCATCCTCGATGATCTCGCATACGTCACCAAGGACCAGGCCGAGACCAGTGTGCTCTTCGAGCTGATCAGCGCCCGTTACGAACGGCGCTCCATGCTGATCACAGCCAACCAACCCTTTGGCGAGTGGGGGAAGATCTTCCCGGACCCCGCTATGACGCTCGCCGCGGTCGACCGGCTCGTTCATCACGCCACCATCTTCGAGATGAATGTCGAAAGCTACCGACGCCGCGAGGCCGCTGAGCGCAAAAAGGGACCTGGACGCCCAGCGTCATACGCCACACCCGCCAATATCGCCCCTGATTGACGCGCCGCGACAATCAACCTGACAAAGCACTTGCGCGCGTCAATCAAACCCGCGGATCATCACATCCGCCGCGACACCAGATTCTCATCCAGATTGTCGCGCACCTCTCTCCCAGATCGCCGCGCTACAGTCGAGAGCTATCGCAGGCGCACCGCGCTCGACGGAAAACGCGGTCCGGGACGGCCGACCTCGCACGCGACACCCAAAGCCATCGCTGATTGGGGCTATCGCGGTATCATCTATTGCGAAGGCTATCAGGCCTACAAGACCATGACCCGGGAGACGCGTGCGGGCGCCCTGTCTGGGCCGCTCGCCTTCTGCTGATCGCATCTACGGCGCTAGTTTGTGAAGATCGCGCGTGAGGCTGCTCCGGCGCCAGCTCCAGTTTGCCGCGAGGCCCTTAAGCGCATCGCCCAGCTCAACGCGGTCGAGAAGGCACTTCGGGGCCACTCTGCTGCCGAGCGCTGCGCGGGTCGACAAGCTCATGCCAGACCTCTGGCAGCAGCCTTGAAGCAGTGGTTTGAGGCAACTCTTGATCATCTTGCGGGGAAGAGCGACACGGCGAAGGCTCTGCGCTATTCGCTGCGCCATTGGGACGGCCTGACGCTCTACCTTGATGACGGGCGCATCGAGATGGACACGAATGCGGTCGAGCGTGCGATGCGGCCAATCAAACTCGATGCCAAGAATGCCCTGTTCGCTGGGTGCGACGAGGGTGCCGATAATTGGGCATTGCTGGCCTCGCTCATTGAAACGTGTAGGCTCAATGTCGTCAGCGCCTAGCCCTGGCTCTCCGGCGTGCTCGCAAAACTCATCAATGGCTGGCCTGCGGCGCGACTGGACAAACTGCCTCCCTGGGCATCGACCTACAGGATGCATGCGCACGATCCGAGGCTGGCAGCATGAGCCTGAACACGACCGCCGTCCGGATCAGGATAACCCTCAAGGACGTGAATGACCTTGCCCCACAGGCTTAATCCAGATTGAAGTTCGCGCTGGCCCAAACAAGGACCAGAGCATGAAGCGTAGCCGCTTTTCGGCAGAGCAGATCATCGGGATTTTGAAGGAGCATGAGGCCGGGGTTTCGGTTGCCGATCTGTGCCGCAAGCGCGGCGTCAGCGACCCCAGCATCTACAAATGGAAGGCCACTGGAGTGTCGGAGGCCAAGCGGCTGAAGACGCTGGAGGACGAGAACACACGGCTGAAGCGGTTGGTGGCTGATGCCGTGCTGGACAATGCGGCGCCCAAGGATCTCGTGGGAAAGAATGTATGGTCCGCCCCGGTCCGTGCAAGGGTTCGTAACAGCAAAAATGACGCTTCCAATTGCATAAATGTATCCGGCCTCTCGCGAGTGGACTGCTGTTGCAGCCAGGCCATGACGAGATCCGCGCACGCCGTTCGCGATAAATGGTTCGGGCACGAAGCCCGCTTTTTGCCCGCGGGCAAGCGGAAAGCTGTCGCGTATCTCATGGTTGCCCACGGGATGAGCGTACGGCGGGCGTATAAAGCCATCGGCTGCTGCCGCATGACCATCAGATATCTGACAACCCGGGCGGACGCGTCCGGGGCTAGCAGATGGACTGTGATGGGATCTCAGACGGCTTGACGATCCACTCTGGGGTCTGCATCTTCGGTATCATGGACAAGAGCGATGCTGTGTAAGAGTGCTTCGGCGCTTTGAACAACTGTTCCGTCTCGCTGCTTTCGCAAATTTGCCCATTCTGTAGTACTGTAACTCTGTCGCAAATCTGACGCACGACAGGGAGATCGTGACTGATAAATAACATCGTCAGCGATAGATTCTCTTGAAGGTCTTTCAGAAGATTTAGGATCTGCGCCTGGATCGAGACATCGAGTGCCGAGGTAGGTTCATCGCAGATGAGGAACCGCGGGCGACTTGCCAAGGTTCGTGCGATTGAAATACGTTGTCGCTGACCGCCTGAGAAGGCGTGCGGATAACGGCGGGCGACGGTGGGCTCCAGACCAACGGCCTTCAGCAGCTCTAACATTATCGGTTCGGCCTCTCGCTTATCCTTTACTAGTCCAAAGTGAATCATTGGCTCCATGATAATCTCGCCCACGCGCATCTGTGGATTCAGAGACGAGTACGGGTCTTGAAACACCATTTGAGTTTGACGCCGAATATCTTGACGATCTTCAAGGCTGGCTGCATAAACATCTTTTCCGCCATAAATCAGTTGGCCGCTGCTCGGGCGGGCAAGCCCAGCAACGACTCTTGCGATCGTGCTTTTTCCAGAGCCGGATTCGCCAACAAGGCCCATGACTTCTCCGGGGCGGATACTCAGGTTCACATCGTGCAGGGCCTTAAAGGCTCGCCGAGCGGAACCACCGAACATGCCTGTCGCCCCATATACGCGCTCCACACCCCGGAGTTCTACAAGTGCCTCCGGCTGGCTTGAACTTTGCGGCATGTCTCTTTCCAGCAGCCACTGCATGGCCGCATCGATATTTCGAGCGGCGCCAGACACGGGAAAGCGATGCAGCTTAATGTCGCCGCGCGGCACAACCGAAATCAATGCTTGGCTGTACTCGTGGCATGGATTTCCAAGAACAGCCGCAGTGTCGTTTAGTTCGACGATTTCGCCTGCCCTCATCACCGCGACGCGATCAGTGACCTGGGAAATCACGCCCATGTTGTGGGTGATGAGCATCACACCCACTTGACGTTCACGAGCCAAGTTCTTGATTAGCTTCAAGATCTGTGCCTGAACGGTCACGTCGAGCGCAGTTGTTGGTTCGTCCGCGACAATGAGTTCGGGTTGTGAGCAGAGAGCAAGCGCGATAACTGCGCGCTGTCGCATGCCACCCGAGAATTCATGTGGCCAGTTCTTCACGCGCCGGGCTGGCTCTGGAATCCCTACCGCCTCCAACTGACGCACCGCCTCGATCCTTGCGTCGCTGCGTGATAAGGCGAGATGAGTTCGGATCGTGTCGACCAGTTGTCTCTCAATTGTGAAAAGTGGATTTAAGCTGGTCAGTGGATCTTGGAAAATAGTCGAGACGCGTTTGCCGCGTAACGCCCGCATCGCCTTAACGTCGCGCGCATCGATGATATCTCCGGAAAGCCGAACTTCGCCCGCACTAATATGGCCGGGAGCCTGTAGTAAGCCCGTGATGGCAGCTCCAACGGTCGATTTGCCCGCGCCCGATTCGCCGACGATGCCGAGTATTTCGCCTGGCGCGATGTCTAGGCTGACGTTGCATACGGCTTGCAAGGCGCCATGCCGGCTAGGAAAGTCGACGCTAAGTCCCCGAATGGAAAGAACGCAAGGCTGGGCAGTTGTTGTCATCAGATGCCCCTTGGGTTGATTACATCCCGGAACCAGTCGCCCAAGACGTTAATGGCCAGCGCGAGTGTAAGAAGGGTGGCGGCAGGAAACAGCAGGATCCACCACTGCCCAGCAAAAAGAAAGTCTTGCCCACTGCGGATCAATGTTCCAAGAGATGGTTGGGTGGGGGGCAGACCTGCGCCCAAGTAGGACAGCGTGGCTTCGGTAATAATTGAAAGCGCAAGTGAGATTGTCGCGATCACGAGGATCGGTCGACGCACGTTTGGCAATATGTGCCGTACCAGCACTGTGCCCGTCGGAAGGCCTATCATTAGGGCTGCCTGCACATACTCTCGCTGTTTCTCCCCCATCACGGCGCCGCGCACCGTGCGGGCATATGTGACCCATCCGGAAATTCCAATCGCCAATATTACCATGTAGACAGCAAGGGCTTCGCGCGCGCTCGGTGGCAGTAGCGACCGCGTTAAGCCGGAAATAAGGAGCGCAATAAAAATGGCGGGGATGGACAACTGGATGTCTGCGATACGCATGATCGCTGCGTCAATGTGTCCCCCGAAATAACCGGATATCAGGCCTAAGCTGACGCCGATCGACATTGAAACCAAAACAGAGGCAAGGCCCACTAGGAGTGAAACCCGTGTTCCATAAAGGGTCGCTGAAAGCACGTCACGTCCCTGATCGTCTGTGCCGAAAGCGTAGAAGCGGTTCGTGAACTCATTGATGCTCCAGGCCGGTGTATTTGACGAAAGCAGATCGAACGTGCTGGCGTCGAGAGTGTTCTGTGGTGCCCATAAAGGAGCTCCCAGGGCCGCGACAATGAGAGTTAGCAGTGCGAGCGTAGACAGAACTGCTCTGGGGGAACGGATGTAAGAGTGCCCGATATCAGAGTTAAACAATGCGGAAAGCTTGTGAATGGTCATCTGACTACTCCTCCCGTCCGCAGGCGAGGATCTAGAAGGTAGTAGACGCAATCCACGACCATGTTGATGGTAACGAAAATGATCGACACGATGAGAAGGTATGCGGCCATGATTGGGACGTCGGAAAATCTAATGGAATTAATAAAGAGCAGCCCAACGCCTGGCCATTGGAATACTGTCTCAGTAACGACGGCGAATGCGATGATGGATCCCAACTGCAAACCTGCAACCGTGACGACCGGAATCATCGTGTTCTTCAAAGCGTAAGAAAAATAGATGAGCCGGTCTGGCAGCCCTCGCGCGCGTGCGAACCGGATATGATCGGAATGCATGACCTCAAGCATTTCAGTGCGGACTAAACGCAAGATCAGCGTGAGTTGATAGGTGGCCAGTGAAATCGCGGGAAGGATGATAGCCTGCCAGCCGGTCTTAGTCAGTAACCCGGTGGTCCACCAGCCGATCTTCACCGTGTCGCCCCGTCCGAAGGACGGCAACCAGCCAAGTTTGACCGCGAACACGTAGATGAGGCCGATGCCGATTAAGAAGTTAGGCAGGGATACTGCGATCAGCGAGACCGTCAAGCTGAAGCCCGATAATATGGAGCGCGGCCGCAATGCTGTCACGACGCCAAGGGCGACTCCCGCTATCATTGCAAATATAAACGATAATATAGCTAGTTCCAGAGTCGCAGGCAGCCGCTCCAGGATCAAATCCAACACCGGCCTTCCAACGCGAGTGGAAATGCCGAAGTCCCCATGGAGTGCCGAACTGATAAAACGAAAGAACTGGATGTAAAAGGGGCGGTCGAACCCGAGTTCCGCCGCTAGCCGCGCGCGGTCCTGCGCGGTCGCCTCCGGTCCGACCATATTCTGGAGCGGATCGCCGATAAAATGAAAGGCGGCGAACGACAGAAACGCCGTCATCAGCATCACCGGCAACACGGACAGCAATCTGCGCAGAAAGAAACCTGTCACTTGTCCACCTTGATGGTTTTCACGGAGATCTGATTACCAACGTTTGGCGTAACGTGAATCTTCTTCTGCGTTGCACGCGCCAACACCTGCGCGTGAATCGGTAGATAGAAACACTCGTCCTGAACGGTCTTCCAAATTTCGGCGATTATGGTTTTACGTCTTTGAGGATCGGCTTCCGACCGGAGTAATTCAATTTTGGCATCAATCTCCGGGTTTTTGTAATTCGCTGCAGCCCAGGCGCCCCGAGAGTGGACGAGATTATCGAAGATTAATTGAGAATCGTATGAGCCCCACGTCATCAGGTAAAAGTCGGTCTTCCTATTGAGAACTAGAGGCCAGACGACTGCGCTGGGTTGGACATCGAGATGCACGGTGACACCGATCTTGGCGAGCATTGCCACCACGGCCTGACAGATGCGCTCGTCGTTCACCATGCCGTCATTTGGACAGTTTAGAGTGACCGAAAATCCGTTGGGGTAACCTGCCTCGGCCATAAGCTGCTTGGCTTGGTCAATATTGAGCTTTGGGAACTTACCCAATTCTTCCGTATAGCCGTCGGCGATCGGCGAAATGATTGTACCGAGCGGAACCGACTCCCCTCGCATGATTGCCGACTTGATCGCTAGACGATCAATGGACATGTTCATTGCGTGGCGCACCCGCTTGTCGGCGAAAGGATTTCCCTTTGCTTCCCCGCTGGCAAGTGTGTTCGCGCTTGTATTGACGCCTAAAAAAACCGTGCGAATCTCTGGGCCGCGAACCACCCGAAGGCTTTCATTCTGCTCCAACCGTGAAATGTCTTGGGGGGGGACGTCTTGGAGAAAATTAACTTCTCCGCTGATCAATGCGGATACACGCGTCGCGGCCGACTGGATAGGGGTATAGATGATCCGATCGATATCGATTGGGAACTGGCCGATACCCCAGTATTTATCGTAAGCTTCCAACTCCGAACGGCGATCCGATTCTCGGCTTACAAGGCGATAGGCGCCAGTGCCGTTCTCATGGCGAGCAGCATAGTTTTCTTTCCCGCCTTTAAAATCCTGCGGAACAACGGAGTCGTTCTTCTCGGCCCATGCTCTATTCATTATGAAGATGCTTGCCAAGTTTTCGGGCAGAAGAGGGCTGGGTCCCTTTGTCTTGACCTGCACGGTGTAGTCGTCCTTCGCGATGGCTTCCTCAACCGCGGCGGCAGCCAGATAGGTCCGCACATTCGAGGTTGGTGCCATAGCTCGCTGGATTGAAAATGCGGCGTCGTCGGCCTTAAATGGTGCGCCGTCGTGGAACGTAACGTTCCGGCGAAGCTTGAACTCCCAAACGTCGGGGTGATCAGGCAACATCCGCCATTCGGTCGCTAGTACTCCAATGAGCTTTCCGTCGTCGGAGCGCTCCACAAGGCCTTCGTACATCTGCCGATTGAACGCAAAGGTCACGTTCTCATTATAGGCGTGAGGGTCTAGAGTCTGAACGTCCAAGCTCCGAGCCCATTTCAGCGTTTCCGCGCCCCCGGGTGAGACGGTCATTAGTAGTGCCGCCACGCTTGCTATGGCGGCAAAACGCCGCTTGAGACGGGCTGGTCTGTGAATGAAACAGCGCGCAGTGGATTTCGGCATTTGGGACATTCCTCTCTTGATCGCAGGGTAAACTGCGCCGCTAGATGTGGGCTATCACATCGGACAGGCTTCGGCCGTTTTTTGCTGCAGTTTGCCGGCCGAGGGCTGCCGTGGGCTGCGAATTCAGGGCGTCCTCTGCAGCAATTACGCGTATTCCCAGCGATTGCGCAGGATTGCGACAGTCGGCTGAATATTCCCTGCTCCTGGTCTAGGTCTCGTTATAGGTCCTGTGACCGTTGGGTTAGGAACGTCCGATCCCACTGAACTGCGGGCCTTTTATCACATTATCTCATCATGTGCCGACAGCCGGTTTACGTCTGGCGTGAGTTTCCGGTTTGGGATCGAGCTTTGAGCAAGCGAGTGTCTGATGGCCGGCCCTTTGGGGATACCGTCCGCGGCCGGCTTCCGCTTCTGAACGGGAACGTCTTAGCAAGCTGTTTGGCGCACTAGTCACGTGAATCGTAGGCGCTGTTCAGCGGCCACCTACCGGATGAAGGGGCGATCTCCGACTCTGCGGTTCGGTTTCCCGGGTGGTTGCGTGTACTCCGCACGATCCCTCCCAAATATGCCTGCCGCGCCTGTGAGGGCCCGATCGTCCAGGCCTCGGCACCAGCGCGGCTCGTCGAGGGCGGCATGGCGACGACGGCGCTGATCGCGCATATCGCCGCGGCCAAATATGCCTGGCAATCGACGCTCTACCGCCAGACGCAGATCCTGGCGGGCCAAGGTGTTGTCGTCGATCGTCAGACGCTGGCGCGCTGGATGGGCAGCGCGGCGTGGCTGGTCAGGGGCCTCTACGACCTGCAACTGAAGACCATGCACGGCTTTGAGCGGTTGTTCTGCGATGAGACGCCGATGCCGGTGCTCGACCCGGTACGCGGCCGCACGAGGATCTGCCAGTTCTGGGCGCATGCGACGGACGATCGGGCGTGGAAGGGTCCGGCGCCGCCGGCGGTCGCCTACGTGTTCGCAGACGGTCGCGGCAAGAAGGAGATCGTGGCGCAGTTGGCCGGCTTCGAAGGCGTGCTGCAAGTCGACGGCTATGCCGCCTACGCCTCGCTGGTGGGCGATGCGAAGGTGCCGGGCAGATCCAGCTGGCGTATTGTCTCGTTCACGCGCGCCGCAACTTCGTGAGGGTGCACAAGACGACGAACTCACCCTTCGCCGCGGAGGTCATCGAGCGCATCGCAGCCGTCTACGCGATCGAGGAGAGGATCCGCGGTCTCGGCGCCGGGGAACGCCGCGCGGCGCGACAGGCCGAGACGAAGCCGCTCATGGAGGCGTTGAAGGCTCGACTGATCGCGGTGAAGGACGGGATCTCCCGCCGCTCGACGCTCATCAAGGCGATCGATTATATGCTCGAACGCTGGCAGGGCCTGACGGCATTCCTGGACGACGGGCGGCTCGAGGCGGACACCAACACGGTCGAACGATCAATCAGGCCGATTGCGATCGGAAAAAAGAACTCGTTGTTCAGTGGTGACGAAGGCGGAGGCGAGACTTGGTCGATACTTTCTTCGCTTCTTAACACGGCCAAATTGAATGGCCTCGACCCCGAGGCCTATCTCGTCGACGTTCTCGAGCGCATGGTGAGCGGCGCCGCGAAGGCCAACCAGCTGCACGAACTTCTGGCCTGGAACTGGAAGGCCGCACGCGAAGCCGAAAAGCGAGCCGTGGCATGACGAAGCCGAAGCAACGGCGGGGAACGCGAAAAGCACGCAAGACGACGATGGCGAACTATGCCATGTCATTCGAGCGGCTCGGGCAATGGATGAGCGAGCGCGCCAGGTCGCCGACGCTTCGGCATCCGCGGGCGACGTCGCTCTCCATGCTCGACGGCGCAGTGGCCGCTGTCGTCGCCGGGCCGGTCTCGATGGCCTCCGAGGAATGGGTGTGCCCGCTCCTTGGCGTAGATCCCGACGCCTTCAATCACGACACCGAGGAGTTCTCGGCGATCGCTGCCACGCTGATGCGCCACAACGCGATCAGCGAGACGCTGTCGACGAGACCGGAGAGCTTCGAGCCGCTGTTCCTGCGATCGCCGGACGGCGACGTCGACCCGCAGCCCTGGTGCATGGGCTTCCACGCCGTCATGAAGCTTCGGCTTCTCGTCTGGTCGCGGCTTCTCTCCCCGAACGGAACCGAACACCTTATGCTGCGGCCGATCCTGGTCCATTGCATCGATGACGCCGGTCGACCCTTGCTACCCCCGGCCCGCCATACGCTGGCAACGCTGCCCGTCGCTCAAAACGCCTGGCGCGACATTCCAATAGCCGTTGAGGCCCTGCGGCAGTTCTGGATGCCTATGCGCTTCCAGCGGCGCGCGTAGGCCGTCCACGCCAGGTCCGTGGTCTGCTCGTACCGCTTACGGTTGTTCAGTGATACCGTGGACGGAGCCGAGGCCAGCGCCGTCGTCTATAGCCTGATGCTGACCTGCCGCGCCTCACGTGTCGTGCCGTTAGCGTGGTTGCGCCACGTCCTCACCGAATCGCCTCAGCGCGCCGGCGACGCCGATATTGCAGACCTGCTGCCCTTCAACTTCCACAAAGCCGCCACCGCCTGAACGGCCCCGCATCGCCCGATTCAAGGCAGTCCATCAAAACCGCCGGCGTGCGGAGAAAATCGCGCTTACAGATGATCCGCTATCGCTCCAGCCGCCCGCCGGACGCAATTCTGCGTGGCCGATTGCGCGATTTCGCCAACGAGCGGCGGCGCTTCAGCTACCGCTGACCTGAGGCCGGCAAACTGGACCAATTTTGGCTAGAGTCTTGCGCTGCCGAATCCCCTCGGCTGGGAGGAGCGGACGACGATGAAGGCCTCGAAGTTTTCGGACGCCCAGAAGGCGTTTATCCTGAAGCAGGGCAACGACGGGGTCCCGGTTGCGGAGATCTGCCGCAAATCCGGGATCAGCCAGGCGACCTATTTCAACTGGAAGAAAAAGTACGACGGACTGCTGCCGACCGAGATGCGCCGGTTGAAGCAGCTCGAGGACGAGAACGCCAAGCTGAAGAAGCTGGTGGCGGACCTATCGCTCGACAAGGAGATGCTGCAGGACGTGATCCGCCGAAAGCTGTGAAGCCTGGTCGGAAGCGCAAGCTCGTCGATGAGGTTTGCGGGGAGTGGCAGGTCTCGATCCGCAAGGCTTGTAAGGCCCTCGAGTTCGATCGATCGACCTATCACTACAAATCTCGTCGCTCCGGCCAGGCGGCCCTCGAAGCTCGGATCAAGGAGATCTGCCATGTTCGCATCCGCTACGGCTATCGCCGCGTCCATGTGCTGTTGCGCCGCGAGGGATGGCGTCACGGCCAGAACAAGACCCGTCGCATCTATCGCGAATTGGGCCTGCAATTGCGCAACAAATCGCCCAAGCGCCGGGTCAAGGCCAAGTTGCGCGACGACCGACGGCCCGCGACGCGGGTCAACGAGATCTGGGCGATGGACTTCGTTCATGACCAGCTGGCCACCGGCGGCAATCTCCGGGTGCTCACGATCGTCGATATCTTCTCCCGCTTCTCGCCCGCACTGGAGCCGCGGCTCACCTTCCGCGGCACCGATGTCGTGGAGGTACTGGAAAGGGTTTGCAATGAAGTGGGACTCCCGGCGACGATCCGGGTCGATCAAGGCAGCGAGTTCGTGTCGCGCGATCTTGACCTCTGGGCCTACCAGCGCGGCGTCACGCTGGACTTCTCACGACCCGGCAAGCCGACCGACAACGCCTTCATCGAAGCCTTCAACGGCCGCTTCCGGGCCGAATGCCTCAACACCCATTGGTTCCTGTCCCTTGCGGATGCCCGGCAAAAGGTGGAGACTTGGCGAAGATACTATAACGAAGAACGGCCCCACGGGGCGATCGGCAATCGGCCGCCGATTTTGCTGCAAAATCACGTCGGCGACACCAGCCCGCCAACGTGATCAGAGGCGCAAAACTCTAGTTCCGGGTGGTCCAAAGTTCGGTCTCGCTGCACAAAACTCCGAGACTCTAACTGCCGCTGGATGAACATTCAGTGGCAGGTCACTCCGCTTACACATTCACGGTCGCACCTGATGGCGGAGAGCATTTGGATGAGAGGCTGTCGCGAGCTCGTCAAACCGGGGCTCCGCGGCCCGAAATCAAGTCTACGTATTGTTGCATTTGTTCTAAGTGACCGAAGTCGGCATTTTTCGCATCCAGGTGGTCTCTAAGTTGTTCAATGCGCATCACTTTGTTATCGCCCCTGTAGAAGATATTTCTAAACAAAGGAGTAGCGGTGACACTTTCGATGTAAGTACGGCTTCCTGCACTTGTATCACCTTTTGCGAACTGAAAGTTCAGCATCAAGCTCAAAATTAAATGTGGAGCCGTATACCAGTCCCAAGTTAGGCTACCCAAGGAGTAAGCGATGACCGCAACTCGGTTGGGATCACGTGTAGTGCGGTAGTACTCGATCGGCTGAACTACGTGAGGATGATGGCCCAAAATTATGTCGGCGCCTTCCTCCACAAGCGCATGAGCGAGCTCAATTTGCTTTCGTCTTGGAAAAAACTCGAATTCGAAGCCCCAATGGATTGAGGCGATGATGACATCGGCATTCTGATGTTTACAGCTCCTTATTTGCGATTTGAGTAGCTCAAGATCGGCCACGACACGTTTGGACATGAGCGGTGACGCGTGCACACAATAATGTTCACCGTCGGGTAGGGGTCGCCCATTGAGACCGAATGTGACCGACACGAACCCGAACCTGATGCCCCTCTTCGTGAAAACCGTGCCCCGGCCGTACTCCTCGGCGCATCGAGGGGCGCCGATTTCAATGATCCCATTCGCTCTGCAGAGCTCTTGAGTGGTTCGAAGACCCTGAACGCCCAAGTCCAATGAGTGATTGTTCGCGAGGTTAAGAATCGTGAAACGTCTACCCTGGTGTTCTGTTAATGCGGAATATTGGGCCGATGAGCAACACATCATCGAAGAGCGGCCGTCGCCTATAGCCTCGCTCACGACATGATCGTCTGCCACCACAGATTCATAATTCGCGAAAGAGATATCGGCATTGAAGACAGCGGCTTCGATGCTCTCGAACAAAAGATCCTTAGAGTGTTCTAGCCCGCGCGCCTGGATCAGATCCCCCAGTGCACTCAGAGTCGCAGTCTGCTGCTTTCGAAATGCAGTCGGTAATTCCACAATAGACTTGTCGTTCAAGAACAACGCATCAGAAACATCCCGTGATGTTCTCGTAATTGGGCGCGCGCTTTTATAGAACCAGTACGCGCGGTCAATTCCATCCATTTCTGCCGAATCTGTTGCAGCGCTTTCGAGCGGAAAATCCCACCAGCCAAATCGCTTGGCGTTTTCCGCCAGGTCCAACGTTTCCGGAGTTGTGCGCCAGACATCAACAGGCGTGTTGGGAAGTTTACGCGGCACGGCTTGCATCTCCTCGTCGCATGGCTTTTGATCTACGGTTTATAGTCTGCGCAGCACGCAAACCAGGCTCTTTCGCATCCGAAGTCTCCGCAATGCACAAGCGCCACAGGTGTTAACGTTGACGCGCGTGTCATACGCTTCAACGCAGCTCTTCGAGATTCCCTCTCAGGGGTAAGACGTTAGGATCTCGTTTTGCATCTCTTGCTCAGCGGAAAAGAGACAGAAAACAAACCGCTCGGCTTACTGAGGGAATCTCAAGAAGGGAAATCTCAGCTGTTTCGGGCGAATAACTTGCCTGAGAGTTCCGATACAATCTCCTCCGTCGTCACTTTCCGGACAGCGCCATATTGCATACGAAGAGAGTAATTGTGTCTCTCTTCAGTATAGGCGGCGCAGCAGTCGGTGACGCAAATCATATGGAAGCTGCGATCTACACCGTCGCGCAGCGCCATATCGATGCATTGATCCGTTAAAACGCCAACAACAATTACCTCCTCAATGCCCATGTTACGAAGAACCCGCTCCAGGATGGTCGAACTGAATACCCCAGAAGCTGTCTTTGGTAAGACGATGTCGTCTTCGCCAGGCGCTATCTCGGGAATTACCTGAGCTCCCCATGACCCCTTTGGGATGACTAGCTTACGGTGGCAAAGCGAACGATCGCGCCCATCCTTGGTGAGGCTTTCGATTACCGTGTACATCACTTCCACGCCGCACGACCTCGCGGCTTGCAGTAGCCGCTGGACGTTCGGCACGATCTGATGTTTCACGCGGTCCACGTACTCCGGATATTTGCGCTGTTCTTCCTCAGAAATCTCGTGGTTCTGCAGGTCGACAACTAGCAATGCTGTTTTTTGAGGGTCAATGGGGCCGTCATAATTCTTCATGTATCGCTCCTGGGTTTGATCTACCCTTCCGATCAATCTAGCAAGGATCGTTCCATCGGGCCTGGGCCTATCATGTGACGGCGACTCGCGCTTCTTGAGACCGACCTTCGGTCGGCCTATGAGCCAAGTTTCGTTGGAAAGCCTTGATCAAGAGCGGGCTGCCTGTTGCTCGTTCACAAGAGTGTTTTCTTATCGCGGGTTCATCCATAACTGGCCCTGTTCGCTCGCGACCAGAAGCGCCAGCTCTTCCGCATTAGTCCGGCCCACGACCTCAGAATTGCTGCGCTTTTGCAGGCAAGAATTCGGCGGACCGGAAATGAGCGCTCAGCCGCGGTGATTGCCGCCTTTGTGTCGCCGGCGCTACGGCGAGCAACATCGGCGGTTGGCCCGTCTCTGTGCGTGCCCGCTTCCTACGGGCCAACAAGAAGAGCCGCCCGGCACGAAAATCGCGGCGATGGAAATGGTAGAGATGCTCGTGTACTGGAGTAGCGCCAATCGCTTGCGGGCTGTTGTGACTGTTCGATTGGAGCGTCATTTGTCGGTCCCCGCGAGGTCGTCTCCGATATATTCCATGCGCTTAGGATACTAGTATCGTACAGAGATTTGCGTCGCATTTTCTTGCCGACTTGAAGAATTCCTGCAGCCCTTGTGGGATTTGCGAGGGATGGCGCCTGGAAGGTGAAGCAGATGATGTAATACGATCCGATCGATGTGTCATCGGCAAGCGAGAAAATCATCAATTCGTCGGTTGAGTTGATCAGTAGGTTTTATGTGACCGGTGATAGTTCGTGCTCCACATTGCTGCTCGCGCCATATCGCGCCACGCGGGTTAGAAGACGAGAAGAGTTGCCGAGTAGGTGGAGGCAATTGGGCGGGGTTATCCCGCCGCCTTATCAGGTGTATTCGCAAAACGAGCGGCTTCCGCCACGAGATCTGCGAAAACGCGTCCGCCAGTCGTGAGATGATCGTGCATAGCCTGAGCAGCCGCCATGGCATCTCCTCGGGTGATCGCTGCCACAATTGAGCAATGATCTTGATAGGACTGTTGAATGCGACCTGGTTTTTGGAATGGGTACCGACGATAGAGACGCAGGCGAGCGCGGGTCTCTTTTATCGACTGTTCCAAATATGAGTTTTGCGCACCCTCGTAGATAGTTTCATGGAGCTCTTTATTAATTGCATCGTACAGCTGCGCATTGTGAAGCGCGCTTTCGCTGCGAGAGTGTATGTCGCGGAGGCGCGCCTGTAGGTCCGTCGGCATTCGCGCCGCGGCCAGCCTTGCAGACATTCCCTCAAGCTCCGTCATAACTTCGAACATAGCGACAATTTGCTCCGCACTCAGAACCGAGACGGTCGCACCCCTCCGCTGCTTCAGATCTACCAAGCCACGCGATGCCAGCTGTATCAGGGCTTCCCGGACAGGGGTCTTCGAAACGTTAAACCTGTCGGAGAGTTGCTTTTCATCAAGCTTGGATCCTGGCTGCAAAGCACCGGAATCAATTTCGGTCTTGATCCAGTTGGCGATTTCGCTAGTTCGGTTGAATTTGAGCACGGTCCTGCCCGCGGGTATGGGAGTTCATACCACGATCCGCGAGTAGATAGCGAAAAGTTTCGCAATTGTATCGCGACGAGAGGCGGACCGGTTCGTCAACCGGTAGCTCAAAGGCTCGAACCTTTAGCCCAACAATACTCGAAGGAGCACGCGATTTGCCGGCCCGGCGCTCAACCTAGGCGCTACTTCCCCTACCTATGGTGAGACGATCGACGAACATACGGGCCCGAGATCAGATGCTGCCGAATTTACCTCGCCAAGGGCCCATGCCGGTCGAACTCAGAATGAGCCAGCAGAGATTAGACCGATCGCGCCGGAATAGTCTCGCTGATCCAACGCCCTAAACCTACAAGGTGCTGATCGGTATGCTGCTGGCCAATAACCTGAATTCCGAGAGGCATTCCCCTCACCGCAAGAAGCGGAAGCGTGATAGTTGGCGCCCCTAAGACGGAGGTAACAGCATTGTAACTCGGCAGGCCTGTTGTATGTGAGATGCCCGAGTCAAGTCCTTGATTGTCTAATTTTGGAGCTGGTCCAACGGAGGACGGAGCAACGATAGCGTCGGCGATATGAGCAATTGCGGCGTGGGCTGCTCTTGCCTTATCGCGCTGGGCGAGTAGTTGACGATAGTCATCTATGCTCATCTTTCTCGCGAGTTCCAGACGAGAGGTCAAGCTGTCACTCAGCCCTCCGCCAAACCTTTCTACAAGGTTCTCCAGTGACCAGCGCATCTCGTAGGCACAAACGTCACGAGTAATTTCAAGACT
This sequence comes from Bradyrhizobium sp. WYCCWR 13022, assembly GCF_030435535.1. NCBI lineage: Bacteria > Pseudomonadati > Pseudomonadota > Alphaproteobacteria > Hyphomicrobiales > Nitrobacteraceae > Bradyrhizobium > Bradyrhizobium sp. WYCCWR 13022. The sequence goes on from NZ_JAUIZJ010000033.1 coordinate 17,764, forward strand.
TTCGTCGATGGCACGTTCGAACGAGTCGACCAGCGAGTGGTTGGTTCTGTCGATGGTGTGGACGCCGGCGTGGCGAAGCTGAGTGAGGAACCGTTCAAATGCGTCTCTGGAATCGTCGTCCAATTCTGCCGCACCTTGGGCCTCCATCACAATCACTCGTAGTGGCCGGGTTGCCGGATGAAGAGTTGTCTCACCGTAAAGGCCGGGATAGCCGGGATCGCCGCCTGATCTCTTTGCGACTTCAATCGACACATGCCACATGTCACGAAGGTCGCCAGCATGGATCCCCACGTGGCTTTGGCTAAGTGCCAGACGCTCCCCACGATGGATGGCGCCCATTGTCGGCTTGATCGCATAGTTCGCGCAAAAGCTCGCTGGTCGAATCACCGAGCCAGCCACTTGCGTTCCGATTGCCGCAGGTATCATCCGCGCGCCGACGGCCGCTGCCGATCCGCTCGACGATCCGCCGGGGGTATGGCGATGGCTGAACGGGTTGGTAGTCGGTCCAGGGTAGGACATGCCGAGTTCCGTCGTCACTGTCTTACCGAGCACGATGGCGCCCGCGGCTCTCAATGCCTGGACGCAAGCCGTATCTTGATGAGTGTGATTGTCTCTGAACAAGGGAGATCCCATACGCGTGGGCATATCCTTTGTCATAAAGAGGTCTTTGATCCCGACCGGCATGCCATCGATGGTCGAAAGCTCTCGTCCCGCGAGGTAACGCGCTGTGGATCGATCAGCCACGGACCTCGCCTCTCGCACGTTCATTTCGACCCAAGCTCGCACGGTGGGCTCGCGAGCGTCGATCGTTTCGAGACAGCGCTCAAGGTATTTGCGCGGGCTATCTCGTCCTTCTCTGAAGGCGGGTACCGCATCATGAAATGTCAGCGCTTGAAATTCAGCGGGATGGTATGCGCACAAGTGTGCAATCTCCAGTTAGCCTAGGGAGGCCGATTATCTATTGGCGTTATCCGAGCCAAGCGTGGGAAAGTCCGCTAGTGTCGTCCGGAGCTCCTTCTTCAAGACTTTTCCCATAGCATTCCGTGGAAAATCATCGACTACGATGACCTTCTTGGGGGTTTTGTAACTTGCCATGTTTCGCTTGACCTGCTGAATCACCTCGCTTTCGCTCGGTGGGTCGCTCTTATCGCTAGCAATTACGAAGGCAACGACGCACTCTCCGAAATCCGCGTGAGTTGCTCCGACAACGGCTGACTCCTTAACGGAAGTCAGTTCATCGATTACAGCCTCAACTTCTGCGGGATAGACGTTGTATCCGCCGCTGATGATGAGATCCTTGGCGCGGCCTGTAATCGAGACGTATCCCTTCTCGTCGACGAGACCCATGTCGCCGGTACGGAAGAACCCGTCTGCTGTGAGCTCGGCTTTGGTTTGCTCAGCATTGTTCCAGTAACCGGAGAAAAGCCCCGGTCCTCGCGCTTGAATGATACCTACTTGTCCGACAGGCAGAGCTTCATCTCGCTCGCCTGCAATACGCAAATCAACACCGGGAATCGGTAGCCCTACCGAACCTGGTCGACGATCACCTTCCAGGGGGTTCGAGCAGAGAATCATTGCCTCGGTCAAACCATAACGCTCCAGGATACGGTGCCCTGTCCGAGTTTCAAAATCGCGATGCATCGGAGCCGATAGTGGTGCCGAACCGGATATGAACAGTCGCATGTTTCGGCAAAGAGAGCTGGCCAGCGAAGGGCAGGTCAATAGACGATGATAGTAAGTTGGCACTCCCATAAAAACGGTTGAGCGAGGAATTGCGTCGAGCACTGGACTTACATCGAATTTATTTTGCAGGAGAATTCGCGCTCCGCCTGCCAGCGCGACGTTGAATGAGATGAATAGACCATGGCTGTGGAAGATCGGCAGCGCATGTAGCAGAACATCCGAAGACGAGAAGCCCCACAATCGACTCAGCGTTTGAGCGGTGTACGAGAGCGCAGCATGGCTGATCAGAGCACCCTTGGGCCGGCCGGTTGTGCCTGAGGTGTAGAGGAGAGCTGCGGGAGCCGCACCATTGAGTTCGACGGTGCTAAACGAGGTCTCTCCTGCTTTGACAAGTGATGCGAATGTTCCTTCACCCCGGATGCCAAACGTTAAGACCTTGGTTGACCGAGGCACCGTCATGTCGGGAAGAGCTTCCGTATTTGGTCCTCTGAGAAGGAAGGAAGGCTGCGCGTCCTTTAGAAGGTAGGCCAACTCAGCTGAGCGATAAGCTGTGTTGATGGGCAAATAGCAGAGCCCAGCACGGAGGCAGGCAAGATAGAGCGCGAAAGCATGTGCGGACTTCTCGACCTGGACGGCCACGCGATCACCGACCGCACATCCGAGCCGCCGGAAGACGCTGGCATAGCTACCACAGAGCTTGTGCAGCCACTGAGCGGATAGCGTTTCGCCGCTCTCAAGCTCTAGGAGCACGTCTGTCGGGTTTGCCTCGGCCCTCCCCTCAACCAGGACATAGAAATTGCGGTTGGACATGACTTACGCCTCTCCTCGCCGCGCTGCCGGCAGGGCCAGTTTCCGAGATATTCTATTGAATGTAAAAAAAATATCTGTCAACGTAAAAAGAATACGGAGGGGCTGAGGGCATAGGGCCGAAGCTTCTGTGCTTCATCGTTGACAACCGCGCCTCACCTACCCGTCCCTGCAGCGCAGGTTTCGCCAGTCGAGGGAATCGAATGAATAAATTTGGAAGTGAGGTCGCAGCAGGGAAACAAAGGAATGAAGAAGCATCTGAGCTCGGGAACTTGCCGACCTTGCATGTGTCAAAAGGGATCGCGAGAATTCAATTGAACCGGTCTCGGCAGCACAATCGGTTCGAGCCAACAGACATCGAGACTTTCTCTGAAATCGTCGCGACTTTGGCTCGGCAGTCGAGCGTGCGAGTACTAATGATAACGGCTCAAGGTCCAAGTTTTAGTTCAGGATTTGACCTGGATACATTGTCGAGTGATCGTGCGGCGGCATGTACAGCCCTGTTCGCCGCGATGTGCGATCTTGTCGAAGAATGCCCCTTTCCTACTATATGCGGCCTGAATGGAAACATTTACGGAGGCGCTACTGACCTCGCGCTTGCATGTGATTTTCGTATCGGAACGCGGGGATGTCTCTTGCAAATGTCTCCTTCTCGCCTCGGTATTCAGTACTACTATTCTGGTTTACGACGTTACGTGGAGCGGCTTGGCCTGTCGCAAACGAAACGCCTTTTTCTAACAGGCGAGCAAGTTGACAGCATCACGTTGTTACAGATGGGTTATCTTACCGAGGTGTGTACTTCGGATGCGCTTGAAGCGCGATTAGAGCATTTTGCCGGGATGCTCGCCCAGCGTTCGCCGGCTTCTCTCCGGGGCCTGAAGACGTCGCTCAATTCAATTCGTCGAGGCACTGCTGACCCGGTCGAGATCAATGCGAAGTTTTTCGAAAGCCTAACATCACCTGATGCCCGAGAGGGCCTAAAAGCGTGGTGTGAGCGCCGGCCTCCTTCATTTGCAGACGTGTGAGGCCAAGGCTCTTCGCACAGCAAAAATAAACTGCCTAAGCCTTGCCTCGTCCTCCGATCGGTTGGCTTTTGCGCGGCGGCGATCAGGGTGAGACTCCGCATTGTCTCGCCCTAATTGTTACCAAATGCTGAGCCGTTGCCTCACGTAAATTGCTCCCTTGGATCGGGAGCGAGCGGGGGCGAAGATGGGGTGGCTAAGCATGGCAACGCGGAAGGAACTGACGGCGGCAGCAGGCGCGCGCTATCGGCGTTCGGATCGCGCGAAGAAGACGCGGATATTGGACGAGTTCGTCGACATCACCGGATTCCATCGCAAGCAGGCGATGCGACTACTTCGAGGTGAGGAAGACGCGCGCCCAAGCCGAAGGGCGCGACGTCGAATGTATAATGAGGTAGAACACAACGCGCTCGTGCTCCTTTGGGAGGCGTCAGACCGGATCTGCGGGAAGCGGCTGAAGGCGTTAATGCCTGCGTTGATTGAGGCGATGGAACGGCATGGCCACCTCGACCTTACCCCCGAGATCCGCGACAAACTTTTGGCAATGAGCGCTGCGACGATCGACCGCGCATTGGTGGGGGTCCGAGAAGGATTAGGTCGCAAGCGTCGGCGGCTGTCAAGCGACGTCCGGATTTGACCCCGCAACGACATGAGGAAGCGACCCCCTTGTTGTTTGCAGGACTGAAGCAAGCCGCTCGCGAAGCGCGCCCTTCATAGCGCTGTAGCGAGCGAGCGGCTTGCGTCACGACTTCTTCTCCGATTTGGCTTCTGGTACAGCGGGCTTCTGCAGAAGTCCGCTGCGGCGCTTCTCCTTCAAGCGATAGCTGTCGCCGCGGATCGTGATTACGTGACTGTGGTGCAGCAGACGATCAAGGATCGCGGTGGCGACCACGGGGTCGCTGAAGACCGAGCCCCACTCGCCGACGCTGCGGTTGCTGGTCAGCAGGATCGCGCCTCTCTCGTAACGACGGCTAACGAGCTGGAAGAACAGATGCGCGGCATCGGGTTCAAAGGGCAGATACCCGAGCTCGTCGATGATCAGGAGCTTTGGCTTGGCAAATTGCGCGAGTCGCTCCTCGAGCCGGCCTTCGCTGTGACCTTTGGCAAGCTGCGCAACGACAGTCGTGGCTGCGACGAACTGAACGGAATGCCCAGCCAGGATCGCTTCGCGCCCAAGCGCGACCGCAAGGTGCGTCTTGCCAACGCCAGGTGGCCCAAGGAGCAGCACGTTCTCGCCATTGGCGATCCAGCGGGCGCTCGCAAGCTCGCGTATCTGCTTCGGATCCAGCGAGGGCTGGGCCGAGAAGTCGAAGCCCGACAGATCGCGAACGAACGGGAAGCGAGCAAGTTTGAGCGTCATCTCGATGCGCCGCTCATCCTTGCGGGCGATCTCGCGCTCGCACAGCAGCACCAGAGTCTCGCGTAGGCTCAGCTCTTGTCGACCGGCCTCATCCAACAACCCATCCAGTTGGTCGCGGACAGCCGTCAGCTTCAGGCGCGTCAGCATATCGCTCAGGCGGTCGGGGACAATGGCTCGCATCAGAAGCCCCCTCCCACAATCGCTTCGTACTCGCCGAGTGGCCGCAGCAGCGTCGGCGACGGCGGCGCGACAGGCGATAACGCGAGCTCGCCAGCACGGCTCGGTTTAAAGCCAGTCAGGCCCTCAAAGTGTTTAGGGTCAACGACGCGACGGCGCCGACCGACACAGATCGGATGAGCGGCCACCTCATGGATCCCGTGGTGGATGCGCACCACGCCATCGGCGATCGTCGCTCTCACCGTCTCGCCGATCAGCCGCCATGGCACAGAGTAGGCGTTGCCATCGATCTCGACCGCGCAGTCGGCCTGCACGCGCCGGATCAGTTCACGTGCGGCCTGGAAGGGCGGCCTCCCAGCGATGGGCTTCAGCGCGTGCGCCTCAGCGCGCCTGAAGCGCTCAATTGGTGCTTCGCCAGTCGTGCCATGCTGGCGTAGGTCGGCGATCTCCCGCGTCCAAGCTTCAAGATGCGCCTCAAAGGCTTCCCAGCTCGGGAAGGTGCGGCCGGCGACCGCGTTCCGTTTGACGTAGCCGACGCCATTCTCGGTCTTACCCTTGGTGCGGGCTCGATATGGCGCGCAGGCCCGTGGCCGGAACCCCCAGTGCTTGGCAAACGCGGTCAGCTTGTCATTGAACACGACGGTGCGCATCGCGGCATCGTGCTCCACGACCAACGCACGCGCATTATCGAACAGTACCTCCTCGGGCACGCCACCGAACTTCACGAAGGAGCTTTCCAGGCCATCGAACCAGCTCTCTTGCCGTTCGTTGCGGAATGCTCTGACATGGTGCCGGCGCGAGTAGCCCAACGTGGCGACGAACAGGTAGGCGCGAACCTTGCTGCCACCGATCTCGACCAGCCGCTCGCCAAAATCGATCTGCAGCTGTTTGCCGGGCGGTGTCTCGAACCGCACCGTCGCGCGCGCCTCGGCCGCAAGCTCCTGGCGATAGCGCTGTACCGCCCGCTCGACCGTGCGCAGGCTGACGATGATGCCTTTCTCGGCTGCCAGCTCCTGGCGAATCACATCGGCATTGCCGTGGTGCTGCCGCAGGCGCTCCTTGAGCCAGGTCTCCTGGCCATCGAGCGCCTTTTTGCGCTGCGGCTGCCGATAGGGTGTCCAGCCGCCGGCCGCCACGTAGTCCTTCACCGTGTTGCGACTAATCCCGAGCTCCCGGGCAATCCGTTTGCTACCCCACCCCAGCTCGTTGAGCCGGAGTATCGCCGAAACCTCGTCCGGCTCCAGCATGGCCTCCCTCCGCGGATCTTTGAACCGCAGAGGACCTGAACTGAGTCGCTGCATAAAAACCCCCGTTCTGACCGTGTCGCGAGGGGGGCAATTCCTCGTGTCGTCAGGGGGTCAATTTTCCATGTCGCCCGACAGCGGCACGCGACGCATTCCCTGCGTCGCAGGGCTCCAATAAGGACGTCGGCAGATTGGAATGATCCGGCGCCCGGATTCGTCGAGGCCGACCTTGTCGCGCATAGCGGTCCATCTGCGCGCGGCAGCTTCATCCAGACCCTCGTGCTCACCGGCATTGCTACCGGCTGGACGGAGTGCGCTCCTCTGATCGTGCGCGAACAAACGCTGTTGAGCACGGTGCTGACGGAATTGCGCAAACAATTGCCTTTTGCGCTGCTCGGCTTCGATACTGACAATGATACCGTGTTCATGAACGAGACGCTGAAAGCCTACTGCGAGGCGGCCAACATCGTCTTCACGCGTTGCCGGCCCTACCGAAAAAATGACCAGGCGTTCGTCGAGCAGAAGAACGGCGCCGTCGTGCGCAGGATAGTCGGCTATCGTCGGTTCGAGGGCGCCTGGAAGCGGCCAAGCTGCTGGCTGAACTCTATCGATCGGCGCGGCTGTTCGTGAACTTCTTCCAACCCTCGTTCAAATTGATAGCCAAGCAGCGCGACGGTGCCCGTGTACGCAAGACATACAGCGCGCCGGCTACACCACACCAGCGCCTGGCAGCGGACGCCCGCACGCCTGACGCTGTCCGCCATCATCTCCAAGAAATCTATGCCGCCCTCGATCCAGTCGCGTTGTTGCGCGACATCCGCGACGTGCAGGAGCGCCTCGCGGTCCTCGGGGACACCCAACCAATCGGCCATCCTGCTGCGGCATCGCAATCGATCGATCGCTTCCTGGCAAGCCTGCGCACGGCCTGGAAGGACGGAGCTATGCGACCGACGGATCGGCCACTCGTGAAGGCGGAGAGAGGCCGACGTCGTCCCGACCCGCACATCCGAGCAACGCCAGAGTTGCGAAAATGGTTTGAAACCGAGCCTTGGCGGACTGGCAGCGAACTGCTCTCGCGCTTGCAGGAGGAATATCCTGGAGCCTATCCGAACAAGCTTCTTCGAACGCTTCAACGTCGGCTGAAATCCTGGCGCAGCGAGCAAGCGAACGCGCTGCTGTTCGCTCCTAGCGAGAAAATGCCGCCAGGGTACGAGGTCACAACACTCCAATGACGTGCGAGGTACCAGCGGAGGAGGCCGGGCGCTCCGAAACCCCGGCCATCTCCGCACCCGGTCTCCTCCTCAACTCAAGCCAGGAGCAAAATAAATGAGGCAACCGATCGCACCCGGGAGCATCAGTACATGAGGCAATACGCGCTCTCATCCTGATTGGCGCGCTATAGGCTTTGTCAGTCCTAGATCAAGTGGCTCCGAAGGCGTCGCATGGATGAACAATCTGGCGTGTCTGTTGAGCGGCTCGTGCATTCTAAACAGAAACACGTGACTGAGCTGCTGCCGGTTTGATGGACACCCGGTCAAGCTAATCCCACCTTACGCCCGAACTCAACCGGGCTGAGATAGCCGATGGTCGAGTGCCTGCGCGTCGTGTTGTAAAATCGTTCGATGTAGTCGAACACATCGGCGCGTGCCTCGTCTCTGGTTCGATAAATCTTGTTGGCCGTACGCTCGGTCTTGCGCGAGGAGAAGAAGCTTTCCATCGCCGCGTTGTCCCAGACGTTGCCGGAGCGGCTCATGCTGCAAACGATGCCGTTGTCGGCCATCAGGCGCTGGAACTGCTCGCTTGTGTACTGGGCGGATTCAAGCGGTCGTCGCAACACCTGAACGAAGGAGGTTGCGATGGGATTCGAAAGCGACGATCACACCGTTCTGGACGGGCGCCGTTGCCGTCACGGGGACGACCGCCGGTAGCGGGGCGATCTGCACTCCAGCGATTTTGGTTGGGGATCGCGCAGGGGATGACCAGCGAGGATGCTGCATTGGCGGCTGGTATGTCGCAGCCTGTCGGAACCAGATTGTTCCGACGCGGGCGGCATGGCACCAGCGATGTTCAGTACTTCGACCAAGCCGCCGTCCGGGCGGTACCTCTCGTTTGCGGAACGTGAGGAGATTGCACTTCTTCGCGTTCAGGGCCTTTCGAGCCGCGAGATCGGGCGCCGACTTAGCCGATCCGTCTCGACTATCTCCCGTGAGCTACGACGCAATGCCGCGACGAGCAGCGGCGGCCTGGAGTATCGTGCGTCGACAGCCCAATGGCACGCCGAGCGATCGGCCCGTCGACCCAAACCGAGCAAGCTTGCGCTCAACACAACCTTGCGCACTTATGGGGAGCAGCGCTGGCTGGCGTCGTCACGACCCTGAGTGGCGCTGCCGTTCCTGGTCCCGCCGTTCCGTGGAAGGGCCGCCCGCCCGCGCAAGGATCGGCGATGGGCCAGGGCTTGGAGCCCAGAGCAGATTGCCCGACGCTTGCCGATCGACTTCCCGGACGACAAGACGATGCGCATCAGCCACGAAGCCATCTATCAAGCCCTCTTCGTTCAGGGGCGGGGAGCGCTACGCCGCGAACTGTCGGCCTGCTTGCGAACGGGGCGCGTGTTGCGGGTACCCAGGGCGCGCGTACGCAGGCGAGACAGGAGCTCTGTCTCGCCGGAGATCATGATCAGTCAACGCCCCGCCGAAGCGGCCGATCGCGCGGTGCCGGGTCACTGGGAGGGAGACCTCATCCTTGGTCTTGGCAGCTCGGCGATCGGCACGCTGGTTGAGCGTACGACGCGCTTCACGATGTTGCTGCATCTTCCCCGGCTTGCGGGGCATGGCGAAGCTCCGCGCATGAAGAATGGGCCTACTCTCGCAGGGCACGGAGCTGAAGCGGTGCGCGACGCGATTACGCGCACCATCATCAGCTTGCCCGAAGAGCTGCGTCGTTCGCTGACCTGGGATCAGGGAGCTGAAATGGCTCAGCACGATCGTCTTAAGATCGACGCGGGTGTCCAAATCTACTTCTGCGATCCGCACAGCCCATGGCAGCGTGGCACCAACGAGAACACAAATGGGCTGCTGCGTCAGTACTTCCCGAAAGGCACCGACCTTATCGTCCACGGCGCCGACGAGATCGCCGCTGTGGCCGCGGCCCTCAATGCTCGACCGAGAAAAACCCTGGGTTGGAAAACGCCGGCAGAGGCCCTTGACGAGTTGCTATCGTGAGTGAACACAATTGGTATTGCGACGACCGCTTGAATCCGCCTTGGCTGCCCCGGTCGGAGTGATGCAACAGCGCATCCGGCTTGCCGCGTCGCCAGACGACCATCAACAATGCGTCCGTCACGAGCTGTGCGGTCATGGCGGCACTCATCGACCAGCCCACCACGCGGCGCGAGAACAGGTCGATCACCGCTGCGACATAGAGCCAGCCTTCGGCCGTCCAGAGATAGATGAAGTCGGCGATCCATTTCTGGTTGGGACGCTCGGCGGCGAACTGCCGGTCAAGGAGGTTCGCCGGTACGGTCTCGAGCTGTCGATCGCCGCTGTCCTTCGGCAAGCGCCGACGTCGCGGCCGCGCCCGCAAGCCTTGCAGCCGCATCAGCCGCTCAATCCGGTGCAGGCCACAATCCGCCCCTTCGGCGAGCAGGTCGCGCCACACTCGGCGTGCGCCATAGGTGCGGTCGCTGGCGGCGAAGCTGGCCTTGACCTTGCCGCCGAGCTCCTCGTCGCTGCGGGATCTGGCGCTGGGCGAACGATTCAGCCAAGCATGGAAGCCCGACCGCGACACCCCCAGCGCATCGCATAGCCATGCCACCGGCCAGATCGTCCGGTGCTTCGCAACGAAGGGGAACTTCATGTCGCTTCCTTCGCGAAGTAGGCTGCGGCCTTCCTAAGAAACAGCCGGATTGGCGTCGCCCGGGATGGCCTGCAACACGAAGCCTAGCGATTTCGCC
>NZ_JAUIZJ010000034.1:0-35036 GCF_030435535.1 Bradyrhizobium sp. WYCCWR 13022
GCATCGGTCGTCTCCGAAACCCCGAGACGATCTCTATCTGACTCGTCGTTTTCACGCAGCCAGGGTCACAAGCGGTAGTGCTCTGACTGATCAGAAGATTTCCGCTTGGCCCTCAGAAGCTGACATCTTCGCCTTTATGAGTCACACCCTAAGCGAAAAGGCCGCTATTCGTTTCGTCGAAATCGATATGACTCAACCAAGCCGGCGGCCGTATACTGGTCTACGTGTTTTTTCTTCGCCCCAACCTGCTCGATACGCTCAATTCCTATCTGGCTTCGTCTCGGATTATACTTCCGACGCGAAAGGCGCATCGATGCCACCCCATCTCACCGTCTGCTGCAACACCCGCTGCCCCGTCTGCGACGCCGGCATCGCCAGGAGCAAATCGGGTGAGGGAGCGCTGCACATGGTGAGACCGGAAACCCTCACCCGGTGCGCGGGACGATGCTTCGCATCGCCCGGGACGCGCCGACCTCACCCAAGAGAGAGGTGAACTCCCGATGTCGCACCAGTTCAGCCCAATCTCGTCGAGCCGTGGCCCTCTACTTCTTCTTCGCCCCAACCCGATCGAGGCTCTTGATCTCCAACGCCGGCCGCCCGCTCTTTTCCGCGATCTCGCGGTCCTGCTCCATGATGAAGCCGCGCGCGGGTTCGTCGCCGTCGAGGCCGCCGAGCAGCTCGGCGGGCACGCGGCGGTTGGAGCGTTGGGAGCCGTCTTCGTAGACGACGTTGAAAAAGGCGAATTCGCCCTTCGGGTTGGTTCCGGGTTTTTTGGCCATGGCGGCTTGTCGTCGATCAGGGCGCCGCAGTCAAATGGCTTCGCGCCGATGTCGACAGCGACGTTCCAGCCGAAACGCCGGTCAGGCTGGCCGTGGAACCGTTTGATTGTGCTTGCTTTCGCGATGCCCGGCCGCGCCTTGCGCGCCGCCCGCGGCCCTGCACCGCGATAAACGGCGGGCCGACAAGCCCGCCGTTTATTTTGGCCTTCAACGCTGCCCGGGGCTGGCAGGGCAACAACCTGAGATAGAAGGCTATAACTTACGCTCTGCCGTGGCAAGGCAAATCATGGTGGCGACGATGTCGCAGCAAGCGCATCAGATATGCAGCAGATGTCCACGCGGGTTCCCACAATTTCGAAAGCACATCATTGGTTCGTTGACATGACCTGTTCATCTTGCTGCCTCTCGCAACGCAACGAGAACGCGCGGGTGGCCGAGCTGCGAGATGCCAGCGACCATGCGCAGCGGGATGCAGTACCGGGATTCATGTGTCGTCGGTCATGAGGGTCGATCGCACGACGCGCGGAGGGTGCGGCGCGGGCAGGGTGCCAATGTCCGCGGTCTGCGATGCTGACACCATACCCCTGTTTTGCCCGACGGGTCAACCCGTATTCGGAAAAGGCGCAGCGCTCGTCGCTGCGCTCCTACTGTGCATGGGGTTGTTTTGCGGTTTTTGTTTCGCCCCGGTTGGTTCGTGCGTTGCGCCTATCACATCGGCCGTGTGCGCCGCGTGACTTCTTGCGCGGCCAAATGCGATGTGTGGCCGCCGCGGCTTCCGCCATCCTTCTCCTTGCGCCCCTGCGCCATGATCGCGCTGCCCATCGCGGCGGAGCCGAAGGTGATGACGAACGATGCGAGCAGCACGGTGAGCCCGATGCCCGGCGCGCGATCGGCGAAGATCAGCTCGCGCAGATGTCCGGGGTTGAGCCAGAGCAGGCCGCCGACGAGGAGCGTTGCAGCGCCGGCGCCGATCGCGAGGTTGATGGCGAGCAGGCGGAGGAGGGGCATGCGCAGCAGGCGGATGGAGGACGGGCCGGCGCGTCGTCCGGTGTCGGGCATGACGAATTCTCCGCAAGCACAGGTGCTCGATCCGGCTTACGCGGCCGGCGCGATCCGGTCGTTCGCCCTGGTCTGCTGCGCCTGCTGACGCGCCATCATGTCCTGCCAGAGCGCGGCGATGCTGGCCTGCGTCTGCGGCGCGATCAGGCAGTGGCCCTCATTGTCGAAGCCGCAGAAGCGCGCGGACGGGTCCTTCCTGACCTCGGCCAGCGCCTTGTTGATCATCTCCAGGCAGGTCATGAGCTGTTCGATCTGCTGCAGCCGCGTGTGGTGCAGGATGTCCATCAGACGGAACGTCATCACCGCGGGCTGACCGTAGTTGACGCCCGGCCGGCCGAATTCGAACAGGACGTTGACCGCGGGGAACGTTCCGCGGATATGCTCGACCACGCCGGCCATGTCTTCCACGCTGCAGGCGACGAGATGGGCGGCTTGCGCCGTCGCGGCCGCAGTGGGAGCGCGGGGCACGAGGCCGAGCGAGCGGATCACCTCTTGCTCGATCCATTCCCGCACCGGCGCTGGTGCGTTGCGGATCTGGTCGGCGGTCAGCGTGACTCCGGTCATGGCTCGTCTCCTGGGCGGCGCTCCTGTTCGTGCCAATCTATGAGCAAGCGCGCGAGGCACGTTGATGCGGATCAAACGCGCCGCTTTGACCCGAACCCCGTTCCCGGGCATGATCCCCGGCAGTTTTGCGCCCCAGGGCATGAGGATTTTTTCGGATGTTGAGACCGCTTCTCGCCGCCGCCGTCATTGTTTCGCTGGCCGGCGGGTCGGCCGAGGCCGCGCGCTGCGGCGGCGACTTCAACAGCTTTGTCGCCAGCATGAGCGCGGAAGCGCAAGCCGCCGGCGTCTCGGCGGGCGTGACCAGCGCGGCGTTCGGCGGCATCACCCAGGATGGCGCCGTGCTCGCCTTCGACCGGCGCCAGCGCTACACCTTCAACAAGAGCTTCGAGCAGTATGTCTCGACCCGCGTCGGGCCCGGCCGCATCAATGGCGGCCGCGCGCTGCTGCAGCGCCATGCCGCGCTGCTCTCGCGCATCGAGCAGCAGTTCGGCGTTAACAGGCAGATCCTGGTCGCGATCTGGGGCCTGGAGAGCGATTTCGGCAAGGGCGACATGGGCAAGCTGCCGGTGATCCGCACGCTTGCGACGCTCGCGCATGATTGCCGCCGCACCGAGCTGTTCCAGGGCGAACTGCTCGCCGCGCTCAAGATCGTGCAGCGCGGCGACCTTCCCTTGCGCGACCTCATCGGCGCCTATGCCGGCGAGATCGGCCAGACCCAGTTCCTGCCGTCCTCCTACATCAAATACGGCGTCGATTTCGATGGCGACGGCCATGTCGACCTCCGCCACAGCGTCGCCGACGTGCTCGCCTCGACCGCGAACCTCCTGCACTCGAACGGCTTCAAGATGGGCCAGCCCTATGACGAAGGCTCGGCCAATTTCGATGCGATGCGCGAGTGGAACAGGGCGGTGATCTACCGCAAGACCATCGGGTATTTTGCCGACCGGCTGGTGGGGCGGTAGGGGCGGAGGTGGGGAGAGGCCGTCGCGTCCCCTACTTCCCCTTCGCCATCTTCTCCAGCCGCCGCTGCAAGGGCGCCCAGTAGGTCCCCGGGCGGAAGCGCTGCAGGATATCCATGAATCTGGCGTCGTTGCCGATCAGGATGCGCGGCTCGTTTTTCTCGATGCCCCTGATGATGCGCAGCGCCGCGTCCCTCGGCGTCGTCCGCGCCGCGCTCTCGAACCGGTCGATCATCTGCGCGCGGCGCGCATTGTCGGTGACGCCGACCCCGGTGCGCGAGGAGCGCGCGATCGACGTGGCGACGCCGCCGGGATGCACCACCGACAGTTTGACCGGGCTGCCCGCGACCGCAAGCTCGTGGCGCACGCTCTCGGAAAAACCGCGCACCGCGAATTTCGCCGCCGCATAGGCCGATTGTCCCGGTGGCGCGATGATGCCGAAGATCGACGAGACGTTGACGATATGCGCCTCCGGCCGTGCCTTCAGGTGCGGCAGGAAGGCGCGCGTGCCGTGCACCACGCCCCAGAAATTGATGTCGAACAGCCAGTCCATCTGCGCCTGGTCGATCTCCTCGAACGTCCCCATCAGCGCCACGCCGGCATTGTTGATGACGATGTCGAGCGCGGGATGCGCCGCGACGGCCTCGCGCGCGAATTGCGCGATGTCATCGGGTTCGCCGACGTCGACGCGGTGCACGCTGATCCTGCGCGCCTTGTCGTTTCCCTGGCCGATCTCGGCGGCGAGCGATTTCAACCCGGCCTCGTCGCGATCGGCGAGCGCGAGGTCGCAGCCGCGGCTGGCGAGTTCAATCGCGAGCGCGCGGCCGATGCCGCTCGCCGCTCCCGTGATGGCGGCCGCGCCGCGAATCGCCGTCATGATGCCTCCCGTCAGGATCCGCGAAGGGAACACGGATCTATATTTTTTCAGAATGGTCCCGAACCAGACCGGGGCTCCTTGTTTAACATGGGACACTTGGACGGAGGCAAGCAGCATTGGGAGCCACCGATGGGACAATCCAGGCCGTTTCCGGCAACAGCCCTCATCGTTGAAGACGACGCCATGCAGCGGGAGATGCTCAGTCTCCTGCTCGAAGAGAGCGGGTATCAAGTCATCCAGTGTGAGAGTGCGGAAGCCGCCGAGCGCGTGCTGGACAAGAATGCCGGCGCGCTCTGCCTGATGCTGACCGACGTCCAGCTCGCCGGCCGCATGAGCGGCGTCGAGCTCGCGCACATGGCCAAGGATCGCAATCCGAAGCTCGACGTCGTCGTCACCTCGGGCCGCCCGTTGACGCGGCCCCTGCCCGAGGGCGCGAAATTCTGGGCCAAGCCCTGGGCGCCGCTCGACGTGCTGCGCGAAGCCGAGATCGCCCAGCTGAACTGAGGTCTGTCCGGCGGGGGAGCTGACCGTGTCGTGACTTCTCCGCGAGCTGCGGGGGTGATAGGGACGGATCATGTCCTGGTCCTTCCTGCTCACCTCGCTCATCGTCGTCGCCTCGCCCGGCACCGGCGTGCTCTACACCCTGGCCGCGGCGCTGACCCGCGGTTCGCGCGCCAGCGTGGCGGCGGCGTTCGGCTGCACGCTCGGGATCGTGCCGCACATGGTCGCGGCGATGCTGGGCCTCGCCGCCGTGCTGCACACCAGCGCGATGGCCTTCGCTGCGCTGAAATGGTGCGGCGTGGCCTATCTGCTCTATATGTCCTGGCAGGCGCTGCGAGAGACGGGGGCGCTTGCGGTCGAGGCTGATATCAAGGAGCGTTCGAGCGGCCGGGTCATCGTCACCGGCTTCCTGATCAATATCCTCAACCCGAAGCTTTCGATCTTCTTCCTCGCCTTCCTGCCGCAGTTCATCGCCGCGGACGAGGCGCATGTGCTGGCGCGGATGCTGGAATTGAGCGGCGCCTTCATTGCCATGACCCTTGCCGTGTTCGTGGTCTACGGCCTGTGCGCGGCGTCCGTGCGCGAGCGCGTCGTCTCCCGTCCCGGCGTGATGGCCTGGCTGCGCCGTTCCTTTGCGGCGGGCTTTGCCCTGCTGGGCGCCAAGCTGGCCTTCGCCGAGCGGTAGCTAATAAAAAAGCGGGCCTCGCGCCCGCTACCTTCAAACTCTCCCGGCCTTGCCCGACGCCCGGGCGGAGCGTGCTCCACCCGGGCAAAGAAACTTCCGGAGTTACTTCTTCTTGGCGGCCTTCTTGGCCTTCTTCTTCGTCGCCTTCTTCGCCTTCTTCGCTTTCTTAGCCATAGGATCCTCTTAAGGGTTAATGGTGAAACGCGACACGAGGAACGCTCGGCGGAGGGCCAGCCTCGCAACATCCTCGATGACAAACTCAGCAGATTCGCAGCCGCCTGCCCCGCGCTGTCACATCTGTGTCATTGCGTTATCCACAGCTCAGATGCGTTTTCAGGTGCTTTTGGTCCGCGAATCCGCATCGGCAGCTCGGCTGAGCGCGTTCGCGCACCGTCGCGGGCGACGTGCCTAACGATCTGATAATCGCGCCGCGGCGTTCATGAATCCAAAACCAAGGGCGCGCTTTCGACTGTTGCAGTGAGGTTCCGTTAAGTGCGCCCGCGCATGATCCTCCGCAAGAACACGGGGACGGGTCATGGACGGACTTCTGCCAGAGACAGGGGGCGGGACGCTGCGCGTACTGCGGGCGCCATGCTGAACGTACCGACGCTTTGGATGGTCTTCGTCGTCAACTTCTCGGCGCTCGGCCTGATCTGGGCGTATGTGACGCGCTCCTATCCGAAATTCGAGGCCGCGCGGTACTGGATGGCGTCGGCCTTCGTCGGCGCGGCCGGTGCGATGACCGCATTGATCCGACTGTTCGTCGAGTCGCCTTTGCCGCTGCTGCTCGGTGCCGCCGGCATCATGGCGGCGAGCTGCTTCGCCGCCATGGGCATCCAGCGCTTCTACGACCGGCCGGTGCACTTGCGTCTGATGGCCGGGACGGGGATTCTCAGCCTCGCCGGCGTCGTGGTCTTCATGGTCGGCTTCGAGCAGATGCAGTTGCGCATGCTCTTCTACACGGTAGGGCAGGGCCTGCCGCTGGTGCTGTCACTGCGCCTGTTGCTGGCGCCGCCCGAGGGCCGCGTCAGTCCGGGAGCCCGGCTGTCCGGCATCGTGATCCTCACCATCATCGGGATCTTCCTGATCCGTACGGCCGGCAATGTGCTCGGCTACGATTTCTCGGCGCGAGCCGGCGGTCAGACCCATGCCGTCATGGTTCTGCTGCTGCTGTTCTTGTCGATGACGCTCAATTTCGGCTTCCTGCTGATGGCGATGGACCGCTTGCGCAACGAGGTCGCCGACCTTGCGCTGCTCGACGACCTCACCGGCGTCGCCAACCGCCGTCATCTGCTGCAGCGGCTGTCGGAGGAATGTGCCCGCTCGGAGCGCAGCGGCGAGCCGTTCTCACTGCTGGTGATCGACCTCGACGGCTTCAAGACCATCAACGACACCCACGGTCATGCCGCGGGCGATGCCTGCCTCCAGCATTTCACGCTGATGGCGCAGACGCGCTTGCGGCCCGGTGACCTGCTCGCCCGCACCGGCGGCGACGAGTTCTGCGTCGTGCTGCCGTCCTCCTCCATGCGCGAAGGTGCGTTGATCGCCCGCCGCATCCTCGAGGTCTGCCGCCAGGATGCCGCCGGCTGCTCCGGCAACGACATCCCGATCGCGATCTCGATCGGCGTTGCGGAATGGGATCGCGGCATCGGCCAATTCCCGGACCGGCTGATCGCCCACGCCGACCACGCGCTCTATGCCGCCAAGAAGAACGGCAAGAACGACTTTGCGATCTTCGACCAGGCTCCGCCGCTCTCGCCAGAGGCGCCCGGTCTCGGCGAGGCCACGCGCAAATTCGCGTAGATCCTGCTACGCTGGGCTCCGTTGTTGGATCCCCGTGATGATGTCCCGCCTGTTCGCGGCCGTTCTCGCCGCACTCCTGATCGCTCCCGCCGTCGCCGCCGATGCCGAGCTCTCAAGACTCGCGCGCAGCACCGGCACGCCCGACATCCCCGGCCTGAAGATCGTCTGGCTCGCGCCCTGGGGCGATGTCGCCAATGCCCATCCCTGGCGTAACATCATCGTGCACCAGACCGAGGGGCCGACGGGCTCGGCGCGCGGCGGCGCGCAGGAGCAGTCGAAGAACCCCACGCGGCGCGGCGTGATGGTCTGGGTCGAGACCGACGGCACGGTCTACTGGTCGGTCGCCGACAATCTGGTGCCGACCCATACCGACGGCGCCAACCGCAACGACAACAAATACGTCGACAACAGCACGACCTATCATCAGGTCGTGCGCGACAATTCCATCGGCGTCGAGTTCGCCGGCAACTATCCCGATGTCGCGACCGGTCCGACCGAGGCGCAGGTCGCGGCATGGAAGATCCTGGTCCAGGTGCTGCGCGCGCGCTACGGCATTCCGCTCGACCACGTCTATGCCCACAATTGGATCGACTTCAAGGACGCCCGCTATTGCGAAGGCTGCTGGCTGGCGACGCTGGCGCGGATATGGGGGGAGTGACCAGCGCGCGTCAAACCGGCTGTGCCATCCAGCCGAACAAGCGGCGGATCAATCCCGGCTGCTCCGGCAATTCCGGCGGCCCGTCCGCGGCCAGCACGCGTTTGAAGAAGTAGTCCAGGAACACCATGTCGTTCGGCTCGGTGACGGTGAATTCCTCCTCGCCGAAGTAGACGCTGTAGTTGAAGAAGAACGGGCCCATGATCGGGATCGTCGCGGTCGAGGCATAGTCCTTGGAGATCACGAACTCCGCGGGATCGAGGCCATGGTCGCGCATGGCCTGCTCGACCAGCGGCAGCTTGCGCATGAACTGGGCCGAGAAGCCGCCGACGGTGGATTGCAGGATGATCGACACGGCACGTGTCCGTTCTTTTGGATGTGGCCCGATCATCTTTGGTCGGTTGACCCGCCACGAGCGTTCAAGATGTCCCGCCGGCGCCCCTCACGACCATGCTCCGGCTCACACGACAAAAAAGCCGGCGTTGCCGCCGGCTTTTCGTCGCTTGTCGATCCGCCAATCTCTGGCGCCGGAAAAAGCCGCGCTTAATGCGCGGCTTCCAGCGCGGCCTGTTCGGCCCTTGCGATCGTGCCCTTGACCGCGGACTGCACCTTCTCGAAGGCGCGGACCTCGATCTGGCGGACGCGCTCGCGCGACACGCCGAACTCGGCAGCAAGGTCTTCCAGCGTCATCGGCTCATCGGCGAGGCGGCGCGCCTCGAAGATGCGGCGTTCGCGCGGGTTGAGCACGCCCATCGCGCCGTTCAGCGCGTCACGGCGGTGATCATATTCCTCGTGCTCCGCCATCATGGCTTCCTGGTTGGGCGTATTGTCGACCAGCCAGTCCTGCCATTCGCCGGCTTCGCCGTCGTCCCGGATCGGCGCGTTGAGCGACGCATCGCCACCGAGGCGGCGGTTCATGTCGATCACGTCCTGATCGGTGACGCCGAGGCGCTTGGCAATGATCTTCACCTGGTCGGGGCGGAGATCGCCCTCGTCCAGCGCGTTGATCTTGCTCTTGGCCTTGCGCAGGTTGAAGAACAGCTTCTTCTGGTTCGCGGTGGTGCCCATCTTCACGAGCGACCAGGAACGCAGGATGTACTCTTGAATCGACGCCTTGATCCACCACATCGCATAGGTGGCGAGACGGAAGCCCTTTTCGGGTTCGAAACGCTTCACCGCCTGCATCAGGCCGACGTTGCCTTCCGAGACGACCTCGGAGATCGGCAAGCCGTAGCCGCGATAGCCCATGGCGATCTTGGCGACGAGCCGAAGATGGCTGGTGACGAGTTGATGTGCCGCGTCGCGATCGTCATGCTCGCGCCAACGCTTGGCGAGCATGTATTCCTGCTGGGGTTCCAGCATCGGGAACTTGCGGATCTCGGCGAGGTAGCGAGAAAGGCCGGATTCTCCATTGAGGACCGGCAAAGCAGCGGTACGGGCCATTGGTAAGCCCTCCAAAGGTTCAGGCCCCCGATAGCGGCGGGCCAGGCAGACGACCGCTTTGTCAAAGCCGGCCGGGCTGCGATGTTCCGTTGGTCATTTCCAACGCAGGCGCAATATACCCTATCGGGGGGCAAAAAGGGAAGGATTGCTGACGTCACGTCCCCGTGTGGCAGCTATAACTTTTTGTAAGGTAAGGCTTTTCTCAGAGGCCCTGCGTCATAGCGCCGCTTTCAGGGCGCTTTCCAGGAGAAGCAAATCCTCCGGCAAGCCGGCCTCCCAGTGAAGAAGTTCTCCGGATCGGGGGTGCTCGAGTACCAGCAAATAAGCGTGCAGAGCTTGCCGTCCGAGGGCCGCCAAAGCCGCCTGCGACTCGGGGCCGAGCTGGTTCGCCTTGGTCTTGAAATGCGGGCCGTAGACCGCATCGCCCATCAGGGGGTGGCCGATATGGGCGAGGTGAACGCGGATCTGGTGGGTGCGCCCGGTCTCGAGCTCGCAGGCGAGCAGTGCCGCGACCGGCTTGCCGTCGCGCCCGTTGAAACTCTCCAGCAGCTCCCAATGGGTCACCGCTTCGCGGCCGCCCTGGCGCACCGCCATCTTTTCCCGCGCATGCGGATGGCGATCGATCGGCGCATCGACCGTGCCGCGATGGCGGCCCGGCAACCCCCAGGCGAACGCCATGTAGCCGCGCCGCATCGGCCCGGTGCGGCCGTGGTCGGCGAATTGGGCGGTGAGCGAGGCGTGCGCGAGATCGTTCTTGGCGACCACCATCAGCCCGGTCGTGTCCTTGTCGAGCCGGTGCACGATGCCGGGCCGGCGCACCCCGCCGATGCCCGACAGCGAAGTGCCGCAATGGGCGATCAGCGCGTTCACCAGCGTGCCGGTCTCGTGCCCGGCCGCGGGGTGCACCACCAGCCCTTTCGGCTTGTTGATGACGATGATGTCGTCGTCCTCGAACACGATATCCAGCGCGATGTCCTCGCCCTTGGGCTCGGGCGGGGCCGCCTCCGGCACGTCGATTATGATCGTATCGCCTGAAGCGACGTGATAAGCGGGGTCGCGGATCTCGGCGGCCTCGAGGCTCACCGCGCCCGCCAGAATCAGGGCTTTGAGCCTTGATCGCGACAGCTCCGGCAGGCGCGCCGCCAGCACGCGGTCGAGCCGGGCCGAGCCCTCGTCGCCTTCGACCACGACTTCCAACCTTTGCGCTGAACCTGAGCTTTCCATGACGACGTCTGATACCGCTGTTCCCGAACCGACCCCCGAGCAGGCCGCGCTGTTCGCGCGGGTGCGGCGGATGATGCTGATCGCGGGGCTGACCACGGCGCTGGCCGTCTGCGCCGTCCTGATCGCGGTGGGCTACCGCCTTTTCAAGTCGGAGGGAAGGGCGGTGGAAACCGCAGGCGACGTCACCGCCACCCTGCCGAAGGGCGCCAGGATCGTCTCCACCGGCGTCGCCGGCGACCGTCTCGTGGTGACCCTGGATATCGGCGGCGTCACCGAGATCCGCACCTTCGACGCCCGCACGCTCAAGCCAGCCGGAAAGCTGAAATTTGCCAATGAGCCATAAAAGGCCGGTTCAGTCCTTGCGGCGGACAAATTTCGAGGCTATTGGCTAGCCCTCACGCTCCCTTCGTCTAGCGGTTAGGACGCGGCCCTCTCAAGGCTGAAACAGGGGTTCGATTCCCCTAGGGAGCGCCAGCTATTTCAGAACGTCATCGGATGCGTTTGAAGTCGCCCCGGCCCGATGGGTCTTCCAGAAAAAGTCACCGGAATAGCCCCTGAGTTGCGAGGTCGCAGACCTGCGCGCATTGGTCCACAGCGTGCCGAGGTCATGTTAGGCTTTCGAGTTGGCTCTCAACCTCTCGGACGCACATGGCGACACTGATCCCCAGCCTCGGCTTCGCGCGCTTCGACACGCGCGGCGAGCTGCGGCTCGCGGAGCGCCTCAAGGACTTCCTCGAGGAGAATGCCGTCGTTTGGCACAATCTCCCGGTGGGGCCTCGCAATCGGCATCCGGACTTCATCATCGTTCACCCGGCAAACGGCCTGCTCGTGCTCGAGGTGAAGGACTGGCGTCTGGAGTCCATCGTGTCGGCCGACAAGGGCAACGTCGAATTGCTGACGGCGCGCGGCATCGTGCGGGAAAGCAATCCCCTGGAGCAGGCGCGCAAGTATACGTTCGATGTTGTGCGCACGCTGGAACGGGACGGGCAATTGCTGTTTCCGCCCGGCCATCGCTTCATGGGCAAATCCATCGTTCCGTTCGGCTTCGGTGTCGTATTCACCAACATCACGCGCCGGCAATTCGACCAGACCGATCTCAAGGAGGTGCTCGCCGGGCACCTGTGTGTGTTCAAGGATGAAATGACCGAGAGCGCAGACCCGGAAGAATTCTGCGCTAGATTGTGGTGCATGGTCTCGCCGCGCTTCGAAGAGCCGCTGTCGATGCCGCAGTTCGACCGGCTGCGTGCGCTGCTGTTTCCCGAGATCCGCATACGGCAGATTGCCTTGCCGCTGGGCGAAGCGCCCGTGCCTGATCCGTCCGACCGGACGCTCGCGGTCATGGATATGCATCAGGAGCAGATCGCGCGCAGCCTGGGCGAGGGCCATCGGATCATTCGCGGCGTCGCCGGATCGGGCAAGACGCTGATCCTCGCCTTTCGCGCCGAGTATCTGGCGCGCGGGGCGACAAGGCCGGTGCTCATCCTGTGTTACGCCAATGGCATCGCGGGCCGACTTGAGGATGCCATGCAGGATCGGGGCGTGGAGCATCGCGTGCAGGTTCTTACCTTTCATGGCTGGTGTTACCGGATGCTGCGGACGTATGGGATTCCGGCTCCATCCGAGCGAGACTATCCGGACTACGCAAAGCGACTGGCTGCGAGCGTTTCGGAGGTCATGAAGGCTGTCGATCAGGGGCATATCCCCATGGGGCAGTACGACGCCGTCCTGATCGACGAGGCACACGACTTCGAGCCGCAATGGCTCGCGCTTGCGGCCAAGATGGTGAACCCGCGCACGAAGGCGTTGATGGTCGTCTACGACGACATACAGGCCATCTACAAGGGACGTGAGCGCCCGGTATGGAAGCAGCTCGGAATTGAAGCGTCGGGCAGAACGACCGTGCTGAAAGTCAACTACCGCAATACTGCGCAGATCGTTGCCTTTGCGAGACGCTTCGCTTCCGACGTGATCGGTGCTCCCGGCACGACCGCCGATGACGAGAATCCCATCCTGCTGCCCGAAGATGCGGGTCGGCAAGGCCTGGCGCCGGATGTACGGCAATGTGTGAGCATCGACGCAGAAGCTCACTGCGTCGCCGAGTGGTTCCTCGGGCGGAAAAAGGCCGGGTATGAGTGGCCGCAAATGGCCTGCCTTTATCCGGAGCACTGGATTGGGGAGCGGGTCGCTCAGATCCTCGCCAAGCATGACGTGCCGATCGATATGGCCAAGAACAACAAGAACAGAATTTCGACGAAGCGTGTCGCTGTGCGCTTGTTGAGTATGCACACGGCGAAAGGACTCGAGTTTCCGTGCGTCGCGATTGCAGGGTTGGGCATGCTTGGCCGCCACGGCGAGACGATCGAGGAATGTGTTCGACTGACGTATGTCGGGGTTACCCGCGCGACTCACGAGGCGCTTTTGACCTACTCGAGTGAGTCGGCGCTGGTGCAGCGTTTGATTGCGTAGCCTGTTTCAGCTTCCGGCACTGGCGATCTAGCTAGCCCAGTGACCAGTCTACTACCGCAAGACATGCCGCGAGAATGCAAGTCTATGCCGCTTGCGCCGGCGAATCGGCGCCGCGCCGTCGCGCGTCCAGCCCGGTGCGCTCCCGGCGTCGACCAGCCCCACGCGCAAGCATGCAGCATCGGCATCGGTGGCGGTGGTCGTTCATCCGAAAATCTGCACTATGCACGCCGGGACGGGCGATGCGGCCGGTCTTGTGCCTCCGAAGCTGCTGCCGGGCCTTTGGAGATTTTTGGCACTGGCTTTTTGGAGTGGCGATATGAGCGGGTTGGTGATCTCTGGCGGCCGGGTGGTGGATCCCGCGAGCGGAATGGATGCCATTGGCGACGTGGCGGTGGTGGACGGCAAGATCGCCGCGGTGGGCGCCTCGCTCGGCGGCGCCGAGCGGGTGATCGATGCGACCGGGCTCGTGGTCGCGCCCGGCTTCATCGATCTGCACGCCCACGGCCAGTCGATCCCCGCCGACCGCATGCAGGCCTTCGACGGCGTGACCACGACGCTCGATCTCGAGGCCGGCGTGCTGCCGGTCGGCTCGTGGTACGAGCGCCAGGCGCGCAAGGGTCGCGTGCTGAATTACGGCGCCGCCACCAACTGGGCCTTTGCGCGCATCGGCGCGATGACGGGATCCAACGCCGAGAGTTCGCTGGAGGCGTTCGGCAACGCCATGCGCGATCGCCGCTGGATGGACAATGTCGCGACCGATGCGGAGGTGGCGGGCATCCTCGAGCGCCTCACGCGGGGTCTGGACGAAGGCGGCATCGGTATCGGCATCTTGAATGCCTATGCGCCCGGCGCCGGCGTGCAGGAACTGACCGCGGTGTGCCAGCTTGCGGCCAAGCAGGACGTGCCGACCTTCACCCACGTCGCCTACATGTCGCGCATCGACCCTGAAAGTGCGGCGGAAGCCTATATCCGCCTGATCGGCTATGCCGGCGCCACCGGCGCGCACATGCACATCTGTCACTTCAATTCGTCGAGCAAGACCGACATCGAACGCTGCCGCGTGCTGATCGAGAAGGCGCAGGCGCAGGGCCTGCCCATCACGGTCGAGGCCTACCCCTACGGCACCGGCTCGACCGTGCTGGCCGCCGCCTTCTTCAGCGATCCGCAATTCGTCGAGCGCAACGGCACCGGTTACGATTCCGTGCAGCGCGTGACCGACGGCTATCGCTTTCACGACCGCGAGGAGCTCCTGAAGGCGCAGGCCGAAGATCCGTCCTCGCTGGTGCTCTGGCACATTCTCGACACCGAGCACAATGCGCATCACCGCGATCTGCTCGACATGTCGGTGCTCTATCCCGGCGGTGCGATCGCATCCGACGCGATGCCGTGGACGACGTCGGACGGCAAGACCTACACCGGCGACGCCTGGCCGTTGCCTGACGATGCCACCTCGCATCCCCGCTCGGCCGGCTGCTTCACGAAGTTCATCCGCGAATGGGTGCGCGAGCGCAAGACCGTGTCGCTGCTCGAAGGCGTGCGCAAATGCGCGCTGATCCCGGCGGAGATCCTGTCGCAGAGCACGCCCGCAATGCGTGCCAAGGGCAGGCTTGCCAGGGACGCCGATGCCGATATCGTCGTGTTCGATTACGAAAAGCTTTCCGATCGCGCGACCTTCACCGCGATGAACCGGCCGTCGGAAGGCGTTCGGCATCTCGTCGTCAGCGGCCAGCCGCTCATCACCGATGGCGTGCTCGACGTCGCGGCGCGGCCCGGAAAGCCGGTGCGCCGTCCCGTCGTCGGGAGTTGATCCATGCCGGTCCCCGTTCTCCTGGTCACGGGCTTCCTGGGGGCGGGCAAGACCACGGTCGTCAATCACCTGCTGGCGAACGCGGACGGGCGGCGGATCGCCGCCATCGTCAACGATTTCGGCGCGATCAACATCGATGCGGAGCTGATCGCTGGCGCGAGCGACGGCGTGGTCAGCCTCAGCAATGGCTGCATCTGCTGTTCGCTCGAAGGCGATCTGCTCCGCACGCTGTCGACGCTGCTGCGGCGTGATCCCAGGCCGGAGTACATCGTCATCGAGACCAGCGGCGTCGCCAACCCCGCCGACATCGTCCGCAATCTGATGGACCCCGTCATCCTGCGCGAGGCGCCGCTGGAGACGGTGCTGTGCGTGATGGACGCCGGGACGCCGCCTTCTGCCCTGGATGACGCGTTGATGCGGTCGCAACTGCGCGTCGCCGATATCGTCGCGTTGAGCAAGCTGGATCTGGCGGACGAGGGCGCCGGCCTGCGGATGCGCGAGGCGATCCGCGCACAGCGCGTCCCTGCCGTCGTGGTCGATGCCAAACACGGCGAGATTCCATCAGCGCTGCTGTTTCCCGCGAGCGATCGCACGCCCGCGCCGCGCGAGCCGGGTCCGAAACGTCCGTCAGAAGAGCGTTTCGAGACGTTGAGCTGGACCTCCGACCGGCCGCTCTCCCTGCCGCGCCTGCAGCAGGCGATCGGCAAGCTGGCGCCGAAATTGGCGCGCGCAAAGGGCCTGTTCGAGACGGTCGAGCAGCCCGGCCGCCAGATGGTGTTCCAGCTCGCCGGAGGCCGCGCGACGCTGGCGCCGGGCGAAGCACCCGCACAGGGCGTGCCCCGCGCGCGGATCGTCTTCATCGCCGAACTCGGGGTGCTGACGAAGGCGGAGATCGACGGGATCATGGAGGCTTGTGTCGTGGTCGAGGACCATTCGTAGGCGAAAACGCAGCTTCGACGTGCTGCAGCCTCATTCCCCGTCCGGTTCTTCGGCCGGCTTCTCCGCCGCATCTTCCGCATGGGTCGCGGGTGCGGCGTGTGTGCCGCGCAGCCGGATCATCGTGTCGATCACGTCGACGTCGATTTTCAGCATGTCGAGATCACGCGTCATCTCGCGCACCTTCTGGCCCTTGCGCGCAAGCTCCTCGGAGACGTCGACCGCCATCTTGCGTTCGGTCACATTGCCCTGCCTGTTGACGAACAGCTTGGCACGCATCCATTCGAGCCACACCCCATCAGACCCTTCCGGCGATCAATTCTCAGGAGGGGAGCGACTGGACATCCCGAAAGCATCAGCAGACTGCGAGCGCGGCGATTGCCCGCGTGGCGGCAACCTGCCGATCGATCCCGACGAGTTGGCCTACGACCGTTTTGAGCTCCCCAGCCTCCCTGCGTCGCGCGATGGCCAGCAGGCGCATCAATTCCGTCTCGTCCTTCGACAGCCGCCTGCATGACGGCGGCATGAAGCAGAGATGGCAGGGACGCCCGCTGCGCAGGATCCTGACCAGCGCGGCAACGCGGGCGACCAGCAGCGGGCTGTCGGAGATGCCGGGCGCTTCGTCGGCGCAGCGATAGGCGGCTTCCCAGCAATCGGAGGCGCCGGTCGCATAGGCAGCGTCGATGAACCGGAACAGCGACAGCGCGACGCGGCAAAACTCGTCGCAGCCATCGACGCTTCGCGGCGTGTCCTGCATGAACGGTCCCATCAATGCAATGTGGGGCTTCCGACAAACCGGCTCTTCATCGCCATCGTCTGCGCGATGTGCCCACTCTCCGGCATCGTCAGGCCGGTGGGACAATGAACCTCGATGGCCGTGTGCGCCGTGCAGGCAAAGACCTCGATGATGTCCTCCAGCGAAGGCACGGTGCTCGGCACGGTGAGGTCGGGAGACCCCGAAGATGTCGGTTGATGCATTGTGCCTCTCGCGTACGGCTGCGCTCACGCCGCTGTCCGGCGCTGACGATCTGCGCCGATCGTTCCGCCAGGGTCCTCTGCAAGTCAACGTTCGGAGCGACGATATCGAGGTCTTCCAGTTCTAAAGAGCTTCATCCCGGATGCGGCCGACCCCTCCGTCGCCGGATGTCAGCGGCCTCGCCCGCACGATTTCGCGGGGCAACGGGAACCCGAATGCTTAAAGCTTTGCTAAGGGGATCGCGATAAATTGGCATATCAGCCCCGCCAGATCTCGCGAGCACCGATGATTTTCTCCCGCATCAGTTTCAAGCTGGTTCTCATTGTCGGCATCAGCCTCCTCGGCATGATCGCACTCGCGCCGATCGCGCTGTCGACCCTGCGCAGCCAGATGATCGCCGACCGCCAGGCCAAGACGCAACACATGGTCGATGTCGGCTATGGAATCCTTGCGCATTACCAGAAGCTCGAGAGCGACGGAAAGCTGTCGCGCGAGCAGGCGCAGGCCGGCGCCATGGCGGAGATCAAGAGCCTTCGCTACGACAAGGTCGAGTATTTCTGGATCAACGACATGACCCCCAGGATGGTCATGCACCCGATCAAGCCCGAGCTTGACGGCAAGGATCTTGCCGGGATGAAGGACCCCTCCGGCAACGCGCTGTTCCTCGGCTTCGTCGATGTCGTCAAGAAACAGGGCGCGGGCTTCTACAGCTACCTCTGGCCGAAGCCGGGCTTCGAGCAGCCGGTCGGGAAGATCTCCTATGTGAAGGGCTTTGCGCCCTGGGGCTGGATCATCGGCACCGGCATCTATCTCGACGACGTCGACGCCGTCTTCCGCCAGGATGCGATGACCTTCGGCCTGGTGTGCCTTGCGGTGCTCGTGCTCGTGCTCGGCGCGTCTTTCGCGATCGGTCGCAGCGTGACGCGGCCGCTGGCGAAAATCACGGACCTGACC
Source organism: Bradyrhizobium sp. WYCCWR 13022 (assembly GCF_030435535.1). Lineage (NCBI taxonomy): Bacteria > Pseudomonadati > Pseudomonadota > Alphaproteobacteria > Hyphomicrobiales > Nitrobacteraceae > Bradyrhizobium > Bradyrhizobium sp. WYCCWR 13022. The sequence goes on from NZ_JAUIZJ010000034.1 coordinate 17,689, forward strand.
GAACGCCTCGCCTCCGGCGACAGTGCGTTCGAGGTGCCCTATACCGACCGCAGGGACGAAGTCGGCGGGCTCGCCAAGGCACTGGCCGTGTTCAAGGACAACGCGTCGGCCGTGGGCCGGATGCATGCCGAGCAGCAGGAGACGAAGCTGCGCGCCGACGACGAGAAGCGCAAGACGATGGCGGATCTCGCCGGCAGGTTCGAGGCGAGTGTCCAGGCCGTGGTTCGCGACGTCTTCAACGAGGCGCGCGCGATGCAGCAGGCCGCCCAGGGCATGTCGGAGACCGCTGACAAGGCGACCGACCGCGCGAGCTTCGTCGCCACCGCCTGCCAGCAGGCGTCGAACAATGTGCAGACCGTGGCGTCGGCCGCCGGGCAGCTGTCGGCCTCGATCACCGAGATCAGCCAGCGCGTTGCACAGGCGGCAACGGTCGCCGACAAGGCGGCCGCCGACGGCCAGCGCACCAACGACACCGTACAAGGGCTCGCCGCGGCGGCGCACAAGATCGGCGAGGTCATCGATCTCATCAACCAGATCGCCTCACAGACCAATCTGCTCGCGCTCAATGCGACGATCGAGGCGGCGCGCGCCGGCGAGGCCGGCAAGGGCTTTGCCGTGGTCGCGAGCGAGGTGAAATCGCTGGCGAGCCAGACCGCGAAGGCGACCGACGAGATCGGTTCGCAGATCACCGCGATCCAGGCCGAGACCAACCAGGTCGTCGGCAACATCGACAGCATTCGCAAGACCATCATGGAGGTCAACGAGATCTCCTCGTCGATCGCCGCCGCGGTCGAAGAGCAGGGCGCCGCGACGCAAGCGATTGCCCATAGCGTGCGGGAAGCAGCCTCCGGCACGGACCAAGTCTCGCAAAACATTTCCGGCGTCACCGACGCGACAGCCGAGACCGGTCAGGCCGCCGGCCTCGTGCTGCAGTCGAGCGGACGGTTGACCCAGAAGCTGCAATCGCTGGAGAACGAGGTCAGCGCCTTCGTTGCCGGCGTGCGGGCGGCCTAGGTTAGCAGGGGGATGGGGCCGACATCCGATCGCCGCGCGCGCATCCTCCTGATCAATCCGAACAGCAATGAGGCGACCACCGCCATGATGGTCGCCATCGCGAAGTCTGCCGCCCCCGATGATTTCGACATCATCGGCGCCACGGCAACGCGTGCGCCCCAGATGATCGTGACACCCGACGCGCTGGATGCGGCCGCGGCCGAGGTCGAGGAGATCGCGCTGGCGCATCAAATGTCTTGTGAAGGCATCATCGTTTCCGCGTTCGGCGATCCCGGCCTTGCGGGGATCAAGGCGGCGATGACGCTGCCCGCGGTCGGCATCGGAGAGTCTGCGATGCTGGCGGCTGCCGAGGGTGGTCGTCGTTTTGGCGTCGCGACCACGACGCCGCAGCTGAAGGCGAAGATCGACGCGCTGCCGGACGCACTGGGATTGCGGTCCCGCTACACCGGTGCCCGCTTCGCCGCGGGCGATCCGCAAGTCTTGATGCGCGATCCGTCGCGGCTCCGCTCGGCTCTTGCCGATGCAGTCGAGGCCTGCATCGCGCAGGATGGAGCCGATGCCGTCGTCATCGGCGGTGGCCCGCTGGGTGAGGTCGCTCGCGAGCTGCAGTCGATGTTCACCGTGCCTGTCATCGCGCCGATCCCCTCCGCGGTGGCGCGGATCATCCGCCTCGTGAGGGCGTAGTATTTTCCGCGTCGCGGCATCGGCCGTGATGCGGAAGACTGTTTTCCTTGACATGACCTTTGCTGTGCTCGACCTGTAACGATGTCGATTATCGGCGCGCGCGTGCCGACGTATGGAAAAGTTATCCGGGAAAGACGTCATGAGTGCAGGCCTCGATGAAAAGGACTACCTCGCCACCTTGCACGGTTTGTGGGAGAAGGCCTGGCCCAAGGGCATGCCGCGTTCGCCGAACTATCTGCATGGCGAAGTTCCCCTGACTGAATATCTTCGCGCCTGGGCGAGGCAAAGTCCCACGCGACCTGCGGTGATCTTCTACGGTCACGTCACGACCTATGCCGATCTCGATCAGCAGAGCGACCGCTTTGCGGCGCTGTTGCGGGCGAAGGGGGTGCGGAAGGGCGATCGCGTCGCCGTCTTTCTGCCGAACTGCCCGCAATTCCACATCGTGTTCTTCGGCATATTGAAGCTCGGTGCGGTCCACGTTCCCGTGAGCCCGCTGTCGCGCGCGTTCGAACTGTCCTACGAACTCAACGACACCAAGGCCGAGGTGATAGTGGCATTGGATCAGCTCGTCCCCGTCGTCGAGCAGGTCCGAGGTGAGGTGAGCCTGCGCGAGATCATCGCCACCAGCTTCGCCGACGTCGTGCCGGCGACGCCGGCGTTTCCCACGCCGGACTCGATCCGAGCGCCGCGGATCGCGGTTTCAGGAGCAACTGACCTGCTCCCAGCACTTGCCGCAATGCCTGCACCATCGCCGCTGCCGCCGCCCGCCCTCGATGAGGTCGCCGCGCTCAACTACACCGGCGGTACCACCGGCATGCCCACGGGCTGCGTCCACACCCATCGCGACATGGTCTATACGGCGGCGGCCAATTACGGCATCTCGGTGCTGTCGGACGAAAGCAGCGTCTTCCTGTCGTTCTTTCCGGAGTTCTGGATTGCCGGCGAGAATTTCGGCCTGATCTTCCCGCTGTTCTCCGGCGGGACGCTGGTGCTGCTGGCGCGGTGGGACGCCGTCGGCGCGATGGCGGCGATCGACAAGTACAAGGTCACGATCACCGCGATGCCGGTCGATGGCGCCGTCGAGCTGATGGACCATCCGCGCTGGAACGAGTTCGACCTGTCGTCGCTCGAGCAGGTCCGCGTCGTCTCCTTCGTCAAGAAGCTCAACGCCGACTATCGCAAGCGCTGGAAGGACCTCACCGGTACGATCCTGATGGAAGCGGCCTGGGGCATGACGGAGACCCACACCTCCAACACGTTCACGGCAGGCTTCCAGGAGGACGATTTCGATCTCAACAACCAGCCGATCTTCGTCGGCCTGCCGGTCCCCGGCGCCGAGTTCAAGATCACCGATTTCGAGACCGGCGCGCTGTTGCCGCTCGGCGCGGAAGGCGAAATCCGCGTGCGAACGCCATCGCTGCTCAAGAGCTACTGGAACAAGCCTGAGGCGACCACGGAGTCGCTGATCGACGGCTGGCTCCGTACCGGCGACATCGGCACCATCGACAGGGACGGCTTCCTGCATTTCCTCGGCCGTCGCAAGGAGATGCTGAAGGTCAAGGGCATGAGCGTGTTTCCGCCGGAGATCGAGGCGCTGCTCGGCCAGCATCCGAAAGTGCTGGGTTCGGGCGTCGTCGGACGCGACGATCCCGACAAGGGGCAGGTGCCGGTGGCCTATATCCAGCTCAAACCGGAGGCGGTCGGTACCATTTCGGCGGAAGATCTCCGCGCCTGGTGTGCCGAGCGCATGGCCGTCTACAAGGTCCCGGAAGTCCGCATCATCGAAGCCCTGCCGCTGACGGCCACGGGCAAGGTGAAGAAGCAGGACCTCAACCCGAACCAGCCTGCCTCAGTCTGAGTGAGAGACCGATGTCGTTCAAAAAGCTCCTGATCGCCAATCGCGGCGAGATCGCCATCCGCATCGCGCGCGCCGCAGCCGACGCCGGCATCGCGACGGTCGCGATCCATCCCGCGGACGATGCGCTCTCGCTGCATGTGCGCGTGGCCGACGAGGCCGTCGAAATCCCCGGCCGCGGCGCGCGGGCTTATCTCGACATCGACGCTGTGGTGAAGGCGGCGAAGAGTGCGGGCTGCGATGCCGTGCATCCCGGCTACGGCTTCCTCAGCGAGAACGCGGCGTTCGCAAAAGCCAGTGCCGATGCAGGCATCGTGTTCGTTGGGCCGAAGCCGGCCGCGCTGGAACTGTTCGGCGACAAGGTTGCCGCACGGCAACTGGCAAAGCGCTGCGGCGTGCCTGTGATCGCCGGCACCAGTGGTCCGTCGTCGCTCGACGAGATCTCCGCGTTTTTCACCTCGCTTGGAGACAATGCGGCGATCGTGATCAAGGCGATGGCCGGCGGCGGCGGTCGCGGCATGCGTGTCGTCGAGAACTCGGCCGATCTCGCTGAAGCCTATGCGCGCTGCCAGTCCGAGGCCAGGGCGGCGTTCGGCTTCGACGGCGTCTATGCCGAGCGGCTGATCCGGCAGGCGCGTCACATCGAGGTGCAGATCATCGGCGACCGCCACGGTGCAATCTCTCATCTCTGGGAGCGCGAATGCACTATCCAGCGCCGGCATCAGAAGCTGATCGAGGTGGCGCCGAGCCCGTCGCTGAGCGAGACCTTGCGCGGCCGCATCATCGAGTCGGCGAAGCAGCTTGCGACGGCGGCGTCTTACGACAATCTCGGCACGTTCGAGTTCCTGGTCGACGGCACCGCCGAGGACAGCTTTGCCTTCATCGAGGCCAATCCACGGCTCCAGGTCGAGCACACCGTGACGGAAGAAGTGCTCGGCCTCGACCTCGTTCGCGCGCAGTTTGCGATTGCCGCGGGCGCATCGCTGGCCTCGCTTGGCCTGACGCAGGGCTCGATCCCGAAGCCGCGTGGCTATGCGATGCAGCTCCGCGTCAACATGGAGACGCTGGACGAGACGGGCGCGACGCATCCGACCGGCGGCGTGCTCGCCGTGTTCGAGCCGCCGTCAGGCCCCGGCGTCCGCGTCGATAGTTTTGGTTATGCCGGCTACAAGACCAGCGCGGCCTTCGACTCCCTGCTCGCCAAGGTCATTGTGCACACGCCGGGTGAAGCCTGGCATGATGTCGTGGCGAAAGCATCGCGCGCCCTGCGTGAGTTCCGGATCGACGGCGTCGTCACCAACATCGCCTTCCTCCAGGCTGTGCTGGCGCATCCCGATTTCAGGACCAATCGGATCGCGACCGACTTCATCGACCGCAACATCGCAAAGCTCGTCGAAGCGGCCGATGGCGCGGCCAAGCCGCTGTACTTTGCCGCGGCCGAGCGAAGCGGCACGCATGCCGCTGAGGCGCACGTCGCGCAGATCGTCCCCGAGGGCGCGGTGATGGTCGCCGCGCCCTTGCAAGGGACCATCGTCACCATCCAGGTGAAGGAGGGCGAGATTGTTCGTCCGGGCCAGCAACTCGCCGTCATCGAGTCCATGAAGATGGAGCACCTGGTGATGGCCGAGCAGGGCGGCCGCGTCATGAGGCTCATGGCCGGCGATGGCGTCACACTGCTGCATGGCGAGCCGATCCTCTATCTCGAGCCGCTCGACGTCGCCGCTGACAGCGCGGCGGCCGAAGCCGACATCGATCTCGACCACATCCGCCCGGATCTTGCCGAACTGATCGCGCGCCAGGCCAACACGCTCGATGCGAACCGCCCGGCTTCGGTCGAGCGCCGCCGCAACACCAACCAGCGTACCGCGCGCGAGAATGTCGCGCAGCTCGTCGACGACGGCTCGTTCATGGAGTACGGCAGCCTCGCCATCGCCGCGCAGCGGCGCCGGCGCAAGCTCGACGACCTCATCAAGAATACGCCGGCCGATGGCCTCGTGATGGGTGTTGCCACCGTCAACGCCGAAAAGTTCGGCGGAGACGCCGCGCGCTGCATCGTCGTGGCCTATGACTACACCGTGCTGGCGGGCACGCAGGGCCACATGAACCACAAGAAGATCGACCGGATGCTGACCTTGGCGGAAGACTGGCGGGTGCCGCTGGTGTTTTACGCCGAGGGCGGCGGCGGCCGGCCCGGCGACACCGACCGGCTCGGCATGACCGGCCTGGACGGCCCGTCCTTCGTGCAGTTTGCAAGGCTCTCCGGCCTCGTGCCCGTGATCGGCGTCGTCTCCGGCTATTGCTTCGCCGGCAATGCCGCGATGCTCGGCTGCTGCGATGTCATCATCGCCACCAGGAACGCCTCGATCGGCATGGGCGGTCCCGCCATGATCGAAGGCGGTGGCCTCGGCGTCTATCACCCAGCCGAGGTCGGCCCCGTCTCGTTCCAGTCGCCGAACGGCGTCATCGACATCCTTGTCGAGGACGAGGAGGAGGCGACATCGGTCGCGCAAAAGTATCTGTCCTATTTCCAGGGCGCGGTGACGAACTGGGAAGCGGCAGACCAGCGTCTGCTTCGCCGCGCCATCCCCGAGAACCGCCTGCGCGTTTACGACATCCGCAGCGTGATCGATCTCGTCGCCGACAAAGATTCGGTGCTGGAGCTGCGCCGCGACTACGGTGTCGGCATGATCACCGCGCTGATCCGGATCGAGGGCAAGCCGTTCGGCCTGATCGCCAACAATCCGCGCCATCTCGGCGGCGCCATCGACGCCGATGCCGGCGACAAGGCCGCGCGCTTCCTCCAGCTTTGCGATGCCTTCGACCTGCCTGTTGTCTCGCTCTGCGATACGCCTGGCTTCATGGTCGGCCCGGAAGCCGAGAAAACCGCGATCGTACGTCATGTCTCGCGCATGTTCGTGACAGGCGCGAGCCTCACCGTGCCGCTGTTCGGCATCGTGCTGCGCAAGGGCTATGGCCTCGGCGCACAATCCATGATCGGCGGCGGTTTCCACGCCTCGTTCTTCACCGCAGCCTGGCCGACCGGCGAGTTCGGCGGCATGGGCCTGGAAGGCTACGTCCGGCTCGGTTTCCGCAAGGAGATGGAGGCGATCGCTGATCCCGAGGAACGCGAGACCTATTACCGCAATAAGGTCGCCGAGCTCTATGCCAACGGCAAGGCGGTCTCGATCGCCTCGGTGTTCGAGATCGACAACGTGATCGATCCCGCGGAGACGCGGCGCTGGATCATGGCGGGCCTCCGGACTGTGCCGAAGCCGCCGACGCGGACCGAGAAGAAGCGGCCGTGTATCGACACGTGGTGAGGGCGGTGCAGCAATAGCCGCGACCCGGTTCCCGATTGACATCCCCGCCTGTGGTGCCAGACTTTGCATCATAATACAGGGTGGAGACGTCCGCGGTGGCCAGCCTTTCGGCCTCGAACCATGTCGCCCGTGTCTTGTCCGTCGCCAATCATGTGGCCGACGTTGACGCCTCGTCGCGCATCGAGAACTCCTGGCGGCGTTGCCTGATCAGCCACAAGCTCGATCCCGCCCGTCAGGGCCCGCCGCAGACGCTGACCGAGGCCGAGGTCCGTCACGTCGCCGAGCCCTTGGAAGAGACCATCCGGCTGCTGACGCCCGAACTCGACGATCTCGCCCGCGTGCTGCGCGACGCCGGCTATTGCGTCAATCTGGCCGATGCGAACGCGACCATGCTGTTCAGCCGTCTGCCTGGAGAGGCCGACGCGCGGATGTTCATGGACTGGAAGATCTACACCGGTTCGAATTTCGCGGAGACGTTCGAGGGCACCAATGGGCTCGGTACCTGCCTTGCCGAGCAGAAGCCGATCCTGGTCCATCGCGACGAGCATTTTCGCGCGCAGTGGCACATGTTCTCCTGCGCCGTGGCGCCGCTGTTCGACCAGTCAGGGCGCCTCGCCGGCGCCGTCAACATCACGTCCTGCCGCGAAGATCTCGAGCGGGCCGCGCATCAACTCGCGCTTGCGGTGACGATGGAGGCGACGCGGCGGATGGAGGGGGCGATCTTCCGCGATCATTTCCGCAACGCCTGGATAGCAACCGTGCCGGGCGATGGCGGCAGCGGGCTGCTCGCCTATGACGACGACCGCCGCATCGTCGGTGCCTGCCGCGCGGCGCGCGCCTTGCTCGGGCTCACCGACGGCCTGATCGCCTCCGGCATCGATCTGTCGCGCTACGTCAAGCTCGACCGTGCGCGCAACGCGGACGAGATCGTCGAGCTACGCCGCGCCGATGGCCGTCCGTTGGGGCAGAGCCATGTCGTTCCGCCACAGCGCGCGAGATCCGCTACACTGCGCCGCGATGCGCCGCTCGATCGTTTCGACGCGCTGCACCGGCTTGCCGGCCGCGATCCCGGCCTGGTCAAGAGCGTGAAGCGCCTCCGGAGCATCGGCGATCATAATCTGCCGGTGCTGCTGCATGGCGAGACCGGCGTCGGCAAGGACGTGTTCGCGCGTGCCATTCACGCCGCCAGCAACCGGGCCCGCAACAACTACGTCGCGCTGAACTGCGCGGCGATGCCGGAGAGCCTGATCGACGCCGAGCTGTTCGGCTACGAGGCCGGGGCCTTCACCGGCGCACGTCGCGACGGCTCGAAGGGGCTGATCGTGCAGGCCGACGGCGGCACGCTGTTCCTCGACGAGATCGGCGACATGCCGATCGCGCTGCAGACGCGGCTGCTGCGCGTGCTGGAGAACCGCGAGGTCTGGCCGCTCGGTGCGCTCAAGCCCGTGCCGGTGGACATCCGCCTGATCAGCGCCACCCACCGCGATCTCGGCCGCATGGCGGAGGAGGGTGCATTTCGTGCCGACCTCTATTTCCGCCTGCGCGGCATGGAGGTGCGGCTGCCCGCCTTGCGCGAGCGCGCGGACCGGGATGACATCATCGCCCAGATCGCGCGCGAGGAGGCGCCGAACTGCCGCCTGTCGGAGGAGGCCTGGGCGCTGCTCTCGACCTATCCCTACCCCGGCAATATGCGCCAGCTCCGCCACGTGCTGCGGCTTGCCGGCTGCACGGCGGAGGATGGCGTGATCATGGACGCCGATCTCGACCTGCCGCCATTCGGCGGGAGAGCGACGGAGACCGATCTCGAAGCAGCCGAACGCGCGACGATCGTGGAAGCTCTGCGCAAGCACGGCGGCCGCGTCACCGAAGCCGCCCGCGCACTGAAGCTCAGCCGCGCGACGCTGTATCGGAAGATCAAGCAATTGAAGATCGAGACCGCGCAGTAACGCCTGTCTCTTCCCTTCTCTCACAAGGGGAGAAGGAAAGTCACCGCCGATGCCGCCTACGAAAAATCCGTCCAGCTCAGATGCCGCGAATCGAGATCGCCGACTGAAACGGTCTCGCGGATTTCCTGCGGCGTGTGGAAGCCGCTGCGCAGGTACACCAGTGGCGCGGCGGTCGCCGAATGCGTCGCGCCGCGGACTTCGCCGACGAAGATCGAGTGCGTCTTGGTTTCGAACTCCTGCGCCAGCACGCAATCGAACGCGGCGACCGCATCCGTCAGCACGGGCGCGCCGGTGACCCCGCGCGTCCACTGGCCGAAGGCAAAGCGGTCGTCGCCGTTGACGCCCTTCTGGCCGCTGAAGGTCAGCGCCAGCAGGGCGTGATCCTCGTGCAGGAAGTTGATCGCGAAGGCGCCTTCCTCGCGGATGCGGGCGTGGGCGCTGGCGTTGCGGTTGACGCAGACGATCAGCGACGGTGGATTGTCCGACAGCGAGCAGGCCGACGTCACCGTCAACCCGGTGCGCTTGCCGTGCTCGGCGCCGACAGTGACCAGCGCGACCGCGCCGGCGCATTGGCGCATCGCCTGCTTGAAATCCTTTGCGTCGACGCTCACGCGGACATCTCCAAAACAGTGGCGGGTGCGGCAGGTTCGCGCCGCACCCGTATCAGGTCAAGCCGCCTTCTTCGCGGAGCCGAGATGCTTCAGCCGCGGCATCACCTCGTTCCTGAGCAGCGCGAGCGAGTGGTGCCAGGCTTCCGGCTTGTGCTTGTAGTCGAAGCCGAACACGCAGAGTACGCCGAAGCCGCCGACCTCGTCGTAGATCTTCTCGATCTTCTCGGCGACCGTCGTCGGCGAGCCGACGATCCAGTTCCGCTTGGCGCAATATTCGACCGTCACGTCGCTGTCGGGCACGTCAGGGGCATGCTTCAGATAGTCCTTGAAGCCGAAATGGCCGAGCAGCGGCAGGAAGTATTCGCTCATCATCCGGCCCATCATGTCGCCGGTCGAGAGCTTCCAGGCCTCTTCATCAGTGTCGGCGACGAAGACCTCGCGCACCAGCCGCCAGTCCGCGCGGTTCGGCTTGCGCCCGGTCTTGGCGGCGCCGATCTCGACCGAGTCCCAATGGCTGCCGACATAGGCCGGGTTGAGGTTGAGGCTCATCGGGATGAAGCCGCGCTCGCCCGCGAGCTTCAGCGTGTCCGAGTTCTTCGAGAGCCCGGCAACGCCGATCGGCGGATGCGGCGCCTGGAGCGGCTTGATGTGTGGCTTGAGGAAGTCGAACATCGTGTCCGGCTTGGTCACCGTCCAGAACTTGCCCTTGTAGGTGAAGGGCGCCGGATCGGACCAAAGCTTCAGGATGATCTCCAGCGCCTCGCGCGTCATGTCGCGGTTCTGGCCGCTCATGCCGTCGACGTTGAACATCGCCCAGTCGCTCGGCAAGCCCGAGGCCGCGACGCCGAAGTTGAGCCGGCCCTCGGAGAGATGGTCCAGCATCGCGACGCGGTTGGCGAGCTCGGCGGGGTGATGATAGGGCAGCAGGAAGCCGCCCGGTCCGATGCGCAAACGCTTGGTCTGCATCAGGGCCTGCGCGATCAGCAGGTCCGGCGTGGGATTGGGTTCCCAGGGCGCCGTGTGGTGCTCACCGATCCAGGCTTCCTGATAGCCGAGCTCGTCGAGCCAACGCAGGACCTGCAGGTCCCAGTCGTGTCCTTCCTTCAGGCCGCACTCCGGCGGATGCGAAGGCATCGTGAAATAGCCGATCTCCATGGGTTTCCTCATCTGATGTTGACGCGTCTTGCTGCGCGTTCGGGGACGTGAACAGGAACAGCTTCAGCAAGCCGTGTGCCAGCGCGCCTTGCGCCCGGACCCCGCGAGAAAACGCTGGTTCGGGGCGGCAATTGCCGATATCCCGGGGCGGATTTGCTGGCGCTTCGTCTCATTGTCGCGAGACGGCGTCTTGGCCGTGAGACGAGGATACGCTTCGACATGACCGAATCCGCTTTTGTCGCGGTGGACTGGGGCACCAGCAGCTTTCGGCTCTGGCTGGTCGATCGCACCGGCCACGTGCTGGCCGAGCGTCGCAGCGACGAGGGCATGCTGGCGGCGGCGAAGGCCGGCTTCCGCGGCGTGCTGCAATCCCACCTTGCCGCGGTTCAAGCGCCCGATCATCTGCCCGTTCTGGTCTGCGGTATGGCCGGGGCCAAGACCGGCTGGGTCGAGGCCGGCTATGTCGACACGCCGGCGCCGTTGTCGGCGGTCCTGAAGCAAGCCGCCCGCGTGTCGGGCGAGGCACGCGACATCCGCATCCTCCCCGGCATCGCGCAGCGCGACTCAAAAGCGCCCGACGTGATGCGTGGCGAGGAGACGCAATTGCTCGGTGCGCTCGGCCTGGACGCTGCGGGCGAGGCGCTGGTCTGCATGCCCGGCACCCATTCGAAATGGGTGCGCGTGAAGGACGGCACGGTTGGGCATTTCTCGACCTTCATGACCGGCGAGCTGTTCAGCGTCGTCTCGCGCGAGACGATCCTGTCGCTCGCGGTCGCCGGCGCCGATGAGGCCGAGGATGTCGCGAGTTTCAAGTCAGCCGTGAAAGCCGCGTTCGGGGCGCCGGCCTTCGCCGCCAATCTCCTGTTCACTGCGCGGTCGCGCCAGCTGCTGTTCGGCGGTACGCCGGCTGCGGCGCGCGAGACGTTGTCGGGTACGTTGATCGGTGCGGAGCTCGCGGCGGGCCTGTCCGGCAGCGTACCCAGGACTGGCATCACGCTGATTGCGTCGGGTCGGCTTGCGGCTCTGTATAGGCAGGCTTTCGATGCGCTGAAGGTCGACGTGAGCCCGATCGATGCCGACGAAGCGGTGCGTCGCGGCCTGTCGATGGCGGCTGCGGCGATCTGGACGAAGTGAGAGGATTTTTGAGATGAGCGTTCCCTTTCCGTCGATGAAGCGCCCCCTGGTCGCGATCCTGCGCGGCGTCAAGCCGGAGGAGACCGAGGCCATCGTCAGCGTGCTGATCGAAGCCGGCATGACCGCGATCGAGATCCCGCTGAACTCGCCGGATCCGTTCCGCTCGATCGGCCTTGCGGCGAAGCTCGCGCCCTCGGGCGTGCTGATCGGCGCCGGGACCGTGCTGACCGCGGCGGACGTCGATCGTCTCAACGACGTCGGCGGCAGGCTGATGGTCTCGCCGAATGTCGATGTCGAGGTGCTGGCGCGCGCGCATCGGCACGCGATGGTGACACTGCCGGGCGTGTTCTCGCCGACGGAAGCGCTGCTTGCGGCGCGCTCCGGCGCATCCGGCCTGAAGTTCTTTCCGGCGAGCGTGTTGGGCGCGTCCGGCATTGCCGCGATCCGCGCGATCCTGCCGGCCGGCGTGATGATCGCCGCCGTCGGCGGCGTCTCCGATCAGAATTTTGCCGAGTACATCAAGGGCGGCGTCACCGCGTTCGGGCTCGGCTCCAGCCTCTACAAGCCGGGCATGTCGGCCAGCGATGTCGCGGCGCGCGCGAAGGCGACGATCGAGGCCTATGACCGGGCGATTGTGAAAGACTGAAGTGGCAACCGAGCCGCTGCGCCGCCGCGTTCCCGTGCTGGCGATCGCGATGCGCATTCCGTGATGAGCGGCCGCGGCGACGAGGTGATCGATCTCGCCAGGACCAATCTGCTATCGCGCTAGCTGCGCTTCGCCGACGGTACGGGCAAGCGCTCGTGGCGGCGCTGGAAGCGCTGCCAGTGCAGCACGGTGCCGATGAGTGCGGCGGGTACGAAGCCGAGCGCGATCAGCCAGTGCGGCAGTCCGTTCGGCGAGATGAAGGCGATGGCGATGTCGGAGATCAACCAGAGCGCCGCGAACATCACCGCGAAATCCGTGCGCGCGCAGCGCAGATAGTAGAACACGGCGGTGATGACCACGGCAGGCCCGATCGCGATGGCGATCAACACCGCCGTCAGCTCCTTCGGTGTCAGCGCGTCGAGCACCATCGACACCAACAGCCAGATGGCGGCAAACATGGCGATGATGTCGATCGGATGCCGCAACCGAATACCTCTCGCGGGAATGGGCTATGGTGAGTTCCAAGCCTTCGGCGTCGAGCCTTCGACGTCAAGCCCGTGCCGTCAAGCAAAATACGCCTATTCCTCGTCGTTTCCCGGCGTCGGGCGCAGCATGAAATGGCCGAAGGCGGAGGCGATCGGCTTGTCCGGATCGTCCTGCCAAGCGCGTGCCTCGAAAGCGACGATACGCCGGCCCTGTTTCACGATCGAGACATTGGCAATGGTATCCAGCGCGCGGCCGGAGCGCAGGTAGTTGACGGTGAGGCCGATCGGTTTCGGCAGCGTGGCGATCCCGAGCTCGCGCCGCACGCCGAGGATAGCCGTCGTCTCGAGGAAGGCGCCGGTCATGCCGCCATGGATCGCGGGCAGGATCGGATTGCCGATGATCTTTGGCGAGAACGGCATCGTCAGCGTGCCGTCGTCATTGACGCGAATGCCGAGGGCGCGCGCGAACGGGCTGTTGGCGAACGGGCCGTGCGGATCGTCAGGCGCCTCCAGCGTTGGAATGCTGCGCGAGTCCATCCTGCGGTCCGCGAGCATGTTGGTGCGATTGGCTGCGATCATGAAGCAGGCGGTCGCGGTCGCCACCGGATCGTCCTCCGACTCCTGATAGGCCGTGGAGCGCACGAAGGCGATCGAGCGGGTCGTGCGGTAGCAGATCGAATGCGCCTTGATGGCGAGCCCGGGCGTCGCCGGCTTCTGGTAGTCGATGCGCAAATCGAGCGTCGCGATCGCGCTGGTGCCGTCAAGCGCGAGCTGTACGGCCATGCCGCAGCTTTCGTCCAGCATCGCGGTCACGACGCCGCCATGCAGCACGCCGGTCTCGGTGTCGCCGACGAAGACGGGGCGGTAGGGCAGGCTCGACCAGGCCTCGCCCGGTGCGAACCGGTCGAGCTGGAGCCCGCTGATATGGCCGTAATCGGAACGGCGGCCTTTGACGGCCTCGGCAAGTTCCTCGAACGGGCGTGTGGTCGACGGGTTGGACATGACGATGTTCTAGACCAGTGTCGGCCGCCGCGCAAAAACCCCGCATGCATCGTCGTACGGCGGGTTTGCAAGGCTGGTTTGGCCTCGACAGATCAGGCCGAAGCAACGATGGTGGGCGCTTCACTGCCCGCGAGGAGTATTCCATGGCTGACCCCGAAACACCCGCCGCCAACCAGGGGCCCGTCACCATTTCCGTCTCGAGCTCGGAGCGGGCGCCGATCATCTATTTCGACGGCGCGTCCTGCTTCGGCCATCACAATGGCGCGATCCAGATCGAGCTCGCCGCCAACCTCTTGATGCCCATCGGTGCCGCCGTCAGGGTCGACGTGGTCCAGACCGCGCATCTGCGCTGCAGTCCGGCCGCGGCGCTCGCCTTGCGCGAAGCACTCGACAAGGCGCTGGCGATGCTCAAGCTCGGACAGCAGCAGCCGGAGGAGGCGATCCCTGCGGTGAAGAACTGAGGCGCGCAGGCGGGCCTGCATGGTTCGACACGCGCCGCGAGGCGGCGCTGCTCACCATGAGGGTCTGAGACACCGCCGCGACACTTCAGCCGACATGCACCTTCGGCTTCTTGCCGCCGTTCCACTTGCCGTCCAGCGCGCGTTCGATCTGGGCGGCGAGTTGCAGCAGCAGGCCGTCATTGGCCTGCTTGGCAATGGCCTGGATGCCGAGCGGCAGGCCGTGATCCTGGCTCGCCATCGGCATCGAGATCGCCGGCATGCCGCAGAGATTGGCGAGCGGGGTGAAGGCGAAGAAGCGCCAGAGATTGCCGAACCAGTCGAGCACGTCGGGATTGTCGGAGATGGTGAGATATTGCTTCGTGCCGACCTTCGGCGTCGGCAGCGCGGTGATCGGCGTCAGGATCACGTCCCACTGCTCGAAGAAGCTGCCGAAGCCGCGCGATGTCGTGTTGAACACGGCCTGCATCCTGGCGCGGTCGGCGAAACTGGTGTGGCGGCCGGCTTCCCAGATCCGGATGTTCATGGGCTCGATCAGATCTTCCGGCGGTCGCTCCAGCCCGCGCGCGGCCAGCATGTTGGAGATCACCACGGCGAAATTCGAGATGTAGCAGGTGGTCTGCGCCGCGAAGGCGGCGCGGAAATCGAGCTCGGGCAACGCATAGTCGACCTGGTGGCCGAGGCCTTCGAGAAAGCGGCCGGTCTTCTCCAGCTCGGCGGCGATCTCCGGCGTCGCAGTGTAGTCGCCCCAGCTGTGCGACAGCGCGATGCGCAGCTTCGACGGATCGCGCTTGATCATCTCGCTGTAAGGCTGCGCCGTGGTCCAGAACGGCATGAATTCGCCAGGCGCAGGCCCGCGGGCGTGGTCGACGAAAGCGGCGGTGTCGCGCACCGTGCGTGACTGGCAGCCCTGGATCGAGACGAGGCCGGTGAGGTCGGACATGTGCGGCGCCAGCGAGAACACGCCGCGCGAGACCTTCAATCCGATATTGCCGTTGACCCCGGCGGGAATGCGGATCGAGCCGCCGCCGTCGGTCGCGTGCGCGATCGGCACCACGCCGGCCGCGACCATCGCGGCGCTGCCCGCCGACGAGCCGCAGGTGGTGTAGTCGGTATTCCAGGGGTTGCGGGTGACATAGACGGCGGGATTGTCGGCCGAACTGCACACGCCGAATTCCGGCGTCGTGGTACGTCCGATCAGATTGAGTCCTGCCTGGCGGAATTTGCCTGTGAGGAACGTGTCGGCCGCGGCGCGATTGCCGCGCATCAACAGCGAGCCCATCTCCTGGAGCCGGCCCTTCATGGTCGGACCGAGATCCTTCATCAGGAAGGGCAGGCCGGCGAACGGGCCTGCGAGATTGGCGCCGTCCTTGGCTGGGTCGGCGATCACGTCGTCGAAGAGCTCGACCACGCCCGACAGCGCCGGATTGACCTTGGCGACGGCAGCCGCGGCCTGACGTGCCAGTTCCTTCGCCGTCAGCTCGCCCTTGCGGACCCGTGCCGCAAGTCCGACGCCATCGTGCTGCGTCCATTCGTTCCAGCTCATCGGCAAAGTCATGAAGTCCAAATCCCCTTGGATGCGGCGCCACCTTTTTCGCAAGGGCCCGCGTGAATCAACTGAGCCGGCGCGAAGGGCAGGGTTGCGCCGGGCGGAGAGGTAGCGGCGTCCATTAAGGCAGACGTGCGATCACTGCAACCGGACCGCCGCCGGCCGGGCCCTGATGTTCGGCGCCGCCTGAAACATAGACCGCGCCGGTGCCGGCAAGACCCGCGATCAAGCCGCCGACCGCGGCGCGGGCGTGGCGGGTCGAACTGATGTCGGTGTCCTCGAGCATGGTGTGGCGGCAGCCGCGCACGGTGCCATCGGGTGAGGCCTCGGCCTTGGCGAGCACGTTGACGAGCGCGCGGCCGGCTTTGGCCTGCGCGCCAAGACCCTGCGCGCCAAGACCCTGTGCGCCAAGTCCGACGCTGCTCAGCGCCTCGATCACCGCGGCGGCATCGATTGCGTCGTTCATCACGGCGTGCCCGATCTCGAATTCGCTCGCGGAGCTTTCCGAATTGCCGAGCACGATGACGACGTTGTGCATCAGCTCGATCCCCGAGGAGGTCGATGCCACCTTCGAGAACAGATCGTAGCGCCGCAGCACGTCCTCGTCCTTGGCGTCGGCGGCGACCTCGCCGAGCGCAACAGCAACGCCGAGCGCGGAGGCGCCGCGCGAATAGGCCATCGAGCTGTAGGCGCTGATCGTCACCGCCTTGTGGCCGCGTGAGCTTGCTTCCTCGACGCGCTCGCTGGTCAGCAGCGGGCATTTGATCTGGACGAAATGAACGTCAGCGGCGTCGGTGATGCCGGCATCCGCCATCGCGGCCTTCACGGCCTTGGCGGTCTCGGCGATCTGCGCCGAGCGGCCAAGCTCCTCGGGCAGGAAATCGCGCGTCTGCGCCATGCCGATGCTCAGGCGCTTGCCGGAGATGCCTGCCGGTGGCGTCTCGAGCTGCTGGCGCGTGAACACCGTGATATGCGGGCTGAGCACGCCCTCGGTGCCGCCGGACATCACGAAGGCGATGCGCTGCTCGACCTCTTCTGGTGTCAGGCCGAGCTTTGGCGCCAG
This sequence comes from Bradyrhizobium sp. WYCCWR 13022, assembly GCF_030435535.1. NCBI lineage: Bacteria > Pseudomonadati > Pseudomonadota > Alphaproteobacteria > Hyphomicrobiales > Nitrobacteraceae > Bradyrhizobium > Bradyrhizobium sp. WYCCWR 13022. The sequence continues at coordinate 34,614 of NZ_JAUIZJ010000034.1, forward strand.
CGCCGTGCACAGCGCGGCGACGGCATATTCCCGGGTGAAATCGTTGACGCCGCCATTGCCTTCGGTCTTGCCGAGGATCGCCAGGATGGAAGCCGGATCGATCGCGCGAGACGCGATCAGGCCCATGAGGCCGGAAACGTCGCCGGGGCCTCTGGTGGCGATCTTGAAGACGCCGACCGATGTTGTGCGCATGGATAGTCCTGTGGAATTCGATGGCCCGGCAAGTCCAACAGCCGTGGAAGCGGGGTGGATGTCAATCCCCGATGTCGTCCTTGCGAGAGCCAGGACGACACTGAATCTGAATCTGTTGCATGGCCACGTCCCTGTTTCGCCTGCCTGTCAATCCCGTGCTTCAAAAATATTCTACTTTACCGAAATTCGGTTTTGTCGTATGTGTCGCCCATCCTGATCCGGCGAAAAGGG
>NZ_JAUIZJ010000035.1:0-643 GCF_030435535.1 Bradyrhizobium sp. WYCCWR 13022
GAAGCTGAACGGCACGACGATCAGCGGCGGCACGATCGCCGACAACGGGCTGATCGAGACGGTGCAGGACAACAGCACGATCAACGGCAACGCGCAGCTGACCGGCGGGCTGGTGACGATCGACGCCGCGACGCAGCTGACGCTGGACAATGTGACGGTGACCGGCAGCACGATCACCGACAAGGGCACGCTGGCGCTGGCGGACACGGTGACGCTGGCGGGGATCGACATCATCACCGGGACGGGTGGCAGCACGATCAGCAATAGCGGGCTGCTGGACATCACCGGCACGACGACGCTGAACACCGACAGCGTGACCAATGGCGGCACGATCCGGGTCGGCAATACGCTGAAGCTGAACGGCACGACGATCAGCGGCGGCACGATCGCCGACAACGGGCTGATCGAGACGGTGCAGGGCGTCAGCACGATCACCGGCAACGCGCAGCTGACCGGCGGGCTGGTGACGATCGACGCCGCGACGCAGCTGACGCTGGACAATGTGACGGTGACCGGCACGACGATCATCGACAAGGGCACGCTGGCGCTGGCGGACACGGTGACGCTGGCGGGGATCGACATCGTCACCGGGACGGCCGGGAGCACGATCAGCAACAGCGGGCTGCTGGACATCACCGGCACG
>NZ_JAUIZJ010000035.1:684-1009 GCF_030435535.1 Bradyrhizobium sp. WYCCWR 13022
ACACGCTGAAGCTGAACGGCACGACGATCAGCGGCGGCACGATCGCCGACAACGGGCTGATCGAGACGGTGCAGGGCGTCAGCACGATCACCGGCAACGCGCAGCTGAACGGCGGGCTGGTGACGATCGACGCCGCGACGCAGCTGACGCTGGACAATGTGACGGTGACCGGCACGACGATCACCGACAAGGGCACGCTGGCGCTGGCGGACACGGTGACGCTGGCGGGGATCGACATCGTCACCGGGACGGGTGGCAGCACGATCAGCAACAGCGGGCTGCTGGACATCACCGGCACGACGACGCTGAACACCGACAGCGTGAC
>NZ_JAUIZJ010000036.1:0-46467 GCF_030435535.1 Bradyrhizobium sp. WYCCWR 13022
TCACAACTGGCGAATTACGCAACAGGCCCCTTGTGGGAGAAGGTGGCGCGAAGCGCCGGATGAGGGGTTCTCTCGGCGTGCCCGGGAGAGAATAGTTTGCGGAGAGGAAGGGGGCGCCCCCACCCCTCGACGAACCCTGTCCCACGGCTTACCTGTTGCGCCGTGCCGCCCCGCATCCTCAAAATCCCGGCCGAGCCGGCCGCACTGCTGCCCGACCGCTTCCAGCAATGGTTCGCGGGGCGCGGCTGGTCGCCGCGCGAGCATCAGCTCGCGCTGCTGCAGAAGGCGAGCGAGGATCGGTCGGCGTTGCTGATCGCGCCGACCGGCGCCGGCAAGACGCTGGCGGGGTTTCTGCCGACATTGGTGGAGCTGTCTTCTTCTCCCTCCTCCCTTGTGGGGGAGGGGCGGGGAGGGGGGTGGCCGCAGACACCGCTCGTGGGGCTATCCGCCTCCCGGCAGCCTGCGGCTGCCGACCTCCCCCACAAGGGGGGAGGTAACAGCCGCAAGCTCGTCTCCACCGGCCGCAGCGTTCAGCGCAGCGCCGGCCTGCACACGCTCTATATCTCGCCGCTGAAGGCGCTCGCCGTCGACATCGCGCGCAATCTGGAACGGCCGATCGCCGAGATGAGCCTGCCGATCAAGGTCGAGACCCGCACCGGCGACACGCCGGTGTCGCGGCGCCAGCGCCAGCGGCGCTATCCGCCCGATATCCTGCTGACCACGCCGGAGCAGCTCGCGCTGCTGCTCTCCTCCGACGACGCGCCGTTTCTGTTCTCCTCGCTCGAGCGCATCGTGCTCGACGAGCTGCATGCGCTGGTGACGTCCAAGCGCGGCGATCTGCTCTCGCTCGGCCTCGCGCGGCTGTGGCGGTTGGCGCCGCAGATGCGCGCGATCGGCCTGTCGGCGACCGTCGCCGAGCCGGACCAGCTCGCGCGCTTCCTGGTGCCGCAGCCCGGCGGAAAGGAAACCGCGGCCGACATCGTCGTCGCCGGGGGCGCTGCGCCGCCTTTGGTCGAGATGCTGGATACGCGCGAGCGGCTGCCCTGGGCCGGCCACGGCGCGCGCCACGCGCTCGCCGAAGTCTATGAGCTGATCAAGCAAAACAAGACCACGCTCGTTTTCGTCAACACCCGCAGCCAGGCCGAGATGCTGTTCCAGGATCTCTGGCGCATGAACGACGACGGCCTTGCGATTGCGCTGCATCACGGCTCGCTCGACGTGGCGCAACGGCGCAAGGTCGAGGAAGCGATGTCGGCGGGCAGACTGCGCGGTGTGGTCTGCACCTCCTCGCTCGACCTCGGCATTGACTGGGGCGACGTCGATCTCGTCGTCAATATCGGCGCACCCAAGGGCTCATCGCGCCTGATGCAGCGCATCGGCCGCGCCAATCATAGGCTCGACGAAGCCTCGCGCGCCGTACTGGTGCCCGCCAACCGCTTCGAGGTGCTGGAATGTCGCGCCGCAATCGATGCCATCGCCGAGAATGCGCAGGACACGCCGCCCTTGCGCACCGGCGCGCTCGACGTGCTGGCCCAGCACGTGCTCGGCTGCGCCTGCGGCGAGCCGTTGCTGAGCGACGAACTTTTTGAAGAGGTCCGCACGGCCGCGCCTTACGCCGGACTTGCGCGCGGAGATTTCGACGACGTCGTCGATTTCGTCGCCACCGGCGGCTACGCGCTGAAAACCTACGAGCGCTTCGCCCGCATCAAGCAGGACAAGCAGGGCCGCTGGCGCGTCGCCAATCCGAAGGTGCGGCAGAGCTATCGCCTCAACGTCGGCACCATCGTCGAGGAACCGATGCTGAAGGTGCGGCTGGTGCGCTCGCGCGCAGGCGGCAGCGGTTCGACCGGCGCCATCGCGCGCGGCGGCCGCGTACTCGGCGAGATCGAGGAATACTTTATTGAGGGCCTGACCGCCGGCGATACTTTTGTCTTTGGTGGCGAGGTCGTGCGCTACGAGGCTTTGGCAGAAGACCAAGTCTACGTATCCCGCGCCAACGACAAGGACCCGAAGGTGCCGTCCTATATGGGCGGCAAGTTTCCGCTCTCGACTTATCTCGCCGAGCGCGTGCGCCGTATCCTTGATGACAGACGCGCCTGGAATGGCCTGCCCGAACAGGTTCGCGACTGGCTGTCATTGCAGAAGGACGTCAGCCGCGTGCCCGGCGTGCGCGAACTGCTGGTCGAGACCTTTCCGCGCGGCAACAAGCATTACCTGATCTGCTATCCCTTCGAAGGCCGGCTCGCGCACCAGACGCTCGGCATGCTGCTGACGCGGCGGCTCGAGCGCGCCCGCGCCCGGCCGCTCGGCTTCGTTGCCAATGAATATGCGGTGGCGATCTGGGGGCTCGGCGATGCCTCCTTCATGATCCGTAACGGACAACTCGACCTCGATGCGCTGTTCAACCCGGACATGCTGGGCGACGATCTCGAAGCCTGGCTCGCCGAGTCAGCGTTGATGAAGCGCACCTTCCGCAACTGCGCGCTGATCTCAGGCCTGATCGAGCGCCGCTTCACCAGCGAGGACAAGAGCCGTCGCCAGGTGCTGTTCTCGACCGATCTCGTCTATGACGTCTTGCGAAAGCACCAGGCCGATCACGTGCTGTTGCGCGCGGCGCGCGCCGATGCCGCCACCGGCCTGCTCGATCTGCGCCGCCTCGGCGGCATGCTAGGGCGCATCCAGGGCCGCATCACCCATCGGGAACTCGACCACGTCTCCCCGCTCGCCGTCCCCGTGATGCTGGAAATCGGCCGCGAGTCAGTTTATGGCGAAGCTGCAGACGAGCTGTTGGCGGAAGCTGCCGACGAGCTGGTCAAGGAAGCGATGGGATAAGAGCAGGTCTTGACGTTGGGCGCGCTGGTTTCGGAGGATGTTGAAGACATGCGCGTTTCCAGGGTCACGATCAGCGATGTGACCTTCGCGGCCGATCTCTCCGGCGCACTGTTCTGGGAAGAGCAGCGTCTGCTCGTCGTTTCCGACCTGCATCTCGAAAAGGGTTCCAGCTTCGCCACGCGCGGGGTGCTGCTGCCGCCCTATGACACGCTGGCGACGCTGAGCCGGCTCGCTGCTGTCATCTCCCGCCATGATCCGCGCACCGTCATCGCACTCGGCGACAGTTTCCACGATCGCACCGCGCATGAGCGCCTCTCGGCGGACGACCGCAACGCCGTCGCCGCGCTGCAGACCGGCCGCGACTGGATCTGGATCTCGGGCAATCATGATCCCATGCTGCCGCGCGATCTTGGCGGCACCATTGCGGACGAGGTCTCGATCGGCCCGATCACCTTCCGCCACGAGCCATCAGGCGCGCAGGGCGAGATCGCCGGCCATCTTCATCCGAAGGCCCGCGTCTCCGCGCGCGGCCGTTCGATGGAGCGGCGCTGTTTTGCCAGCGACGGACTGCGCGCCGTGATGCCAGCCTTCGGCGCCTATGCCGGCGGCCTCAGCATCCGCGATGCCGCGTTCGCGAAAATTTTTCCGAAGAACGGCTTTGTCGCACACCTGCTCGGCGACCGCCGCGTCCACGCCATCGCAGCGTCAAGGTGTTACTAAGCCGCGCTGCGGGCCACGCGCACAACTGCGCTCCCTCCCCCACAAGGGGGGAGGGAACGCACCGCCCCCGCGGCGACTACGCCGCCTTCGCCTGCACGTCCTCGCAAAACTCCGCGAGCCGATCGGCCAGCCGCAGCGTCGCGGAGCTCGCGTTCGGGGCGGCCATCAGCGCCACCTCGGTGCGGTTGATCGGCGCAAAGCCGTCCTTGGCCGTCAGCACGCGATGGTCTGACTGGATCGACATCTCCGACAGGATGCTCAGCCCCATGCCGGCGGCAACCGCGGCCTGGATGCCGGCGAGGCTCGATGACGAATACGACATGTGCCAGGCGCGGCCGGCGCTTTCCAGCGCGTGGATGGCGCCGGCGCGGTAGAGGCAGCCGAGCGGAAAGCCGATCAGCGGCACCGACGGCGCGTTGACATCGACCGGATGGCTCTTGCTGGTGACCCAGTGCACCTCTTCCGGCCACACCGCGATCGCGTCCTTGCCGCCGGCCTCGCGCTTGTAGAGCGCCAGATCGAGTTCGCCGCGTTCGAGATCGCGGGCGAGGTTCTTGCTCTGGTCGGCGCGCACGTCGAGACGCAGGCTCGGATGCGAGCGCGAGAACGCGCCCAGCAGCTTGGCCAGGCGATAGGCGGCAAAATCCTCGGGGATGCCGAGGCGGATCGCGCCTTCGCCGTCGGGCTCGCGCAGCACGTCGCGCGCCTCTTCGGCGAGCGTCAGCAGCCGGCGCGCATAGGACAGCAGCCGCTCGCCGGCCTCGGTCGGGCGCACGTCCTTGCCGTCACGGTGCAGCAGCACCTGGCCGACGTCCTCTTCCAGCCGCTTGATCTGCTGGCTGACGGTCGATTGGGTGCGATGGACGCGCTCGCCGGCGCGAGTGAAGCCGCCGGCCTCGACCACCGAGACGAAGCTGCGCAAGAGCTCAAGATCGAGCATGGAAGCCTCCATTCGAAAATCCACTGGTTACGAGTTAATCATTTAATTTCCAAATGGCAAGCCAGCTCCCTAGATCGAGGGCTCAGGAGAATGCCATGTCCCTCGCCCCCTCGATGTCCGCTCCCACCAGCCGCTTCAATGCGCTGCCGCTTGCCATCGGCCTGTTTTGCCTGCTCTGGAGCTACGCTTTCGTCGCCGGCAAGATCGGCGTCACCCATTGCCCGCCGCTGATCCTGCTCGCTGCGCGCTTCTCGCTCGCGGGCATACTGATCCTCGGCACCACCTTGGTCCGTGGCGACTGGTCGTTGTCGTGGCGCGATGCGCTGATCTTCGCCGTGCTCGGCATCGCCAACAACGCGCTCTATCTCGGGCTCGGCTACACCGGCCTGCAATCGGTCTCCGCCGGCCTCGGCGGCTTGATCGTCTCGGCCAACCCCGTGTTCACCGCCGCGCTCGCAGCGCTCTTGCTCGGCGAGGGCATGACGTGGCGCAAGGCGAGCGGCCTCTCGCTCGGCATCATCGGCGTGACCCTGATCGTCTGGCATCGCCTCTCGGTCGGTACTGATTCCCTGCACGGCATCATCTTTACGCTGGCCTCGCTCGCCTCCATCGTATCAGGCACCATCCTGTTCAAGCTGTTCGCGCCCAGGGGTTCCCTGTGGATCGGCAACGGCGTGCAGAATCTCGCGGCCGGCATCGTGCTGACGCCGGTCGCGCTGACCTTTGCGGACGTTCATGCCATCGACCTCACGCCGAGCCTGATCGGCGCCTTCGCGTTCCTCGTACTCGGCGGCTCGATCCTCGCCTACTGGCTCTGGTTTCATCTCCTGAAAGTGTGTGGCGCGACCGCGGCCAGCGCCTATCATTTCCTGATGCCGCCGCTCGGCATGCTGTTCGCCTTCCTCGTGCTCGGCGAGCATGTCGAGATGCGCGACCTCCTGGGGATCATTCCGGTGGCGCTCGGCATTTACCTGGTGACGCGCCCCGCAAAGCCCGTCGTGTAAGAGGAGTTCCCCTCATGCCCGTTTCCATCACCCTGATCGGCGGCCCCACCGCGCTGATCGAGATCGACGGCTTTCGCCTGCTCACCGATCCCACCTTCGATGCGCCCGGCGACTACCAATTGCCACATGTGAAGCTGGAGAAGACCATCGGCCCCGCGGTGAAGGCCGACGCGATCGGCCCGATCGACGCCGTGCTGCTCAGTCATGACCAGCACTCGGACAATCTCGACAAGTCCGGGCGCGACTATCTGTTGAAGGCGCCGCGCGCGCTGACCACGGAGGCCGGCGCCAGGCGCCTCGGCGGCCATGTCGAGGGCCTCGCGCCCTGGGCGACCGCGCATCTGAAGGACGATGACGGCAACACGCTGACCATCACCGCGACGCCGGCGCGGCACGGACCGGCCGGCATCGAGCCGCTGTCGGGCGACGTCATCGGCTTCGTGGTGCAGTCGAGCCGCAAGGACACGCGGCCGGTCTACATCAGTGGCGACACCACCTGGTTCGACGGCGTCGCCGAGGTCGCGCGCCGCTTCAAATGCGGCGTGGTGCTGCCGTTCGCCGGTGCCGCGCAAACCCGCGGACCGTTCCATCTCACCATGGACACCAACGACACCATCGAGACCGCGCGCGCCTTTCCCGATGCGATGATCGTGCCCGTGCACACCGAGGGTTGGGCGCACTTCCGCCAGAGCAGCGAGGATCTACGCAAGACGTTCGACGTGCTCGGGTTCGGCACGCGGCTGCGCCTGCTGGAGCCGGGCGTGCCGACGGTGATCGAGGCGCCGTAGCTGCAATGTCGGTTGCTTGAACCGGTGCGAGCCACGAACTCGGATCACCTCTCCCCGTCGGGGAGAGGTGGGCACCGCGTCCGATCTCGTCGAATTTCAATGCGCCGCCGAAGCCGTCTTCTTCGTCGCGACCGGCTTCGGCGCCGGCTTTTTGGCCGCTTGCGGGGCGCTGTCCCAGCCACCGGTGGGCGCCGGAACGTTGACGGCGTCGTCGGGCTGCGGCTCGGCGCTGAAGGTCTGGATCGCGAGCTTGGCGGCGGCGAGCGATTGCGGGTCGAGGCGCTTGGCGACATCGTCGCGCTTGCTCGACGAATCCGCGTCGCCCTGGGCAGCAGCCAGGCTGAACCATTTGTAGGACTCGGCGAGGTTCTGTTCGACGCCGATGCCGCGGGCATAGAGGATGCCGAGGTTGAACTGGCTGTCGGCGACGCCGCGGTCGGCGGCCTTGCGGAACCACTGTGCCGCGCTCTTGTAGTTGGCGCCGCGTCCGCCGCCGTCGGCGTCGAGCACCGCGAGATTGTGCATCGCCTTGGCGTTGCCGCGCTCGGCGGCCTGCGCGTAATAGCGGCGGGCGATGTCGGCATCCTTCTTCACGCCGAGGCCCTTTTCATAGAGCGTGCCGAGGCGGAAGGTCGCAGGCACCACGCCGGCCTGCGACGCGCGGTCGTACCATTTCGCGGCTTCGTCGTAGTTCGCAGCCACGCCCTTGCCTTCGGCAAAGCGCACGCCGATCTCGTAGGCCGCCGTCGCATCGCCCTTCATCGCGGCGGTGCGCAGGGCGGGGCCGCCGATGCCATCAGGCAGCTTCTCGCTCGGCGGCACCTGGACGACGCCGAGCCGTGCGCGGCTGGTGCCGGACAGCGCGCCGGTGACGTCGCTGTTCGCCGCGGGCTGCGGCGGCACTGCTGCCGCAGGCGCAGGCGGAATTTCGACCGAAGCCGTGCTGCCGGAGCTCGCCGGCGCGGGCGCCGGTGCGGCATTGTTCAGGGACTGCTTGCCGATCGGCGTCGGCGAAGTCATCGACGGCGTGATCTGTTCGGGCGCGGCAGGCTTGCTCTCGGCCGGGGGCGGCGCCTGCGGCGCCGGCTGGCTGGTATCCTCCATCGCCTGCGGCGCCGGCGGCGGGCCGCCGCCGTCGAGCAGGTTCATCGCCATCTTGAAGGTGCCGAGCACGATCACGACCACGCTCGCGCCGACCAGCAGCGAGCGGATCTTCGACGTGATGGTCGAGCCGCCTTCCTGACCTGCGGCCGATGCTTTTGCCTGGCCCTTGTCCTTGGTGCGGGCCGCGAGCGCAGCCTTGACGCCGCGAGCGGGCTTTTCCGGCGGCTGCGCGGCGGCAGCTTGCGCGGCGCGGCGTGCGGCCGCGATGAAGCTCGACGACGACACCGGCTCCTTCGGCGCGGCGGGGATTTCGCTGATCGCGCTTTCGGAGGCGGCGATGCGCTCGGACGGCGTGGCGGGGCGGCCGCCCGGACGCGTGCCGGGCTCGAGCGGATGATCCGGCGGCAGCTCGGGCGCGATCGCGGCGCGCGCGGGTGCCGTGTGCGGCTCGAGAATCTCGCTGATCGCGCGCGGCGGCACCGGCGCAGCCGCCGGTACCGGCGGCGGCGTTGCGGGCGCGGCGGCATGAAATTCACGCGGCGCGGCGACGAACGCCGAATGCGCCGGCTGCTGCGCGCTGGCCGGATTCGGCAGCTCGGGCTTCGGATCGTATTGCGCCGGCGGCTGCGGCTGCCATTGCTCGCGCGCCATCGGCGCCGGCTCGACCGGCGCGGCCATCGGCATGGGCGCAGCCATCGGCATTGGCTGTGGTGCAGGAGCCGGCGGCGCCGATCGCACCGCGCGCAGGTCGCCCTCGATCATGGCGAGGCGATCGACGACATGGCCGAGCGTGTTGTGCACGGCCTCCAGCGAATCCTGGGTGCTGCGGTTGGTCTCGGCCTGGCTGAAGCGGATGTCGGAGAGCTCGCGCTTGACGAGATCGACCATGCCGGAATCGGGAGGGGGCGCCGAATTGCGGCTCTCGGCGAGCGCGGCATAAGTCGCCTGTTGCCGCTCCAGGTGTCGCAGGATGTCGTGCAGCCCGTCCTCGACACGGCTGAAATCGCCGCCGCGGGAATCGGAGGTGGCCTCCAAACGCTCCAGCAGATAGGAGACGCGCTGCTCGAGATGCGCGAAGGTCGAGGCCGAATCGTTGCCGACCTGCATGCGGTCGAAACGATCGGACAGCGCGCGGATCGCGGCTTCCAGATGTTCGGAGCTCTCGGCCGCTTGCGGCCGCTCGCGCGTTTCCAGCGCGGCGGTGAGCGCGGCGATGCGCTGCTCCAGGGCGGCAAAGCTGTCGCCGCGGTCCGAGGTGCGATTGACCTGGTCGACCTTGGACGACAGCAGCTGTACGTCCTCGGAAAGTCGTGCCAGCGCTTCGTTGGAGGCGACGTTCGAGACGATGCCGCGCAGGGCGGAGATCGCGCCTTCGAGCTGGCGCACCGTCGAGGGGTCGTCATTGGCGCGCAGGATCATGTCGAGCTTGGCGCCGAGATTGCGGATCGCCTCGTCATAGCCGGCGAGCTGCTCGGCCGGCGTCAGCGTGCGCAGCACCTGCTTGATGTCGGAGAGGGCGTGTTCGATGCCCGAGAGCACCTGGCCGTCGGTGCCGTTGGAGCGGGTCTCGTCGATGCGACGGTGCAGCGAGCGGATCTCGTTCTCGATCGATTCGATCGCGCGGCGCGGCATCGCCTCGGTGATGGCGTTGCGGATCTCGGCGAGCTCGGCGCGGAAGCCGTTGATCGCCTGCTCGGTATGATCAGGACGCTGCAGCGACTCGATCTGGCTGGTGATCTTGAGCAGATGGCGTTCGAGCGACGAGAAATCCGGCCCTGCTTGCGGTGGCGGCGGGGCATAGACCGGCGCGGGCGGCGCCGCCATTGGCGCCATCGGAGGCGCGTAAGGAGCGGGAGACGGCGCGATCGGCGGGGCAGCGCGCGGCGGCAGTTGCCGCGGCGCAAAGCCGTCAAGCTCGCTCTGGCGCGCGGTGATCTCGGCGACCGCGACGTCGAACGATGCAGGGCTCAGGGGAGGTGAGCTGCGATAGACTTGCGCGGCCGCGCGCTCGACCGCATCGGCCTGGCGCTGGCGCGGTTCAACCGGGGCCGGTGCCGGCGCAGGTGCCGGTCGCGGCGGCTGAGGCTGCTGTGCTTGCGGCTGCGGTTGCTGGGGCCGCGAGATCTGCGAGAGGCGGGCATCCAACCGCGAGATCGCGTCGTTGAGCTGGCGGGCGACGCCCTGCTCGCGCGACATTTCCTGGCGCGGCGCGGCGGGCTTTGAAATCCGTTCGATCTGCTGGGTGATCGCGTCGAGCCGCTGATGGATGTCGGCGACCTCGCGGCTCTCCTGGCTGGCGCCCTGGTTCGGCATCGGCATCGCGCGCGGATCGGGACGCTGCTCCTGACGCTGATCTTGGCGCTGGTCGGAAGGCCCGCGAAAGTTCGGCGGAGCCGTCTCGCCGAGCGTGGAATTCAGCCAATCGTTGAGCGACATGCCGGCACGGCGCGCAGCAGCTTCGGCCCGCTCCCGGACGGATGGATCGATGCCGTCAACACTCCACGATACGCGCGAATTCATGACTCTGTCCGGTTCCGACTCCGGCGCCCCACCCGGCGCCTCCAGTCTCCCCACGCGTGCCGGTTGCAAAGACAATCGGATTTGGCGCGGGTCGTCTGCCTCGAAGTCAGACTTTTGTCCGTTAGGGTAAATAACGGGTTAAGGAACGCAGTCCCGGTGTCTTAAAGTTGGGCGGTTGGAACCGGGGGGGAGCCCTAACCCTTCTCGCGCTTGCTGTCGTCCAGCGGTACCACCGTGCCCTTGCCGCTCATCGCCGACAGCGCCTCAAGGGCCTCTTCGCAGAAATCGGCCACCATCTGCTCGTGCCGCGCGCCGAGGCGCAGCAGCAGCAGATTGCCGAGGTCGAGCACGCCTGATGCCGTTCCTTCCGGGAATCGCTTTTTCAGAATCCGCTCATAGTTCTCGTGCCGGTCGCGGTGGTGCTCCAGCCGGTCCATCAGGTCGGTGCGGATCGGCTCGATGTCGATGCTGTCGAGCGCATGCAGCCGGACCAGCAAATCGTCCTTGATCGAGGGCGGGGTGCTCGGCCGCGCGGCCCAGTGCCGCAGCGCTGTTCGGCCTTCCGGAGTCAGCGTATAGATGAGCTTATTAGGCTTGCCCGTCTGCACGACCTCGCGGCCCTGGATGTATCCACGGTCGCGCAATTTGGAGAGTTCGCGGTAGATCTGCTGGTGGTCGGCCTTCCAGAAGAAGCCGACCGAGGAGTCGAACGTCTTGGCGAGCTCGTAGCCCGTCATCGGACGTTCCGTGAGGCATGCGAGGATCGCGTCGCCCAGTGCCATGTGACCTGCCTCCCCGTAAGCTTAACCAACCAGCTTGACTTTATGCGCATCGGCGCATATGCGTCAATGTGCATATGAGGTGGGGCTTCAGACCCCCGGAAGAGCATCCCCCTGGCGCTACTGTGCATGGGGTTGTTTTCGCGTTTTTGCCAAAGCCCTTTGGGAGGCACCTGACAATGACCGGCCTCGACTCCTGGTACGCCTACATGAAGTCCCACGACAGCAAGGCGCTGTGGGACCTGCTCCATCCCGACGCCGTGTTCGAAAGTCCCGTCGTGCACACCCCGCAGCGCGGGCGCGACATCACCTTCAAATATCTCGCCAGCGCCGAGAAGGTGCTCGGTGGTCCCGGTTTCACCTATGTGGGTGAATGGCGCAGTGCCGACGGCGCCGTGCTCGAATTCAAGACCATCCTGGACGGCATCGAGATCAACGGCGTCGACATCATCACCTTCGACGCCGAGGGGCGCATCACCGGTTTCAAGGTGATGGTGCGTCCGCTCAAGGCCATCAACATGCTGCACCGACTGATGGCGGAGCAGCTCGCCGCCCATTCCTGAAAATTTTCATCGCTTCAGCCCATGCCGGGAGACCGCAATGCCGATCTATAAAGCCCCCGTCGAAGACGTGAACTTCCTGCTCAACGACGTCTTCCAGATCGACCGCTACGACAACCTCGCCGGCTTCTCCGATGCGTCGAGCGACGTGCGCGAGGCGATCCTGGGGGAAGCCGCCAAGCTCGCTGAAGAGGTGCTGCAGCCGCTCAATCGCGTCGGCGATCTCGAAGGCTGCAAGCGCGCCGACGACGGCAGCGTCACCACGCCGAAGGGTTTCAAGGACGCCTTCAAGCAGGTCGCCGAGGGCGGCTGGCTCGGTCTCTCCGCGCCGACCGAGTTCGGCGGCCAGGGCCTGCCGGTGACGCTCTCCCAGGCCGTCAACGAATTCCAGATCTCCGCCAACATGGCGTTCTCGATGTATGGCGGTCTCACCATGGGCGCGACCGCGGCGCTGATCGTTCACGGCTCGCCGGAGCAGAAGCAGACCTACGTCCCGAAGATGGTTGCCGGCGAATGGACCGGCACCATGAACCTGACCGAGCCGCATTGCGGTACCGACCTGGGCATGCTCCGCACCAAGGCGGTGCGCCAGGCCGATGGCTCCTTCAAGATCACCGGCACCAAGATCTTCATCTCGGCCGGCGAGCATGACCTCGCCGACAACATCATCCACCTCGTGCTCGCCCGCATCGAGGGCGCTCCCGCAGGCATCAAGGGCGTGTCGCTGTTCGTGGTGCCGAAGTTCCTCGTCAATGCCGATGGTTCGGTGGGCAGCCGCAACGGCGTCGTCTGCGGCTCGATCGAGCACAAGATGGGCATCCACGGCAATTCGACCTGCGTGATGAACTACGACAACGCCACCGGCTGGCTGATCGGCGAAGAGAACAAGGGCATGCAGGGCATGTTCGTGATGATGAACGAGGCCCGCCTCGGCGTCGCCGTTCAGGGGCTCGCGCAATCCGAGGTCGCCTATCAGAACGCGGTCGCCTATGCGCGAGAGCGCATCCAGGGCCGCTCGCTCACCGGCGTGAAGGCACCGGACAAGCCGGCCGACCCGATCATCGTGCATCCCGACGTCCGCCGCACGCTGCTCTCGATCCGCGCCTTCAACGAGGCCGCGCGCGCCTTCGTGATGTGGACCGCGCTGAAGAGCGACGTCGCCCATCGCTCCGAGGACCCGAAGGACCGCCAGGCCGCCGACGATCACATGGGCCTGATGACGCCGGTGCTGAAGGGTTTCCTCACCGACTACGGCTTCGCCAACGCGGTGCAGGCGCAGCAGATGTATGGCGGTCACGGCTACATCGCCGAGCAGGGCATGGAGCAGTTCGTGCGCGATGCGCGCATCGCCATGATCTATGAAGGCGCCAACGGCATCCAGGCGCTCGACCTCGTCGGCCGCAAGCTGCCGCGCGACGGCGGCCGCGCCATCATGGCCTTCTTCGGCGAGGTCATGGCCTTCGCCAAGGAGAACGGCGGCGACGAGGCGCTCAAGCCCTTCATCTCACCGCTCTCGACCTCGCTCGGCCATCTCCAGCAGGCGACGACCTGGCTGATGCAGAACGCGATGATGAAGCCTGACAATGCCGGCGCTGCGGCGACCGACTATCTGCATCTCTTCGGTTTCGTCGCGCTCGGTTACATGTGGGCGAAGATGGCCAAGGTCACCCACGCCAAGATTGCCGCCGGCGGGGCGACGCCCTATCTCTCGACCAAGCTCGTCACCGGCCGCTTCTTCATGGAGCGGATGCTGCCGGAGACCGCGGCCAACCTCGCGCGCATCCAGTCCGGTTGCGCCACCATCATGGAATTGCCGGCGGAAGCGTTCTGAGCCTGCTTCCGCGACATCGACATCAGAACACCAGATCAGGAGGGCGTCATGCCTGAGGCATTCATCTACGATCACGTTCGCACCCCCCGTGGCCGCGGCAAGGCGGACGGTTCGCTGCACGAAGTCACCGCGCTCGCGCTCGCCACCGTGCCGCTGAAGGCGCTGAAGGACCGCAACAACCTTCCCGAGGATTCCGTCGACGACGTTGTGCTCGGCGTGGTCGATCCGGTCGGCGAGGCGGGCTCCGACATCGCGCGCTTTGCGGCGTTGAAGGCCGGACTCGGCGAAGCCGTGCCCGGCGTGCAGATCAGCCGCTTCTGCGCCTCGGGCCTCGATGCCGTGAATTTTGCCGCAGCCCAGGTGATGAGCGGGCAGCATGATCTAGTGATCGGCGGCGGCGCCGAATCGATGAGCCGCGTCGGCATCGGCGCTTCCGGCGGTGCCTGGCCGATGGACCCGTCGATGGCGGTCCCCGCCTATTTCATGCCGCAGGGCGTCTCGGCCGACCTGATCGCGACCAAATACGGCTTCTCCCGCGACGACGTCGACGCCTACGCCGTGCAGAGCCAGCAGCGTGCCGGCAAGGCCTGGGACGAGGGCCGCTTCAACAAGTCGGTGGTGCCGGTGAAGGACATCAACGGCCTCACGATCCTCGCCAAGGACGAGCACATGCGTCCCTCGACCACGATGCAGTCGTTGGCGCAGCTGCAGCCGTCGTTCACGATGATGGCGCAGATGGGCGGCTTCGACGGCGTCGCGGTGCAGTCGCATCCGGAGATCGAGCGCGTCAATTACGTGCATCACGCCGGCAACTCCTCGGGCATCGTCGACGGCGCCGGCGCCGTGCTGCTCGGCAGCAAGGAGGCAGGTGCGAAGTATGGCCTCAAGCCGCGTGCAAAGATCCGCGCCTTTGCGAATATCGGCTCGGAGCCGGCGATGATGCTGACCGGTCCGGTCGACGTCACCGAAAAGCTGTTCGCGCGCTCCGGCATGAAGAAGTCTGACATCGACCTGTTCGAGCTCAACGAGGCCTTCGCCTCGGTGGTGCTGCGCTACATCCAGGCCTTCGACATCGACAACGCCAAGATCAACGTCAATGGCGGCGCCATCGCGCTCGGCCATCCGCTCGGCGCCACCGGTGCGATGATCCTCGGCACAGTGCTCGACGAGCTCGAGCGCACCAACAAGTCCACCGCCCTGGTCACGCTGTGCATCGGCGGCGGCATGGGCACCGCGACCATCATCGAGCGCGTCTAAGGGGTAGGGGAGCAACCAACATGGCTTACAAGAATTTCAAGGTTGAGACCGATTCCGACGGTATCGCGCTCGTCACCTGGGACATCCCGGGCCGTTCGATGAACGTGCTCGACGAGACCTCGACCAGCGAGCTCGACGCGATCGTCAAGGAGACGACTGCCGATGGCGCGGTGAAGGGCGTCGTCATCACCTCTGCGAAGGACGCGTTCTGCGCCGGCGCTGATCTCTCCATGCTCGAAGGCATGAACCAGGCCTACGCCAAGGTTCTCAAGGAGCAGGGCGAGACCGCCGCGAACCAGATGCTGTTCGAGCAGAGCCGGCGCTTCTCGCAGGTGCTGCGCTCGATCGAAACGTCGGGCAAGCCGTGGGCGGCCGCGATCAACGGCCTCGCGCTCGGCGGCGGTTTCGAGATCACGCTGTGCTGCCATTATCGCGTGGCGGCGGAGAATCCCAAGACCCGTCTGGGCCTGCCCGAGGTCAAGGTCGGCCTGTTCCCGGGGGCCGGCGGCACGCAGCGCGTGCCGCGCCTGGTGCCGCCGCAGGACGCCATGACGATCCTGCTCAAGGGCGACCCTGTTACGATCGACAAGGCGAAGCAGCTCAATTTGATCCACGCCATCGTTCCGGCCGCTGACCTGATCAAGGCGGCGAAGGACTGGATCAAGGGCGGCGGCAAGGCTGTCGCGCCCTGGGACGAGAAGGGCTTCAAGCTGCCCGGCGGCCCGGTGTTCTCCAAGGCCGGCATGATGATGTTCCCGGCCGGCAACGCGATCTATCGCCGCGAGACCTACGACAACTATCCGGCCGCGCGCGCCATCATGAGCTGCGTCTATGAGGGCCTGCAGTTGCCGATCGACGCCGCGCTGCGTGTCGAGTCGCGCTACTTCACCTCGGTGCTGCGCTCGAAGGAGGCGGCGGCGATGATCCGTAGCCTGTTCCTGTCGATGCAGGAGCTCAACAAGGGAGCGCGACGGCCGAAGGACGTGCCGCCGACCAAGGTCAAGAAGATCGCCGTGATCGGCGCCGGCTTCATGGGCGCCAGCGTCGGCTACGTCTCGGCCCGCGCCGGCCTCGACGTCGTTCTGATCGATCGCGACCAGGAGAGCGCCGACAAGGGCAAGGCGCACGCGCAGAAGGTGATCGAGGACCAGATCAAGAAGGGTCGCGCCAAGCCTGAGGATGCCGAGAAGCTGCTCGCGCGCATCACGCCGACCGCGGACTATGCCGCGCTGAAGGACGTCGACCTCGTCATCGAGGCCGTGTTCGAGGACCGCAAGGTCAAGGCTGACACCTTTGCCAAGGCGCAGGAATATTTGAAGCCCGACGTGATCTTCGCGTCGAACACCTCGACGCTGCCGATCACCTCGCTGGCCGAGAGCTTCAAGGACCAGGGCAAGTTCGTCGGTATCCACTTCTTCTCGCCGGTCGAGAAGATGATGCTGGTCGAGATCATTCTCGGCAAGAACACCGGCGACCTCGCGCTCGCGACCGCGCTGGATTACGTCCGGCAGATCGGCAAGACACCGATCGTGGTCAACGACTCCAGAGGCTTCTTCGCCAACCGCTGCGTCGGCCGTTACGTCGCCGAGGGCAACGAGATGTTCCTCGAAGGCGTGCCGCCGGCGATGATCGAGAACTGCGCCAAGATGGCCGGCATGCCGGTCGGCCCGCTCTCGCTGTCGGACGAAGTCGCGCTCGACCTTGGCCTGAAGATCATGAAGGCGACCGAAGCCGATCTAGGCCCGAACGCCATCAATCCCGATCAGAAGAAGCTGATGGTGGAGATGGTCGAGACGCAAGGGCGTCTTGGTCGCAAGAACAGCAAGGGCTTCTACGACTATCCCGAGAAGGGCAAGGGCCAGAAGAGTCTGTGGCCGGGGCTCTCGGCGCTGCAGCCGAAGCAGCTCGATCCTGACACGCTCGACGTCGAGGAGCTGAAGCAGCGCTTCCTGGTCGTGCAGGCTGTGGAAGCGGCGCGCACCGTCGAGGATCACGTCATCACCGATCCCCGCGAGGCGGATGTCGGTTCGATCCTCGGCTTCGGCTTCGCGCCGTTCACCGGCGGCACGCTGTCCTACATCGACTTCATGGGCACGAAGAAGTTCGTCGAGCTCTGCCACAAGCTGGAAGCGAAGTACGGTTCGCGCTTCACGCCGCCGAAGCTGCTCGAAGACATGGCGGCGAAGGGCGAGACATTCTACGGCCGCTTCGCGCCGAAGAAGGCCGCGGCCGCCTGATCAATTGGAGTCGTTCGAGACAACAGGCCGGATCGTCGATCCGGCCTTTTTCTTTTGGCGCAATGTCCTCACGGTTGCGTCAGGATCTCCCCGGTTGTGGAACCCGTCACAGAAATCGCGTAGGAGCCGTGCAACAGTCCCGCTGCCGCGCGTCGCACAATTGTCATGGACGCGACAAAGCGGCGCCGTTCTTTTGCTCGGCCCTGGCACTAGTCTTGCTGAGGGTCAGGGTCACGAATCGCGTTGGGACGCTTGCCGGGCCATCGGCAAGTTGAAGAAATAAGAAAGTGTCCTTGATGAATTCTTTGGTGCTGCGGAAGACCGCGCTTTGTCGCGATCTCACCGCGAAATACGCCGTTGCGCCCACGTTTGGCCGTCTCTCGCCTATGCAGAAGCCGGCGCGGCTGCGCCGCAAGGGACCGCTGCTTTGGGCCGCGTTGGCATTACTCGTGCTGGCGGGGGATTTTCTGCTCGCTTATCTTGCGTGGCTGGCCGTCGACTTCGTCATGGGGTGAGGCCTCGCGCGCCTGCAACAGATACGCAGCTGCAAAGTAGGCGAGCTGAGAAACGGCAAGGCAGACCGCAATGATGATCACGCCCGCCAGCATTCCGAACTGATAGGCGTGCAGAATTACTGCCGAGAAGACCGCGATGAGCGGCGAGAACACGACCAGCGCCCAGATCCTGAATACGTAACCTGTCGCTATTCCCACCAATGCGCTTGCAACGATCAGGACGATGGCAATCGTCAAGTTCAACTCCGATGAGAGTCCAAAAATTCTTCAATGAATTCGACCAAGCTCGCCCGCTTCACGGGCAGAGACAAGACAGCACCACTTACGTTTGGCGAACAGTAGTTCATAAGTCTAATTAAGGTACGATGATCCGACGAAGCGGGCTCGGTTTCGGCGCGTCGGCGGTAAAAAGGGCCGGATCATCGACCCGGCCCTTGATGACTGATGGTTTTGCGCGCCTTAGGCGGCCTGCGCCAGCCCTTCCTTCTTCAACGCCTCCTGCACCTTCGGCCGTGCCGCGACGCGGGCCTTGTAGGCGGTGAGGTGAGGCATGGCGGAGAGGTCGAACTTCATCCGGTCGCCCCAGGTCAGCATCGTGAAGAGATAGCCGTCGGCGACCGAGAACTGCTTGCCCATGAGGTAGTCTTTGCCGGCGAGCTCGCTGTCGATATGCTTCAGCTTGCCCATGACGCGATCCCTGAAGAACGCCTTGGCGTCGTCGTTCAACGCCGGCGCGAACATCGGGCCAAAGCTCTTGTGCACCTCGGAGGTGAGGAAGTTCAGCCATTCGAGCAGCTTGTAGCGCTCGGAACTGTCGCGCGCGGGCGCCAGTGCCTTGGCCGGGGCCTTGTCGGCGATCATCTGGACAATGACCGGGCCTTCGGTCACGATCTCCCCGCTGTCGAGGCCCAGCGCGGGGACCTGACCCTTCGGATTGACCTTCAGATAGTCTTCACCGTTCTCGAGCTTCTTGGCCCGGATATCGACCTTGACCAACTCATAAGGCAGGTCGGCCTCGAGGAGTGCGATATGGGGGGACAGCGAGCAGGCGCCGGGCGAGTAATACAGTTTCATGGAATTTCCTCCTCTTGACGCTTGGTTGGGGCGAAGGAACGCCTACATGCATCTGCATGCAATAGTCAAGATTGATGCAGGTGCATCGAGTGGGGTAAGAAGCGGACGACGAGTTTGAGCGGGACCATGAAACGTAAACCATCGACCGAGGCAACCAGCGCCTGGATCCGCCTGATGCGGGTACAGAGCCGCGTGCTCGACTGTGTCGAGCAGGATCTGAAGAAGGCCGGGTTCCCGCCGCTCGCCTGGTACGACGCGCTCCTCGAATTGTCGCGCGCCCCGAGCGGGGAGCTGCGGCCGGTGGAACTCGAGCGGCAGATGCTGATCCCGCAATACTCCACCTCGCGATTGATTGATCGCCTCGTCGACGAAGGCCTCGCCTCGCGGCGCGAATGCAAGATCGACAAGCGCGGCCAGTTCGTCGAGATCACGGAGGCCGGCCGCGAGCTGCAGAAGCGGATGTGGGGCGCCTACTCGGCCGCGATCGAGAAATATGTCGGCTCGAAACTGTCCGATGCCGATGCCCTCAAGCTCAGCGGTCTGCTCGACCGGCTGGGTTGCTCGTGCGGCGAGATGAAGCTGCCGCCCGTCGCCAACGTCAACGAAACCTCGCCGTCGCGATGACCGCGCGGCTCACAAGCTCGTCCGCGCGCCCGGTGGGTTCGCGGACCATCCCCGTCACCCGCGCGCCTTCGGTCGAAGCGCCCTTTTGATTAGAGTTTGATATGGCGCGAGACCAGATCGATATGACGCCGCTGCAATCGCGCGACGAGCTCGTTGCGTGGTTCGAGGCCGGCTGCAAGGACCCGTCCGAATTCCGCATGGGTACCGAGCACGAGAAGACGCCGTTCACGCTCGAGGGCCACCGCCCCGTGCCTTACGAAGGCGCACGCGGTATCGGCGCGCTGCTCGAAGGCATGAAGCTCCTGCTCGGCTGGGAGCCGATCATGGAGAAGGGCAACATCATCGGCCTCTACGACGTCACCGGCGGCGGCGCGATCTCGCTTGAGCCCGGCGGACAGTTCGAGCTTTCGGGTGCACCGGTCGAGAACGTGCACCAGACCCAGAGCGAGCTGATGGCGCATCTGGCGCAAGTGCGCGAGATCGCGACCCCGCTCGGCATCGGCTTCCTCGGCCTCGGCATGACGCCGTCCTGGTCGCGCGCCGACATCCCGGTGATGCCCAAGGGTCGCTACAAGATCATGACCAGTTACATGCCGAAGGTCGGTCAATACGGCCTCGACATGATGTACCGGACCTGCACGGTGCAGACCAATCTCGATTTCTCCTCCGAAGCTGACATGGTCAAGAAGCTGCGCGTCTCGCTGGCGCTCCAGCCGGTCGCGACCGCCCTGTTCGCGAACTCGCCGTTCACCGAAGGCAAGCCGAACGGCTTCCTCTCCTTCCGTTCCGAGATCTGGCGCGACACCGACAATGCGCGCGCCGGCATGATGCCGTGGGCCTTCGAGGACGGCATGGGCTTCGAGCGCTATGTCGACTACGCGCTCGACGTGCCCATGTATTTCGTCAAGCGTGGCGACGATTACATCGACGTATCGGGCTCCTCGTTCCGCGCCTTCTTCGATGGCCGCAACAACAATCTGCCCGGCGAACGTCCGACGCTGTCGGACTGGGCCAATCATCTCTCGACGATCTTCCCGGAGGTGCGGCTGAAGCGTTACCTCGAGATGCGCGGCTCCGATGGTGGCCCGTGGGGCCGCTTGCCGGCGCTGTCGGCGTTCTGGGCCGGGCTGCTGTATGACGACGTGTCGCTCGATGCGGCCTGGGATCTGGTGAAGCACTGGACCGCGCTCGAGCGCCAGGCGCTGCGCGACGACGTGCCGCGCTTCGGCTTCAAGGCGCGGATCAAGGACCGCTATCTGTTCGAGATCGCCAAGGAATGCCTCGTTCTGGCACATGCGGGCCTGCGTCGCCGCGGCCGTATCGATGCAATCGGCCGCGACGAAACGCGGCATCTGGAGCCGCTCGACCGCATCATCGATTCCGGCCGGACCCCGGCCGAGGAGATGCTCGAGAAGTTCAACAGTGCCTGGCAGGGCTCGGTGGAACCGGCCTACGCGGAATACGCGTTCTAGATTCAGGCCCTGACGCGTGTTCTTGTCGAGAAGCCTCTAGGCAATTAGGCCAACGACCAGGTTTTAGGCCGTTCATCGCCCGTACAGGTTTGCGGCGATCAAATGACCGGCCGAAAAACCTGAGCGCCGTCAATAACTCGAAAGCTGTTCCGATGGGGAAGGGCCGCCTGCCTGGGGCCGTCATGGCCTGCGTCGTGGCCTGTGTCACGCTGCTTGCGCTCGCCTTTGCGAGCGTGCCCGCGCGTGCGCAGACGGCGTTCGACCGGCCGGGTGGCGACTATTTCAACACGCCGGTCACATCAGGCGATCCCGAGGATTGTGCGCTGCTCTGTGAGCGCGATCGCAAGTGCCGCGCCTGGAGCTTCAGCTATCCTGATATCGACGGCGCTGCGGCGGTGTGCTGGCTCAAGAATACCGTGCCGCCGCGACAGCCCGCCAATTGCTGCATCTCCGGGGTGCGCGGTGCCGGCGTGATCGAGCCTCGCGTCGAGGGCGTGGAGACTTCGATCGACCGCCCCGGCGGCGATCTGCGCAATTTCGACCTCAAGGAAGGCGAGGGCGAGGAGGTCTGCAAGGCCGCCTGCACCGCCGACAACAAATGCCGTGCCTTCACGTATGCGCGTCCCGGCTATACCGGCCGCGAAGCGCGCTGCTTCCTGAAAAAGGACATCAAGCCGCCACGGCGCAAGGCCGGGTTCATATCGGGCGTGGTGAGATAGGCAAGGATCATTCTGCCGCAATCACCGTAAGCTCTGGCCACAACGCCTTCCATCTCTCGGCTTTCACCGCGTAATTCGCCGCGGAGAAATTGGCGCCCGGATTTGGCCGCGCAACCAGACCTGCGACATCGTCGAAGCCGCGTGGCGCATAGACGTCGAACCCGCCGTCCACGCGCCTCACGCCCACTTGCGTGTTCTGCGTGAGGAAACGGTCGATACCGTCGGCCGAGCACCACAGTGGCGGATACGGCAGGCCATGCTTGGCCGGGTACCACAGATGCACGCGTGCCTGATTACGGATCTCGATCCTGGCGCCGAGATGATCGAGCCGCGCTTGCAGTCGGCGGATCACGGCGTCCTCCGCGTCCCAGGAGGTATCAGGGTCGAAGTAGAAGACGTCGTAATCGGCAATGCCGTGATCGATGGCGCGGCCGGTCAGCACGTTCCACACCGATTGCACCAGGCATCCCGAGACCAGCCACGCATCCGGCAGCGCGAGGTGGTGGAGCTCGTCGAGGATTGCAACGTTGACCGGATTCTTCAGTGCCAGCGCGAGGAAGCGGGCTTCATCCATCGCGTGCGTCACGCGCTCTCGCGCGCATCATAATCCGCCCGCGCCGCCTTCGAGGCCAGCGTTCGCCAACGCCGCCGCAGCAGCGGCTCCAGGATCGCGCGCTTCGCCTTGGACAAGCGGATCAGCACGATCGGATAATCGGCGTAGTGGTCGGTGAAGTGGAAGATTTCCGGCTGGCTCTCGACCAGCATCGCACGCTCGTCGATCGGAACATCAGGCATCACCAGGCTGTCGCCGTCCTCCTTCAGGCGCGCCAGCATCTTCTTGCGCACTTTCAGCGCCGGTGTGCCGTAGGAGGTGCCGTCCTCGACCTCCGGCCACGTCAGCACGAATTTCCTGACGTCGTCGAAGGTCACGAGCTCAGCTCAGTGCACGGCGGTGAAGAACCGCGCGAGGCGGAAGCCGGAGAGCCAGGTCCAGACCGGCTGACCGCGCATGCCGAGATCCCAGGAACCGAGCACGGCGTCCGCACGGCCGACCAGATTGTCGATCGGCAGCAGGCCGACGCCGCCGGAGCGCAGCGGCACGCGGCTGTCGGCCGAGTTGTCTCTGTTGTCGCCGAGCACGAACAGGTGCCCCGCGGGCACCGTGACTTCGGGCGTGTTGTCGAGCGGACCGTTGTCGCGCATCTTGAAGATCAGGTGCTTGACGCCATTCGGAAGCGTCTCGACGTAGCGGTAGGCGGGCTCGCTGCCGCCATTGTCGTCCTCGGCGGCGCCGACGCCATCCGGCTTCAGTTCGGCCGGACGGTCGTTGATGAACAGTTGGCCCTGCCGCATCTGGATGCGGTCGCCGGGAAGACCCACGACGCGCTTGACCCAGGCCTGCGAGCGATCGCCGGGCCAGCGGAACACGACCACGTCGCCTGCCTTCGGCGTCTCCGCGAACACGCGGCCGGTTTCGGGCAGGTTGATCTGGATCGGCAGCGACGAGGTGCCGTAGCCATAGGGAAATTTCGAGGCGAGCAAGGCGTCGCCGATCAACAGCGTCGGCTCCATCGAGCCCGACGGCACGTAGAACGGCTCCGCCAGCGCGCCCTTGGCGATGAAGACGGCGGCGACGATGCCGGCAAGCTGCACCAGCTGGCTGCCCCAGCCGCTGCTCTTTCGCTTGGTGCTGACAGTCACTTTGTCCTCAACGCTCATGCGCCCGTTCCACCCACCGTAATGCGTTCCATCAGAAGCGACGGCTGGCCGACGCCGACAGGCACGCCCTGACCGTTCTTGCCGCAGGTGCCGATGCCGGTATCGAGCGCCAGATCGTTACCGATCATGCGGATGCGATGCAGGTCGGTCGGCCCGTTGCCGATCAGCATGGCGCCCTTCAGCGGCGCGCCGATCTTACCGTTCTCGATCTTGTAGGCCTCGGTGCACTGGAACACGTACTTGCCCGATGTGATGTCGACCTGTCCGCCGCCGAAATTCGCGGCGAACACGCCGTTCTTCACCGACGCCAAAATCTCGGCCGGGTCGCGATCGCCTGCGAGCATGTAGGTGTTGGTCATGCGCGGCATCGGTACATGGGCGTAGCCCTGGCGACGGCCGTTGCCGGTCGGCTTCATGTTCATCAGCCGCGCGTTCTGGCGGTCCTGCATGTAGCCGACGAGAATGCCGTCCTCGATCAGAACGGTGCGATTGGTCGGCGTGCCCTCGTCGTCGATCGACAGCGAGCCGCGGCGCGAGGCAATGGTGCCGTCGTCGACCACGGTGACGCCCTTGGCGGCGACCTGCTGGCCCATCAGGCCGGCGAACGCCGACGTCTTCTTGCGGTTGAAGTCGCCTTCGAGGCCGTGACCGACCGCTTCATGCAGCATCACGCCGGGCCAGCCGGCGCCGAGCACGACGTCCATCTCGCCGGCGGGGGCGGGAATCGATTCCAGATTCACCAGCGCCTCGCGCAGCGCGCCGTCGGCGGCATCGCGCCAGGACCTGGTCTCGATGAATTCGGCATAGCCGGCGCGACCGCCATAGCCCTTGCTGCCGCTCTCCTGGCGGTCGCCTTGTCCAGCGACGACGGAGACGTTGACGCGCACCAGCGGGCGGATGTCGCGGTAGCTCTCGCCGTCGGGCCGCAGGATCTCGACCACCTGCCAGGTCGCACCCAGGCTGACGCTGACCTGCCGCACCCGAGGATCCTTGTGGCGCAGGTAAGCGTCGATTTCGGCAAGCAACTTGACCTTGGTCTCGAAGCCCGGAGCGTCGAGCGGATTCTCATCGCCATAGAGCCGCACATTGGTGTGCGGAGGCGGGGCCGCAAAGCTGCCGGAATAGCCGCCGCGCACGGCCGCGACCGCATCGGCCGCGCGAATCAGCGCCGGCAGCGACACGTCGGATGAATGCGCATAGCCGACTGCGTCGTCCTTGACGGCGCGCAGGCCAAAACCTTGCGAGGTGTCGTAGGTCGCCTGCTTCAGCCGCCCATTGTCGAACATCAGCGCTTCGGTCTGGCTGTATTCCAGGAACAATTCGCCGTCGTCAGCTCCGGCAAGGCCGCGTGCGACCTCGTTGCGAACCTGGTCGCGGTCGAGATTGGCGCGGTCGAGCAGGGAGGTTGTGGCAGGGTTGGTCATGCGTCCGTCCATTATCGGGGGATGTGAGGCAAGATAATGGTTTCGGAACGGTTCCGCGAGAGCGCGAGCCGTCACATTACGGAAACAATAGGTTCGCCGCGACCAGGTCCTACGGCAGCTTGTCGTAGCCCTCGCCGAGGCCGTTGAGGCTGAGCGGGAAGCCGATGCCTTCCTCGGGTGTCTCGAAGATGATGAAGGTCGCGGTCTTGGCGCTGCGGAGCTGGCTGAGCAGCTTGTCGTCCATGACGACCTCGGCGACGCAGCCGTTGGGCAGGCAGCGAACGAAACCGGCGCGACCGACGTCCTGGTTGTCGAGCTTCAGCCCGAGGCCGGAGGGCAGCAGCACGCCCAAGGGGGCGACCACGCGCATCAGGCGGCTCTTCTGGTCGGCGGTCTTGAGCACGATCACGGTGAGGCCGGCATTGGAGCGGTCTTCCGCCACCACGCTCTGGATCAGGGCGCATTGCTCGGCCTGGGCGCCCGGAGGCGTGTCGCAGCGGATCTGCCAGTCGCCATGGACGGAGCGCACCGCGCCCTGCGCATGGGCAAGGCCGGGCACGGCAAGGAAAAGGACGACAGCCAGGAGGCCGATCAGCGTCGTGAGACCGTCATTCGGCCATAGAGCCGATCGTGCCATCCATCTCGAAAGCCCCATCAGGGTCGGTCCCTCTGCTCGCTCGGGTCGCTCGCGCTGGTGGACTGATACGGGAATGACGGCGTCTTGAAGGCAAATCGCAAGCAAATTCCGCGCCGCCTCGGCCGCCATTGCCGCCACGAATCAGGTTCCTGCGGGGCCCTGCGCCTGTGCCTACAGCGGGCAATCCGGCTGTCAAGCCGCGGCATCCCGGCAAGCGGTATTTTTGTCTGATGTTACTGGGAAATATCTTGCGGGTGATCGCTGACAGAGGGGGCTCAAGACTGCATTGCGATAGATCAAGAATTATGGTTTGAGAGGCTTGATTTCGGCGTTCTAGCGATCTGGCCCCAATTCCTCTTAGAGGTATTCTTGAGCGGCGGTTTGTCAGACGGGCGGATCGAATAAGCGTTCCCCACAAAATGGGGGGATGCACTTGGGGTGATTTCGTAAGGGGAGCGCGAACGGCATGAGGATGTCGATGGGTCGGGTGGGCCGGCATTTGCTGGGAATGACCACCATCGCCGTAGTGGCGGCTGGCATCATGCTGGCGACGGGCGGCGCGGCATTTGCCGAGCTCGGTCAGCCTGAGCCGTGGGAGTGGCACCTGCAGGGCTCCGGTTCCCCGGTGATGGACAACATCGTCTGGTTCCATAATTTCCTGTCGGTGCTGATCATCCTGATCACGCTGTTCGTTCTGGCGCTGCTCGTCATCGTGGTGGTGAAGTTCAACGCGAAGGCCAATCCGGTGCCGTCGCGGACCACCCACAACACGCTGATCGAGGTGGTGTGGACCCTGGTGCCGGTGCTGATTCTGGTCGGCATCGCGGTGCCGTCGTTCCGCCTGCTGTTCCTCGAGCTCGACGTGCCGAAGGCGGACCTGACGATCAAGGCGACCGGCAAGCAGTGGTACTGGTCCTACGCCTATCCCGACAACGGCAAGTTCGAGTTCGACTCGCTGATGGCCCAGGACAAGCAGCCCCGCCTGCTCGGCGTCGACAACGAGATGGTGGTGCCGGTCAACAAGGTGATTCGCGTTCAGGTCACCGGCGCCGACGTCATCCACGCGTTTGCGCTGCCGGCGTTCGGCGTCAAGATCGATGCCATTCCGGGCCGGCTGAACGAGACCTGGTTCAAGGCCACCAAGACCGGCATGTTCTACGGCCAGTGCTCGGAGCTTTGCGGCAAGGACCACGCCTTCATGCCGATCGCGATCCGCGTGGTGAACGACCAGGATTTCGCCTCCTGGGTTGAATCGGCGAAGAAAAAGTTTGCGAGCGGCGACACCAGCACCTTCGCCTCCGCAGCCGGCCCGACGCAGTAAGCGCCGGGCGACGGCTTGAGGGACTGAAAGCGACATAAAGGGCGGGACCTCCAAAGGTCCGAACGGGACGCAAGGCAGGATTTGAAAATGGCAACCAGCGCAGCGGCACACGGCGATCACGCGCAAGACCACGGACATGACCACGAGCACGCCCATCCGACCGGATGGCGTCGCTACGTCTACTCGACCAACCACAAGGACATCGGCACGATGTACCTGATCTTCGCGGTCATCGCGGGCATCATCGGTGCCGCGATGTCGGTCGCGATCCGTGCCGAGTTGATGTATCCCGGCGTGCAGATATTCCACGAGACGCACACCTATAACGTGTTCGTGACCTCGCACGGCCTGATCATGATCTTCTTCATGGTCATGCCCGCGATGATCGGCGGCTTCGGCAACTGGTTCGTGCCGCTGATGATCGGCGCGCCCGACATGGCGTTCCCGCGCATGAACAACATCTCGTTCTGGCTGCTGCCGGCCTCCTTCGCGCTGCTCCTGCTGTCGACCTTCGTCGAAGGCGAGCCGGGCGCCAACGGCGTCGGTGCCGGCTGGACCATGTATGTGCCGCTGTCGGCCTCCGGCCATCCCGGCCCGGCCGTCGACTTCGCGATCCTCTCGCTCCATCTGGCGGGCGCCTCGTCGATCCTCGGCGCCATCAACTTCATCACCACGATCTTCAACATGCGCGCGCCGGGCATGACCCTGCACAAGATGCCGCTGTTCGTCTGGTCGATCCTGGTGACGGTGTTCCTGCTGCTGTTGTCGCTGCCGGTGCTCGCCGGAGCGATCACCATGCTGCTCACCGACCGCAATTTCGGCACCACCTTCTTCAACCCCGAGGGCGGCGGTGACCCCGTGCTGTTCCAGCACCTGTTCTGGTTCTTCGGTCACCCCGAAGTGTACATCCTGATCCTGCCCGGCTTCGGCATGATCAGCCAGATCGTCTCGACCTTCTCGCGCAAGCCCGTGTTCGGCTATCTCGGCATGGCCTACGCCATGGTTGCGATCGGCGGCATCGGCTTCGTGGTTTGGGCGCACCACATGTACACGGTCGGCATGTCCTCGGCGACGCAGGCCTATTTCGTCGCCGCCACGATGGTCATCGCGGTTCCGACCGGCGTGAAGATCTTCTCCTGGATCGCCACGATGTGGGGCGGCTCGATCGAATTCCGCGCCCCGATGATCTGGGCGGTGGGCTTCATCTTCCTGTTCACGGTCGGTGGCGTCACCGGCGTCGTGCTGGCGAACGCCGGCGTCGACCGCGTGCTGCAGGACACCTATTACGTCGTGGCGCACTTCCATTACGTGCTGTCGCTCGGCGCGGTGTTCGCGATCTTCGCGGGCTTCTACTACTGGTTCCCGAAGATGTCGGGCTACATGTACAACGAGACGATCGCGAAGGCGCATTTCTGGGTCACCTTCGTCGGCGTCAACATGGTGTTCTTCCCGCAGCACTTCCTCGGCCTGTCGGGCATGCCGCGCCGCTACGTCGACTATCCGGATGCGTTCGCCGGCTGGAACTTCGTCTCGTCGATCGGCTCCTACATCTCCGGCTTTGGCGTGCTGATCTTCCTCTACTGCGTGTTCGACGCTTTCATGAAGAAGGTCCCGGCGGGCGACAATCCCTGGGGTGCGGGCGCCACCACGCTGGAGTGGACGCTGTCCTCGCCGCCGCCCTTCCACCAGTTCGAAGTGCTGCCTCGCGTGCAGTAAGCGATGAAACTCCCGCGGCGCCCGTGACGGGCGCCGCGGCTCGGCAACGAAACGAGCAGGTTTAAGTGTCCGTCCTCGATCAGAACGCCATCGACATCAATCCTCGCATCTCTGAAGCGGAGGTTGGTGACTACCTCGCGCTGCTCAAGCCGCGGGTGATGTCGCTCGTGATCTTCACTGCGCTGGTCGGGATGGCGATGGCGCCCGGACGCTTCCACTGGGTGCTGGCGATCACCTCGCTGCTCTGCATCGCCGTCGGCGCCGGCGCTTCCGGCGCGCTCAACATGGCGCTCGAGGGCGACATCGATTCCAAGATGTCGCGCACTGCGAACCGTCCGATCCCGCGCGGCCGCATCACCCGGCCCGAGGCGATGGCGTTCGGCATGACGCTCGCCTTCTTCTCGGTGATGACGCTCGGCATTCTCGTCAACTGGATCGCGGGCGCGCTGCTCGCCTTCACCATCTTCTTCTACGTCGTGATCTACACGATGGGCCTGAAGCGCTGGACCGCGCAAAACATCGTGATCGGCGGCGCCGCGGGCGCGCTGCCGCCGGTGGTGGCGTGGGCGTCCGTCACGGGCACGGTCGACGTCGAGCCGCTGCTGCTGTTCGCCATCATCTTCTTCTGGACGCCGCCGCATTTCTGGGCGTTGGCGCTGTTCCGCTCCGACGACTATGCCCGCGCCGGCATTCCGATGCTGCCCAACGTCGCCGGTCCGGACGCGACCCGCCTCCAGATCCTGCTCTACACCATCGTGCTGATCGCGGTCGCCGCGGCACCCTGGGCGCTCGGCTATTTCGATGCCATCTACGGCGTGACCTCGCTGGTGCTCGGGGCCGGCATGCTGGTGCTCGCGATCAACGTCTACATGCGCCGCGAACGCAGCCAGTCGCTGCGCGCAACGCGAAAACTGTTTGCCTTCTCGATCCTGTATCTGTTCGCGCTGTTCGCGACCTTGCTGGCCGAGGTCGTGGTCCGGGCGCTTGCTCCGATGGTCGGGGGCGCATGAGGCAGGAATGGCTGACAAACCCGAGCCAGATGGAATCGTCCTCACCGAGGCGCAGAAGAAGAGCCGTCGTCAGCGCTCGATCGCAATCGCGCTCGCGCTCGGTGTGCTCGTCATCCTTTTCTTCGCCGTCACCATGGTCAAGGGACCGGCGGTTCTAGTTCGCCCAATGTAAGAGAGATGGATCAGAAGCCGACCATACCGCAGGATCAGAGCCGAACGGCCAGCAAGGGCCGTTCAGGGGCCTTGGGTCGTGATGTGCTGGTCGCTTCGATCTGCGGCGGCGTTGTCGCGCTGATGGTCGGCGCGTCCTACGCCGCGGTGCCGTTCTACAACTGGTTCTGCCGCGCCACCGGCTTCAACGGCACGACCCAGGTCGCGACCTCGGCGCCCGCCAGCGGCCCGATCGCCCGCAAGATCGCGGTGCGTTTCGATTCCAACGTCGCGCCCGGCCTGCCCTGGAAATTCGAGCCGGAGCAGACCGAAATCGAGGTCAATATCGGCCAGGTCACGACGATCTATTACAACGTGACCAACCAAGCCGCGCGCACCACCTCAGGCCAGGCCGCCTACAACGTCGCGCCGCTGACGGTCGGGTCCTATTTCCAGAAGATCAACTGCTTCTGCTTCACCGAGCAGACCATGGCGCCCGGCGAGAAGCGCGAGATGCCGGTGGTGTTCTATGTCGATCCGTCGATCGTCAAGGATCACGACAATGACGGGCTCAACACCATCACGCTGTCCTACACGTTCTATCCCGTGAAGGATCCGGTGGTGAAGCCGCTCGCATCCGGCGACGACAAGCGCAAGGGAAATCTCCAGCCGCCGGGTTGATGCCCAGGGGTTGGAACAAGGGGATAAGTGCCTGACAGGCACGGGATTGAGGAGACAGACCGCAATGGCTACCGCGCAAGGCAAGCATCACGACTACCATCTGGTCGATCCCTCTCCGTGGCCGGCGGTCGGCTCCGTCTCGGCCTTCATCATGGCGGTCGGCGCGATCTCCTGGATGCACCACATGTTCTCGGCCGCGCCGATCGTGTTCGGTGTCGGCACCGTCGGCGTGCTCTACACCATGGCGAG
Organism: Bradyrhizobium sp. WYCCWR 13022; assembly: GCF_030435535.1. Lineage (NCBI taxonomy): Bacteria > Pseudomonadati > Pseudomonadota > Alphaproteobacteria > Hyphomicrobiales > Nitrobacteraceae > Bradyrhizobium > Bradyrhizobium sp. WYCCWR 13022. Next base: position 29,884 of record NZ_JAUIZJ010000036.1, read on the forward strand.
CTGGTGGGGCGACGTGATCAAGGAAGCCCAGTACAAGGGTGACCACACCCGCGTCGTGCAGTTGCATCACCGTTACGGAATGATCCTGTTCATCGCCTCCGAGGTGATGTTCTTCGTCGCCTGGTTCTGGGCCTATTTCAATGCCGCGCTGTTCCCGGCCGATGCCGTCCACGCCACCCGCGACGCCGTGTTCGGCTGCGGTCTCGGCACGGCTGCCGGCGCTTGCGCGGTCCCGGGCACCTGGCCGCCCCACGGCATCGAGACCTTCGATCCCTGGCATCTGCCGCTGCTCAACACGCTGATCCTGCTCACCTCGGGCACCACGGTCACCTGGGCGCACCACGCGCTGCTCGAGAACGATCGCCAGGGCCTGAAGTACGGCCTGATCCTCACGGTGCTGCTGGGCGCGACCTTCACCTGCGTACAGGCCTATGAGTACAGCCACGCGGCGTTCTCGTTCGCCGGCAACGTCTACGGCGCGACCTTCTTCATGGCGACCGGATTCCACGGTTTCCACGTGCTGGTCGGTACCATCTTCCTGATCGTGTGTTTGGCGCGCGCCTATGCCGGCCACTTCACGCCGACCCAGCATCTCGGCTTCGAGTTCGCTGCCTGGTACTGGCACTTCGTCGACGTGGTCTGGCTGTTCCTGTTCCTGTGCATCTACGTCTGGGGACACGGTGCCGAGACCATGGCCCACGGCGCGCACTGAGCCGCGACGGATCAATCTGCAAGGGGCGGCCGCAGGGCCGCCCTTTCGCTTTCCAGAGCCCGGAGTCTCGTCCGAAACTGTGATAGGCTTGCTTGCGATGAACGATACCGCCGACACACCTCAGTCCCAACCCACCGTCCTGCAAAGCGCGCTGCGCGGGCTCGCCTGCAAATGCCCGCGCTGCGGTGAGGGCAAGCTCTATGCGGGCTTCCTCACCTTGGCGCCCGCCTGCAACCGCTGTGGCCTCGACTACGCTTTCATCGATGCCGGCGACGGCCCGGCGATCTTCATCATCATGCTGGCCGGCGCGATCGTGGTCGGCTGCGCGCTCGTCGTCGAGGTCAAGTATCAGCCGCCGTTCTGGGTTCATGCGGTGCTGTGGCTGCCGCTGATCCTGGCCACCACGCTTCTGCCGCTCCGCTCGATGAAGTCGCTTCTGATCGCGCTGCAATTCCATCACAAGGCGGCACCTGGCCGACTGGTCGATCGCGCGAAATGAACGAGACTGCCCGCAAGCCCGGCGTGGCCGGCTTCATGCTGTTCACACTGCTGCTGACCGCGGCCTTCGTCGCGCTCGGTGTCTGGCAATTGCAGCGCCGCACCGCCAAGCACGAATTGATCGCTGCGCTCACCGAGCGCCTCGCAGCCGCACCCATCGCGCTGCTGTCGCCCGCGCAATGGGCCGCGCTGACGCCTGCGCGCGACGAGTTTCGCCGCGTCAGCTTCACCGCGACCTATGTGGCTGCGCCGGATGCGATGGTCTATTCCTCCGGCTCCGCGGTGCGCAAGGATGCCTCCGGTCCCGGCACCTGGGCCTTCCTGCCGGCGCGGCTGCCGAGCGGTGAGATCGTGGTGATCGATGCGGGCTTCGTCGAGAACACGATGCAGGAGCGCAGTGTCGAGGATCGCGCGGTGAAGAAGCTCGTCACCGGGGCGCCCGTCGTGCTCACGGGCTATCTGCGCTTCCCGGAGCAGGCGGGCTGGCTCACGCCGGCGGAGAATCGGGACAAGCGGCTGTGGTTCGTGCGTGACCATCTTGCGATCGCAAGCGCTTTGAGTTGGGGCGCGGTCGCGCCGTTCTACATCGATCTCGAACAGCCGGCGCCCGAGAACGGCATTCCGCGTCCGGGGCCGCTCGACGTGCATCTGAAGGACGATCATATGCAATACGCCATCACGTGGTTCACGCTTGCCGGCGCGGTGCTGATCGCATTCGGTGTCTGGCTGAGGGGACGTGGACAGAGTGGTGGACATCCGTAGGTTCCCGGTAGGAACCCGGAATCATCCGGGCTTTATTATTCAGCCCATATTCACGAGGGTGATTTTAAGCCGCGTCTGATTTTTCCGCGGCAAACAGGATGGCCGGCGTGCGCGATTTCGATCAGATGGGACTCGTTGTCGATTGGGTGGATGCGTGTCGGAGGGGCGATCTCGCGACGCTGCTCGACCTTTATGCCGACGATGCCGAAGTGGAATGCACCTGCAACGGCACGCGTCTCTATCGCGGCCGGCGCGAGCTCGAGACCTATTGGGGACCGAAGCTCAACGCTTTCCCGTCAGCGGGTTTTGGTTTGGAGGAAATCCATCCCGCGCAGAATGGCGTCGATCTCGAATATTCCGTTGCAGGCGCGCTGCGGATTCGCGCCTCGTTTCGGTTCAGTGCGGAAGGCAAGATCCACAGCACGCTGTGCGAACCGGCTCATCAGGATGCGTACGAGGGCTGCGTCTGCTAAAGCGTTTTCGAGCGAAGCAACGCGGCACTAGCTAGATCGGGGCAGACCCGTCTCGTGCCGTTTCCAACGGCAGCCGGCAGCGCACATAGGTTCGCTCATCCGCCCGCAGCAGCGTCAGCGATCCGCTGAGCGCACGTACCCGCTCCTGCATCCCGGTCAGGCCCCGGCCGAAGACGTTGTCGGCGGGAAAGCCGGCGCCGTCGTCGGAGATCTCGATGGCGAGTGCCTTGCCGGCGATGCTCGCCTGTACATGGGCGTTGCGTGCCGCAGCATGGCGCAGCACGTTGGTCAGCGCCTCCTGGATCAGCCGATAGACCGTCTGGGCCAGCGGACCGTCGATCTCGTTCAGATCAGGGTCGAACGCGGCCGTCAGGCCGATATGCGGCGCCTGTTTCCGAAAGTTCTGGAGCAGCGTTTGCAGGCTGGTCTCGAGTCCCAGTTCCTCGATGTAGAGCGGACGCAGCCGGTCGAGGATGCGACGGTTGGTCTGCTGAAGCGCCTCGACCGACCGCATCACCTCCTGCACGGAATTGCCGAGATGCCCCGTCTGCGGTGAGGCTTCGCTCAGCGCGATCGTGCCGGCACGGATGCTGAACAGCAGCGGGCCGAGTTCGTCATGCAGTTCGCGGGCGAGATCGCGCCGCTCATTGTCCTGGAGCGACACCAGCCGGTGCAGCAGATCGCGATTGTCCTCGCTCAATTGCGCGAGCGTTGTCACCAGCGCATTGGCCTCCTCGCAGCTCTGCCGGATTTCCGGCGGGCCCGCGACCGGGATCGGCGTCGTGTAATCGCCGCGCCTGATGCGGGTGAGGCCTGTGCCGAGATCTCGCAGCGGGCGCAGCGCGGATCCCGCGAACAGATAGGCGATCGTTCCGGTCAGCACCATCAACACCGCAATCAGGCCCGTCAGCGCCAGAAAGCCGATCCATTTCTCGAACAGCTCGGCCGACAGGTCCGGCACGAACACGATATCGCCGACACGCCGGCCGCCGATGATGACCGGAGTGGCCGCGTCTATCTCGGGGACGGCGATCAGGTCCACGAACCATTGCGGTACGCCATGCAAATCCTGCAAGCGCTCCCTCGCGGGTGGCGGAGGACCCGCTTCCAGCGGCCGGAATTGGATATCGGAGGAGCTGCCCAAGGAGCCGACAAAGGCGTCGAGCATTTTTTGGGGGTTGTCCGACGCGCCCAGGCTGCTGTTGAGCGCGTCAGCGACGGTCCGGGTCGAGCGTCGACCGGGCTCGTTCTCGTCAGCCAGTTGGCCGGCTGCAAAGATCTGCAGCAGTACGCCACCCAGCGCCAGGGCGGCGAGAAAACTCACCAGGAGCGGGAGAACCAGCTGGGTTTTAAACGAAAGTCGCTGCCACATTTGGGCAATTCTAACGCCCTCCCGCGGGATTTTCTCTTTCCATTTGTTCCTGCCAGTCTATGAGTCCAGTCAGCAAGAGAGCGCGCGATGCAAGATACCGCCAAGCCGGCGACCCGAGTCCTGATTGTCGACGACCATCCCGTGGTGCTGTCCGGTTGCCGGACCCTGTTCGCATCGGACCATTCGATCCGGATCGAGGAGGCAACCGACGCCAAATCAGGCCATCGTGCCTATATCAGCAAGCGCCCCGACGTGACGGTGATCGACATCAGCCTGCCCGATGTCTCCGGTTTCGAGCTGATGCGCCGGATCCGCAAGGACGACCCTGACGCCAAGATCATCATGTTCAGCATGAACGACGATCCGGCCTTCGTGGTCCGTGCGGTGGAGCTTGGGGCGCAGGGCTATGTCTCCAAGGGCGACGATCCCCGGATCCTGCTCAAGGCGGTGCGCAAGGTGGTCGCAGGCGACAATTTCATCTCGCCCCAGCTTGCGGAGGCGGTGACGTTCTCGGGTGCTGCGATCAAGGCCAATCCGGCCTCGCAGATGACGCCGCGGGAGCTCGAGATTCTCCGCCTGCTCGGGCGCGGCGACAAGATCGTCGAGGTCGCCGAGGCCCTCGGCATCTCCTACAAGACCGTGGCCAACACCACGTCCCTGCTCAAGCAGAAGCTAGGGGCCAAGAACCATTCCGACCTGATCCGGATCGCGGTGGAAATCGGGATTGGCTGACACCGTCAGGGACCGAACCGGCTGCTCCAGGATGCAGCCGGCTCAGTCGACGGATCGGCGTCGCCGCGCGTCCGGGCAATGTGTGGACGACGGCTGATACCATCCGCGGACACAATGGGCCGACACGCCGTTCGTTCCTTTCCCGGCGCAGCACTTCGGGAAAAACAGGTATCGAAGGCCGCCCAAGCCGTGCGCTGGTATCGGATGCAACCGAGGCGCGTCAGGAAAAACAGGAACGTTCGGCGCTGCGCGCCGTTTTTCTCCTTGACGATCCCATGACGGGCGACGATAGCTCGAACCGACGATTTCGGGGCAGGTGCCCCACCACGGAAAACCGGGTCTGCACACATCAACGACAGACCTTCCAAGAGAGGGGCTGCGGCATCGCCGCAGCCCCTTTTCGTTGGGGCATGGTGCGGCCCGGCAAAACCCTCTATGGTGCCGCAAGCCTCTGGCTCAAGAACTAGGAACATCGTGAAATCAAAGGCTTAAGGCCCAAATTCAGGTCGGGCCAGCCTTTGGAGGGCAGTTTGACTCGTTATATCTCGACCCGGGGCGAGGCCCCTGAGCTCGGCTTCTGTGACGTGATGCTGACCGGGCTCGCCCGCGACGGTGGCCTGTACGTGCCGGTAACCTGGCCGCAGCTTTCGACCGAGACCATCGCCGGCTTCTTCGGTCGTCCCTATTGGGAGGTCGCGGTTGACGTCATCCGTCCGTTCGTCGGCGGTGAGATGTCCGACGCCGAGCTCGGCCGCATGGCGAACGAGGCCTACGCCACCTTCCGCCATCCGGCCGTGGTGCCGCTGCGCCAGATGTCACCGCATCAATTCGTGCTGGAGCTGTTTCACGGTCCGACGCTCGCCTTCAAAGATGTGGCGATGCAGCTGATCTCGCGGCTGATGGATCATGTGCTGGCCAAGCGCGGCCAGCGCACCACCATCGTGGTCGCGACGTCAGGCGACACCGGCGGCGCGGCGGTCGAAGCCTTCGCAGGGCTCGATAATGTCGACCTCATCGTGCTGTTCCCGCACAAGCGCATCTCCGAGGTGCAGCAGCGCATGATGACGACGACAGGCGCCGCCAACGTCCACGCGCTCGCGATCGAGGGCAATTTCGACGACTGCCAGGCGCTCGTGAAGGGGATGTTCAACAACCATCGCTTCCGCGATGCGACTTCGCTGTCCGGCGTCAACTCCATCAATTGGGCGCGCATCGTTGCCCAGGTGGTCTACTACTTCACCTCGGCGGTCGCTGCCGGCGCGCCGGCGCGCGCGGTAGACTTCATCGTGCCGACCGGTAATTTCGGCGACATTTTCGCAGGCTACGTCGCCAAGCGCATGGGACTTCCGGTCCGCACGCTGCGCATCGCCGCCAACGTCAACGACATCCTCGCCCGCACGCTCAAGACCGGCATCTACGAGGTGCGCGAGGTGCACGCCACCGCCTCGCCGTCGATGGACATCCAGATCTCCTCGAACTTCGAGCGGCTGCTGTTCGAAGCGAGCAATCGCGATGCGACCAGCGTGCGCCGGCTGATGGATTCGCTGAAGCAGTCGGGCCGCTTCGTACTGCCGGATGCGACGCTGGCCGCGATCCGCGCGGAATTCGACGCCGGCCGCGCCGACGAGACCGAGACCGCCGCTGCGATCCGCGCCGCCTGGCGCGAGGCCGGCGAACTGGTCGATCCGCACACGGCCGTGGCGCTCGCGGTCGCCGATCGCGACACCACCGACACGACCGTGCCCAGCATCGTGCTCTCGACCGCGCATCCCGCCAAATTCCCTGATGCGGTGGAAGCGGCCTGCGGCCAGCGGCCGCAACTGCCGGCCTGGCTCGACGGTCTCATGACCAAATCCGAACACATGAAGGTGATGAAGAACGATCAGGCCGAGGTGGAGCGGTTCGTGCTGTCGGTCAGCCGCGCCGCTAAACAGGGAGTTGCCGGATGAGCGTCGAGATCTCCAAGCTTGCCTCCGGCCTGACCGTCGTCACCGACAACATGCCTCACCTCGAGACCGCAGCGCTCGGCGTCTGGGCAGGCGTCGGCGGTCGCGACGAGAAGCCGAACGAGCATGGCATCTCGCATCTGCTCGAGCACATGGCGTTCAAGGGCACGACCGGGCGCTCCTCGCGCGAGATCGTGGAGGAGATCGAGGCGGTCGGCGGCGACCTCAATGCCGGCACCTCGACCGAGACGACGTCCTACTATGCCCGCGTGATGAAGGCCGACGTGCCGCTGGCGCTCGACGTGCTCGCCGACATCCTGGCCAATCCCGCCTTCGAGCCCGACGAGCTGGAGCGCGAGAAGAACGTCATCGTGCAGGAGATCGGCGCAGCCCAGGACACGCCCGACGACGTCGTGTTCGAGCATCTCAACGAGCTCTGCTATCCCGACCAGCCGATGGGGCGCTCGCTGCTCGGCACCGCCAAGACCTTGCGCGCCTTCAACCGCGATTCGCTGCGCAATTACCTCTCGACGCATTATCGCGGCCCCGACATGGTGGTGGCGGCGGCCGGTGCCGTCGACCACCAGCAGGTCGTGGCCGAGGTCGAGAAGCGTTTTGCAAGCTTCGAGGCGACGCCGGGACCGAAGCCGCAAGCGGCCATGTTCGGCAAGGGCGGCGCCAAGGTCGTGCATCGCGAGCTCGAACAGGCGCATCTGACGCTGGCGCTGGAAGGCGTGCCGCAGACCGATCTGTCGCTGTTCTCGCTCCAGGTCTTCACCAACATCCTCGGCGGCGGGATGTCGTCGCGGCTGTTCCAGGAGGTGCGCGAGAAGCGCGGCCTCTGCTACTCCATCTATTCGTTCCACGCGCCCTATACCGATACCGGTTTCTTCGGCCTCTACACCGGGACCGATCCCGCCGACGCGCCGGAGATGATGGAGGTCGTGGTCGACATCATGAATGATTCGGTCGAGACCCTGACCGAGGCCGAGATCGCCCGTGCCAAGGCGCAGATGAAGGCGGGCCTGCTGATGGCGCTGGAGAGCTGCTCCTCGCGCGCCGAGCAGCTCGCCCGGCACGTGCTGGCCTATGGCCGGCCGCAGACGGTGCAGGAGCTGGTGTCCCGGATCGACGCGGTCAGCGTCGAATCGACCCGCGATGCGGCGCGTGCACTGCTTTCGCGCAGCCGCCCTGCGGTGGTTGCATTGGGCAGCGGCAGGGGTCTGGACACGGCGGTGTCTTTTGCGGAAGGATTGACCCGGGCGCGCGCCAAGGCGCGGCTGCACTAGGAGCCGCGCCAGGGACCGCCCGTCCCGGGAAGCATCACCATGGCCCTGTTTCGACTGCCATCCAGTGGACCTGCTGCTCTCGCCCCCCGCGGCAACGGCCTGCTGCTGCGCGCGCCGCAGATGTCGGACTTCTTGCAGTGGGCGCATCTGCGCGAGAGCAGCCGCGATTATTTGACGCCCTGGGAGCCGATCTGGCCGTCGGACGATCTGACCCGGTCCGGATTCCGCCGCCGCCTGCGCCGCTATTCCGAGGATATCGCCGCGGACCGTTCCTATCCCTTCCTGATCTTCCGCGAGCTCGACGGCGCCATGGTCGGTGGCATCACGCTGGCCAATGTCCGGCGCGGCATCGTCCAGGCCGGCACCATCGGCTATTGGGTCGGCCAGCCCCACGCCCATCGCGGCTACATGACGGCGGCGCTGCGGGTGCTGCTGCCGACGCTGTTCGGCGAGCTCAACCTGCACCGGGTCGAGGCCGCCTGCATCCCCACCAATGCGCCGTCGATCCGGGTGCTGGAGAAATGCGGCTTCTCCCGCGAGGGCCTGGCGCGCCGCTATCTCTGCATCAACGGGGTCTGGCAGGACCATCTGCTGTTCGGCATGCTGCATGAGGATTTTCGCGGCTGAGCGGAGCCCGCGCGCACGCCGGGTTCACCCTTTTCCTGTCTTGTTTTATCGCCTTGGGATCGCCGATTTTGGCGATATAACCCGCACGAGCCGGCGATCGGCCGGGAATGTTGTCATGGAGTACTGGCGTTCATGAATGAGCTTCGATCATTGCGGAATGCGCTGCGGCGGGGCCCGGTGATCGCGCTGGCGCTGTCGGTCTCGTTCGCGACCATCTCGCCGGTCGCGGCGCAGTCCTTGACCGACCGCTTCAAGAGCCTGTTCGGCGGCAAATCCGACGAGCAGCCTGCCCAGCCCAAGCCGGCGCCTGCGCCAGGCCAGCCGGCCGCCGATGACGATATCGAGTGCCCGCAGGTCACGGTGCGCGCCGGTGCGTCCACCTACGGGGTCGGCGCGACCGGCAAGCCGGCCGTCGGCAACGACGTGCGTTTCCAGGCCTCGATCACCAAAATGGCGCGGGAATGCGCCCGCAATGGCGGCGAGATCACCGCGCGCATCGGCATCCAGGGCCGCGTCATCGCAGGCCCCGCCGGCGCGCCTCCCACGGTCGAGGTGCCCCTGCGCGTTGCCGTTGTGCAGGGCGGCGTCGGCGAGAAGGTGATCGCCTCGAAGGCCTACCGGACTACGGTTGCGATGTCGGACAACGGCAGCGTGCCCTTCACCTTCGTCGCCGAGGACCTGTCCTATCCGGTGCCGTCGGCCGCGGTCGCCGATTCCTACGTCTTTTACGTCGGTTTCGACCCGCAGGCGCTCGGTCCCGAGCCGAAGGCGCGGAAGAGGAAGTAGCAACGAGCTCGGCCGTCATGCTCCGGCTTGCCGTCTTCGCTGCAGTTTCGCCGGCCCAGCGTCCCCAACAAAAAAAGCCGGCGCTATCAGCGCCGGCTTTTTGATCGGGGAGGCGTCTGCCCTCAGTTCAGCTTCTGGCGAACCTCGGTGATGCCCTTGGCGAGCAGGTCGTCGGCGACCTGGCCCTTGACCGACTGCGACAGGATCGTGGAAGCGGCCTGGACGGCGGCTTCCGCGGCTGCGGCGCGGACATCGGCCAGCGCCTGGGCCTCGGCGAGCGCGATCTTGCTCTCCGCGGTCTTGGTCCGGCGGGCGACGAAGTCTTCCATCTTCGCCTTGGCCTCGGTCGCGATGCGCTCGGCTTCGGACTTGGCGTTGGCGATGATGTCGGCGGCCTCGCGTTCGGCCGAGGCGCTGCGCGCCTTGTAGTCGGCGAGCACCTTGGCGGCCTCCTGCTTCAGGCGCGTCGCGTCGTCGAGCTCGGCCTTGATGCGGTTGGCGCGGTGGTCGAGCGCCGTCATCGCCGACTTGAAGATCCCGAGATAGCCGAAAACGACCATCAGGATCACGAAGGCGACGGCGACCCAGGTTTCAGGATCGAAGAACATATCGACTAACCCTTCAAGGACGCATCAACGGCGGCATTGACCGACGCCGCATCCGGAACGACGCCGGTGAGCTGCTGCACGATGGTGCCTGCCGCATCGGCCGCGATGCCGCGGACGTTGCTCATGGCAGCCGTGCGGGTCGAGGCGATGGTCTTCTCCGCCTCGGCGAGCTTGGCCGCCAGCTGCTCTTCCAGGGCCTTGCGCTCGGCTTCCGCCTGCGCATTCGCCTTGTCGCGGGATTCGTTGCCGATCGCCTGTGCGCGCGAACGCGCCGAAGCGAGCTCGCCCTCATAGGCCTTCAACGCCGCGTCGGACTGGTCCTTCAGCGTCTGCGCCTCGGCGAGGTCACCCTCGATCTTGTTCTGACGCGCCTCGATCGCACCGCCGACCTTCGGCAGAGCGAGCTTGGACACGATCACGTAGAGCAAGACGAAGAAGATCGCGAGCGACACCAGCTGCGAAGCAAAGGTGCTGCTCTCGAACGGCGGAAAGCCGCCGCTGTGATGACCGCCATCGGCTTCAGTGTGAGCGTCGGTCGCCGGACCCTTCGTCCCGCCATGACTCTCGGCCATGGAGTACTCCTGTTGCTGTCACGCGCCGCTTCGGATGAAGCGGCGCGATAAGAAGTCGTTCTTCAGAAAACGAACAGCAGAAGCAGCGCGATCAGCAGCGAGAAGATGCCGAGCGCTTCGGTCACGGCGAAGCCGAAGATCAGGTTGCCGAACTGGCCCTGAGCGGCCGACGGGTTGCGGACGGCCGCGGCGAGGTAGTTGCCGAAGATCACGCCGACGCCGACGCCCGCGCCGCCCATGCCGATGCATGCGATGCCCGCGCCGATAAGTTTTGCTGCTGTCGGATCCATTTTAGACTCCTTGGAAGAAAGATTGGGTTTTGGGTGGAAATTCCCCGGACCGCTTAGTGTCCCGGATGAATGGCGTCGTTGAGGTAGATGCAGGTCAGGATCGCAAACACATAGGCTTGCAGGAACGCGACCAGGATCTCGAGGGCGTACAGCGCGATGGTGAGCGCCAGCGGCAGCACGCCGCCGACCCAGCCGATGGCGCCGAGCGAGAAGCCGAGCATGGCGACGAAGCCCGCGAACACCTTCAGCGCGATGTGGCCGGCCAGCATGTTGGCGAACAGACGAATGCTGTGCGAGACCGGCCGCAGGAAGAACGACAGGATCTCGATGAACATGACCAGCGGCAGGATGTAGCCGGGGACGCCGTGGGGAACGAAAATCGAGAAGAATTTCAGGCCGTTCTTGGCGACGCCGTAGATCAGCACGGTGAAGAAGACCAGCAGCGCCAGCCCCACGGTGACGATCAAATGGCTCGAGATCGTGAAGGTGTAGGGAATGACGCCGACCAGGTTCGAGACGCAGATGAACATGAACAGCGAGAAGATCAGCGGGAAGAACTTCATGCCTTCCGAGCCGGCCGTCGAACGGATGGTCGAGGCGACGAATTCGTAGGAGATCTCGGCGACCGACTGGAGGCGCCCGGGAACCAGCTGCGTGCCGCTCGCCAGCATCAGGATCGAGATGATGGCGACGGCCACCAGCATGTAGAGCGACGAATTGGTGAAGGCGATCGTTTGATGGCCGATATGGCCGATCGTGAAGAGAGGCTCGATGTTGAACTGGTGGATCGGATCGATTTTCATCGGCGCGGCATCTCTTGGTCTGCCGGGCAACGCCGGCGGGTCTCGGTCTGCCGGCCGGGCCGGCCCGCACCGGCGAAGCCGGCGCGACATTCCTCTCCTCGTGTCGGATCGGCCTTAAGAACCACCGCGCCTGTTCTGACCCGCGCCCGCCGATCTCACCACGTTCACCACGCCGGCCACGAAGCCCAGCAGCAGGAACACGATGAATCCGAAGGGCGACGTCGACAGCAAGCGGTCGAAACCCCAGCCAATCCCCGCTCCGACAGCGACACCGGCGACCAACTCGGAGGATAACCGAAAACCAAGCGCCATCGCCGAGGCTCTGGCCGCTCCGTCTCCACCGTCACCTGCGGGTTGCTCGGTCTTGATGTGGCGATCGCGAAATTCGGACAACCGCTTATCAAGACTTCCGAGCCGTTCGGAAAGCGCAGCTTCCTCGGGCGATCTATCGCGATCTCCATTCTCGCCGTGTCCCGTGTCTTGAGCCATGCCACGAAGACCCGAAACGCTGCGGTTGAATGGAAATTACGCCCGCCACCCTCAAAAGCCGCGCGGACCATACTGACCGCACATAATCAAGTCAAGCCAAGTCACGATCGCGTCGTGTTCGCTTATATATTTGATTTCATTCATGATATTGCCTTGCTCGCCAGCGCTGCACACAGCGTGACGCCGCACCGCAGCAGCTCTCCGCGCGATCTGCCGATATGGCCGATATTTCGCCGCCCTGGCGGGATCAAAGCGATGGCCGCCAATGTTGATTTCGCGGATGCGGTTTTTGACGGCGGATTCGCGGGTGTTGGCGATGCGCCATGGCCCGCCGGGGTGTAGAATCCTTCGATGGGCCACCTGCGCGGCGTGGCGGAGAGCGCGATGAGACCTGCGAAATCATCCACAACATCATGGCTTGCGGCCGCGATCGTCGTGGTGACGACCGTCGGCGGCGGCTTGGTTGCCGCGCAATCGGCGCCCGACGGCGAAAACGGCCGCTACAGCATGACGCCGATCCCCGAAGGCGTGCTGCGGCTCGACACCCGCACCGGCACGGTCTCGACCTGCACCAAGAACGACGCCGGCTGGGCCTGCTACGCCGTGCCCGACGAGCGCTCGGCGCTCGATGCCGAGATCGGCCGCCTCCAGTCCGAGGTCGAGAAATTGAAGGGGCAGCTCGCCGCCGGGCCGACCGTCTCGGGCAAGATCGACGAGGCGCTGCCGAAGTCCGATTCCCTGAAGAAGTCCGAGCCACAGGCAAAAGAACCAAAGGTCGCCGAGGGCGACCGCAAGTTCGAGATTCCGCTGCCGAGCGACCAGGACATGGACCGCGTGATGTCGTTCCTGGAAAAGGCCTGGCGCCGGCTCATCGACATGGCCAATCGCGTGCAGAAGGACGTCTCGGGGAAGATTTGAATTTTGTCGCCCTGGCTTTCGGCAGGACGACTCGACGAGAGACCTTTCATGACGTCGACCAAGTCCGTCACTCGCTCCGCGCCATCGTCGGTGCAAGCCACCAAGATCGTCTCGTCGCTCTTGACGGTGCAGACGCCCGGTCGCGGATTCACCGATCTCACCGGCGACGTCGCGAAGTTCATCGATGAGGCGCGCGCGGGCGAGGGCGCATTGACGCTGTTCATCCGTCACACCTCGGCGTCGCTGACCATCCAGGAAAACGCCGACCCTTCCGTGCTGGTCGATCTCACCACCGCGCTGTCGCGGCTGGCGCCGGAGAATGTGCCGTGGACGCACGACACCGAAGGGCCCGACGACATGCCCGCGCACATCAAGACGATGCTGACGCAGACCTCGCTGCACGTGCCGGTGCTGGGCGGTGGGCTCGCGCTCGGCACCTGGCAGGCGGTCTACCTGGTCGAGCACCGCGCGCGTCCGCACCGGCGCGAGGTCGTGCTGCAATTCATCGGCAGCAATCAGTAGACGGCAAAACAAAACCGGCCGCGGAGGCCGCGGCCGGTTCGTTTGGATGCTGCCGGCCTCGTGCCGGCCAGCGCGCAATCAGGTCGACTGGATATCGACGTCCTTGGTTTCCGGCAGGAACAGGAAGCCGACCACCGCCGTGATGACGGCGAACACGACCGGGTACCAAAGGCCGGCGTAGATATCGCCGGTCGAGGCCACGATCGCGAACGCGGTCGCCGGCAGCAGGCCGCCGAACCAGCCGTTGCCGATGTGGTAGGGCAGCGACATCGAGGTGTAGCGGATGCGGGTCGGGAACAGTTCGACCAGCATCGCCGCGATCGGGCCGTACACCATGGTGACGAAGATCACCAGGACGAAGAGCAGGCCGATGATTGCCGCAACCTGCGGACGGAAGATGTCGAACGGGTTGGACATCTTCACGATGCCGGGGTCGCCCGCCTTGGGATAGCCCGCCGCCGCGATCGCAGCCGTGATCGCCGGGTTGCCCGCCTTCGCGTCGGGATAGGCGATGTCCTTGCCGTTGATCATGACCTTCACGCCGGAGCCGGCCGCGCCGGCGCTCGTCGAGTACTTGACCGACGAGGCGGCGAGGAAGGCGCGGGCAGTGTCGCAAGGCGCAGTGAAGACACGGGTGCCGACCGGATTGAACAGGTCGCCGCAGCCCGCGGGATCGGCCACCACTTCGACCTTCGTGGCCTCGATCGCCTTTTCCAGCGCGGGGTTGGCGTTGCTGGAGATCATCTTGAAGATCGGGAAGAAGGTCAGCGCCGCGATCAAGCAACCGCCGAGGATGATCGGCTTGCGGCCTATCCTGTCGGACAGCACGCCGAACACGACGAAGAAGCCGGTGCCGAACAGCAGTGACCACGCGATCAGCAGGTTGGCGGTATAGCCGTCGACCTTGAGGATCGATTGCAGGAAGAACAGTGCATAGAACTGGCCGGTGTACCAGACCACGCCCTGGCCCATGGTGCCGCCGAGCAGCGCCAGCAGCACGAGCTTGCCGTTCTGCCAGTTGGCGAAAGCTTCCGTCAGCGGCGCCTTCGAGCTCTTGCCCTCTTCCTTCATCTTCTGGAAGATCGGCGATTCATTGAGGCGCAACCGGATCCACACCGAAACGCCGAGCAGCAGCACCGAAACCAGGAACGGGATGCGCCAGCCCCAGGCCGCGAAGTCCGGCTCGCCGGTCGCGGTGCGGGTGAACAGGATCACCAGCAGCGACAGGAACAGGCCCATGGTCGCCGTGGTCTGGATGAAGGAGGTGTAGTAGCCGCGCTTGCCGTGCGGGGCATGCTCGGCGACGTAGGTCGCAGCACCGCCATACTCCCCACCGAGGGCCAGGCCCTGCAACAGGCGCAACGCGATCAGGATCACCGGAGCGGCAAAGCCGATGGTTGCCGCACTGGGCAGCAGGCCGACGATGAAGGTCGACAGACCCATGATCAGGATGGTCACGAGGAAGGTATATTTGCGGCCGACGATGTCGCCGATGCGGCCGAATACGATTGCGCCGAAGGGGCGAACCAGGAAGCCTGCGGCAAAGGCCAGCAATGCGAAGATGTCGCGGGTCGCCGGCGGATAGGCCGAGAAGAACTGCGCGCCGATAATCGGGGCCAGCGATCCGTAGAGATAGAAGTCGTACCATTCGAAGACGGTGCCGAGTGACGATGCGAGGATGACGAACCGCTCATCCTTCGTCATGCCGGTCGATCTTGCCGACGTTGCAGCCATTGTGGACATCGTGAATGCGCTCCCCGAAGCTCGTTTCCTCACGTCCCGGCTGTCCGGGCATGCCGGATCAACCCAGGTCTTGCCTCAAAGTAACATCGGCGTGAAACCTGCCCCAATACGACTTTCGGCCGGGCGCCCTGACACGCAACTGACGATGTGGGTGTATAGTGCAGCACCCGGCACACGGGTTGCGGATTAACCCCTTTCCGGCAAAGGAATATTGTGCCCTTGCATGCCACGGCCGGCCGGGAAAGAATTGACCATTGCGCCGGTCCGGATTACTGGCGCTGACGTGAACGACAGCAAGAGATCGATGAACGCTCCTTCCACCCATCTCGTCATTGCCGATGACCACCCGTTGTTCCGCGATGCACTGCGGCAAGCGGTGGCGGGCGTCCTCAGCACGGCGAAGATCGACGAGGCCGGATCGTTCGAGGACCTGACAAGGCTCCTGGAACAAACCTCCGACGTCGATCTGGTCCTGCTCGACCTCTCGATGCCCGGCATCTCCGGCTTCTCCGGCCTGATCTATCTGCGCGCGCAATATCCCGCGATTCCAGTCGTGATCGTCTCGGCCTCCGACGACAGCGCCACGATCCGCCGCTCGCTCGATTTCGGCGCCTCCGGCTTCATCCCGAAGCGGTTCGGGGTCGAGACGCTGCGCGACGCCATCCTCAAGGTGATGGAGGGGGATGTCTGGGTTCCTGCCGACACCGACCTGACGGCCGCTTCCGACCCCGACATGACCAAGCTGCGCGACCGCCTGGTCACGCTGACGCCGCAGCAGGTGCGGGTGCTGATGATGCTGTCGGAGGGACTGCTCAACAAGCAGATCGCCTACGAGCTCGGCGTCTCCGAGGCGACCATCAAGGCGCATGTCTCGGCGATCCTGCAAAAGCTCGGCGTCGAGAGCCGCACCCAGGCCGTGATCGCCGCCGCGAAGATCGCCGGCAGCCAGTGGAAGCAGGGCACCCCGGCCGGATAAGGCGCTGATGCGCGCGAGCGCGAAGCGCAACCCGTTCGGCCCGATATCGCCGCATCTTTCTCGGCATCGACACGCACACCGCGCCCGTGATCTCGATCGCGGAAACGACCTGTCATGCTCGACGCCGGGGCGCTGGCCGCACTCGTTGCGACGATGAGCGGCAAAACACCCCCTTATGGCGTCTAGCTCCAGGTTGAGCGGTCCGGGGGCGAACTCCGCCCGACGCTTCGCCCCGGTTCTGTGAAGGGCTGGGCGCGAAAGCCTTGGCGCGCGCTGGGCGAGGGCGCCGAACATCAATTGCGCGGTCTTCAAGGAATCGATTCCATGAGCACGCTCACCCCAAGCTCTTGGGCTGTTCGTCGGGCAAACAGCAGCGGGTAGGTCAATCGGCCTGCGTCAAAATATTCTACTTTACCGAAATTCGGTTTTGTCGTATGTGTCGCCCATCCTGATCCGGCGAAAAGGG
>NZ_JAUIZJ010000037.1:0-71309 GCF_030435535.1 Bradyrhizobium sp. WYCCWR 13022
TCACATCCGAGGAATGCGCCAACTACCTGAAAAACTCAGGCTATCGAACTTAATGCCATCATGCTTTAGAGCAGAATTTCCGCCGGCCGAAACATTTGCCGGATCACATCTTGCGTGCAGGGCACCATGTGCGCTGCGGCCTTGCCGCGGCAGGCATTCGCTGTAATCTGACCTGAAAGAGACAAGGAATGAGGTCGATGGGGGGAGTTCTGGAAGGCGTGCGCGTCCTCGATTTCGGACGCTATATCGCGGGGCCGTATTGCGCGACGTTGCTGGCCGAGTTCGGTGCCGAGGTCATCAGGGTCGAAAAGCGCGACGGCAGCGAGGACCGCTTCGTCGCACCTGTCGGCGAAAGCGGCGAGGGCGCGCTGTTCCTCCAGGTCAACCGCAACAAGAAGTGCATCACGCTCGATCCGATGACGGAGCAGGGGCAGGAGGTGATGCGCCGGCTGATCGCGACCGCGGACGTCGTCGTCGCCAATCTGCCGCCGCAGACCTTGCGCGCGATGAAGCTCGACTACGAGCAGTTGAAGGCGATCAAGCCCGATATCATCCTGACGACGGCCACCGCATTCGGCGGGCCGGGACCGTGGTCCGACCGCGTCGGCTTCGACGGCGTCGGGCAGGTGATGTCGGGATCGGTCTACATGACCGGCGCCGGCGATCCGCCTTACCGCGCGGCCGTGAACTGGGTCGATTTCGGCACTGCGCTCCATTGCGCGTTCGGCACGCTCGCGGCGCTGATCGAGCGCGGCAAATCCGGGCGCGGGCAGATCGTCGAGGGCGCACTGCTCGCGACTGCTTTGTCCTTCACCAATGCGACGCTGATCGAGCAGGCGGTCATCAATGTGAACCGCGTTCCGACAGGCAATCTCGGCCAGACCGCAGCGCCTGCGGATATCTATCGCACCAGGGATGGCTGGGTGCTGTGCCAGGTCACGGGCCACCCGCTGTTCAAGCGCTGGGCCAGGCTGATGGGCGAGGAGGAGCTTTGGCTGAACGATCCGCGCTTTGCCGACGACATCAGCCGCGGCAATAACGGCCCTGTTATCAGCGAGCGGATGGCGCGCTGGTGCGCGATGCGCACCACGCAGGAGGCTGTGGATACCCTCGGCAAGGCGATGATTCCAACCGGGCCGGTCTTGAGCCCGCAACAGGCGCTCGACCATCCGCACATTCGCGCCGCAGGCTTTCTTCAGGACGTCGACTATCCCGGCCTGCCGAAGCAGGCGCCGGTGGCCCGCGCGGCAGTGCGATTGTCGGAAACGCCCGGCGAGATCGCGGCGCGTCCACCGACGCTTGGCGAGCATACTGATTCGGTGCTCGCGGAACTCGGCTACGACAAGGCTGCGATTGCAGCGCTGCGGCAGGGCGGCATCATTTAGCCGCTGCATCGAGACAAGAGTGGAAATGGGCCGGCTCGTCTGCTAGACGACTGGCGGCTCATCCTCGCGCTTTTCTGCGTTGGCCGGCGACCTCTGCGTCGCATGAGGTTCTGGGGAGGCGCGCACTCGCGCGCCCCGTCCTATCTGCATGACCATCCGCGACCGACCAGGCATGAGTTCGGCGGCGCATGGCATTGATGACTGTTCACGACGAGAAACGGATTCACGTGCGTCATTCCAAGACATTGCGACCGGCCAAGAAAGCGGCGGTCAAGAGTTCGCCCAAGAAGCGCGCGCTCGCAAAGAGCCCGACCAGCAGACGCTCGCCAGGCAAGGCTTCGCCGAAGCCGAGCAAGGGCGCGCAGCGCGCATCGATCTCCTCGTCGTCGCCGCTCGGCATGATGGCGCTGCATCTCTTGGCGCAATGGAAAGAGTCCGGCCGCAGCGGTCTCGTGTTCCTCGCGGAAAGCGAGAACAGGGCGGAGCGGCTTGGCAGCGTCATTCACGCGCTCGATCCGTCGTGTGAAGTGCTGGTGTTTCCGCGGCTGAACACGCTGCCGTTCGACCAGTTGGAACCATCGCGCGAGATCGCCGGCCGTCGAGCCTCGGTGCTGCGGCGCCTCGCCAAATCGAGGCAGCCGATCTTTCTGGTCTCGACGGCTGAAGCCGTGATGGAGCGCCTGCCGCCGCCGGCGGGCCTGTTGCGCCTGAACACGTCCTTGAAGGTCGGCGGCACCTACTCCGAGAGCGAGCTTCGCGTTCGCCTCGAAGAGCTGGGCTATGACCTCGACGACGAGCCGGATTATCCGGGCGGCGCGCTGTTTCACGGCCAGACCTTTGAAATCTTTCCCGCCGGTGCCTTGGGACCGTTCCGGGTGGAGCATTCCGGGCGCGCGATCAAGCGGATCGTGGCGTTCGATCCGCAAGAGCACGACATCATCTTCGAAACGAAAGAGCTTCTCGTCGATCCCATGTCGGAGCGGCTTGCGATCACCGGCGCGCGGGCTAGGCGCGCGACGCTGTTCGACTATTGCGGCAAGGCCAAGTGGATCGCGGACGCCGGCGTTGCCGTACATGCCGATGCCTGGTTGAGCACGATCGAGGAGGCCGCGGGCCGTGCCGACCGGGAGCGCGAGTATCTGGGACGCAGCGACTGGAAGCAGGCGACCCGCGGCATGAGGGTGCTGCAGCGGACCGCTCCGTTCCAGGCGACACCGGAATTCTCAAAACTGTCGTCCGCAAGGAAAGCTCTTCGCGCCTTCGTCGAGGACGTCAGGCACGACGGCTCGCGTTTCATCTTCGTCGCGGCGCAGGAGGAAGACCTGCGCGCGATGGAGCGGCTGAGCGGCGTGCGCACGGAGCGCGTCGCGGATTGGGCGGAGGCTGAGGCCGCGCGCCAACGTGACGTGGCACTGCTCGCCGATCTCGATGGCGGCTTCGTCATCCCGGGCAAGAAGCCCGCCGTCGTCCTGACCGCGACCGACGTGCTCGGCAGCCGCGCGCATCATCCGCAGCCTATGGCGCGAAGCTGGAGCGCGGCCTTCGATCATGCCGACGTGCCGGAGCAGGGCACGGTGGTCGTGCATCTCCAGCGCGGCATCGGCGTGCTCGATGGCTTGCAGACCGTCAACACCGGCGGCGGTGCGATGCGCGAGATGGTCCGGCTGTCCTTCGCCGGCGACAACGCGGTCCTGGTGCCGCCGCCCGATCTGGCGCAGATGTGGCCCTACTCGACCGAGCGCGGCAAGCTCGCGCTCGACAAGGCGGATGGCAGCACATGGTGGGCCCGCCGCGGGGAGGCCGAGCAGGAGATCCAGGCCGCCGGCAAGGTGCTTGCCAGGCACATCAGCCAGCGCAAGCGGCGCAAGGCGGCCAAGCTGGTCCCGCCGGGAGCGCCTTACGAAAAATTCGTCGCGCGCTTTCCCTATTTCACGACCATCGACCAGGCCAAGGCGATCCACGACGTGCTGGACGATCTCGCCTCCGGCCATCCCATGGACCGGGTGATCTGCGGCGATGTCGGCTTCGGCAAGACCGAGGTGGCGCTGCGCGCGGCCGCGGCCGTGGTGCTCTCGGGCAAGCAGGTCGCGATTGCGGTGCCGACGACCGTGCTCGCCCGGCAGCACGTCGCAACCTTCCGCAAACGTTTTGCGCCACTCGGCATCGAGGTCGGCAGCCTGTCGCGCGCCACCTCTGGCGCGGAGGTGCGGGAGACCAAGGAAGGCCTGCGCAGCGGCCGGATCCAGGTCGTGGTCGGCACCCAGGCGCTGACCTCGAAGGACGTGAAGTTCGACGATCTCGGCCTCGTCATCATCGACGAGGAGCAGCATTTCGGCGCCGCCGAGAAGGCGAAGCTGTCCGGTCTTGCGAAGAATGCCCATACGCTCTGGATGAGCGCCACGCCGATCCCGCGCACGTTGGCCGCCGGCCTTGCCGGCTTCCGGGATCTCAGCGTCATCGCATCTCCGCCGGTTCATCGGTTGCCGGTCGCAACCAAGATCGCGCCGCTCTCGGACGCCGCGATCGCCTCGGCCCTGCTGCGCGAACAGCGGCGGCACGGGCAGAGCTTTCTGATCTGCCCGCGCATCCAGGATCTCGAGCCGATGCTGGCGCGGGTGCAGGCGGTGGCGCCCGATCTCAAGATCGTCTGCCTGCACGGCAAATTGCCGGCGGACGAGATCGACGAGCGCATGATGACTTTCGTCGAGGGCAAGGCCGACGTGCTGCTCGCCACCAACATCGTCGAGAGCGGCCTCGATATCCCGCGCGCCAACACCATCGTGGTGTGTTGGCCGGAAAATTTCGGCCTCGCCCAGCTGCATCAGCTGCGCGGGCGTGTGGGGCGCGGCGGCATTCGTGCCTTCGCTTATCTCCTGACCGAGTCGGCTTCGGCGCACTCCGAGAAGCGGCTTGCCGTGCTGGAAGAGTTCAGCCGGCCGGGCGCGGGCTTTGCCATCAGCGAGCGCGACCTCGATCTGCGCGGCGCGGGCGATCTGTTTACGGAGCAGCAATCCGGCCACGTTCATGTCTTCGGGCCGATCCTCTACAGCCATCTGCTCAAGATGGCCTCGGAGAAGGTCGATGACGGCATGTCCGTGGTGTGGGTACCGGATCTCAATCTGCCGGTCGCGGACATGCTGCCCGCGAGCTACGTGCAATCGGCGCCGGTGCGGCTCGAGCTCTATGCCCGCGCCGCGCGCTGCGCCGATGAGGACGATCTCGACGATCTTGAGGAGGAGACCTCGCGCCGCTTCGGACCCTTGCCGCAGGGCGGGCGCGATTTCTTTGCGGCGGCGCGGCTGCGGCTGGATTGCAAGCGCAGAGGTATCATCCGGCTCGACGTCGGCCAGAGCGCGGTGGCAGCGACGTTCCTGCCGGGTCGGCTGCGGAAGTCGAAGGGCAAATCCCTGCAACGCGACGGCGACCGAGTCGTCTATCACAGCCCGATGCGCGATGCTCCGTTCGAGCGGGTCGAGGAATTGCTCGAGCTTCTCGACGAGTCGTGAGCCAGCTCAGAGCGAGCTCCCGCCGCAGATCACGAGCTGCTGGCCCGTGATGGCAGCGGCTTCGCCTGAGAGCAGGAACGCCACGGCGGCTGCGACCTCTTCCGGCTGAATGAAGCGGCCGATCGGCGGCAGTTTTGGTGCGACGTTGGCGCGCGTCGGATCCTTCAGCATCGGCGTTTCGGTCGCGGCGGGCGCCACCACGTTGACGGTGATTCCGCGCGGTGCGAGCTCGCTCGCCCAGGACCGCGCCAGCGCCACCAGCGCCGCCTTCGTCGCGGCATATTGACCGCGACCGGCTGCGCCCGAAGCGGTACGGCTGCCGATGAAGACGATGCGTCCGCCCCGCGGCAGGCGCGGCGCCAGCGCGTCGGCGAGACGCCCGGCAACATCGACATGCAGCCGCCACATCGCAGCGCCGTCGTCGTGGTCCAATGATCCGAGCGGACCCACCTTGAGCAGGCCTGCGGCGTGAACCAGCGCGGTCGGCGCGATGGCAGCAACAGCGCTCGCGATGGTGTCGACATCGTTGAGATCGAGTGCCAAATGCGTGAACGCCGGATTGTCGAACCTCCCAGCACGCCGACTGATCCCGGTGACGCGCCAGCCGTCGCGCAGCAGGCGCTCGATGATCGCAGCGCCAATCCCCGAGCTGGCGCCCGTGACGAGCGCGTGCGGCCGCTTGTCCATCAATTCAGCCCTGCTTCACCCACGCCTCGGTCACGCGGACATATTTGATGGCGCGGCGATGGAAGGTAAAGGCCATGTGAATCGCGCCGTCGGCGGTCTGCTTGACCGAGGGGTAGGACAGCTCGCGGTTGGTCTGGTCGCGCGAATTGTTGGTCATGCAAAAACCGTCGCCGATCTCGACATTGCGCTTGCGCCAGCTCTTTCCGCCGTCGGCCGAGATCGCCAGCGTCATCGGCGCCCGCGGCGCGCCCCAGAACGCGGTGCGTCCGTCTGCGTTGCTGCCGTCGCCGGCGAGTACGGGCGGAAGGTCGTCCTCGATCTCGTCATAAAGCGAGAGGCGGCGCCCGGTCGCGTCCCTGGCGCTGGAATCGTTGAAGACCAATGCGAGGTGACCGTTGTCAAGCCGCGTCAGCTGGATCGAGGAGTTGTTGTTGGGCAGCGCGGTCGCGACCGGCGCCGACCAGGTCTGGCCGTGATCGGCCGAGCGGCTCTGATAGATGTTGTCGGCCCAGCGGCTGCGATACATCGCAACCAGCGAACCGTCGTCGAGGCGCGCGATGCTCATATGCACGCAGCCGCGGCTGCCGGGGACGTCAACATCCCGCCAGGTCTTGCCGGCATCGGAGGAGATCTTTACCGCGCTGGTGTCCTCGTCGCCATTCCATTTCCGGCCCGGCGTGCTGTGGCAATAGAACACAGGCAGCAGCCAGTCGCCGTTGTCGAGCACGACGATCGGCTGGCGGATGAAGGTGCCGCGGCCGCGATGCTCGGGGAACAGCGTCTCGATCGGACCCCAGCTCTTGCCGTTGTCGCGCGAGAGACGGCGGCGGATGATGGCGGTGTCCTGGTTGCCGGCGAGCTGCGCCGTCCACATCAGCCACAATGTGCCATCGGGGGCGGGGAACAGCACCGGGTTCTGCTCGGAGCGACCGGAATCGTCGGAGAGCTTCTCCGCGCGCGACCACTCCGCCGCGCCGCGGGGAAGCCGCGAGAAATACACCGAAATGTCGGACATGCCCTCCTGCGTGCCGCCGAACCAGACGCAGGCGAGATCGCCATTGGCGAGCGACATCAGGTTGGCGGCGTGGTTCTGCACGCACGTTGAGGGGATGAAGGCGTCGAACCTATCAGGGTCGCCGGCCGCCACGCGAACGGCACCGTCGGCCGTGATCTCGAGTTCGGCGGTCACGTCGAAGTCCTTTCAGCGAATGCATTTGGTTGCGCGGCCTGCGGCGCGGCAGGCGCCTGGCCCATCACCAGGCGCTCGATCGCCATCACCAGCAGCGGCGTCACCGCGGCGATGTACATGTTGTCGATGCCGAAGGGATTGCCGAGCACGTACCAGACCGTGGTCGAGACGGCGGCGCCGATCAGACCGGCGGTGGCGCCGCGGTTGCTGGCGAACAGCGGCAGGTAGAAGCCGAGCATCGCCACCATTGTGATTGACAGCCGCAGTGCGCGGGTGAAGAACGACAGTTTCAGGATCTCCGGAATGAAGAACACGAACACCAGCGGCACGATCGCGATCACGATCGAGAACACGCGCGTCATCTTCAGCTCGCGCTCCGGCGACGGCTTCCAGTAGGGCACGTAGAAGTCGCGCACCACGAGCGAAGCGATCGCGAGCGCGACGGTGCAGACGCTGACGAAGATCGAGGCGACCAGCGAGGTCGTCACGAAGGCGGAGGCCAGCGGCGGCATCTTCTCCAGGAACACCGGCAGCGCGTAGAGGCTGTTCATGTCGGGGTAGAGATATTTCGCGGCAACGCCGATCAGCGCGAGCAGGAAGCCGAGCGGAAGGCAGAACGCTGCGGCGTAGTAGGTCGCCTTGCGGGCCTCGTCGGCGCTCGGCGTCGAGGCGATCGCCTGCACGATGAACTGCGTCGAGAAGATCGCGCCGACCGTGCCGAAGGTCCAGGCGAAGATGGTCGCAAAGCCGATCTTGCCATCCCAGCTGAAATAATAGGCCGGCAGCTTGGCCTGGATCGGCGCGATGCCGCCGGTCAGCGACATCGCGACCGCGAAGATGATGATGATGCCGACGACCTTGAAGGCGCTGTGCAGGATCGTCACCCAGGCGACGCCCTTCAATCCGCCGAACACGTAGTAGAAGGTCGAGACCACGGCGATGATGCACATCGCAACCGGCAGGCTGACATGCAGCGCGGTCGCGATCGCAGCTGCGCCGCTGACATAATTGCCGACATTCACCAGCAGCAGCGCGTAGATCATGATCACCGACACGGTAAGCATGGTCGACTTGCCGTATTTCTGCGCGATCGCCGCCGAGATGGTGTACTCGCCGGAATTGTAGAGCTTCTTCACCATCAGCATGCCGAACAGCAGGAAGCCGATCGAGGCGCCGAGCACGGCCCAGCCGGCGGCCATGCCTGACTGGAACGCCTCCTGCGCCGTGCCGACGGTCGATTTGGCGCCGACGAATTCGCTCATCATCAGCACGCCGACGACCACGGCCGGCATCGCGCGCGACGCGGTCATGAACTGATCGCTGGTGCGGCTGCGCAGCTTCAGCGTGAGCCAGGAGGTGAAGGCGATATAGGCGATGATCATCGTGACGATGAGCGTGCTTTCGCCGTTGAGCAGGGCTTGCATCTCTGACGTTTCCTCTGGTGGCGCAGGGATGCGGCGTTGTGAGCCCGCTTTTACCCGGCGGCAAATGTTCGGAATGCGAACAATTGTTCTTGAAATTCATTAAACCCGTCCGGGCGCGGTGCGTCAAGGCGCGCGGCGTCGAGGCAGCGGGGAAATCCGGGTTCCTGAGAGCAAGGTGGAGCTATGACGCGGCCGCTATCGAGACGGCATCATCGCGTGCAAGCGCATCTACTCGGCGCTGCGCTTCCAGGCGCCGGTGCCGAGCTTGCCTGTGATCACAGCCAGTGCATCGTGGATTTCGTAGACGCCGGCGTCGCTATAGCCTGCCAGGCCCCTGATGGCGTGCAGGGTCCAGTGGCCATTCGCGGCGGTGATCGTGCCTTCGTGCGCACGAGCCGAGCGCTGCGGCTCGGCGTGGAATTTGTAGGTGCCGTCGCCCATGATCTGCCAGATCCAGCGCGACTGGCCGCGGCCGCTCGGCACCATGATTTCCCAGGTGCCGACCAGCGCGGGATCGATCGTCGGCGTCCGCGGCGGAGCAGGGGAGACAGCAGCCGGAAGCGCTTGCTCACTACCAGCCGCTGGCCGGCCCGCGAGGTAGATCGCCTTGCGCGACAGCGAACCGTAGACGAATGGCTGTTGCTCGTTGCGGGTCGCCTCCATCACGTCGTCGCGGACATTGCGGAACATGAAGGTGACCTCGACACCGGGTGCTTCGATGTTGCGCAGGAGTGCCGCTGCAAACGGGCTGTTGCGCGCGTCGCCGTCGAGCGCGGTCGTGCCGTCGCGTGCGGCATAGGCGACGAGAACGTTGCCGACAGGCTCGATGCGGCCGAGCCCGCTCACGGGGGCCGCGCGCGTCGCGATCGACCTGTTCATCTTGGCGGCAAAGGGATTGTTGCGGCAGGCGTCCAGGATGACGAGGCCGAGGCTCGTGGTGTTGGATACCTGCTGCATCACGCTTTGCAAATTGATGGCTTCGTTCGCCGCGTCGGTGTCGCGCTTCAGGTCCGCGTCAACAGGGATCAGCCAGTTCTCGCCGTTGATCTCCATGCCGTGGCCGGCGAAATACACCGCCGCCATGTCGGCGCCGGCGGCGTCGCGCCCCAAGGCGATCAGGCTGCGGCGCATCTCATCGAAGCTGGCATTGGTCGCCAGGGAGACCGTGAAGCCAAGCCGTTTCAGCGCCGCGGCGATATCGCTCGCATCGTTCGGCGGATTGAGCAGCGCGGGCACGTTCCTGTAGGCGCCGTTGCCGATGACGAGTGCGACCCGCTTGCCTTCCGCGGCTTCAGCCGTCGAGGCCACACCCGCGAACGCAATTGCCGCCGTCAACCCCGAAACGAATTCGCGCCGGTTCATCCGGATCTCGCTGCCTTGAACCAGCGTCTATTCTAGCGCAACCGATCCGGCGGAGCCACGGGGCCGCCTCTAGTTCGCCGACAGCGCCGTCTTGGCGACTTCGGCCATCCAGCCCGATGCCACCGGCAGGATCGCGTCGTTGAAATCGTAGCGCGGGCCGTGCAACTCGGCGCCGTCGCGCAGGGGTCCGTTGCCGATCCACACGAACGCCCCGGGGCGCTTCTGGAGATAGAAGGCGAAATCCTCGCCGGCCATGCTGGGCGCGAGGTCGCGCCGCACTTTTGCCCGCACCTTGTCCGCGGCCATGCGCGCGAGGCCGGCTTCCTCCGGCGAGTTGATGGTCACGCCGACGCCCATGACGATATCAGGAGTGACCTTGACGTCGAAGCTCGTGGCGATGCCGGCGCAGATCTCGCCGATCCGCGCGAGGATGACGTCCTTCACCTCGTTGCGGTGATGCCGCAGCGTGCCGCGGATTGTGACCTTGCCGGCGATCTGGTTGGGCGCGGTGCCGCCCTTGATCGTCGACAGCGAGAGCACCGCGGTGTCGAGCGGATCGACGCTGCGCGACACGATTCCTTGCATCGCCACGATCAGGTGGCCGGCCGCCATCACGGGATCGCGGGTCAGATGCGGCATGCCTGCGTGGCCCGCATGTCCCTCGATGGTGATGGTGACGCGTCCGCCGGAGGCCATGACCGCCCCGTCATGGACCGCGATGGTGCCGGCCTCGAGGCCCGGCCAGTTGTGGAAGCCGAACACGCGGTCCATCGGGAAGCGCTCGAACAGCCCGGCCGCGACCATCGCGCGCGAGCCGCCAAAACCTTCCTCGGCCGGCTGGAAGATGAAATCGACGGTGCCGCTCCAGCTCGTGTCCGCCGCCAGCAGCGCGGCGGCGCCGAGCAGCGAAACCGTATGCCCGTCGTGTCCGCAGGCGTGCATCACGCCTGGAGTTTTCGAGGCGTAGGCGAGGCCCGTATCCTCCGTGATCGGCAGCGCGTCCATGTCGGCGCGCAGGCCGACGCGCCCTTCGGCAGATCCGCGCGTCAGCGTCGCGACCACCCCGTGCCCGCCGATGCCGGCTTCGAAGGGAATCCCGAGCTCGGTCAGCCGCTCCTGCACGAAGGCGGCGGTGGCCTTCTCCTGCAGGGACAGCTCGGGGTGGGCATGCAGATGCTGGCGCCACGCAGTCAGTTTCTCGTGCAGTTCGGGGGGCAAAGGCGCAGCTCTTTTTGATGATGACGGCTGTCACCACTCTAGCCGATTATCCGCGCCCCGCATCAAGCCCCTTGGAATGCCTCTCGTGCAGCAATGCGTTCCTACGGCGAAAGCTTCGCCAACCCCTTCCAGTCGAAGCTGATGCCGTGGCCTGGACGGTTCGGAGCTACTGCCCTGCCGTCCTCCAGCACCAGGGGATGATCGATATACCTGTCGAGGCCGAAGCCGTGCGCCTCGAGATACGACCGGTTCGGGCAGGCCGCGAGCAGATGCACGGTGATGTCGTGGGCGCCGTGGCTGGTGACGGGCAGGTTGAAGGCCTCCGCCAGCCGCGCGATCTTCATGAAGGCGGAAACGCCGCCGCAATTGGTGACGTCGGGCTCGGGGTAGGACACCGCGCCTGAAACGATGTAGTTCTTGAACTCCCACAGCGAGCGCAGATTCTCGCCGGCCGCGATCGGCACGCCGCCGGCCTGCATGATGCGGGCATGGCCCGCGACATCGTCGGGGATGACAGGCTCTTCCAGCCAGGTGAGATCGTACGGCACGAAGGCGCGGGCGGCACGGATCGCTTCTTCCACCGTCCATTTCATGTTGGCATCCGCCATCAGGGGAAAGCCGTCGCCGAGATGCTGTCGCATCGCCGCGACGCGCGCGACGTCGGATTTGAGATCGGGCCGGCCGACCTTCATCTTGATGGCGCGAAAACCCTTGGCGAGATTGCCGTCGGTCTGCTTGAGTAGTGCCTCGACCGAGAGATCGAGGTCGATGCCGCCGGCGTAACAGGGCACGCGCGCGTCGAAACCGCCGAGCAGGCGGAACAGCGGCAGCTTGGCGCGCCGTGCCTTCAGATCCCACAACGCGATGTCGAGCGCGGAGAGTGCCAGCACCGCCGGCCCGCCGCGTCCGCCATAATGCAGGCCCCACCACACGTGATGCCAGATCGCTTCGGTGTCGTCGGCCTCGCGGCCCTCGACCAGCGGCGGGATCTCGCGCTTCAAAATATCGGCGACGGCGCCGCCGTTGCGCCCGACCGTGTAGGTGTGGCCGACGCCCTCGGCGCCATCGGCATCGCGGATGCGGCAGGTGATCAGCTCGAACGCCGCGATCTCGCCATGGGTGGAATCGGACAGCGTGACGGGGAGGGGGATCCGGTAGAATCCGGTCTCGATGTCAGCGATGCGTGGCATGTGGCCTCCCTGCGTTTTTCTTTGCAGGCTAGGCCGATGTGCGCTGCCCGGCAAGCGCGGGCAGCGCAGGGCACCTCAGCGCATCGTCGCGAGCTGCAGCGCCAGTGCGCAGGCGCGGTCGTATTCGTCCAGGTTGATCCACTCGTCGATCGTGTGCGCCTCGTTCTGCCCCGCGCCGAAGGTCACGGTCGGGACGCCGTGGCGGACCATCCAGTTGGCATCGAGGCCGCCATTGGCGGCGCGGACGTTCGGCGTGCCGCCGACGGCGGACACCGCCTCGATCGCACGTTTCACGACGGGCAGGTTCTCCTTCATGCGGAACGGATAATAGTCGGTCTCGGCCTTGAACTTGACCTTGCCGGACTTGCCTTGCGCATTGGTGACCTTCTTGGCCGCCTTCTCGAACGCGGCCTTGTAGGCTTTCGTGATCTCCTTGAAGAACTTTCCGTCATGGCTGCGGCATTCGCCGCGCACATGCACGTAGTCGGTGACGACGTTGGTGGCATCGCCCGCGGGACGGCCTTCGCCGCCGGTGACGGGGCCGACATTGCTGGTGCCCATCCGCGCGCTCGTGCCCTTGCCCTTCACCACCTTGCCGAACCAGCCGCCGGCCTTCACGTCGGCGAGCGCCAGCGCCATGATCATGGTCGAGGAGATGCCGCGCTCCGGCGCAACGCCGGCATGCGAGGCGCGGCCGAAGATCTCGACGGTCCAGCGGTCGGCGCCGACCGCGCCGATCACGACGTTGGAGGCCGAGCCGCCGTCGTAGTTGAAGGCCATCACCGGCGAGCCCAGCTCGTCCAGCTTGACGTGACGCGCGCCGTAGAGCCCGCTCTCCTCGCGCACGCAGAACAGCAGCGTGATCGGCGGATGGTCGAGCTTCTGCTTCTCGAGCTCGGCGGCAAGCGTCACGAGCACGCCGCAGCCGCAGCGGTTATCGCCACCGAGCGCGGTCCTGGCCTCGTTGACGATCTTGCGGCCGGATTTCTTCGGCTTGGCGCCGGCGCAGAGCGGCACGGTGTCCATGTGCGTCATGAACATGATGCGCGGCTGGTTGTGCAGCGCGCCGCGGCCGGGCAGGTCGACGATGAGGTTGCCGGTTTCGGTCGGCACGGGAATGCGGCTGTTGGCGTCGTCGAGGCGGATCGCCTTTTCAGGCACGCCGCTCTCCTTCAGCGCGGCGGTGAGCTCACGCCCGATCGCCGCCTCCTGTCCGGTGACGCCTTCCACGGCGAGGAAGCGCATGAGGCGGTCGGTGGCGGCTTTGGCGTCGACAGGCATGATTGATGTCCTCAGGTACGAACCGCCCATCCTACGAATGGGGCGAGGTGTAAGTCAAAAAGATCATCACCCCCACGAGCAGCATCGCCGCCATGAACAGCAGCACCGCCGGCAGCCCCGCGAAGGCCGCGACCGCACCTGACATCGACTGCATCAGTGCGGTGCCGAGGAAGAAGGCGAGGTTCACTGCGGCCAATGCCTTGCCCGCCACTTGCGCGTCCACCAGTTGCCGGCACATGCCGAACAGCAGCGGTTGCGCCGAGGTTGCAAGGCCAATCAGCACGAACAGCACGAGATCATATTGCGGCGGCATGACCGGCACGCCGAACAGCCATGCAACCGCATAATGCGGCGCGCCGAGCGCCATCAGCACCACCAGCAGCGCCGCCAGCGTGTGCGTGCCGGCGACGAGCTCGCGGCGGCGGCCGATCCTGCGGTCGATCATCCCGATGCACAGGGGGCCCGCGATCATCGCCAGCGTGTAGGCGCCGAGCTGATTGCCGGCCTCGACCCGCGACAGGCCCTTGATCTCCATCAGCCATGGCCCGCCCCACAAGCCGCGCAGCACCAGCGAGGTCGCCAGCGACACCATCGCCAGCGCGATCAACCCACGAAGCGGGCGAGATAAGCCGAGCCTGAGCACCTCGATCATCTGCGACAGCGGCGAGGAATCGTCCTTGTGCTCGGCCGGCTGGTTCGGCACCAGCGCGAACACGGCGAGCGCCACCACGACGCCCCCGAGCGCCGCGATCCAGAATCCGGCGCGCCAGCCATATTGATCGACCACGAAGGCGAGCGGGCTCGACGACAGCAGCATGCCGATATTGCCGATCGACAGGATCGCGCCCGACCACAGCCCGAAGCGCGCCGCCGACAATTGCTTGGCGGCCAGCGTCATCGGACACATCAGCAAGCCCGATGTCGCAATGCCCAGCAGCAACTGGCCGAAGGCAAAGCTCGAAGGCCCCGTCGCAAAGCCCGACGCGATGGCGCCGACGATGGTTCCCGCGAGCAAGCTGAGCGACACCGGCCGCACGCCGAAGCGGTCCATCGCCGCGCCGACCGGGATCTGCGAGGCCGCAAAGGCGAAATGATAAACCGAGGTGAGGCTCGCCAGCGCCTGCGGCTGCACATGGAAATCCGCCGCCATCAGATCGAGGCTGAGCGCCGGGATGGTGCGCAGCAGGGTCGACAGCATGTGCCCGCAGGCCAAGGCCACCAGCGCAAGGATCAGCGCGCGGGTGCCATGTCCCGCTTCGTCATCGGCAACCGCACTCATCAGCGTCCCGTCCCGGCAAGGTATTCGCAAGCGTTTTGGCCGGGTTACATGATTGGCGAGGGCATGCCAATGCTGCGAGGGGGCGGCTTATCGCATGGCCCGCCAGCCGTGGCGGCATTGGCCCGTAGCAAGCTCAGACAGATTTGGGCCGGTGGGTGAAGAGGGGAAAGCGCCTCTGGTCCGCGATCGCGTAATCGGTGATAAGCATGGGGCGGGACCATCAAGCCTATCGGGGAGCGCAAAAGTGACCGCAAAGCTTGGCCGGATCATTCTTCTTGGTGCATTTGCAATGTTCTCCGCGCCTGGCGCGGCTCACGCGGCAACCGTCGTGGCCCTTGGCGCCAGCAACACTTTTGGCAAGGGCGTGTCGCGCAGCCAGGCCTATCCCGCACAGCTCGAAGCGCTTCTCCGCGCGAGGGGTCTGAGCGTCCGCGTCGTCAATGCCGGCATCAACGGTGACACCACGGGAGGCATGCTGGCGCGCCTCGATCGCGTGGTTCCGAAGGGAACGAGCGTCGTGATCCTTCAACCCGGCGGAAACGACCGGAGGAAGCTCGCCGCCGACAACACGCCTGCCATCCAGAGCCGGCTGGGCGCGATGGGCATCAAGGTCGTCATGCTTCCGAACGGGATGCTGCGCGGCCTGCCGCATCAACCCGATGGGCAGCATCTCACGCCGGAGGGCTATCACATGCTGGCAGAGCAGCTGGTCGGCGAAGTCGCCGCCGCCCTGGGCAAATAGCGTCGTACCGTCTGTTGGGCCGCCACGCGCAACCAGGTCGGAAGGAGTCATGCGATGAAGATGATCAAGGGACCTGCAATCTTCCTCGCTCAGTTCGCAGCCGACGCGGCGCCGTTCAATTCCTTCGATGCGATCTGCAGATGGGCCGCCTCGCTCGGCTACATCGGCGTGCAGATCCCGAGCTGGGATGCGCGGCTGTTCGATCTGAAGAAGGCGGCGGAGTCGCAAGGCTACGCCGACGAGGTGAAGGGCGTCGCCGCCAGTCACGGTCTCGCGATCACGGAGCTTTCGACCCATCTCCAGGGCCAGCTCGTCGCCGTTCATCCGGCGTATGATTCCGTGTTCGACGGCTTTGCCGCGCCCGAAGTGCGGGGCAATCCGAAAGCGCGCACCGAGTGGGCCGTCGACCAGGTCAAGTCAGCGATCCGCGCCTCGAAGCGCCTTGGGCTCACGGCGCACGCGACCTTCTCGGGCGCACTCGCCTGGCCCTACATCTATCCGTGGCCGCAACGTCCGCCCGGTCTGGTCGAGGAGGCCTTCGACGAGCTTGCGAGGCGATGGCGGCCGATCCTCGACGAGGCCGACGCGCACGGCGTCGATCTCGCCTATGAGATTCACCCCGGCGAAGATCTCCACGACGGCGTCTCCTACGAGATGTTTCTCGACAGGGTGAACAACCACCCGCGCGCGAACCTGCTCTACGACCCTTCGCACTTCGTGCTGCAGCAGCTCGACTATCTCGACTACATCGACATCTACCACGAGCGCATCAAGGCGTTTCACGTCAAGGACGCCGAGTTCAACCCGACCGGCCGGCAGGGCGTCTATGGCGGATTCCAGGGCTGGGTGAACAGGGCCGGCCGTTTCCGCTCGCCGGGGGACGGACAGATCGATTTCGGCGCGGTGTTCTCGAAGCTGACGCAGTATGACTACGACAGCTGGGCGGTGCTCGAATGGGAATGCGCGCTGAAGCATCCCGAGGACGGCGCGCGCGAGGGCGCCGAGTTCATCAGGAACCACATCATCCGGGTCACCGAAAGGGTCTTCGACGATTTCGCCGGCGCCGGCACCGACGTCGAGATGGTCCGCAAGATGCTCGGCATCACCTGAGCGAGGCAACAGATGGCAATCGAGGCAGGCAACGAGACCGGCGGCCACCGCCGCATCCGGCTCGGCATGGTCGGCGGCGGGCAGGGGGCTTTCATCGGCGCGGTGCATCGCATCGCTTTCAGGATCGATGACCAGTTCGAGCTCGTGGCGGGTGCGCTCGCCTCGGACCCTGCGCGCGCCATGGCTTCGGCAAGGGAGCTCGGAATCGCGGCGGACCGCGCCTATGGCGGCTATGAGGAGATGGCACGAGCGGAAGCGGCCCGGCCTGATGGCATCGAGGCGGTCTCGATCGTCACCCCCAATCACATGCATGGTCCGGTGGCAAAGGCTTTCCTCGCAGCCGGCATCCATGTGATCTGCGACAAGCCGCTGACGACTGGTGTCACGGAGGCCGAGGAATTGGCGGCGCTGGTGAAGAAGACCGGCAAGGTCTTCGTCGTCACGCACAATTATGCGGGCTATCCGATGATCCGCCAGGCCCGCGCCATGGTGGCATCAGGCGATCTCGGCGAGATCAGGCTGGTCCAGGCCGAATATCTGCAGGACTGGCTGACGGAGCGGCTGGAGGCCACGGGCCAGAAACAGGCGGCGTGGCGCACCGATCCGGCCCGCTCCGGCGCCGGCGGCTGCATCGGGGACATCGGAACGCATGCCTATCATCTCGCCTGCTTCGTCAGCGGGCTCGAGCTCGACGAGCTGCTCGCCCAGCTCTCGACCTTCGTGCCGGGCCGGCTGCTCGACGACGACGTCC
The DNA here is from genome assembly GCF_030435535.1 of Bradyrhizobium sp. WYCCWR 13022. NCBI lineage: Bacteria > Pseudomonadati > Pseudomonadota > Alphaproteobacteria > Hyphomicrobiales > Nitrobacteraceae > Bradyrhizobium > Bradyrhizobium sp. WYCCWR 13022. The sequence continues at coordinate 17,125 of NZ_JAUIZJ010000037.1, forward strand.
AGATCCTTCTGAGATGGAAGGGTGGCGCCAAGGGCTTGCTGTGGGCCAGCCAGGTCGCTGTCGGCAACGAGAATGGATTGAAGCTGCGCGTCCACGGCACCAAGGGCGGCCTCGAATGGGCGCAGTCCGATCCAAACTATCTCTGGTTCACGCCCTACGGCCAGCCGAAACGATTGCTGACCCGCGGCGGCGCCGGCGCGTTGCCGGAGGCCGGACGCGTCACCCGCGTGCCGTCCGGTCATCCCGAAGGCTACCTCGAAGGATTTGCGACGATCTATGCCGAAGCCGCGCGCGCCATTCGCGCCGCCACATCAGGCGTCAAACCCGATCCGGCGGTGATCTACCCGACCGTGCATGATGGGCTCGCCGGCATGAAGTTCATCGACGCGGCGGTGCGATCATCCGCGGCGAATGGCGCCTGGGTTCGCGTCGATCGATGAACGCCAACTGCAGGCAATCCGAGTCTGCGCTCATTCCCAAGCAGACGTTCCCGCGCGCTGGAGCAGAGGCCGGCTTTCGACCCAACTCCGGCCTGGGAGCCTTGTCTCCGCGCGCTTTGTCGGCTTCAATACCTATGGTGACGACGCGCCTGTCCGCTCCAACTCTGATGGCTCAATCGAATGAGGAGACGGGATTTTCTTGCACTAGCTTCGGCGAGCGCACTTGCCTGCTCCGCGCACGCGCAACAGTCCGCTCGGCAAAGGCGAATTGGAATCGTTCTTCCGGGCTGGGACGGTACCAAGATCAATCCCGTTGAGGCCGAATTTCTAGACGGGTTGGTTCGTCACGGTTACGTGGAAGGGCGCAATCTGATCGTGGACCGTTATGCGGCCATGGGCAGCATGGATCGTTTCGCTGATTTGGCAGCAACGGTAGTTGGCAATCACCCGGAGGTTATCGTGACAGGCGCGCCTCCGATGACCTTAGCCCTGAAAGCTGCAACTCAGACGATTCCAATCGTTACCGTCATCGGCGATCCAGTGGCATTGGGGCTCGTGTCCAGTCTAGCGCGACCGGGCGGAAACGTCACAGGCATAACGGTCGATGCGGGTGCTGAGCTTAGTGGTAAGCGGCTGTCGCTCTTGCGGGAAACTCGACCCGATGCAACCCGGCTCGCCTACCTCTCGTCATCCCAAGCGATGCAGCAACCTCAAGCAGCGATGGCGAAACAAGCGGCGGAAGAACTAAAGCTTTCCTTTCTGCACGTCGACCTCGGTAACCGTCTAAATGAGGGAGCCTACAAGGCCGCCTATGACTCGGTCGTGAAGGTGGGTGCCGAACTCTTGCTGGTTTCGGACGAACCTCAACACCTGCCGAACAGTAAGGTGTTGGTCGGTATCGCAACGAACGCGCAAATCCCGGCCATGTATCCGTTTCGCGATCTCGTGGTCGCAGGGGGCCTTATGGCCTATTACCGTGACTTGTTTGATGCGTTCCGCCAAGTTGCTGATCAGGCGGCTCAGATACTCGATGGTGGAAATCCTGCAGAAATGCCATTTCGTCAACCTACCTCCTTCAAGTTCTCGATCAGCACCAAAGCGGCGCGAGAGATTGGGATTACTATCCCACCAACCTTGCTCGCCAGCGCCGACGAGGTGATCGAATAGTGCGCGGATTTTGCGGCGCTGCATGAGCACGAAGACGCAGCTCGGCTAATATGATAGGCGTTGGTGGTGGAACACTAAAATTTGTTCTTGAGACTTCATTCTAAGCGTAGAACGTCCCGGGACGTTGGAGCCAGATATGGCCCATTTTGTTATGCCGCAAACTCAATACGCGCGCAGCGGCGACATAAACATTGCGTACCACGTCATTGGCGACGGACCGATCGATCTTATGATCATCCCTGGCGCGATCTCGCATATTGAGCTCATTCTCGAGCTGCCGGGCGTAATCGACAACGTGCTCCGGCTAGCTCGCTTCGCTCGGATCATAACTTTCGACAAGCGTGGCGTGGGCCTGTCGGACCGAGTACCGGGGGTGCCGTCACTTGAGGAGCGCGTAGACGACATTCGTGCGGTGCTGGATGCGGTGGGGTCCCGCAAAACGGCTCTGTTGGGTTTCTCAGAGGGCAGTGCCATGAGCCTTCTGTTTTCCGCGACTTATCCAGACCGTGTTTCCCACTTGGTTCTAGCGGGCGGGTTCATTCGAGCCGGTTACTCCGTCCCTGAAGCTCAGTTTGAGGCAATTGCGGACCAGATCGTTGCTGGCTGGGGCTCGGGGCAAATGATGAAACGCGTCGTCGGGATAACGGAGGGTACAAAGGAGCAGCTCGCGGCCCTAGGAAAATTCGAGCGGATGAGCTGTAGCCCAGGTGCGTTCAAAGCAGTGATGGTGATGAATCGACGCATAGATGTCGAACCTATTTTGCAAAGTGTGCGGGTGCCAACTCTTCTACTTCACAGCAAGATGGATGCTGTTGTTCCCGTCGCTGAGGGACGGAAGCTGGCGCATGCGATTGTTGGAGCAAAGTACGTCGAATATGACAATCTTCCGCACGGTCTTCTACTTACTCCGGGATGCGAAGAGGTGATGGACGACATCGAGGAGTTTGTCACAGGGCACCGACCTGACATTCCGGATGACGTTGACCGCGTCCTGGCGACCGTATTGTTTACCGACATAGTCAACTCAACGACACGAGCGATAGAGCTCGGGGATCGTCGTTGGCGCGCTCTCTTGGACACTCATGATCGCTTGGCCGCTCAAGTCGTCGAGAAGCATCGAGGAAAGATAGTCAAAAACACAGGCGATGGGATTTTGGCCATGTTCGATGGCCCCGGACGCGGTGTTCGTTGCGCTCTGGCGCTCGGTGAAGCCGCCCAGCAGATTGGCCTACCCTTACGTGCGGGGCTGCACACGGGTGAGGTCGAGATGCGTGGCGACGACGTAGGTGGGATAGCGGTTCACGTCGCTGCCCGGATTATGGGGCAGTCGGGCGAGAACGAAGTTTTTGTGTCGCGCGTCGTTACCGATTTGGTTGCCGGTGCCGGATTAACGTTCACAAACCGAGGCTCGTTTGATCTCAAGGGACTGCCGGGGCATTGGGATTTGTTCGCGGCCGTTCAATAGCTCAGACGGCGTAGACGACACATTCAGCTCGTGTCTCCTTGTGGCCCGTGGCTGACCCAAGGCGGGGAACGGCTGAAGTCCGCTGATGGACCCAGAGCGGTCATCGAACTTTCGTACGGTATCGTCCATCGTCGAACTCATTTAATGTTCGCCTTTTAATGTCGGCCTTTGTTCAACATGCTGTCACCCATTGGGAGCATTTGAGTAGAGAAAATGAAGCGGCGCGATCTCATCACGATGATTGCGGTTTCCGCGGCAGGCTGGCCGCTATCGATCCGGGCAGGCCAGTCGGCGGGTCCTCCCCTGATTGGCGTCTTGTTCGCCGACAGTGCCGAAAGCCCTTTCGCCAAATTGTTCACGGCTGCGTTTCCCCAGCGGCTTGAAGACCAGCGCAGTCCGGCGTCCGGCGCTAAAGCAGTAATCCAGTATCGTTTTTCAGGTGGAGACACCGATGCAACGCGGGCCTGCGCCAAAGAACTAATAGAGATGCGACCGTCTGTCATTGTTGCCGTGACGAATACGTCAATGGCGGCTTTGCATCACGAAGCTACGACTATTCCGGTTGTATTTGTAAACGTCAGCGATCCAGTAGGAATGGGATATGTTGAAAGCCTGTCGCACCCAGGAGGCAGTGTCACCGGCGCCACGCCGTTCGAACCGTCGATGGGCAGCAAGTGGTTGTCTTCCTTGAAGGAGCTGGCGCCCTCGATTGAAGGCTTGGGCGTCATCTTCAATCCTGAGCCGGGCAACAACTCCATGGGTTTCTTGCGGGCCATCGAAAGTGCCGCACCATCTTTCGCTATCAAGAGGATCGTCACTCCACATGCAAACAGCGCGGACATCGAACGCACCATCGTCGACCTCGGAAACACGTCACGCCGCGGTTTGGTTTTTCTCCCGGATGCCGTCACGTATGCGCGTCGAAATGAACTCGTCCAATTGATAGCAAGGCAGCGCCTTCCGGCAATCTACCCTTGGCGCGATTTTGTCGTCGCCGGTGGGCTCATATCTTACGGTCCCGATGCGGGGTACACGGACGAATTCCTCAGAGAAGTGGCGGGGTACGTCAATCGTATCCTTACAGGAGAGAAGCCAGCCGAAATGCCGGTGCAAGCGCCCACAAAGTTGGTTTTAAGTATCAACGCAAGGACGGCGAAAGCGCTCGGTCTCGAAATCCCAGCAAGGCTAATGGCGCTCGCTGACGAGATGATTGAATAGCTCGCAAAGCTACTTCCGGCAGAACGGCGCTGTTGACCCAACGCCGACATGCGCTCGGGCAGGCAAGGTTTTCTTTTGATCCGCGTCACTGGCGCAAGATCATCCGTGATCTGCCGCTCTGAAGCGCCAGCTTCAGCCGCATCAATTTGGGCTAATCGACGTCCTCTAGGGGCGCGCCTGTAAACGGAACGACCGACGCAAGTAGGCGTGTGATCTGAATCACTGATCGTCGCTAGTAGTTGCCGTATCCCGCAACTACGAGGAGAAGTATCCCTTCGTAAAACAGGAGATTGCAATGAAGACGAACGCTGCTGAGCGAGAAATCGATACGCTTTGCGATAGCGAATTGGATTCAGTTTCCGGCGGGCGGCCAAATGATATTATGAGAATCTGGCTACCTAACATCGGGATGGAAATTTCGTGCACCCCGGACGGAAGCCACAGCTGGGTCGATTGGCCTACTGTCTTACACTGATCGCGCCACAGCGGCCCGGGCCGTGGTAGGTCCGGGCCAGCTTCTAGGCGGGCCGCGCTGCCGATCCTCCCGGCGTCTGCGGCGGCAGTCCAGCAAAACTGCTATAAGCCGTTATGGCGTACCAACGGTGTGATCGAGGGATGCCCGCGTGTGGCCCGTCGCTGCCGCATCCTACGACCGAGGATATGTCGGCTGCTTGGCCCGTGGCTGACATGTCGAGGTCGCGAGCGGCGCCTGCTTTTGATCCGAAGCAGACTAATCCGTGTTTATGGAAAATTGAGCATCTTTGGCGCGATTGATTGACGCGCCGGACATGCACAACGAGAAGTAGTTAGCGCTGGGCATCTGATCGCGAGGGAGGATGGCAATTGCGTTTGGGGCTCATATTCCCCCTTGCGGTCGGGATTATAGTTTTCTTCACCGCATTGGCGTTCCTGCTGCTGCGAGCACCGATAACTGCCGAACGCTCGATCGGCGCGCAAACATTAGAGCCGATCGAAGAAAACCCAACCGCTCACAAGGCCGGTGGCGCGGGCTTCACGTTGATCGCTGCTGCTGGCATCGGGATACTCTGGTTCTTTGTTTGGAAGTTGATAGCAATCACACTGCAATACCTGTTTGTAAGCGGAACTTCGTCGCGCGGATTTCCAGTAGTGTCGCTATCTTTCGCCATTTCGGTAGCAGCGATGTGCGTGATCGTTCTGCTTTTACGTCACGTCAGCGAACGTCCCCCGTAGAGCCGTCCACACATGGCCCGTAGCCGACTTACGGCGGGGAGCGACCGAAGTTCGCTAGTGACCCCTGAGCGGAAACGAGGTCGTCTAGACGGGCCGCCTCCTTCCCGTCTGAAGTTCTTGGAATTTACCAATTTCAGATGAACAGCGGCCAGCTCTGCATCGGTCGCGCGCTACAGCCTCACTTACGTCAAGGACGGTGGCCGTTGGCTCATCGTCGATCATCATTCCTCGGCGTTGCCATCACCTCCGAAGCAAGGCTGCGGAAGGCGTGGTCGGCTTGTGGACCCAAGGCGCTCTTTTGGCCTCTAGCCCTGCGACCGTTGTGTGTGGTCATATGATCGCCATGGGCGTTACACGGCGGGAGGACGAATGAAGCGGCGCGAATTCGTGGGACTGATCGGGGGTGCAGTGACGTGGCCCGCGGTCGTGCGAGCGCAGCAGTCGAAAAAAATTCCCAGGGTCGGTGTCCTCTGGCAGGGAGCAAATGCCGAGACCCATCCGTACTTCAAGCCGCTGCGCGATGGCTTCAAGGCCATTGGATATGGCGAGGGCAGCATAATCTTCGAGGATCGGTTCTTCGACAAGAATTCGGAGAACCTCGATTTGTTGGCAAGGCAATTGGTTGAGTTGAAGTGCGACGTTTTGATGGGAATCACCATTCCGCCGGCCCTGGCGCTTCAGCGGGCAACGAGCAGCATTCCCATTGTCTTTGTATACAACCCAAATCCGGTGGGATCCGGCCTTGTGTCGAGCCTCAATCGTCCAGGAGGAAATGTCACGGGAATCGCGCATGTCACGGCGTATCTTGCCGCGAAGCGCGTGGAACTGCTCAAGGATACCATTCCCTCGCTGTCGAGCGTTGCAGTGATCTGGGACCCGAGTCCTGCATTTCATTTTGCCACCCAGCCAGAGCTCGAGGATACGGGCAAAGCCGCAAAACAGCTCGGACTGTCATTCGGGTCGTTCGAATGCAGCGGCCCGGAAGGTCTTGAAGATGCGTTTTCGAAGGCGAGTCGGTTTGGCGCGGCGATACTCGGCGCCAGTGGGTGGCACGTCTTCGTATTGCGGCGAATAGCGGAACTAGCCGTTGCAGCAAAGCTGCCGGTGATCGGTCAGGCTGATCCTTATCCTGAAGCCGGGCTTTTGATGTCCTATGGAGCAAATTGGACGACAGTCGCCCGAGACGCGGCTCCGCTGGTGAAGAAAATTCTCGAAGGTGAAAAGCCCGAAAACATTCCGGTTCAGGAGCCGACGGCGTTCGATCTGGTGTTCAATCTCAAGACGGCGCAGGTGCTCGGCCTTCAAGTCCCACCAATCATGCTGGCACGAGCGACACGGGTAATCGACTGAAAGTGCCGTCTCCGGAGGTTTCCTCCGGCCTGTGTGAGACCGCGCGATGAGCGCTGGAGATGTCCGCCCATTGGGTCTGAACTGCTATCCGGCATCGCATTCGTTCACGCGCTCCTCCCGTCGCGCAGCGATGCTGATGGCCGGCGGCGCTACGGGTTCGAGGGTGACGCCTGCGTCCGACGCCAGCAAATTGCTTCTATTGTCCTGCTTCCGCGAGCAGCATCGTCGGGTAGACCGGCTTGGTGAAGAACTTCGCGCCGGGCGGCAGCGGCCGGGGCAGCGGCCGGCCGGAGATCACGATGATCCGCATGTCGGCATTGTGCTGCTTGGCGAAGTGCGCCAGATCCACGCCGTCCATCTTCCCGACCAGATTGATGTCGGTGACCACCAGGGAGGGGTGGCGGACTTTCAGCGCCAGGGCGGCGGTCTCTGCGTCCTCGCACTGGAGCACGTCAAAATTGCTCTGTTCGAGCAGCAGGGCGAGCATCTCTCGCTGAATGTCGTCATCTTCGACGACGATTGCGGTCGGCCGGATCGGCTTTGACTGGCCCATGATTGCACCTCATTCCTATCATTTGTTAAGCGCGAAGGGCGGAATATGTTCCCAGCGTGGTGCGCTCGATTTCGCTCTCGCTTGGGTTGCCGATTATTTCCGAGCCTGCGGGCAGTCGGCGCAGAAGATTCTCCGCTTCGATCAGTACGGCGCGAACGAACCTCCGCTCCTCGATCGCCTCGCTCGTGAAGTAGCCATGCGTGACGGCATTGCTGTTCCCAAACGGTGCTCCGGAGCCCGCGGCCCCGCCGTGCATGCGGCAGCGCGCCTTGCCGCGCAGCGCGGGCGCGCAGCACGGTTCACCGCGACGTGATTGCGCGCCGCAGCGCGGGCTCGCCTGCATCGCGCCGGTGTTGCGGACGTGGCTCATGCGGGAACGGCATCCACCAGTCCCGGCTTCGCGGCGATCAGGCTTGCATGCTGCGTGAAATGGCCGACGACGGCCTTGCCGCCATCCTGCACCGACAGATTCTGCACCGTGATCGCGCACGCGCCGTTGCTGCGATGCCGGTTCAGGGCCTCCATCATGCTCGCGAAGGTGCGCGACAGCCGGGTGAGGGCGCGCGTCAGGCTCTCCTGCTGCGGCACGTCGTCCGTGCAGGCGAGGCGGCAGGCGCAGCGCATCGCCGCGACCTGAATGCTCACCATCTGCGCCGCCAGCATGGCCTCGAGCGAATCCTTCGGCGCGATGCTTTTCAGCATCGAGACCATGAAGGAGAGGTTGCCCTGGTCGGGCTTTCGCGCAACCGCGCTGGCTTTCACGAGCTGGCTCAGGAGGCCATGCAACGCGTCGCGGTCGGCGGCGCCGAGCGCCTCGGCCAGGAGCTGTTCGCCAGCGCCTGGGTCGGCGTGGTCGATCACGATGCGGTTGCGGCGAAGCCTTACCTTCGGGCTTGCGATCGCCGCGGCACGATCGTTGGTCGTGACGGGGATGGTCTTGGTACGGGTCAGGGATGTCGTCATGCGGTGTGTCCTTTGGCCGTGCAGGCGCAAGGGCTCGCGGCCGGCAAAGCCGGTCGCACCCCTGCTGTACGGTGGTTGTGAGTTTCAGACGTCGATGAGGCGTTTTCGCGCAGCAAGGCCTGCGGCGCTCCCGTGACCGGGCGTAGCGCGGAGAATGGCCGATATCGCGACGATGCCATCATGCTCCTGTTTTGCCCGACGAGTCAAACGGGATTTCGGAGATTCAGCAGATGACGTTGCGCGAGCCCCCGTTCTGACGGGGCCGGCTACGGTGCATGGGGTTGTTTTGGCGTTTTGTCCGGGCCCGCTCACAGCCACAGGATCTGCTTGCGATAGCCGAGGTCGTTGAGCAGCGGCGCCGCGGGTCCCTGGTGGAACACGGCGCCGCGCTCCAGCGCGAAGACGCGGTCGGCCAGCGCCAGCACGAGATCGAGATTGTGCTCGACGATCACGATCGACATGTGACTGCGGAGCTGGTCGAACACCCTGAACAGCTCGAGCGTCACGGCCGGCGCGAGACCCTCGAACGGCTCGTCGAGCAGCAGCAGGCGCACATTGCCCGACATCGCGCGGGCGACCGCGACCATCTGCTGCTCGCCGCCGGACAGATAGTCCGCCGCGATGTTCATGCGCTCCTTCAGCCGGGGGAAGTATTGCAGGATCTGCTCCTCGTGCCAGACCACGCCGTCGCCGCCGTCGGTCTTGCGCGCGAGGCGCCCGAGCGCGAGGTTTTCGCGCACGGTCATGCCGGCGAACAGCCCGCGCCCCTGCGGCACATAGCCGATGCCGCGGCGGGCGATGTTAGGGGCGGGGAGGCTTGCAATGTCATCGCCGCGATAGGCGATACTGCCCGACGCCGCCGGCACGAGACCGGCGATGGTTTTCAGCAGCGTCGATTTGCCGGCACCGTTGCGTCCGAGCAGCGCGACGATCTCGCCCTCGCGCACGTCGAGCGCGGCGTCGTTGAGGATATGGCTCTTGCCGTAGAACGTGTTGACGCCGTCGAGCCGCAGCACGGTCTCGCGCGTGCCGGCTGTCTCGTCGCTGCGCCGATGCTCGACAGGAGGAATCCCCTTGCCGGTATAGATCTCCTGTACCCGCAGGTCGGCCCGCACCGCCTTGGGGCAGTCGGACATCAGCACCTCGCCCTGGTTCATCACGGTGACCACTTGCGAGAATCCCAGCACGCGGTCGATGTCGTGCTCGACGATCAGCACGGGAATGTTCGCGGCGATGTTCCTGACGAGGTTGGACACGCGCTCGCGCTCGGCCGCGGCGAGGCCCGCGAGCGGCTCGTCGAGCAGCAGCACCTGGGGCTTGGAGCCGAGCGCGATGCCGAGATCGACCAGCCGCTGCCCGCCATAGGAGAGCTCGCCGCCCTCGATCTCCTCGATGCCCTCGAGCCCGAGAAACTTCGTCAGTGCGGCGGTCTCGGCGTGGATGTCCTCGTACGCGTCGATGTCGTTCCAGATGTTGAAGCGCATGGCGCGCCGCGCCTGCAGCGACAGGCGCAAGTTCTCGTAGATCGAGAGCCCGCGAAACAGGTTGGTGATCTGGAACGAGCGCGCCAGCCCCTGGTGGCAGATCAGGTTCGCCGGCACGCCGGCGATGTCGCGCCCATGCAGGCGGATCGTGCCCCGGTCGGGCGCGTAGAGGCCGGAGACCAGATTGAACAGCGTGGTCTTGCCGGCGCCGTTCGGGCCGATCAGCGCGTGGATCTCGCCGGCGGCGACCTCGAGGCTGGCGTTCTCGACTGCGCGGATGCCGCCGAACTTTCGCGAGACCCCGCTGACCTCGAGCACGGTGCCCGTCAACGCCTCCGGCCGCAGGAAGTCGGGCAGCGGCAGGCCGTCATAGATCTTGCGCCGGCTCATCGCCGCCGTCTCTTCCGGCGGTGGACGGAGGCGCCGCATGATCAGCGAACCGATCCCGACGAGGCCGCCGGGCGAATACATCACGAAGGCCACGAAAATGAGGCCGAACCAGAACAGCCAGTCCGACGTCCAGATCGAGAACAGCTCCCGGAACAGGATGAAGAACACCGCGCCGAGCGCAGGCCCGAGCAGGCTGCGCATGCCGCCGATCACCACCATCGCCAGTAGCTCGCCGGCGAACGGCACCGAGACGGCTTCGGCCGAGACGAGATAGTTCAGGAACGCGATCAGCGCGCCGGCGAGCCCCGTGACGACGGCGGAGATCACGAACACCGCGAGCTTGTAGCGCTCGACCGGATAGCCCTGAAAGCTCGCGCGCAGCTGGTTCTCGCGGATCGCGACCAGCACGTGCCCGAACGGGGAGCGCACCAGGCGCATCAGCACGTAGAGTACGGCGAGGCCGACGATCGCGACCACGATGTAATAGTTGAGCGCGCTGTCGAAGCCGACGGCGCCGATGCCGCCGCGCTTCAGCCCGCCGAGCCCGTCCTCGCCGCCGGTGAGGCTCGTCCAGCGAAAGGCGGTGGTGTAGACGAGGGCTGCCAGCGCCAGCGTCAGCAGCGAGAAATAGACGCCGCGCCGGCGCAGGATCAGCAGGCCCGTGATGGTCGAGGCGATCGCGACAACGGCCATCGATCCCAGGAGTGGCAGCCAGATCTGACCCGGGAAGAAATGCAGCTGGATCAAACCGGCTGCATAGGCACCGATACCGAACCAGGTGCTGTGGCCGAACGAGACCAGGCCGGTGTAGCCGATGCAGAGGTTGAGCCCCAGCGCCCGCAACAGGAACGGCAGTGCGATCACCGCAACGATCGCGATCAGGAGCGGCCTCAGCCGCTCGATGGTCGAGGCATTCCTCATTCGAACTTCTCGATGCGTTCGCCGAGCAGGCCGCGCGGGCGCACCAGCAGCACCAGGAACATCAGGATGTAGATCGAGGCTTCACCCGCCGCCGGCTCGAAATGGATGGCGATGCCGCGCACGACGCCGACGAGGAGGGCGGCGATGACGACGCCCCAGAAGCTGCCGAGCCCGCCGATCACGACCACGACGAAGGCGATGGTCATGATGTCCGAGCCCATCGCCGGATGCACCGTCGTGATCGGCGCGAAGAAGGCGCCGCCGAGCGCGGCGAGGCCGACGCCGAGCATCACGATCGCGGTCATGTAGGGCTGCAGGCGAATGCCGAGCGCCGCCACCATGTCCGGCCGCTGGATGCCGGCGCGCACCACGCGTCCGAACGAGGTCTTTTGCAGCAGCCACCAGACGCCAAGCAGGATCGCCGCGACCACGCCGAGGATCAGCAGGCGATAGCGCGAGAACAGGAAGTCGCCGACGATGACCGAGCCGCGAAAGCTCTGCGGGATCTCGGTCGAGACGGGGGCGGCGCCCCAGATCATGCGGATCGCCTGCTCTGCGACCATCGCAAGACCGAAGGTCACGAGCAGGCTGAGAATCGGATCAGCCGTGTAGAAGCGGCGCAGGATGAAGCGCTCGAACAGGATGCCGAGCAGCGCCACGGCCAGCGGCGAGATCACCACGGAGGCGCCGAAGCCGAGGCGGCTGGTCAGTTCGACGCAGACATAGGCGCCGAGCGCATAGAATGCGCCATGCGCGAGATTGACGATGCCGCCGACGGAGAAGATCAGCGACAGCCCGAGCGCGATGAGCAGGTAATAGCCGCCGAGCACGAGGCCGTTGACCACCTGTTCCAGCAAGAACTCGAACTGCATGTTGCGTCCTTGCCGCGCGCGAGCGCGTCAGGCTTTCATCTCGCAAGGATTCTGTTCCTTGGTCGGGTAGATCGTCTCCAGCGGATCCTTCGCCGCCGGCACCGCCTCGCCCAGCACCAGCATGTCCCACTGGTCCTTCATCTGGTCTTTCGGTTTGACCGTGAACGGATAGGCTTCCTGCACCAGCTGATGATCCCAGGCGCGGAAGTACGCCTTGCGCGCCTTGCCGATGTCGAACTGCGCCTGCTTCTCGAAATAGGCGATCAACTCGCCGCTGTCGGTCGACTTGGTGGTGTTGATCGCCTCCGCCAGCAGCTTCAGGGTGATGTAGTCGATCCAGGCATGATTCTCCGGCGGCTTGCCGTATTTCTTGGTGAAGGCCGCGACGAAGGCCTGCGATGTCGGGTTTTGCAGCGTGTGATACCAGACCGTCGGCCAGGTGCCGCTGAGATTGCCCGCGCCTGCGGCCCAGGCATCGCCGGTGTTGAGGTTGAAGCCGACCAGCGGATAGGGGAAGCCGAACTCGGCATATTGCTTGACGAGATTGGTCACCTGGTTGCCGGCGAGGTTGCAGCAGACGACGTCCGGCTTTGCCTGCCGGACCTTCAGCAGATACGGGCTGAAGTCGGTTACGTCGGTCGCGATCAGCTCGTCGCCGATCAGGTTGGCATCATGCGCGCCGAAGAACGCCTTTGCGGCCTTCAGCAGGTCATGGCCGAAGATGTAGTCCGCCGTCAGCGTGAAGAACTTCTTGCCCTTCACCATGCCCTGCTGCGATAGCGCGGTGCCGACCGCGTTCACCATCACGGTGTTGGGAATGTCGCAGTGGAACGAATATTTGTTGCAGCTCTTGCCGCGCAGCGCGTCCGAGCGGGCGCCGGTCGAGAAGAACACCTTCTTGTTGCGCTCGGCCACCTGCATGATGGTAAGCGCGGAGGCCGACGAGATTTCACCGAGCAGCACCACCGCGCCGTCCTGCTCCAGCATGCGCTGCGCCTTGGTCGCGGCGGTCGCGGGGTTGATCGAATCTTCCGAGAGAAGGTCGATCTGCTTGCCAAGAATGCCGCCGGAGGCGTTGATCTCTTCCGCTGCGAGCTTCACGCCGAGTTGGGCGTAGCCGCCGATCACGCCGAGAAAGCCGGTGAGCGGCGTCAGGTGTCCGATCCGGATCTTATCGGCCTGCGCCCTCACGATGGCGGGAAAGCCGAGCGCGGCAGCGCCGGCAAAAGCTGCGCCTGCGCGCAACAACGTCCGTCGTGGGTAGCGGATCATCTCTGTCTCCTCCCGGGGTGCATCGCGTGCCTCCCTTCAAAACCGGGTATCCGGTATTGTGAGAGAGCTTGTTTTAATGCTGGATGATAATCGCGAGCGTCATCGCCGGTGTCAACCGGCAAAATCACCACCCGGGTTGCGACCTAGACTTTCTGTGTAAGTGCCTTGTGCGCCCGGTCCTTGGCGCCGAATTCGACCGACAGGCGGTCGGCGGCGGCCTGCACGATTTGTGCGCCGGCATGCAGCGCCTGGTTGGACAGGCGCCAGATCGGCCCGGAAATGCCGAGCGCACCGATCACCTGCCCGGTGAAATCGGTCACGGGCACGGCGACGCAGCGCACTTCCGGATTGAACTCGCCGTCGTCGAAGGCGACGCCGGTGCGTTGCACCTCGGCAATCTCGCGCATCAGTGCGCCGACATCGCTGATGGATTTCGGCGTCGACGGTTTCAGTTCGACGCGATCGATGAAGCGCTTGAGCTGCTCGGGGCGGAGAGACGCCAGAATGATCTTGCCGAGCGCCGTGCAATGGGCGGGCCGCACCACGCCGACGCGATCGGCGAGCTGGAACGCGCCGGGGCCGCTCGTGCGCGCGATGACGACCACCGCGTCGCCCATTCGCACGGCAAAATGCCCGCTTTCGCCGGTCTGGCGCGATAGCTCCTCCAGCACGGGCGTCGCGACATTGACCATCTCGATCTCGTCGAGCGCGCTTGCGGCGAGCGCAAACAAGGGGCGACCGATGCGGTAGCGCTTATTATCCTTCTCCTGGCGGAGGTAGCCGAGCGAGACCAGCGTCTTGGCGAGATGAAACGTGGTGGAGTTATGCAGGCCGACCAGCTTGCTCAGCTCGGCGAGGCCAATGCCTTCACGATGGCGCGCCACCTCTTCGAGGATCGAGAAGGCACGTCCGAGCGACTGGACCCCGCCGCCGCGCTGCTTGTCGTCGGCCTCGTCGTCGCCATCAGCCTTGGGAGCGGGGACCAGTTTGGCAATCGCGGCCTTGCGCGGGCTTGCAGGCTTCTCGCCGGTCGTTGGCTTGGTACGCGATCTCAAGGACTGGGCTCCCTCGGGTGAATCGTTTCGGCTCTGCGTCAGCGACAGTAGCACGCAACCGGCGCGGCCGTCGGCGCGGAGCTTGACGTTTCTTCGACGCGAAGCCTATCACAATATAAATTGACGTACAGCATTATGAGAAATAGGCTGCGCGCGGCCCTGTGATGACCGGCCGCGTTCTCCGCATCGGTACAGAAGACGTCGACGGGCCGAGAGGGAGACCGGTTGATGTCGCGAAACATGCTCAATGGCGCCCAGGTCATTGTCGATTATCTGATCCAGGAGAAGGTGCCGCAGGTGTTCGGGCTCTGCGGCCACGGCAACATCCAGTTCATCGACGCGCTGTACGAGCGTTCGTCCGACATCAAGACGATCTCCGTGCATCACGAGAGCGTCGCCGGCTTCATGGCCGACGTCTATTACCGCGTCTCCGGCCGGCCGACCGCGACCTTCACCTCCTGCGGGCCGGGCTCGGCGAATCTGCCGATCTCGCTTGCCAACGCCTTTCTCGATTCCGTGCCGTTCATGGCGATCACCGGCAATGTGCCGACCAGCCAGTTCAATCGCGGCGCGTTCCAGGAGATGTACCGGCACTATCAGGCCGACTTCCCTTCCACAGTGCGCACGATGTGCAAGAAGGTGTTCCAGCCGACCCGCGGCGCGATGGTGCCGCTCGCGGTGCGGCAGGCCTGGAAGACCATGATTACGGGGAGGCCGGGGCCTGTCGTGATCGACGTTCCCTTCGATGTGTTCATGGAATCAGCAGCCGAAGAGGCGCCAAGAGCGATCGAGTGGAGTGCCAACATCTCCAGCCGCTGCGGCGCAGATCCTGATGGTGTCGAGAAGGCTGTCGACATGCTGCTCGCGGCCGAGCGGCCGGTGATACTGGTCGGGCAGGGCGTGCGCTATGGCGGAGCGGCGGAGGAACTGCGCAAGCTCGCCGAGCGGCTTCAGATCCCCGTGGCGGCATCCGCGAGCGGCCTCGGCGCGCTCGATGTCAATCATCCGCTGGCGCTCGGCCTCGTCGCGCGCGCCGGGCATTACCAGGCCAATCACGCCACACGCCAGGCCGACGTGCTGCTCGCGCTCGGCGTCCGCTTCGACGACCGCACCTCGAGTTCGTGGATTCCCGGCTATTCCTTCACGATCCCGCCGACGCGACTGATCCACGTCGACATCGACCCTGAAGAGATCGGCCGCAACTACCCTATCGCGCTCGGATTGATGGCCGACGTCCGTACCTTCCTGCGGCAGGTTCATGCCGAACTCGATCGCCGCGACAATCTCTCCAAGAAGGCTGATGCCCGCCAGAAATGGCTGGCGCAGATCGACGGCTATCGCAAGGAGTGGGACAAGTTCGTCGCGCCCGGCTTTTCCGACGATACCGTGCCGATCAACCCGCAGCGCGCGGCCGCCGAGATCGACAAGGCGTTGCCGGAGGACGCGATCCTCGTCTCCGACATCGGCGTGCATCACAATTGGCTGCTCGGCTTCTGCAAGCCGAAGCGACCGGACTCGCTGATTGGGTCGATGGGCTTTGGCCCGATGGGCTTTGGCGTTGCCGGCGTGATGGGCGCGAAGTTTGCGGCGCCCGATCGCCCCTGCGTGTCGGTCTGCGGCGACGGCGCCTTCTTCATGCATGCCAACGTGCTCGGGACGGCGGTCGAATACAATCTGCCGGTGGTCTGGGTCGTCTGGAACAATTACGCCTATGCCTCGATCCGCGGACTGCAGCGCGGCTATCTCGGCGGGCGCGAGCTTGCCACCGACTTCAAGCATCCGGAAACGGGCGAGCGCTACAATCCGGATTTCGCGGCGATGGCGCGCTCATGCGGTGTGGAAGGCGTGCGGGTCGACCGCGCCGGCGATATCGGAGAAGCGATACGCAAGGGCATTGCGGCCAATAGGCCCTATCTGATCGACGTCGACATCGCCGCCGACGTCAACCCGGCCGGTGCCGGCGTCTGGGAATTGCCGGGTCTTGGCCAGAGCAAGGCCGGCATCGGCACGCGGTTCCAGCCGGGCTGATCGCGGCCTGCAAATCACCAGATAAGAAAAATAGGGGAGATGGGAATGACGCTCGCAGGCAAGAAGGTCGTCGTGATTGGCGGCTCCTCAGGCATCGGCCTCGCTACGGCGGAACTCGCGAAGAGCCAGGGTGCTGATGTCGTCATCGCGTCGCGTAGCGCATCGAAGCTAGATCCGATCGCTGAGCGGCTGAAAGTGATGGCGATTCCAACCGACGTCACCAACGATCAGAGCGTGGCCGGGCTGTTCAAGCGCACCGGCCCTGTCGATCACGTCGTGCTGACGGCCGCGCAGCTTCGCACCGGGCCGTTCAGGACGGTCGCGATGGAAGACGTGCGGGCCACGATGGAAGGGAAATTCTGGGGCGCATGGCGCGTCGCGCGCGAGGCCGAGATTCGGCCCGGCGGCTCGCTGACGCTGGTCACCGGTTTCCTCAGCGTCCGGCCACGGCCGAATTCGGCGATCATTAGTGCTGCCAATGGCGCGCTGGAGTCGCTCGCCCGCGCGCTGGCGCTCGAGCTTGCGCCGGTGCGTGTGAATGCGGTGTCGCCTGGCGTGATCGATACGCCGATCCGGGCTGCGATGCCGGAGGCGGCGCGGAAGGAGATGCTGGCCAAGACGGCGGCCGCACTGCCAGTCGGCCGCGTCGGTATGGCCGAGGACATCGCCCAGCAGATCGGAAGCTTCATGAGCAACGGATTTGCAACGGGCTCGATCGTCTATGTCGACGGCGGCGCGCTGGTGAATTAAGGAGCAGGAGCATGACCGAGGAAAGCAATGGCGCCTTTATCCGCAACATTGCGGAAGTACCCTGGCGCGAGTTTCCCAACCATTTCGGCGGCGCGCTGTCGAAGCCGCTGGTGATGCCGGAGAACGCGCGCTCACGCCACATCGATTACCGCATCTCGATGTACCAGCCGATGGCCTATGTGGCGCGGCATCATCACAAGGTGCAGGAGCAGGTCTATCACGTGCTCGACGGCGAAGGGTTGATGGAGATCGCGGGAAAGAACCATGTCGTGCGCAAGCACGACGTGATCTTTCTGCCACCCGGTGTCGAACACGCGATCTCGAACTCGGGGTTGACCGATCTCGTTTTTCTGGTGGTGACGTCGCCAGTTACCGACGACGAGAAGCCGGTCTGACCGATTAGCGCTCGCTCGATGCGAGGCGGACGGCGCGGACCCTCGTTGCTTTCGCGCGTGCTGAGATCATGCTGCGCGCCTTGCCATGGGCCGCGCCGTTCTTGCGGAGCAGGGCGACGAGGCGCTTGCGGGCGCGGTTTGCTGCGAGCCGCGCTGCCAGCTGCTCGGCCTTGCGAATGATGGTCGCGGTTGATGGCGTCAGGTTTGCCGGCACCCAGGCGACGTCCTTGGTCTTGGACAGGCTGGCGACGCCTTCGCAAGGCGCCTCGCGGGGCAGATCGATCCGGATCGCGAGAGCTTCCGTGCGCTCGATCCAATCTTCGGCCTTGGTACCGGTGATGATGCGCACATAGTCGCGCGTCTCGCGCGGCAGCTCGCTCTCCTTGGCGAGCCATTTCTGGATGCGGCCGGGGCCAGCATTGTAGGCAGCTGCGGCCAGGCCAAGATTGCCGAAATCGTCGCGGAGCTTGCGCAGGAACTTTGCCGATGCCGGCAGCGCCTTCATGGGATCGAAGGGATCGTCGAGCCCGACTTCGGCGGCCGTCTCCGGCATGAATTGCGCAACGCCCTGGGCGCCGGCTTGGCTGACCTCGTTGGACCTGAAGCGGCTCTCTTGCCAGAGCAGGCGAGCGAAGAACGGCACGGGAATGCCGCTCTCCTCGGCCGCTTCCTTCAGTGCACGGCAAAACTGCTCGGTCGGAGACGCCGGAGTCTGCACGGCCGTTTCGACCGAAGGCGTCGGCTCGATCGTCTGCTCGTAGGACGCGCGCGCATTGGCAAGCTCGATGGCCTGCACGCTTGTCAGGAACAGCTCGACAAGGGGGACCAGTGAGGGCGCGCGATCAGCCTTGCGAGCTGTGTCGTCGAAGCTTGACGCTTGCCAGTTTGGCGGCGAACTGACGTCGCACATCAGAATCAGGAACGCAGCGCAAGCGGCGACGAGAAATCGCATCTCGGTTCAGAGTCCTCGAACTGTGGGGGAACGACCAGCGGTGTGCCGGTGACAAGGACTTCTTAACCGTAATTGCGGCGAAGCTGCGATTCCGCGATACGACAGGTGTTAGTACGGTGTTCCCGCGGCAGGAACGCGACTCTGGTCCCGCGATTCTACGGGAACCGAGGGGAAATCAGGACCTCAAACGGTATTGCGGGAGGCCTGCGCCGCTTACGTCTTGGGAAAATCCTGGCGCATCGCGATCTCGGCGGCATCGCCGGGCGACAGCACGGTCTGGTCGAAGGCTGCTTGCGGCGGCGTCATGATGTCGTAGAGCGAGATGCCCTTGATGGGCTTGCCCATGAGCTCGCGGACGCAGTCGGCGAGTGTACCGTTGTAGACGAGATAGGGCGGACCACGGTCCTTCTGGCGCTCGCCCTTCAGCGACGGCCATTTCTTCAGCTCGGCCGGCGCATCGTAAGCGATCGGCGATCCCTCTTTGAACATAGGCATGGCCTCGGGCGGCTTGGACTATCGGCGAATCCTAGAGCCGCCCGGTAAACGCGCGTTAAAGAATTGGCTCAAATCAGCCGGCAATGAAGGCGAGCAGGGTGCCGTTGGCCTCGGCCGGAGGCACGACGATCGCCGCTCCGCTGCGGACGCCTGCCGATCCGAGGGACTTCTCGGTCGCCGCGAGATCGCCGCTGGCGAGCACCAGCGCCGCGCCGCCGCGCTCGGAGAGACCGGCCAGCGGTACGCCGGGATAGCGCTTGCCGAGCTGGTCCAGCGTCAGATAGACGAAATCGGCACGGTCGCCGCCCGAGGTCACCGTCACCGCGCCATCGGCCTCCGCCTTCGGCTCGCGATCGATCAACTGGGCCAGATGCGCCGAGTCCTTCGCCGGCTCGGGCGTCGCGATCAGCACCTCGCTGATCCGCTTCGCGGCGTTGGCGTGCCTCATCAGTTCGGGGATCCACACCGTCTCGCGGGTCTTGTGCTGGCAGGCAAAGATGCGCACGCCGCCGGGCGCCTCGGCCGTCGGCCACATGAAGGTGCGAAACTTGGCGGCCGAGACCGTGCCGTCAGGCAGCGTCACAGGCCGCTCGAAGTCGGTCGGGCCGATCGGCGTGAAGCCGCGCGCGCGGATTTCCTCGGCGCCGGCGGCGGAATCGATCGCCGTGAAGGCGATGCGCTCGATGCCCTCGCCGTGCCGTTCGACAAAGGCGCGCGCGGGCGCGTTGTGCTCGGTCGGCACCAGCACGCCGAGCAGCTCCATATAGTCAGGATCGAACATGATGGTGTAGTTGCCGGTGCCCATATGCGCGCTGTGGGTGCCGCGCGGCGATAGGGTGAAGCCCAGCTTTCGGTAATTTTCGGCGGCACTGTCGAGGTCTTTCACCATGACCACGGCGTGGTCGATTCCGATGATGTTCTTGAGGGCCACTGTGATTTCCCCGGCAAGGATTACAAACTGACTTGAGACCACCATGGCGGCCGTTTGCCCTGTCTACGCCGGATGGGCGCACAAGTCATTTTCAAATCGGCGGGGGATCAGGAATTTCATTCCGCGAAATGCGGTATCGACACGTGATGGCCTCAGCGATCCTGCTCGCTGATATAGGCGGCGAGGATGGCGCGCTCTTCGCTGGTCATTTCGGTGATATTACCCGGCGGCATCGCGGTCGACCACGCAGCGACGCGGCCGATCAGGCGGATGTTCCGATGGATGTGCTCGGGCGCATCGAGCAAGATCCCCTTCGGTGCAGTGACGATGCCGGCCCAGACCGGCTCGGCCGCATGGCACATGCTGCAGCGGGACATCACGATCTCCTCGACATTGGCGACCGTGGGCTGTGCTGACAGCGAGCCCGCCTTGACCTCGCGAGGCCCGGCCGCGGACAGGAAGAGGATCGCGATCGCGCCCACGGCTGCGACGCCCCACACCCACCACGGTGATTTGCGCCCGGCATGACCTTCGTTGAAGAAGTGACGGATCACCGGCCCCAGCGCCAGCACGATCGCGACGATGATCCAGTTGAAGCGCGTGGCGTAGAGCAGGGGATAGTGGTTGCTGATCATCAGCACGACGACGGGCAGCGTCAGATAATTGTTGTGGACCGAGCGCTCCTTGCTGGTCTTGCCCAGCTTCGGGTCGGGCGCCTGTCCGGCGATCAACGCCGCGACGATCTTCTTCTGGTTCGGAATGATCACCGCGAAGACGTTGGCGACCATGATGGTGCCGATCAGCGCGCCGATTTGGTTGAAAGCCCCGCGTCCGCTCAGCACGTGGGTGAACGCGTAAGTCAGCGCGACCAGGAATAGATAACCGCCGATCGCAAACGGCAGCTCTCGCTGCGCGAGCCCGGTGCGACAGGCGGCCTCATAGAGCAACCAGGCCAGCGCGAGGCTGCACAAGCTGAACAGTCCGGCCTGGAATGGCGTGAGGTCGAGGGTCGACTTGTCGACCAGGAACAGATCGGCGTCGAGATAATACACCACCACCATCAGCGCGAAGCCGGACAGCCAGGTGGTATAGGCCTCCCATTTGAACCAGGTGAGTTCGTCCGGCATTTGGCCAGGGGCCACCAGATATTTCATGATCCGGTAGAAGCCGCCGCCATGAACCTGCCAGGCCTCACCCTGCACACCATCAGGCAGATCGCTCCTGGGCTTGAGGCTGAGGTCGAGGGCGATGAAATAGAACGAGCTGCCGATCCAGGCGATCGCGGCTACCACGTGCAGCCAGCGCAGCAGCAGGCTCGCCCATTCCGATATGATCGATCCCCACATGATCACCCCATCAATCGCGACGCCGATGCCGCAGCTTTGATGACCGCAGCCGCCGGTCGCGCCCTCACAATGTGTTGCACCGATCCGTGCCGTTTTCCAGTACGATGGGTCTTAGCAAATGCACATCGTGCGGGCATGAGCTGACGTGGGATTTGGCAGATGAAGTCGGGGAGGAAGGCGACGTGATATCTCGTGTTTCGCAAATCATGCTGCCTGTGTGGATGCTGCTCGCGTGCGGCGGCGCGCAAGGCGAGCCCGTGTTGCAGGGCAAGGACGCCTATGGCAGCTGGCAGGTCGACAAGCCCGGCACAGTCAGGCTGATCCGCCCGCAGGATATGGCCAAGCCCGGCGCCTCGCCCTCGGTCTCCAATCCCACGCGCGTGACGACGCGCGGCAGCGCGATGCCGCTCGTGCCCGATGGATTCAAGATCGAGCTTTTGGCCGACGGCCTCTCCGATGCGCGGGTGCTGCGCGTCGCGCCGAACGGCGACATTTTCGTTGCCGAGACGGGACCCGGACGCATCCGCGTGCTGCGTCTCGGGGAGAGCGGCAAGGTTGCGATCAATGAGGTCTTTGCCAGCGGGCTCACCCGCCCGTTCGGCATCGCCTTCTTCCCGAACGGCGACAATCCGCAATGGGTCTATGTCGCCAACACCGGCAATGTCGTCCGCTTTCCCTATCACGCGGGCGACCTGAAGGCGTCGGGCAGGGCTGACGTCGTGGTGACGAACCTCGCGCAAGGGTCGGGCCATTCCACGCGCGACATTGTGTTCACGCCCGACGGCAAGCGCATGCTGGTGTCGGTCGGCTCCGCCAGCAATGTCGCCGAGGGCATGGGGAGTCCACCTGGCGGGCTCGAGGCCTGGTCGCGCACGCAAGCGTTCGGCGCGTCCTGGGGCTATGAGGCAGAGCGCGCCGCGGTACTCTCCTTCACCCCCGAGGGCAAGGACCGCAGGCTCTATGCGACCGGCATCCGCAACTGCGTCGGCCTCGCGATCCAGCCGCAAACCGGGCTTCCGTGGTGCTCGACCAACGAGCGCGACGGGCTCGGCGATGATCTCGTGCCCGACTACGTCACCAGCGTGAAGGAGGGCGCCTTCTACGGCTGGCCGTGGTTCTACATCGGCAACAACGAAGACCCGCGTCATGCCGGCGCGCGGCCGGACCTCAAGGACAAGGTGACGGTGCCTGACGTCCTGGTGCAGCCGCATTCCGCCTCCCTCGGCATGACGTTCTACCAGGGCACGCAGTTTCCATCCGAATACAAGGGCGATGCCTTCGCCGCCGAGCACGGCTCCTGGAACCGCTCGAAGCGCACCGGCTACAAGGTGATCCGCATCAGGATGAGGGACGGCAAGCCGACTGGCGAGTACGAGGATTTTGTCACGGGCTTTGTCGTGAACGACGGCCAGGTATGGGGACGGCCGGTCGGCATTGCAGTGGCGAAGGATGGCGCACTGCTGATTTCAGAGGATACTGGCGGCACGATCTGGCGGGTGACGCACTAGCGAGCGGCCGTGGCGGTGCACCCTCGCCCCTTGCAGGGCCCTGCAGGGGGAGAAGGGAAGAGGCATCGGGTTCGGCTCGCTTTACCCCCGCCGCACGCTCGCTCCGCCATCCACCGGCAGGGTCACGCCCGTAATGAAATTCGCTTCATCCGACGCCAGGAACAGCGCGGCATTCGCGACGTCCCATCCGGTGCCCATCTTCTTGCGCAGCGGCACCTTGCTGTCGCGTTCGGCTTCGACCTCGGCGCGGGTCTTGTGCCATTCGCGGGCGCGGGTGTCGACGGCCATCGGCGTATTCATCAGGCCGGGTAGGATGACGTTGGCGCGGATGCCGTATTCGGCGTTCTGGTAGGCCAACTGCTCGGTGAAGGCGATCATCGCCGACTTCGTCGCCTTGTAGGCGACGTAAGGATAAGTCGTGATCGCGGCCATCGAGGAGATGTTGATGATGGCGCCGCTCTTCTGCGCACGCATGATCGGGATCACCTCCTTAGCTGCGAGAATGCAGCTTTTCAGGTTGATCGCGACGACGCGGTCGAAGGCCTCTTCGGTGATCGCCAGAAGCTCGGCATCGCCTCCGGCGAGACTCACGCCGACATTGTTGTGCAGCACGTCGATGCGGCCCCAGCGCGATTTGGCGTCGGCAACCATCGCCTTGATGTCGGCGGACTTGGTCACGTCGGCCTTGAAGGCCGCGGCGATGCCTTGCTGCGCCGCGATCAGATCGACGGTCTCCTGCGCCGACTCCAGATGATGGTCGACGCACAGCACCTTGGCACCTTCGCGCGCAAAGATGAGCGCGGTGGCGCGGCCGTTGCCCATGCCTTCGCCGGGGCTCTGGCCGGCGCCGACCACGATCGCAATCTTGTCCTTCAAGCGCATGTCAGTTCACTCCCGGGATCGGGTACTGCTGGAGTACCTCTTTGTAAGTGGGCTCGTTGTCGATTTTCATGGTCGCGAGCACGCGTACCACGCCGCAATAGAAGGCGATGGTGAGGACGAGGTCGGTCATGTGCTCATCGGACAAATGGTGCTTGATCTCGGCGAAGGTCGCACCCGACATCGCTAGCTCCCGCACCATCTCGCGGGCGCCTTTCAGGATCGCCCTGGCGAGCGGCTCCAGCTTCGACGGCTTGCCCTCGGTCTCTGCCATCAGGCCCGCGATGTCCTCGTCGGTGACCCCGAACTCCTTGCCGATCTTGACGTGATGGGTGAATTCATACTCCGATTTCTCCATCCAGCCGACCTGGAGGATGGCGAGCTCGCGCAGGCGCGGATCGAGCTTGCTCTTGAAGCGGATGTAGCTGCCGATGCCGTTGAAGGCGCGCGCCATCTCCGGCGAGTTGACCAGCAGCTTGTGCAGATTGGTGTTGCGCTTGAGCATGTCGCGATATTCGGGCGCGACCTGATCGGCCTCGAGGTAGGGCAGGCGGGCCATGGATGTGTTTCCCCTAGTGCTCTTGTGACTCGCGTTCGGGAGCTTGTAGCGTTACGCCGCCGTCGACCACCAGCACCTGGCCTGTGATGTAGCGTGCAAAATTGCTCAGCAGAAACTTGACGGCGTGGCCTACGTCCCAGCCGGTGCCTTCGGTCTTTAGCACGGACGCCTTGGCGCGCTGGGCGCGGGCCTGCTCGCTCATGCCGCGGGCATAGACCATCGGCGTGTACATCGGTCCCGGGCAGATGCAGTTGACACGGATATTGTCGCGGCCGTGGTCGACCGCCATCGCGCGGGTGAGCCCGATGATCGCGGCTTTCGAGGTCGTGTAGGTCGTGAGCCCGCGCGGGCGCAGCGCCGAGATCGAGGAGATGTTGACGATCGCGCCGCCCCTGGCCGTCCTGATCATCGCGGGGATCGCGTGCTTGGAGAGCAGGAACATGGTCTCGACATTGACCTGCATGACGCGGCGATATTGCTCGGGCGTCTCCTCGACGACGCTGCCGCGACTGCCGATGCCGACATTGTTGTCGAGGAAATCGAGCCGGCCCCATCGGTCGAGCGCGGCCTCGACCAGCATCTTGCAGTCGGCTTCGCTGGTGACGTCGCCGCCGTGGGCCGCGGCCGTACCGCCTTCGGCCGCGATCATCTCGACAGTACGCTCGGCGAGCTTGAGATCGCGATCGGCGACCAGCACTTTCGTGCCGGAGCGGGCGAGCAGAATTGCTGCAGCGCGGCCGTTGCCGATGCCGTCGCCTGCGGCGCCGCCGCCGCTGATCAACGCCACCTTGCCGGCGAGGCCGGCATCGTCCTCAGGACCCTGCATGTCGTTCCATCCCGGATATTTTCGTGCAAGTTAGCAATGCCGTGTCGAGGTGAGAAGGCCGGCGGTCCCGCGCCGATGTCATTGACATCGCACGGAATTGCATGCCGCCGGACGAGATTGCGAACGCACCGGCGCGCGCCTGGAGGAACCGACTTCACGCGATCGCGTTTTCTGCGGAGCCTTTCCCGCGTTAGGCTCCGTCCCGGGGACTCCCAACCGCCAGTGGCTTGCCGATGAATCTGCTTGATCCACAAGGGCCCGTGGCTGCGGCCAACAGCACCATTTTGGTCGATTCCGTCTTCATCATGCTCGCGATCGTGGTGCCGACCATCTTCGCGATTTTGGCTTTTGCATTCTGGTTTCGGGCGTCGAACACCAAAGCACGCTATCAGCCTGACTTCGTCTATTCCGGCCGCGTCGAGATGGTGGTGTGGGCGATCCCTGCGCTCACCGTCATCCTGCTTGGCGGCGTCGCCTGGATCGGCTCGCACCAGCTCGATCCCGCGGCGCCGGTGCCGGGCACAGGCAGCCCGGTGCGTATCCAGGCCGTCTCGCTCGACTGGAAGTGGCTCTTCATCTATCCGGACCAGCGCATCGCCACCGTCAATACGCTGACGGTGCCGGCGGGTGCCGAGCTGAATTTCCAGCTGACGTCGTCGAGCGTGATGAACACGTTCTTCATCCCGCAGCTCGGCAGCATGATCTACACCATGAACGGAATGGTGA
The DNA here is from genome assembly GCF_030435535.1 of Bradyrhizobium sp. WYCCWR 13022. Classification (NCBI taxonomy): domain Bacteria; kingdom Pseudomonadati; phylum Pseudomonadota; class Alphaproteobacteria; order Hyphomicrobiales; family Nitrobacteraceae; genus Bradyrhizobium; species Bradyrhizobium sp. WYCCWR 13022. Next base: position 42,882 of record NZ_JAUIZJ010000037.1, read on the forward strand.
CGAGGCTGAACCTGCGCGCCGACAATGAGGGCAAGCTCAAGGGCTTGTCGGCGCATTTCTCCGGCGATGGCTTTCCGGACATGATGTTCGACGTCAATGTGATCTCGCCGCTGTCATTTCCGGATTGGGTCGCGACCACGGCGAAGACTGACGCCGTGCTGAACGAGGACAGCTACAAGAAGCTGATGCAGCAGGGCGTCGAGAAGGGCAGGCCGACCTATCGGCTGGACGACCCGCGCCTGTTCGACCTGATTGCCACCCAGCACATTCCGCCGGGGCCGGGACCGGAGCTCGTCTCCGATGCCGGCCGTCCTCACAGAGGGGGCGTTGATGCTCGGTAAGCTCGACTGGTCGGCCATTCCTTTCGATCAACCCATTCCGCTTATCGCGGGTGCGATCGTGCTGGTCGCGGTTTTGGCGGTGCTGATCTGGGTCGTCGTGAAGGGCCATCTGCCTTACCTCTGGCACGAATGGATCACGAGCGTCGATCACAAGCGGATCGGCGTCATGTACATCCTGCTGGCGTCGGTGATGCTGCTGCGTGGCGGCAGCGACGCCATCATGATGCGGATCCAGCAGGCGATTGCGTACCAGTCGCAGGGCTATCTGCCGCCGGAGCATTATAACCAGATCTTCTCTGCGCACGGCACGATCATGATCTTCTTCGTGGCGATGCCGTTCGTGATCGGGCTGATGAACCTCGTCGTGCCGTTGCAGCTCGGCGTGCGCGACGTCGCGTTCCCGACGCTGAACTCGGTCGGCTTCTGGCTCACGGCGACCGGCGCGCTGCTGGTCAATCTCTCGCTCGTGATCGGCGAGTTCGCCCGTACTGGCTGGCTCGCCTTTCCGCCGCTGTCGGAGCTGTCCTATTCGCCCGGCGTCGGCGTCGACTATTACGCCTGGTCGCTCCAGATCTCCGGCGTCGGCACGCTGGTCGCGGGGATCAATCTTGTCACCACGGTGCTGAAGCTGCGGACCAAGGGCATGAACTATCTGCGCATGCCGATGTTCTGCTGGACCACGCTGGCTTCCAACCTGCTGATCGTTGCGGCCTTCCCGATCCTCACCGCCACTCTCGCGATGCTGCTGCTCGACCGCTACCTCGGCTTTCATTTCTTCACCAACGAGGCTGGCGGCAACGTCATGATGTTCATGAATCTGATCTGGGCCTGGGGGCATCCCGAGGTCTACATCCTGGTGCTGCCCGCCTTCGGCATCTTCTCAGAGGTCGTCTCGACCTTCTCCGGCAAGGCGCTGTTCGGCTACCGCTCCATGGTGCTCGCCACCATGGCGATCTGCGTCATCTCCTTCATGGTCTGGTTGCACCACTTCTTCACGATGGGGGCTGGTCCTGATGTCAACGCCATCTTCGGCATCGCCAGCATGATCATCGCGGTGCCGACGGGGGTGAAGATCTACAACTGGCTGTTCACGATGTATGGCGGCCGCATCCGCTTCGCGCCGCCGATGCTGTGGGCCGTCGGCTTCATGGTCACCTTCATCATCGGAGGCTTGACCGGCGTGCTGGTCGCGGTGCCGCCCGCGGATTTCATGCTCCACAACAGCATGTTCCTGGTCGCGCACTTCCACAACGTCATCATCGGCGGCGTGCTGTTCGGCGCCTTCGCCGGTTTCGAGTACTGGTTTCCGAAGGCGTTCGGCTTCCGTCTCGACGAGCGGTGGGGCAAGCTGGCCTTCTGGTTCACCTTCTCAGGCTTCTACATCACTTTCGTCCCGCTCTATGTCGCCGGCATGCTCGGGATGACGCGGCGCATGCAGCACTATGACGTCGCGGAGTGGCGACCCTGGATGATCGTGGCGGCGATTGGCATGGCGGTGCTGTCAGTCGGCGTCATCTGCCAGATCATGCAGCTCGTGGTCAGCATCCGCAATCGCGAGGCGCTGCGCGACCGGACCGGCGATCCCTGGGATGGACGCTCACTGGAATGGGCGACCTCGTCGCCACCGCCGGTGTTCAATTTCGCCTTCCATCCTGATGTGCGCGGCGAAGATGCTTATTGGGACATGAAGATCCATGCCCGGCAGCAATCGCTCGAGCACGAGACGCCCGAGTATCAAGATATCGAGATGCCCAGAAACTCGCCGACAGGATTCGTCTGCGCGTTCTTCGCGACCATCATGGGCTTCGCACTGATCTGGCACATCTGGTGGATGGTGATTTTGGGCGGCATCGGCGCGTTCGCGACCTTCGTCGTGTTCGCCTGGCGCGACCACGACGAGTACGTCATCCCGGCCGCTGAGGTCGCCGCGATCGACCGTGTCAACCTCGAGGAGCGGCGCAGCCTCGTCAGCATGGCGGGGGCAATCTGATGGCGATGACCGCGACCGTCGGCCACGCGCATGCCGATCCCCATCACATTGGCCTTGTCGTCGAGCATCCCGGGCCCGCGCCGAAGCGGATCGTCACCGCCTACGGCTTTTGGGTATTCCTGCTCTCCGACATCGTGATGTTCTCCTGCTTCTTTGCGGCCTATGCGGTGCTGGTCGGCCAGACCGCGGACGGCCCCAAGGGCTCGGAGATTTTTGAGCAGCGTAACGTCGCGATCGAGACGGTCTGCCTGCTGCTGTCGAGCTTCACCTGCGGCATGGCCAGTATCGCGGCCGACGTCCGCAACCGGTTCTGGTTCTACCTCGGCATGGGCGTAACGTGCGCGCTCGGGCTGATCTTCCTCGCCATCGAGTTCAAGGAATTCGCCGACCTCGTCGCCCGCGGCTATGGTCCGTCGCGCAGCGCGTTCCTGACCGCGTTTTTCTCGCTGGTCGGATGCCACGGCTTGCACGTGTCAGCCGGCGTGCTCTGGCTGCTCACCATGATGGCCCAGGTCTTCGCAAAGGGCTTTCGCGCCGACGTCCTACGTCGGATGATGTGCTTTGCACTGTTCTGGCACGCGCTCGACATCATCTGGGTCGGGGTGTTTTCCGTCGTCTATCTGCTTGGAGGTGGCGCATGACCGATCAGACGCATATCGAACATGATCTCGCGCCGGGCGAAGAAGAGCAACACAGCGTCGGCGAGCGTATCCTCGGCTATGTCGTTGGCCTTGGCCTGGCGCTGCTGCTCACTGCGACCTCGTTCTTCATCGCAGGCACTAATCTGGTCTGGCAGCCGTCGATTCCCGTCGCGCTGATCGTGCTGGCGATCGCGCAGATGGGCGTGCATCTGGTGTTCTTCCTGCACATCACCACGGGACCCGACAACACCAACAACGTACTGGCACTGGCCTTCGGTTTGCTGGTCGTCTTCCTGGTCGTCGGCGGCACCGTCTGGATCATGGCGCACCTCAACCAGAACATGCCGCCGATGGATCAGTTCATCCGGATGCACAGCTAGATCTGCACAAAAAAGAAGAGCCGCTTGCGTGTGACAAGCGGCCCAAGTCTAGGGAGGAAACGCCCGAGCAAAGCAATCGGCCGAAGCCGGATTGCCGCCAAGGAAACGCACGCGCAAAGCGCTTGCGTACACATATAGGTGCAGCAACTTCCGTTTCAGTTCAATTCCGGATCAATACTGTCTTGGCCTACCACTCACGGCTGCGTGAACCAATTGTTCACTTTGGCCGGCGGCAATTATAGGCCTTGCGGAAGCCCGAGGCCTGCGCGTCGTCTTCCGTGCAGAACCAGCGGTCGGGCTTGGTGGTCGCGGCGTAGCTCGGACACCCCCGCAGATGATAGATGCCGATATTGCCGGTGACGTGGGCGCGCACCGCGAGCTTGCCCTTGATGACGCAACTCGGCGGTGCCGTCAGCTCCTCCGGAAACAGCACCGCGCGAATCTCCTTGTCGCGGTCGGCGCGGCAGGCTGCGCCGAGCAGGGCGCCGTCCTTCTTGCCGGTCCGGAATTCTTGCGGTGCAACAAAGCAACCTCTCCAGATTCCGGCCGACGCCGATTTGGCCTCGGCGGCGGCCGGCTTGACGTTGGCCTTGAGGGGCTCGCGCGCGATGCCAAAGCCCAGCCTGACCAGTTGCTCGTTCAACGAGACCTTGTCGCCCTCGACCGTGCAGATCGCGCGGTGGCGCTTGCCAAAGCTCTTCTCCGGGCCGACGTCGTCACAGCGAACCGGCTTTCCGTCGATCAGCTTGGTAAGCTGGTCGCGGGCCTCGATGCCGCAGGTCCAGGGATCGGCGTGGTCGTCGATGCAGACCTGGTCGAGTTCGGGCGCGTCGACGCCGTCGAGCCGATAGGTGACGTCGCCAAGCTGGATCGAATTGGCATCCCGGACCGTCGCAGCTGCGGTCAGCGCGGCGGCGGGGCTGGCCGCCCCCAGAATTGCGGACAGAGCGAGAAACAAAACGAGCGCGAAGGCGCGGGCGGCGGCAAATGAATTCTTGAGGGACATAATTTCTCGCTATCGATTGCTCTTGCCCCTCGTTCCTAGCATCCGGCAGTCGCCAGACCAATGGTCTGCGCTGTGCGAAGTGCGACATTCGCCCGCCGGCCTTTACTCGCCGTGCGGTCTGCCCCTATCGTTCCGCGGCCTTGTGAGCCGCGATGGCCGAATCGCCCGGGAAGTGGCGAGGGCGGGAGGAAGAAGTTTTGATGAAAGATCCCGTGGACGTCCTGATCATCGGCGCCGGCGCTTCGGGCGCAGCGGTGGCGTGGTCGCTGGCCGAGACCAAGATGCACATCCTCTGCCTGGAGCAGGGCGGCTGGATGAAGCCCGCGGAATACCCGAGCACGGGCCGCGACTGGGAGGCCAAGTTCTACGGCGAGTGGTCGTCGAGCCCGAACGTCCGCGGTCGGCCCGAGGATTATCCGATCAATGACGACAATTCCCCGATCAAGGTTGTGAACTATAATGCGGTCGGCGGCTCGACGGTAATGTACACCGCACACTGGCCGCGGCTGCATCCCTCCGATTTCAAGGTGAAGACTCTCGACGGCGTCGCAGACGACTGGCCGATCGACTACGACACGCTGACGCCGTTCTTCGAGGAGAACGACCGCATGATGGGCACCTCCGGCCTGTCAGGCGATCCGCTGTCGCCGCTGACGCATCCGCCGATGCCGCAACAACCGATGGGACTGTCCGGCGCCATCATCGGCAAGGCCATGAACAAGCTGGGCTGGCACTGGTGGCCGTCGGACACGACGGTCGCGACGATGGATTACGAAGGGCGCGCGCGCTGCATCAATCTCGGCCATTGCACGCCCGCCTGCGCGCAAGGCGCAAAGTCCTCGACCGACATCACCTATTGGCCGCACGCGGTTCGCGCCGGCGTCGAGCTGCGTACCCATTGCCGGGTGCGCGAGATCACCACCGACGAGCACGGCATGGCCACGGGCGTGGTCTACTATGACAAGGATGGCGTCGAGCAGTTCCAGCCGGCACACGTCGTGATCATCGCCTGCAACGGCGTCGGCACGCCCCGCCTGCTGCTGAATTCGAAATCTGACCGCTTCCCGAACGGCCTTGCCAATTCATCCGGCCTCGTCGGCAAGAACTTGATGTTCCACCCCTATGCGCAGATCTACGGCTACGTGAAGGAGCCGACCGACTCGAACCGCGCGCCGCCGACCTGCCTGTGGAGCAAGGAGTGGTACGACACGGAGCTCTCGCGCGGCTTCGTGCGCGGCTATGGCGTCCAGTTCGTCCGCGGCGCCGGGCCGGTATTCGAGGCCGTCGTCAGCGAGCAGAAGGGCATTCTGCCGTGGGGCGAGGATCATCACCGCGTCTTCCGCAAGCTCAACGGCCATCGGCTGGGCTTCTCTGCGATCTGCGAGGATCTGCCGGAGGAACACAACCAGGTCACGCTCGATCCCGTGCTGAAGGACAGCCACGGCATTCCGGCGCCGAAGATCGATTATACGATCAGCGAGAACAGCCAGAGGATGATGGACCACGCGCTAGCCCGCGGCCGGGAGATTCTCGAGACCGCGGGAGCGACTGACATCTGCATCAACTCGCCGATCCCGTGGGGCGGCTGGCATCTGCTCGGCACGGCGCGGATGGGCACCGATCCCACGAAGTCCGTCGTCAACGAATGGGGCCGCACGCATGACGTGAAGAACCTCTTCATCGTCGATGGCAGCATCTTCGTCACGTCGGGCGGGGTGAACCCGACCTCCACTATCCAGGCTCTCGCGCTCTACATCGCCGACCAGATGAAGCAGCGCCTCGCCAATTTGTTCGACTGAGGCCTGTCATGTCTGCAGATACCCAACTTACGCGTACCCAGCGCGACGACCTCCGCACCGTCGCCGGGATGATCGTGCCCGCCAGCGACGAATACAAGGTGCCCGGTGCCGACGATGCCGCGATCCAGGCTGATATCCTGGCGACGCTGGGCCGCGACACCAAATTGGTGACGGCCGCGCTGGACCATCTGGCGCGGCTGGCAGGGCAGCCGCTTGCCGAACTCGATACTGCGAAACGAGATGCGGTCGCGCAAGAGTTTCGCAAGAATGGCGGCGCGGCCGCGGCAACGCTCGTTCGAGTCGTTCTCCAATGCTACTACCGCGACGACCGCGTGCTGCGCTCGCTCGGGCTCGAATTGCGTGCGCCATTTCCCAAGGGTTACGTGCTCCCGGACGGCGACTGGTCGCTGCTCGACCCGGTCAAGGCGCGGGGCGGCACGCTGCGGCGCGCGCCCTAGCCAGCTGGTTAGTCAAGCACTGGCAGTCCAGCCTTGCGCTCCGGACAGGCATCTTGCGCCTGACGGAACAGGCCACCATCTGTGTGAGCCTCAAGGACTTTTGCCATGCTGGATTTCACTTCAGATATCGTCGATGACGCCGCGTCATCGCGAGCGACAGAACCTGCCCCGGTCGATGACCGGGTCTTGCTGGACGCCTATTCCAATGCGGTGATCGACGTGACCGACCGTGTCGGTCCCGCGGTCGTGCGCGTCGAGACCGGGCCAAAGGTGCCGAATGGCCGCGGGCGGGGCGGGCTCGGCTCCGGCATTGTGATCTCGCCGGATGGCCTCGTCCTCACCAACAGCCACGTCGTCGGCTCCTCCAAGGAGATCCGGCTGCGCGACGTCGAGGGCCATGTCGGCGACGCCCGGGTGCTCGGGGTCGACCCGGATACGGACCTTGCGTTATTGCGCGCCAACGGCGTGCGCGATCTGTCCTACGCTGCGCTTGGTAATTCCAAGACCCTCAAGCGCGGGCAACTCGTGATCGCGATCGGCAACCCGCTCGGTTTTGAATCGACCGTGACGGCCGGCGTCGTCTCCGCGCTGGGGCGCTCGATCCGCTCGGTGAGCGGCCGCACCATCGAGGACGTGATCCAGACCGATGCGGCGCTCAATCCCGGCAATTCCGGCGGGCCGCTGGTGTCGTCGAGTGCCGAGGTGATCGGCATCAACACCGCCATCATCAGCGGGGCGCAAGGCATCTGCTTCGCGGTAGCCAGCAACACCGCGCAATTCGTTCTGTCAGAGATCATCCGCCACGGCTACGTCCGCCGCGCCTTTATCGGCGTTGCCGGGCAGACCGCACCGGTCCCGCGGCGGCACGCGGTGCTGGCGGGGGTCGAAAACAAGATGGGCGCGCTGCTGATGCAGATCGAGCCGGACGGTCCGGCGGCGAAGGCAGGCTTGTTGCCCGGCGACGTCGTGATCAGGATGGACGGCGTCGACATCAACGGCGTGGACGATCTGATCCGTGTGCTCGACCGTGACCGGATCGGCCAGCGACTCGCCATGGACGTGCTGCGGCTCGGCCGCTTGCGGGCGATCGACATCGACCCGATCGAGCGCAAGCCGCAGCGCTAGCTGCGGGCCCCTGGGCGGGGTATGACGGTGTCATGCCTCGCCTCCGGACCCCCGCCGCATGATGTCGGCACATGAGACCTACGATGTCATTGTCATCGGCGCCGGTGCCGGTGGCATGACGGCGGCCGCTGTGGCCGCCGCCGAAGGCCTGCACGTGCTGGTGATCGAAAAGACCGCCTTCGTCGGCGGCACCACGGCATGGTCCGGGGGCATGGTCTGGATCCCCGCCAATCCCAAGATGAAAGAGGCGGGGCTCTCCGACAGCATCACGGATGCCGTACAGTATCTGTCGAGCACTGCGCCTGAACCGGCCAACGCGGGCCTGCGCGCCGCATTCCTGGCGCGGGGGCCGGAGGCGGTCGCCTATCTCGAAGCCAATACGGAAGTTCGTCTCCAGCCGGTGAAAGTCTATCCGGACTATTATCCGGAGCGGCTGGGCGCGACGCTTGGCGGGCGCGTGCTGGAGCCGGTCGCTTTCAACGGCACGCGGCTAGGCGCGCATTTTGCGCGACTGCGTGCGCCCTTGCCGGAGTTCACGCTGTTCGGCGGGATGATGGTCAATCGTCTCGACATCCCGCATCTGCGCCGCATCGGAAAATCGCTTCGCTCGACTATGCGCGCCGCGCGTCTGGTCTCGGAATACGCATGTCAGCGGCTGCGCAGCCCGCGCGGCACGACGCTGCATCTCGGCAATGCGCTTGCCGCCCGGCTCTATGCCTCGCTGCTGGCGCGGCGAGTCGAGGTCCTCTTCAGCGCCGATGTCGAGGATTTGTCGATGCAGGGCGATCGCGTCGCGGGCGTCGTCATCCGCCACGGTTGTCGCGACCGCTCGATTGCGGCACGCCGCGGCGTGGTGCTTGCGACCGGCGGCTTCTCGCATGATGCGATTCTGCGAAAACGCTTCTTTCCGAAGGCTGCAGGTCTCGTCTCCGCCACCAACACAGCAGGTACTGGCGACGGGCTTCGATTGGCGACCGCAAGCGGCGCCGCGCTCAACACAGAGGCGACGAGCCCGGCCTATTGGGTGCCGGCCTCGCTGTTCAGGCGTGCCGACGGCAACCGCGGCGTGTTTCCACATACGGTGACCGACCGTGCCAAGCCCGGGGTGATTGCCGTCAACGCGGCCGGCCGCCGCTTCGTCAACGAAGCGCTGTCCTACCACGAATTCGTGCTCGGCATGCTGCGTGACGGCAACGGAGACCCGGACCGGCCATTCTACCTGGTCTGCGACAGCCAGTTCTTGTGGAGCTACGGCCTCGGCCGCATCAAGCCGTTCACACGCAGCGTTCGTCGATTCGTGGCGAGCGGCGAACTGATCAAAGCGCCCGATATCGCGCAGCTCGCGGCGAAGATCGGCATCGCGCCGCCCGCGCTCACCGCCACGATCGCGACTTACAATGGTGATGCGAAGGAAGGCCGCGATCCCGAATTCGGCCGCGGCAGCACCATCTATCAGCGCCATCTCGGTGATATCAGCCACAAGCCCAACCCATGCGTCGCGCCGATCCTCCGTGCGCCGTTCTTCGCGATGCGAATCTATCCCGCCGATCTCGGCACGGCGATCGGTACGAAGGTCGATGCGCAAGCGCGCGTGCTGCGCGAGGACGGCACCCCGATCGTGGGGCTCTATGCCTGCGGCAACGACATGGGCTCGATCATGAACGGGAATTATCCCGGGCCGGGCATCACGCTGGGGCCGGCGCTGACGTTCGGCTATATTGCGGGAAGGCACCTGGCGGACGGGGCTGCGATGGCGACGACGCCGTGGTTGCAGGGACGCCTGCCTAGTCTCTAGCCCACCGCTGTCCGGGCGATGACACCGAGTGTATGGTGCCGATCTCTTTTACTCCGCAGCAGCCGCGAACCGGCTGTTCTCCAGCTCAGCCTCCAGCCGGGCCTTCTCCGCGATCGCCAGCTTCACGTTGGCCTCCTTCACGTGTCCGAATCCACGGATGCTCTCGGGCACACGGGCCAGACGCGCCAGCAGTGGGATCTGCTCCGCCTTGAGCCCGGCCATTCGCCGATCGATCATATCAAGATAATCCTCAACCAGCTTCCGCTCGGTCCTCCGCTCCTCGGTGCGGCCAAACGGATCGAACGCGCTGCCACGCAAAAACTTCAGCTTGGCCAGCACGCGGAAGGCGTGGATCATCCAGCCGCCGAACTCCTGCTTCTGAAGCCGTCCCGTCGTCTTGTCGCGCTTTGCGAAGATCGGCGGGGCCAGATGGTACTTCAGTGTGAAGTCCCCATCGAACTTCTCCGACACCTTCTTGGCAAAGCTGCCGTCGGTGTAGAGCCGCGCGACCTCGTACTCGTCCTTGTAGGACATCAGCTTGAACAGGTTTTTCGCGACTGCCTCGGTCAGCTCTGTCGAGGCGGGCGAGGCAATCGTTTCCGCCTTGCGCACTTTGGCGATGGTCGCGAGATAGCGGTCCGCGTAGGCCTTGTCCTGATAGCCGCTCAGGAACTCTGCGCGGGTCGCGATGATGTCGTCGAGCGACTTCGTCGGTGCGGAAGCCCGGCTCTTGAACTGGAGCACGCTGCGCACCCGCGACATGTCGTGGGCGGCGAGGCGGCCCCAGGTGAAGGCGAGCTTGTTCATCTCGATCGCGGCGCCGTTGATCTCGATGGCGCGGAGCAGGGCCTCCAGCGACAGCGGAATGGCGCCTTTCTGGAAGGCGAAACCGAGCATGAAGGGGTTGGTCGCGATGCTGTCGCCCATCAGCGCAGCGGCGATGCCGGTGGCGTCGATGATGTCGAGGTTCTTGTCTCCGACGGCGTCCCGCAGCACGGTCTGCATCGTGCCCATCTCGAAGTCGATATCGGGATTCTGCACGAAGCTCGCGGTTGGCTGCAAATCGGCGTTGATATAGGCCCTGGTCACGCCGCGCTCGGCGCGGCTGAGCGCAGTGGGTCCGGCCGAGACGATCATGTCGCAGCCGAGGATGACGTCGGCGCCGCCCGTGGTGATGCGGACCGCCGAGATGTCCTCCGGCTTCGGAGCGATGCGCACATGGCTCATCACCGCGCCGTTCTTCTGCGACAGGCCGGTGAAATCCAATGCCGAGCAGCCGCGGCCATCGACATGGGCAGCCATGCCGAGCAGGGCGCCGATGGTGATGACGCCGGTGCCCCCGATCCCGGTGACCAGGATGTTGTAGGGGCCATCCAACTCACGCGCGGGCGGCAGCGGCAGATCGGCGAACAGCTGGCCGGAATCGACCCCCGAGGTCTTCATCCGCTTCAGCGTACCGCCATGCACGGTCACAAAGCTCGGGCAAAAGCCCTCGACGCAGGAAAAGTCCTTGTTGCAGTTCGACTGATCGATCTGGCGCTTGCGGCCGAACTCGGTCTCCAGCGGCTGCACCGAGACGCAGTTGGAGGCCTGCGAGCAATCGCCGCAGCCTTCGCAGACGAGCTCGTTGATGAAGGCGCGCTTGGCGGGATCGGGATAGAGCCCGCGCTTGCGGCGGCGCCGCTTTTCGGCGGCGCAGGTCTGGTCGTAGATCACGACCGTCAGGCCCTCGATGTCGCGCAGCTCACGCTGCACGGCGTCGAGCTCGCGTCGGTGATGGATGGTCGCGCCCTGCGGGAAGTAATTGCTTTCGGGGTATTTGGTGGGATCGTCGGAGACGATTGCAAGGCGCTTGACGCCCTCGGCCCAGACCTGATGCGCGATCTGCGCAACATTGAAGGCGCCTTCGGCCGGCTGGCCGCCGGTCATCGCGACGGCGTCGTTGTAGAGGATCTTGTAGGTGATATTGATGCCGGCGGCCGAGGCGGCGCGGAGCGCCAGCAAGCCCGAGTGTGTATAGGTGCCATCGCCGAGATTCTGAAAGATGTGCTTCTCGGTGGTGAAGGGAGACTGTCCGATCCAGTTCACGCCTTCGGCGCCCATATGCGAGATCAGATCGGTACGGCGGGTCGGCATGCTCAGGGCCATGCCGTGGCAACCGATGCCGGCCATGGCGCGGCTGCCTTCGGGCACGCGCGTCGAGGAATTGTGCGGGCAGCCCGAACAGAAGAACGGCGTACGCGCGAGCTTGATCTGCGAATTGGTCGTAACGGGATTGTCGAAGGCCTCGAGCCGCGCAAGACGCTGCTCCAGCACCGGGCTGTGATGCCCGAGCTTGCGTAAGCGCGCCACCAGCGCGCCCGCGACGATCGTGGGCGTCAGTTCTCCCTCGCTCGGCAGCAACGGCGCGCCTCTCTCGTCGCGCTTGCCTGTGATCGTCGGGCGCTTCGACGCATCGATGTTGTAGAGGATGCGCATCAGCTGGTCTTCGATGAAGCCGCGCTTCTCCTCAACGACTAGAACGTCCTGAAGGCCTTCGGCGAAGCGCTTGGCTCCGCTTTCCTCCAGCGGCCAGGTCAGCGCGACCTTGTAGATGCGCAAGCCCAGATCCTGCGCGTCCTTGTCGGTAATGCCGAGGTCGGCGAGCGCCTGGCGCAGATCGAGATAGGCCTTGCCGGTCGCGACGATGCCGAGCCGGGCTGGCTTGGAATCGAGCACGATGCGATCGAGCTGGTTGGCGCGGGCGAAGGCCTGCACCGCGGCCATCTTCGGACCGAACAGGCGCCGCTCGGCCTCCAGCGGCGGATCGGGCCAACGGATGTTGAGGCCGCCGGGCGGCATCTCGAAATCATCGGGAAGTACGATCTTGATGCGCTCAGGATCGCTGTAGATGGACGCCGAACTCTCGACGGTCTCGCTGATCGCCTTGAATCCGACCCAGCAGCCGGAGAAGCGCGAGAGCGCAAAGCCGTAAAGGCCGAGATCAAGATAATCCTGCAGCGTCGCCGGATTGACCACCGGGATCAGCGCCGCCGCGAACACCTGCTCGCTCTGATGCGCCAGCGTCGAGGATTGGCAGCCATGGTCGTCGCCGGCGAGCGCCAGCACGCCGCCATTGAGCGAGGTGCCGGCCGCGTTGGCGTGCTTGAGGGCGTCGACAGAACGATCGACGCCGGGACCTTTGCCGTACCAGATGCCGAACACGCCATCGACCTTGGCGCCCGGAAACAGGCCGACCTGCTGGCTGCCCCAGACGGCGGTCGCCGCCAGATCCTCGTTCAGGCCGGGGACGAAGGCGATGTCGTGCTGCTGGAGGTGCGACTTCGCGCGCCACAGCGCATGGTCGTACATGCCGAGCGGGGAACCGCGATAGCCGGAGATGAAACCGCCGGTGTTGAGACCCTGGAGCCGGTCGCGTTCGCGCTGCAGCATGGGCAGGCGGACCAGGGCCTGCGTACCGGACAGGAAGATCCGCTTCGATTCGAGCCGGTATTTGTCGTCCAGCTCGACCTGCATCAGCGTCATTTCAGGAGTCCTTGTCGTCGCATCAGGTGGGAATTTTGCGCCGCGGAAAGAGGGGTGACTTGCGAAGCGGGTGTCGGCAGTCAAATGCATGGAGCACCGAAGTCAATATCGCTGGCCGCATCCGTGGCGGGCCTGCTAGTCATGGCTGCCTGTGGAGGAGCCCATGACTGCAAGTATGACTGCAAGCGCGTTCAATACCGAGATCACCGAAACTGCCGAAGCTCTCATCGGGCCGTGGCGCCAGCCGCGCCAGATGCTGCATGCGCAGGTCTACGACGCGCACGCCTCCATTCACGACGATGCCACCGCGCAGAAGCTTGGCTTCAAGGGTGGGACCATCGAGGGGCCTACGCATTTCAGCCAGTTCGCGCCGCTGGGTGCGCGGCTGTGGGGACAGGCGTGGTTCGAGAGCGGCTGTCTCTCCGCGCATTATCGCAATGCCTGCTTCGATGGCGATGACGTGCAGGCAATCCTGTCAAAGCCTTTGCCCGGAACGAGCCAGTGCCAGATACAGATGGTGAGGCGCGACGGCACCGAGGTGCTGCGCGGCACGGCGTCAGTCGGCGATGCGCAGGTCGCGACGGCGCTGGAGACACGTTTGACCGAGCTCAAGCCGCTCGCCGATCCCGTGATCCTGTGCGACGTGAAAGTCGCGCATACGAGCAAGCGGCAGACGGTCCGGATGGCGTTCGACCAGAACATGGGCGATCTCTATCCGTTCTCGCTGAGGCAGAAGCTCGCAGTCATCACCGAGACCTCACCGTACTACTCGGGCGCCGATAACCCGTGGGGCAAAGCGATCATCCCGATGGAGATGCTGAGCGTGCTGTTCCAATACCGCTCCAAGGACGACCCGTTGCCGACGAAAGGGCCAGCCGTGGGCCTGTTCGCCGATCAGGAAATCCGGCTGGTGAAGGGGCCGCTCTTCGTTGACGAGGAATACGAAGTCGAGCGCGAGGTGGTCGCGCTGTCCGGCAGCCGCCGCACCGAGAGCGCCTGGGTCAGGACGCGCGTGTTCGGCAAGGCAGGTACGATGGTCGCGACCATGCTGCTCAACATGGCGACGCTGAAGGACTCATATGCGCCGTACGAGGAGGAATATCGGCGGCTGTATGGAGCGGGGCGGTAGGCTCGCCGCCAGCTCATCCTTTGAGCAGATGCACGCCGCAAAGTCGTCGCACAGGGAATAAGCAGACGTCGATCTATGACGTAACCTTCTGAAGGTGCGACGGTTTCCGTTGCGAGCCTCAGGCTCTCGCAATTGTACACAATGGCATGGCGCTTGCAGAACTCCTGGCAAAGAGAGTTCTCGCGGGGGCCTGCGTCATGTTGAACTCAACCAAGTCGACACTGGGCGTCATTAGCGCCGAGCCCGAGCCGATCAGGCTCGATTGGTCGTCGACCGCGCTCGTGATCATCGACATGCAGCGCGACTTCATGGAGCCCGGCGGCTTCGGAGAGACGCTTGGCAATGACGTGAGCCAGCTTGCCCGCGCAGTAAAGCCCATTGGGGCGGTGCTGAAGGTGGCGCGCGACACCGGCATGCTGGTGATCCATACCCGCGAAGGACATCTGCCCGATCTCTCCGATGCGCCGCCGGCGAAGGTCGAGCGCGGCGCGCCGAGCCTTCGTATCGGCGATCCCGGTCCGATGGGGCGTATCCTCATTCGCGGCGAAGCCGGCCACGACATCATCCCGGAGCTCTATCCACTCGACAGCGAGGTCGTGATCGACAAGCCCGGCAAGGGCGCGTTCTACGCCACCGAGCTCACCGACGTGCTGGAGAAGTACGGCATCGAAAATCTGCTGGTGTGCGGCGTCACCACGGAAGTGTGCGTCAACACCACCGTGCGCGAGGCCAATGACCGCGGCTATCGCTGTGTCGTCATCTCGGACGGCTGCGCATCCTACTTTCCCGAGTTTCACGAGATGGGCCTGAAGATGATCAAGGCCCAGGGCGGCATCTTCGGCTGGGTCGCTAGCTCAGCCGCGGTACTGGAGGCGATGAAGACTTCGACCACATAGGGGTATCACCATGAGCAGCTTGACGGGGATGGCCGGCAAATCCGAGATGAACAAGTCCGAGTTCAAGCCGGCGCTATGGACATCGGGCGACTGGAACGCATTTTTCGGCTTCGGCACCAACATCCTCGTCAACATGCTGGTGCTCACGGGCCTCTTGCGCTTCGTGTTGAAGATGCCTGATAGCCTCGTGTTCGGCCGCATCCTGCCCGCACTCGGGTTGATGATGTGCCTCTCCACCTTCTACTACGCCTTCCTCGCCTATCGGCTCGCTCAGAAGACCGGCCGGAGCAACGTCTGCGCGCTGCCCTCGGGCGTCAGCGTGCCGCACATGTTCATCGTCACCTTCGTGATCATGCTGCCGGTAACGCTCAAGACCGGCGATCCCATGAAGGGCTGGTCGGCTGGCCTCGTCTGGGTGTTCTTCCAGAGCTTTATCCTGATGATCGGCGGTTTCATCGCGCCGTTCATCCGCAAGATCACGCCGCGCGCGGCGCTGCTCGGCACGCTTGCGGGCGTCTCGCTCACCTTCATCGCGATGCGTCCGGCGCTCGAGATGTATGTGACGCCGCAGATTGGCCTCGTCTGCTTCGCCATCATTCTGGTGAGCTGGTTCGGTGGCGTAAAATATCCAAAGGCCATTCCGGCCGGCCTGGTTGCGATCGTGGTCGGCATGGTCATCGCATGGGGCTCGAACCTGCTCGGTCTCGGTCTCGGCGGATTGAGCATCAAGGGCGTCGGTGATGCCTTCGCCAATTTCGGCTTCTCCGTGCCGATCCCGGCGGTGAACCATGTATTTTCCGGCTTCGAATATCTCGGTGTCATCCTGGTCACCGCCATTCCGTTCGGCATCTATGACCTCGTCGAGGCCATGGATAATGTCGAGAGCGCGGAAGCGGCCGGCGACGAATATCCGACCACGCGCGTGCTGACAGCCGATGGCGTCGTCAGCCTGATCGGCTGCCTGATGGGCAATCCTTTCATCAACGCAGTCTATATCGGTCATCCCGGCTGGAAGGCCATGGGCGGCCGCATCGGTTACTCGGCCGCGACCGGCGTCATGGTGGTGGTCTTGTCCTGGTTCGGCGTCATCTCGGTCCTGCTGGCGCTGGTGCCGGTCGTCGCGATCTCGCCGATCCTGCTCTATATCGGCATGCTGATGACCGCGCAGGCCTTCCAGACGACGCCGTCGAAGCACGCGCCCGCCGTGGCGCTGGCGTTCACGCCGCATCTGGCCGCTTGGGCCAAGCTTCAGATCGACACCATGCTCGGTTCGACCATGACGGCAGCGGCGACCGTCGGCGGTATGGCCGCCGATAAGGCCGACGCGGTCAAGGCGGCTGCCATCGCAGCGCTGCCGCAACAGGGCGTGATCTATCACGGACTGGAAGTGATGGGCGGCGGCTCCATCCTGGCGGGTCTCATCCTGGGCGCGATCGGTGTCTTCATCATCGAGCGTGATTTTGAAAAGGCGTCCGCCTTCGCACTGGTCGGTGCCGTTCTGACTTACTTTGGCTTCATGCACGGCGAAGCCGTCGGCATCGGCGGCGGCTTTGGTGTCACGCCCGCGGTGGCGTTCGCCTATGCGGTGATGGCGGCCGGCCTGTTCGCTGCAAGCAAGCTCGGCGCCACCGAGCACTATGCCGCACATCCGGAAATGCACGCCGCGCCCGCGGAGTAGGGCGGACGGCAACAAGAATGGCCGGGCGACATCGTTGTCGCCCGGCCGTTTTATTCGTGGCGCAGCTACCCGCCCTTGACGGCGCCTGCCGTGAGCCCGGCCACGATCTGCCGCTGCGCGAACACCGTGAGCAGCAGCACCGGGAGGGTCACGATCAGTGCGGCCGCAGCGAGCGGGCCCCAGCTCAACTGGTCGAACGAGATCATGTTGTAGACGGCGACGGGCAGGGTGCGGGTCTCGCGTCCCGCCAGCACGATGCCGAACACGAAATTGTTCCAGGAGAAGATCACCGCGAGAATGAAGGCGACCGCGATGCCGGGCTTCGCAATCGGCAGCGCGACGTGCCGGAACACCTGCCAGCGGCCAGCGCCGTCGATCAGGGCAGCTTCCTCCAGCTCCATTGGTGTCGTCTCGAAATAGCCGATCATGATCCAGATCACGATCGGCACCGTCACCACGAGATGAATGATGATCTGGGGCACCAATGTGCCGAGCAGGCCGAGCCACTGGAACAGCAGGAACAGCGGGATCAGGTAGGAGAGGCCTGGCGTGATGCGGGCGATCAGGATCACGATGGCCGATTTGTGCGCGGCCATGCGCGCGATGCCGTAGCCGGCGGGGACGCCGACCATCAGCGCAAGCACGGTCGCGCTGCCTGTCACGATCAGGCTGTTGAAGAAATAGGTGACGAAGCGGTTGGAGGAGAGCACGTCGGCATAGTTCTTCCAGGCGAAGTGCTCTGGGATGAAGACCGGTGGGTAGGCGGCGTTGTCGACCTCGAATTTGAGCGAGAGCGACAGCATCCAGAGGAAAAACAGGATTGCCGGCGACACGATGACGAGCACCGCGAACCACAGGCCGATCTTGCCGCTGATTTGCTTCGGGGTCATGCGTCGCTCGCGATTTCTGACCACAGCATGCGCTGGCGGGCGTAGAGCATCACCGCAGCAAGCAGGACAATCAGCAGGAAAAACACCACCGCAATCGCCGAGCCGTAGCCGAGGTCGTAATAAACGAAGGCGACGCTATAAAGGTAGAGATTAATCGTCTCTGACGCCGATCCGGGCCCGCCCTGCGTGATCGCGAAGATGACGTCGAAGCTCTTCACGGCGTCGATCATGCGGATCATGCCGGCGATGAACAGGAATGGCATGATCAGCGGGAGGGTGATGAAGCGGAACACCTGCCAGAGGCTCGCGCCGTCGATCTGCGCGCTTTCGTAAGGCTCGGTCGGGATCGCTGCGAGCCCGCCGAGCACAATCAGCATGACCAGCGGCGTCCATTGCCAGGTCTCGACCAATACCAGCGAGGGGATCACCGTGGCCGGATGAAACACCCAGAGCTGCGCAGGGATCCCGACCAGCGACAGCAGATAGTTCAACACGCCAAGCTGCGGGTGGAACATCATGGTCCAGACCAGCGCGATCGCGACGGGCGTCGCCATCATCGGCATGATGAAGATACCGCGCAGAAAACCGCGGCCGGCGAATCTCTGGTGAAACACGACGGCCGCGAACGTGCCGAACACGAGCGGCAGCAACACGGACAGCACGGTGTAGACCAGCGTGTGTCCGATCGCCTCGAGGAAGCGAGGATCGCCGGTCAGGCGCAAATAGTTGGAGAGCCCGACGAAGGTGGTCGGCGAACCGACCTTCCACTCGTTCATGCTCATCCAGATCGTGAAGACCCAGGGGAAGATGATGATCGCGAGCACGACGACCAGTGCCGGCACCACGAACGGCCAGTAGGACGGCGGCCGCAGTTCCTTCTCCGGCGCGGCGTCAGACTGCGCCGCGGCCGGAGCCGATTGCATCAACGCACTCACGCCTTTTCGCTACGCTCCAGGATTGGCCTGAACTGTTCATGCGCCTTCTTCAACTCGGTCGCGGGATCGGCGCCCGATAGTGTCGAGGTCAGCGCCGCACCGACGAGATCACGGAATTCGGCGACCGGGATCACCACGGGCAGGCCGAGCTTGCTGATCTTGGCGGAATCAATCACCGACTGCAGCCACTCCTTGGGCATCTTCACGCCCTTCTGGACCTCAGCATCGTTCAGGATCGAGTTACGGAACGGAACGCCGCCGCCGGCCTGTAGCAGTCGCGCGCCTTGCTGCTTCGAAACGATCCACTGGCACAGCAGGTAGGCGGCTTCCTTGTTCTTGCTCGCCGCAGCAACGCCAATGCCGTCGCCATAGGTGGCCGAATATTGTCCCTTCGGTCCGGCTGGCACGACGGTGTAGCCGACCTTGCCGACAATGCGCGATGCGGCCGGATCCTCCAGCGGCGGTGCCCAGCCGACGCCGTCGATCCACATCGCCGATTTGCCTTGTGTGAACGAGGCCATCGACTCCATCCAGTTGAAGCCGGCGACGCCGGGCGGGGCCACCTTCGTCAACAGCGTCTGGTAGAGCTTGGTCGCTGCGACGGCCTCCGGACCGTCGGTCAGGATGTTGCCCTTGGCGTCGAGGAATTCGCCGCCATAATCGAGGAAGAAATTCGTCCACAACGTCATGTTGGCGTTGCGCAGTCCCCGCCCGACGAAGCCATAGGTGCCGTCCTTGGCATCAGTGAGCTTTTCGGCGGCTGCGACCATTTCGTCCAGCGTCTTGGGCACTGCGACGCCCTTCTTCTGGAACAGCTCTTTGTTGTAGTAGAGGATGAAATAGTCGACCGACCACGGCAGGGACAGCATCTGACCCTTGTCGTTCTTGCAGTATTGCAGACCTGCAGCCGAAAAATCGCTCTCGACGAGGTCGGGCGCGGTCAGCGTCGGGTCCTTCATGTAGGGCGTGAGGTCGGCGAGCCAGCCCGCCTTCTCGAACTGCCGCTTCTGCACGTGATAGCTGAGATGGACGACGTCGAAGCTTGGCCGGCCCGAGGTGAGCTCGATGACGCATTTCTGGCGCTGCTGCTGCTCGGGAATCTGCTCGGATTCGACCTGGATGCCGGTGAGGTCGGTGAATTCCTTGACGTATTTTTGCAGATTGTCGCCGCGCGGGCCCTTTGCGAGGATCACCTCGAGCTTGGTGCCGGCATATTTCTTCCAATTCACCTCGGCGCGTGCCGGCAATCCCGTCAGGCTGAGTGCGCCAGCCGCTGCGGTCCCCGTCAAAAGCGTGCGGCGCGAGATTTTATAGTCAGCCACTTTGGTTCCTCCCTGTGATTCAAATCTTTGGGGGGATACTAGCGACCGTTCCACGCCTGCCTAGTCCTAATTTGCGCGTTACGGTCGCACCGCCGGCGTTTCCATCGGCATTCCACGGGCCCGCGACATCAGATGGAGATCGAGCGCGACCAACCCGAGTCCACCGGAGGCCAGCCCCTCGATCGTGATGATTTTCTCGCCCTTGGCTTCGGCGATCCCGTAGGAGCGCGTGGCGACACCATCCATGTGAACGGTGCAGGCGTCGCATTGTGCAATGCCGCAGCCAAATTTCGTGCCGGTCAGGCCGGCATTTTCGTGGATTGCCCAAAGCAGTGGTGTGTCTGGCTCGACGTCGAGCGTGGGGTTTTTCCGTTGATCGTTGGGGCTTGCCATCGCAAGTCTCCTGATCGGCAGATCCACCGATGGACTCAGGAACGCAATGTGTCCGGCAAAATGGAACTGTTCACATCGAGAGCGTGAGGGGCAGCTATCGCCGCTGCGGGAAGATCGTGGAGCGGACGGTGTCGTGCGCGCTCCGAGAAGGCCACGGCGGTGCCTGGATCGCGCCATCTCTCCGAACGTCAATGGCATGGTCTGAGGCGACGTGGAGGTGTGACGTGTGAGTGACAGCTTGTCCCTTTTGCCGGGGTGCAAGACCGTGATGCTTTGCTACACTGAGTCAAAGCATTCGAGAGTTCCTAGGGAGTTCCATGAAGGTGCTGCGCCCCTGCAACGTACTGATGCTCTATCCGTTGTTCACGGCGGAGTCCTTCTGGAGTTTCGGCGAGTCCTGCAAGCTGATGGGTGTGCAGCGTCCCGCCGCGCCGTTGGGTCTCATCACGGTCGCGGCGATGTTGCCGGAGACCTGGACCGTCAAGCTCATCGACTGCAACACGCAACCCTTCGGCGACGACGATCTCGCCTGGGCCGACGTCATCTTTACCGGGGGCATGCTGCCGCAACAGGCCGACACACTGCGGCTGATCGACAAGTGCCGCGCCGCGGGAAGGCCGGTGGTGGTCGGCGGTCCCGATCCGACGTCGAGTCCGCACATCTACGCCAGCGCGGATTTCCAGGTGCTCGGCGAGGCCGAGGGCGTCATCGACGAGTTCATCGCCGCCTGGGACAGTGGGAAACGTTCCGGCGTCTTCACCGCGCCGAAATTCCAGGCCGACGTCACCAGGACGCCGGTGCCGCGCTTCGACCTGCTGAGGTTCGAGGACTATCTCTATCTCGGTGTGCAGTATTCGCGCGGCTGTCCCTTTACTTGCGAGTTCTGCGACATCATCGAGCTCTACGGCCGCGTGCCGCGGACCAAGACGGTCGAGCAGATGTTCGTCGAGCTCGAGCGGCTCTATCAGATGGGCTATCGCGGCCATCTTGACTTCGTCGATGACAATTTCATCGGCAACAAGAAGTCGTTGCGCCAGTTCCTGCCACGGCTCGCGGAATGGCAGCGCGCCCACGGCTATCCTTTCGAACTGTCGACCGAAGCCTCGGTCAATCTGGCCGACGACCCCGAATTGCTCGAGCTGATGGGCGCGGCGAATTTCTTCGGCATCTTCGTCGGCATCGAGAGTCCGGACCCCGCAACGCTGGTCGCGATGCGGAAGAAGCAGAACACGAGGCGCAACATCGCCGAGAGCATCCACAAGATCTACGCCGCCGGCATGCTCGTCACCGCCGGCTTCATCGTCGGCTTCGACAACGAGAAGGTCTCGATGGCGGAGGCCATGATCGGTTTCATCGAGGAGGCGGCCATTCCGGTCGCAATGGTCGGCCTGCTCTACGCGTTGCCGAACACTCAGCTGACGCGGCGCCTTGCAAAGGAGGGACGGTTGCACGCGGACCACGACCTGGCATCGACGACGGGTGGTGACCAGTGCACCGGCGGCATCAATTTCGACCCGGTGCGACCGTTGCGCGACATCCTGATTGACTACAGGACGGTGCTCGAGCGGGTCTATAGCCCGGCCGCCTATGCCGGCCGTGTCGACAAGTTGATGGCGCTGCTCGACCGTTCGAGGCAGCGCCACGAGCTTGCCGAGGGCGATATCCGCGCGCGGGTCGGGGCGATGGAAACCGTGCATCGCGTGGTCACCGCGATCCCCGACGCGCGCGGACCGCTGTGGCAGACCTTCATGAATTGCGCCAAGCGCGATACATCGTCTGCACGCATCGCCGTGCAGATGATCGCTGCCTACGCTCATCTCGGGCCGTTCTCGCGCAAGGTCATCGATGCCATCGACGCGCGCCTCGCTGCGCTGGATGGGCAGATGCCGGCTCCGATGGTTGCCGCCGGAGCGGCCGCAGCGCGAAATCTGACCTGATTTCCACCGGAAATTCAGGGCCCGATTGTGAGCCCTTCGCTTGACATGGCGACAACCTGGGGGCGATCGTCGCCAGGATAACACCGGATGCCATCGATTGCGGCGTTCCGACGAATTTCAGGGCCTGTCGGCGGTCAAGGTCGTCATTGCAAGACGAACAGCTTTTGCGGGGTGTGGCATGTCGAGGAAGGTGATCGGCTGGTCGGCCGCGGCTTTGGTCGCGATTGTTCTGATCTTCAACTACCTGCCCGCGTTCGTCGCCGACTCCCTCTACAAGAATGTCGACGACATCACCGATGGCGAGATGCCGGCCACCGTGACCTCTTTTGAGTCGGGACCGGATATCGTCAGTACGATCGGCGGCAGTGGCGAGGGACTGAACTGCAGCCTTCCGGCCGTGACCAACATCTTCTTCGACGGCAGCAAGGATGCCGCGGGCAAGCGTCATCTCGTCTTGCAGCGGTTCCGGCAGGCCTGCGTCTTTCACGACCTCTGCTACCGCCACGGCCTCGCCACCTATGGCTACAATCAGAACGATTGTGATCGCATCCTGCAAAACGCGGCGTTCCGGCTCTGCACCTATATCCGCAATGGCAGCGGGACCGGCAGCGCGGCGCGCTGCCAGACCGATTCGAAGATGGTCCTGGCCGGTGTCAGCATGGGCGGCTACAACGCCTTTCGCGGCTGGGATCGATCGACCTATTTCGAGTTCGAATCCGATCCATTCCGCTCGAACGGTTTTCAGGCCAGCCGCGTCGTGGACCATCCGTTCAAGGCCGTCGCTCCCGAGAAATATCGCAACGACCCTGACCAGGTCATCCTGTCCTTCGAGGACATTCGATCCGACATTGCCGTCACCTGCATGACCTGCGCAAATCTGCCCGTGTTCGCCTACACGCGGGATCCGAACGAGGTCGACGCTGAATTGCGTTCGGTCGGCCTGACGACGCTGCCTGAGGCGCTGCTCAAGCGCGAGCCGATGCTGTCGGAGACCGTGCCGATCTGGCTGCCGCCACGCCGCCATCATGCCGCGCCGCATCTGCTGGTCGACAGCAAGGGCCATGATCATCTGATATGGATGAGCCGCAACAATCCGCAGGACACCATGTCCTGCATCGTTGGCGCCGACGCCGGGCGGCTTCTCACCAATACGCTGCCGAGGCGGGATTTGTGCTCGAAGGATGCCGGCTCGTCGTTGAGCATGGTGGAGGTCGACATGTTCGCGACGTCGCCGCTTCCGATGGAAATTCCAGGCGCGCCGGACCCCGTCTATGCGACGGCCATCAGCCCGCAGAAGACGATCAACAACGATCTCAGCTTCTGCTCGCGCTCGGCATCGAGGCCGGTCGAACAATCCGGCAATGACGACCGGTCCAGATGCATCAACTTCACCGGAGACGCCGTCGGCAAGGGCGCAGCGCTCGGCGCATTCCAGAGCTTTCCGGTTGTTCGTCCCGGACAGCAGATATTCTTCGCACGCGACGTCGACCAGCGCACGGACTCGCCGCTGACGGCGCTCTGGCAGCGTGCCTTCGGCGATACCTATTCGCCGGGTGGGTCGCTGCTCGTGATCGACGTCGCGCCGCCGACCACGCCCAAGGGGCCTGCCTCGGCGAAGCTGAAGAAGATCGTCCGGTTCAATATCGACGATCGCTTCGATCCGATGATGCCGATCACGCGCAAGGTCGATGATTTGCGCTTCCTGAGCCTGGAGGCATCGAAGCAGACCGTACGCCTTCGGCAGATCGACTTCGCCAAGGACAATCCCCCCGTCGGCAATGTCAGGCTGTTGATGGGCGGCGTCGAGGTGGAGCTGGATCGCTCCTGGGCCGCGCGACCCATGATGGTGCTGGAGACCAGGGACGCCCAGCCCAGGACCAAGCTGGTGTTCTCCCGCGGCGAAATCGCGACCGAGCCGGGCAAGCCTATCGATCCCAACGCAACGGCGGAAGCGCTGACGTTGCAGACGCTGGTGTTCGAACGCGACGCGGCGGCGCCTTCGGATGCACCGTTCGTGAAATCGGCCGGTGCGGCTTGCAGGATCGCCTATGAGTTCGCAACCGGTCATACCGACTGGCCATGCTATCGCGCGTTCGATCCTGAACGTTCGATGCGGGCTTCGCCGGCGGCGCGGATGCAGGCCTCGCAGATGCTGGTCGGGCACTTCTCGAAAGGCACCGGATACGGCATCGCGTTTCCCGATGCCTGCCTGAAATCGGAGCCGATCATTCTCTCCCCGCAAGGGGACACGTTCGCGCCCGTGAACGACATTGCGGGTTGGAATGGTCCGCCGAAGCTGCGACGCACGATCACCTGCGAGCCGCTCGATGCTGCGGCGATCGTGAGCCGGCCGATTGCGCAGCAGTCGCAGTGAAGCCCGGCTTACTTCACCGCCAGTCGCAAAAAGCTCATCACGCTGCCGAGCACGGCAAAGCCAGCCCCTAGCGCCAGTGCCACCGTCGCGCCGTTGTGGCCGGCGAGCGCAAAGCACGCCGCGGCGAGCGCTGCGCCGGTGGTCTGCCCGGTCAGGCGCGCGGTGGCGACGATGCCCGAGGCGCTGCCGCCGCGGTGCGGCGGTGCGCTTCCCATGATCGCCTTCATGTTCGGCGCCTGGAAGAAGCCGAAACCCATGCCGCAGATCATGATCCGCCAGACGATGTCGGGAATGCTCGGGCTCGCCGGAAGCAGCGCGAGCAGCGCCATGCCGAGGCCGAGCAGGATGAGGCCGACGCCGCCCAATAGGCCGACCGGATGGCGATCGGAGAGGCGGCCGGCGATCGGCGCCATGATGCCGACCACCAGCGGCCATGGCGTCATGAAGAAGCCGGTCTCGACCTGCGAGCGGCCGAGCACGTCCTCGAAATAGAACGGCAGCGAAACGAAGGCGAGGCCCTGCACGGCGAAGGAGCAGACCGCGGTCGCCGCCGACAGCGCGAACATCGGCCGGCTGAACAGATCGATCGGCAGCATCGGCGCGGGATGATCGGCGTGGCGGCGCGTCAGGACGAAACCCAGCGCGAGCGCCGTAACCAGTTCGATGCCCACGAGCACGGGCGACAGATTGTGCGCGGCGCTGCCGATGCCGGTGATGAACAGGCCGAGGCAGATGGCCGCGAGCAGCGCGCCGAGGAAGTCGAAGCCGTGATCGGCGCGCGGCGTCTTCGGCAGCATCGCAAAGCCGATACCTGTCGCAACGAGGCCGAACGGGATGTTGACGGCGAACAGCCACGGCCACGGGCCGACCGCGAGGATCGCAGAGGCAATCGAAGGGCCGAAAGTGAAGGCGGTCGCGACGACCAGCGCGTTGTGGCCGAAGCCGCGACCCTGCATCCGGCCGGGATAGACGAAGCGCACCAGCGCGGTGTTGACGCTCATGATGCCGCTGGCCCCCAAGCCCTGCAGCGTGCGCGCGACCAGCAGGCTGTCCAGCGACCAGGCCACCGCGCAGAACAGCGAGGCGATGGTGAACAGCACGAGACCGCCGAGATAGATGCGCTGGTGCCCGACGATCTCGCCTAGCGCGCCCAGCGGCAGCAGCGTCGCCACCAGCGCGATCTGGTAGACGTTGACCACCCAGACCGACTGCTCCGGGCTGACATGCAGATCGGCGGCGATGGCGGGCAGCGCGATGTTGGCGATCGCGGTGTCGAGCGAAGCCATCGCCAGCGCCGTGAAGATCGCGGCGATCGCCCAGCGGCGCTGCTCGGCCGGCAGGCCATCGGCTTTGGTGTGATCAGGCTCGCGCGCAGCGGCAGGTAACGTTGATGTCATTGCCTCAGCGCTTTGCTCCGACGGCCTGGTTTCGATGGTCTTCGCCATGTACTACGCTTGAGACGGCTTCCACAGGCATATGCTTGCATGCATTGTATGCACCAAGCTCGGGCGCCGCTCTTGGAAGGGGATCATCATGCAAATCGTCGTTCTGCCGGGGGACGGCATCGGACCGGAGATCACGGCCGCGACATCAGGCGTGCTGCGCGCGGCCTCCGAGCGCTTCCAGCTCGATCTGCGGCTGGAAGAGCACGCGGTCGGGCATGCGAGCCTGAAGCTGTCGGGCACTACCGTGCGCCCCGAATTGCTCGACATCGTCCGCGCCGCCAACGGCCTGATCCTGGGGCCGACCGCGACCTTCGACTTCAAGGACGAGGCGCATGGCGAGATCAATCCGTCCAGGCACTTTCGCAAGCACCTCGACCTCTACGCCAATGTCAGGCCTGCGCGCACCTATGCCGGCCGGCCCGGCCGCATCGGTGAGTTCGACCTCGTCGTCGTCCGCGAGAACACCGAAGGGTTTTACGCGGACCGCAACATGGAGCAGGGCAACGGCGAACTGCTGGTCACGCCTGACGTCGTGATCTCGCTGCGCCGGATCACGCGCCTGTGCTGCGAGCGCATCGCGCATGCCGCCTGCCGTCTGGCGATGAAGCGCCGAAAGCATCTCACCATCGTGCACAAGGCCAATGTGCTGAAGATCGGCGACGGCATGTTTCTCGACATCTGTCGCGAGGCGGCGAAGGCGTATCCCGGCCTAGCGGTCGACGACATCCTGGTCGACGCGATGATGGCGCATGCGGTGCGTAGCCCCGATCGTTTCGACGTCATCGTCGCCACCAACATGTTCGGTGACATCCTGTCCGACCTCACCGCCGAGCTGTCCGGCAGCCTCGGCCTTGGCGGCTCGCTCAATGTCGGCGACCGCTACGCCATGGCCCAGGCCGCGCACGGCTCGGCGCCCGACATCGCCGGGCAGGGCGTCGCGAACCCGGTCTCGCTGATCCTCTCGACCGCGCTGCTGCTCGGCTGGCATGGCGAGAGGAGCGGCGCCGTCCGCTACGAGGAAGCCGCGCGGGCGATCGAGGCGGCCGTTGCCACAGCGCTTCGCGAGGGCAGGGCGACGCGCGACGTCGGCGGCAAGCTCGGCACGATGGCAGCCGGCGCCGCCATCGCTGAAATCCTGCAGACAGAATGAGCTCCGCCTGCGATTCGTCCGTCTCGCTCGAAACAGAAAGCCGAAAACAACCCCATGCACAGTAGAAGGCCCATTGATGGACAAGGGATTTTCCGGCGAGTTCTGCTGCGACCGCTGACGCGTCGATAAGTTGACACGTCGGGCAAAACACCGGCACGATGTCATCATGGCGGCGATGCGCAGAAGTGACCGCGGCCATCGAAACCAGCCTCGAATGCGAGATCCTCGCAGCGGGCGGCTTGCTGCCGTTGATCTTGCGGCGAGCGTTGTGACGCGCAACTGCCGATGGCGCAGCACGGGTTGAGCACTTGCGAAACCGATCAGGTTTCGCATTCGGTGCAGGTGACGGGTTTCGCTTGCGCTCCACCCGTCCTACGGGCTGTCTCGATTTAAAACTGATATCGTCGCAAGCCACCGTCGACGGGGATCACCGTCCCCGTGATGTAGCGCGCCACCGGCGAGGCCAGGAACACCGCGAGGTCTTCCGGCTCGCCCCAATAGCCGACCGGAATTTCCTCCTCGGCAAACCGCTCGCGATAGTCAGGCGCATAGTTGCGGCGATCTCTTGCATCGCAGCATTCGCTCACCGACCAAAGAATATGGTGAGTCCTTGGTTGTTCTCAGACGCCAGAGCTGGCGTTGCAACTTGCGCGTGGGTACAACTTACTAGCTAGTTTAGGAAGCGGACCCGGTGGCTAAAGCGAAGAGAGCGGCGTCAGGACCTAACCAGGAGCTAAACCGTGCCCGGGCGCAAATCACCGCTGCGGGAGGAATCCACAAAGGGCTGGCGAGGTATAAACATACTGCAGACATCGGGGAAATGCGTCGGATCCTGCCTTTGCTTGTAGACCACCCCGCCTACCGCGGCGTGTTCTGGCCCGATCCGATGCCACGGTCGTACAGCCGCCTTGGTGCGGGCGGAATTCCGGCACTGGCGGGGTTTGAACGAGAGCTCATCTGGTGCGTGCAGACACTTCTTCCGTATGCGCGGCTGATTAGTGACTTCATAGCCGAAAAGCGCCGGTTCGAGGAAGCGCTGCTTCGGGGCGATCAAGAGAACGTTTGGAGACTACTGGAGGAAATCGAGCGCCGATTTGGCGTCTCTCTCTGGCTTGCCGAGGCGAACATAAACGCCTTGCAGACTTTCAAGGGTATCGCTCCGGCGAGGACCGCCTTGCGCGGTTTGATGGAGGATGAAGACATAGGCGTATGACTGACC
>NZ_JAUIZJ010000038.1:0-39013 GCF_030435535.1 Bradyrhizobium sp. WYCCWR 13022
TCACATCCGAGGAATGCGCCAACTACCTGAAAAACTCAGGCTATCGAACTTAATGCCATCATGCTTTAGCGCTTCACGATCTCAGCCGTCGAGACGATGGTCTCGGTGATCATGCCATCGCGGCTGAATGGCACCAAATGGCCCCCGATGTCGCGCAATGCGGCTTCGACATTGTCGCCCAGCGCTTCCGGCGAGGACGACGAGTAGGTCAGCACGCGTTCTGTCAGATCCTGTGTGCTCACCGCGTGGCTGGTCTCGACCGCGACGAGCCCGGTGGGAGCAAAGGCGCTGCCGCGAAAGAACGCGGGCAAGTCGCGATGGGTGCGCGAGCCCTTGCCGGCTTCCTCCCACAGCTTCTCGGGTGACCAGCGACGGCGGATCTCGTTGTAACCATCGAGCCACGGGTTGCGGCCGTCGGTGACAGAGAAGGAGGCGCAGATCACGATCGCGCCGTCACAGGCCACAAGTTCGTCGAGCCGCGCAAGCGTGGCATCGCGATCCATCCAATGCAGCGCACGGCCAATCGTGACGATGTCGAACGCGCCGATTTCCGGGGAAAGTGTCTCTGCCTTGCCTTCGATCAGCGTGACATGTCGCCCCGCGCGCGACGCGGCGAGCCGGGCGGCCTCAAGCATCGCAGGCTCCGGATCGACACCGACGACGCGTCCGACATAGGGGCCGAAGCCAAGTGCCAGCAGGCCAGGCCCGGTGCCGAGATCGATCAGGCTGCTCTCTCTGGTGAGGCCGAGCTTGTGTGCGACGGTGCGAAAAAATTCGCGAGGATAAGGCGGCCGCAAATGCTCGTAAGTTGACGCCGTGCTCGCAAACCGGCCCATGCGTCACCTGACCTAGACGTGCTGGCCGCCGTTGATGTGGATCTCGGCGCCGTTGACGTAAGAACTGGTGTCCGTGCACAGCACGTAGATGATCTTGGCGACCTCGTCGGGTGTGCCGAGGCGATGCATCGGGATCTGCTGCTCGACGATCTTCTCCGTGCCCGGCGACAGGATCGAGGTGTCGATCTCGCCCGGCGCGATCGCGTTGACGCGCACGCCGACGCGGCCGAAGTCCGAGGCCATCTCACGCGTCAGCGCGGCAAGCGCCGCCTTCGAGGTAGCGTAGGCGGCGCCCGCGAACGGATGCACGCGCGAGCCCGCAATCGAGGTGACGTTCACGACCGAGCCCTTGGCCGCCTTCAACTCCTCGATCAATCCGCGCGCGATCATGATCGGCGCGAAGAAGTTGACATGGAAGACGTGGGTCCATGTGTCGAGGTCGGTGTCGACCGAGCCGAGCCGGGAGCCGCCCGGGCCCTTCGGCGAGATCGCGGCGTTGTTGACCAGCGCATGCAGCGTGCCGCCTTCGAGCCGGTTGCGGATCTCGTTGATCGCGCGTGCGGTGTCCTCGGGATCGCCGAGGTCGACCTGGATGTGATCCTCAGGGCCTGCATCCCACGGGCAATCCTCGGGGAAGGGATGCCGCGAGCAGGTGATGACCCGCCAGCCCGCCGACGAGAAGCGGATCACGGTGGCGTGGCCGATACCGCGGCTCGCTCCGGTCAGGAGCAGCGTGCGGCGCGGCGCATTGGACGAATGCGGCATGGACATCTTTCAGGTCGGCCCAAAGATCGAGAGAAGGCTCTAGGGATACATCCGCGTCTTGGACCACGGCTGGCCGGCTGCGTCACGACGAAATTCGATGCGATCGTGCAGACGGAATGGGCGGTCGTGCCAGAACTCGATGCGAACAGGTGTGATACGCCAACCGCTCCAGCCCGGCGGCCGCGGCACTTCGCCGATGACGTATTTGGCCGCGACCTTGGCGATGGCCTGCTCGAAGGCGAAGCGGCTCTCCAGCTCCTGCGACTGCTTGCTGGCCCAGGCGCCGATCTGCGCCTGCTTCGGTCGCGTCGCGAAATAGGCGTCGGCCTCGGCATCGGTCACCGGCGTCACGTTGCCGCGGATGCGGACCTGACGGCGCAGCGACTTCCAGTGAAAAAGTAAGGCGGCCTTAGGATTTGCGGCAAGTTCGCGGCCCTTTTGGCTCGCGGCGTGGCTGTAGAAGACGAAACCTCCGGTATCGAAGCCTTTCATCAGGACCATACGCACGTCAGGCAGGCCGTCCGGATCGACGGTCGCGAGCGCCATGGCGTTCGGATCGTTCGGCTCGCTCTTGATCGCTTCGTTCAACCAGGCCTCGAACAGCGCAAACGGCTCGTCGGCGGCGGTGAAATCACCGGATGTTAAGGGTGTCTGGTGTTTCATCGAGGTCGTGTCGGTCATGTCTGGAGTCCGAATTGCGTCCCGCGGCCCAAAGCGCGCTGTTGTCTGCTCTCGCCCTATATAGGGCATGGGGACGCGTTGGCCTATCGGCGATGCGGTCATCCAGCTTCGCCGTGACGATGATTCTGATCGGGGTCAGTGCCGGCGGCTGCAGCATGTCCCGCACGGACGCGAACGCCTACGCCAAGGCCGACGACAGCGACCTCACCGGTTCGATCGCGCAGCCGGTGAAGGACGCCCGGCCGACCGAGACCGATCTCGCCTTCGCCCGCAACGCCGCCTCCGACGTGCTGAGCATGGGCGACAAGGATGCCAGCCAGCACTGGGAGAACCCGGAAACCGGCGCGCGCGGTTCGGTGACGCCGATCGCGCAATCCTACGCCGCCGAGGATGGTCGCAAGTGCCGCGACTTCCTGGCGAGCTATGTCAACGGGACGACCGAAAGCTGGCTCCGGGGGGCCGGCTGCCAAAGCAGCCGTGGCCGTTGGGAGATTCATACGCTAAAGCCGTGGCGGAGCTAGGAATCAGCTCAGCAGACTAGTTGCAAAAATGCCACTCGCTCCCCACATGAGGTCCAGGTGGGGCGGGCTAGCCCTTTCGACATTTCGATTTCCCAAGAGGAGACGTGACGGATGCGCGACCCCTATGAGGTCTTGGGGGTGCCGCGGAGCGCGAGCGCTGCGGCGATCAAGAGCGCCTATCGCAAGCTGGCCAAGAAGCATCATCCCGACAGCAACAAGGATGATCCCAAGGCCGCCGAGCGCTTCTCCGAGATCAATTCGGCCAACGAGATCATCGGCGACGAGGACAAGCGCAAGCAGTTCGATCGCGGCGAGATCGACGCCGAGGGCAAGCCGCGCTTCCAGGGCTTTCCTGGCGGTGGCGGGCCGCGGGGTCGCGCCGGTCCCGGTGGGTTCGAGAGCTACAGCTTCCGCGGCGGCGCGGGTCCTGGCCAGGGTGCGGGCGCGTTCGAGGACATCCTCAACAGCATGTTCGGCGGCGGGATGCGCGGTGCGCGGCCCGGGGCCGGGGGCGGTGCCCAGTTCGAATTCGACACCGGCGGGATCGGACTCGATCTCGACGTCAACGTCGCCATGTCCGTCTCGCTGGAAGAATCGGTCAAGGGCGGCGAGAAGCGCGTTCGGCTGCCGAACGGCAAGGAACTCAACGTCAAGATTCCGGCCGGTGTCATAGAAGGTCAGCAAATCCGGCTGCGGGGGCAGGGCGAGACCGCTCAGGGTCACCCGCCCGGCGACCTCCTGATCACCATCAACATCGCGGCCCATCCGTTCTTCAAGATCGATGGCGCGGATCTGCGGATCGACCTGCCGGTCACGCTTTACGAAGCTGTTCTCGGCGGCAAGGTTCGTGTGCCAACGCTCGGCAACGCCGTGGAACTGTCGGTCCCGAAAAACACCTCCAGCGGCCGCACCTTCCGCCTCAAAGGTAAGGGCTTGCCGAAATCTGGCGGAACCGGGGATCTCTTCGTCACCGTCAGGATTATGCTACCGGACGGGAACGACGCCGAGCTTGAAGCATTGATGGAAAAGTGGCGGGACCAACACCCCTACAATCCACGTAGCGGGCTTGGCTGACACATGATCCGGACCCGGAGGGCCGCGTTAGCGCGAAGTGTGTAGCGGCTTTCCGAGAAGATCATGCGCAAACAATGAGCTAAAGCGCGAGCCATCGCGCTTTAGCGAGAGATCGGAACTGAAGGGGTTCTCCTAAAGGCCTAACGCATCTCCGAACGGATGATGCCCATCATACACGGGAAGCGTGGTAGCGCTTCTCGGCTCGTATGGCCGACGTATCGGCTGTCCGGCGGGGCAGCCGACAAAAAGGTGCGGCCTCGAGAGGGGGACCAGCGCGGTACCAAAAACCCCAATCGAGGCCGCCCGCGTCGATCGGCGGATCGAACGCCACTCATAATCGCGTGAACACCCGGTGCGATAATGAGACGCACACATGTCCTGATTCCAAATTTTCAATGACGGAATCGAGGCACGCCGTTTTCGCGGTTGTCTAACCGCCGCTTTTCTCGGCTTGGTCGTACACGGCTTGCGCCACCTTGGTCAGGCGATCGCGGTCGGCGCCGCCGCCGCTGACGACGTAGCCAACGCCGCGTTCGGCCCAGAACAGCGCTCCATCCTTGTCCGCCCTGGCGTATCGCATCTGCGTTGCGCCGGTCTCGGTCTTGGCGGTGTAGATCGTGTAGCGCTCGCCCGAGGCTCCCTCATACATCAGGAAGGACGCCGGTCCGTTCGGCCCCGGCAGCAGACGGCCGCCGACCAGCTTCAGCCCGCTCGGCTCGAGATTTGGCGCGAACACGGTCCAGCCGCACCGCCGGGTCAGCCAGGCCTGGAGGTGGTCGCGCTCGTTGCCGCCGACCTCGACGGGGTGGCGGACCTCGACGACATAGAGGTGATGGGCTTCGAGCGCGTCCGCCGTAAAGCTCTGGAAGGTCGAGGGCGCATTGGCGGCGCCATGCGCGACCCAGCCGGCCGCGCCGCCGGCGACGAAGGCAACCAGGGTGGCCGCCACCGCCCCGTAGAGCCATTGCCGCGGACGGCGCTCCAGCCGTTCGAGCTCCAGCCGGGCCGGCACCGGCTCCTGGGCGATGCTGTCGTAACGGGCATGCAGCATCTCGGCCATGGCGCGCCAGGAGTGCACCCGCTCGGCATCGTCGGGGTGGGCGGCAAGCCAGGCCTCGACGTCGGCGCGGCGCTCGGGCGGCAGCTCGCCGTCGACAAAGGCGTGCAGCTCGTCTTCGGTCACGGGAATATTGCGGTCGTTCATATCGGTCGTCTCTGGCTCTGCGGCCCAAAATATCTGACGCGGTTCAATTGCGCTGCTTCTCTCTCCATGCAGGGGGCGCGGCACGCGCGATGCATCGATCCTGCCATCATTTCACCCGCCTGAGTGCCGGGCGCTCACCCTCCAGCGACGCCTTGACGTGCGCGCGGGCGCGCGCCAGGCGGGACATCACGGTACCGATCGGCACGCCCTGGATGTCGGCGACCTCGCGGTAGCTCATGCCCTCCAACATCACCAGCAGCAGCACCGAGCGTTGCTCCTCGACCAGCGTCGAGAGTGCCCGCTCGATGTCGCGTCCTTCGGCCTCCGTCCCGCTGGCATCCGGGTTGTTCTCCGTCAGCTGCATGAATTGCGGCCGCCTCGCCAGCGAGCGCCGCCGGTTCTTGTTGAGGTTGGTCAGGATCGTGTAGAGCCAGCTCCTGACGTCGCCTCCGAGAAACAATCGCTCCGAACGCAACGCACGCACCAGCGTGTCCTGCACCAGATCGTCGGCCGCGTCCGCATCGCGCGTCAGCGCGCGGGCGTAGCGGCGCAACGCCGGGATCATGGCTTCTACGCTCTGGCGAAACGCACTCATGCCGTCTTTGACGTCCTGCTGTTCGGCGCGAGCGCCTCTAGCAATCATAACACCCGAATGGAACGGCTATTCCGGCGCTGGAAACAGCGTTAACGCCGCGGATTAGGACTGTACCGCAGGGGAGGGCTGGTGTACCTCCAGACCTTGATCCAGTTCGACGGGACGTGAAGAAATGGCGCAGAATTCAGGTCTGATGCAGGGTAAGCGCGGGGTCATCCTCGGCGTTGCCAACAATCGCTCGATCGCCTGGGGCATCGCCAAGGCGTGCCAGGCGGCCGGCGCCGAGATCGCACTCACCTACCAGGGCGATGCGCTGAAGAAGCGGGTCGAGCCGCTCGCGGCCGAACTCGGCGCACTCATGCTCGGCCATTGCGACGTCACCGATGCCGCGACCATCGATGCCGTGTTCGACGTGCTGAAGGAGAAGTGGGGCAAGATCGATTTCGTCGTGCACGCAATCGCGTTTGCCGACAAGGATCAGCTCGAGGGCCGTTACGTCGACACCACCGCGGACAATTTCTCCAAGTCGATGCTGATCTCCTGCTACTCGCTGACTGCGATCGCGCAGCGCGCCGAGAAGCTGATGACCGACGGCGGTTCGATCGTCACGCTGAGCTATTATGGCTCCGAGAAGTGGATGCCGAACTACAACGTCATGGGCGTCGCCAAGGCCGCGCTGGAGGCGAGCGTGCGCTATCTCGCCGCCGATCTCGGCGAGAAGGCGATCCGCGTCAACGCGATCTCGGCGGGACCGATCAAGACGCTGGCGTTCGCCGGCATCGCCGATTCACGGCTGCTGCTGAAATACAACGAGCTCAACGCGCCGCTGCGGCGTAACGTGACGATCGAGGAGGTCGGCGACAGCGCGCTGTATTTCCTCTCCGATCTCGCGCGCGGCGTTACCGGCGAGGTGCATCACGTCGATGCCGGCTACCACGTGCTCGGCATGAAACGGCCCGATGCGCCCGACGTCTCGCTCGGCGGCAAGGACTAACCACCACCTGGAATACCCGTGCCCACGATCTATTATCTTCGCCACGGCGAGACCGAGTGGAATGCGCTCGGACGGCTCCAGGGCACCAGGGACATTCCATTGAATGCGCGCGGCCGCGACCAGGCCGTGCAGGCCGGCGGCATTCTGGTTGACCTCCTCGGGCGTGACGGCCGCGACAAGGCGGCGCTGCCCTATGTGTCGAGCCCGCTCGGCCGTGCGCGCCAGACCATGGAACTCGCGCGCGCCAAGCTCGAGCTGCCCGTGACGGACTATGCGCTGGACGATCGCCTGCGCGAAATCGGCTACGGCGTCTGGGAAGGGCTGACGCTGGCCGAAAGCGAGGCGAGAGATCCCGAGATCTACGCGAGGCGCCTCGCCGACAAATGGACCGTGGGACCTGCGAACGCCGAGACCTATGCCGACGTCCAGGTCCGCGTTCGCGCCTGGTACGACGAACTGCGGACCGACACGGTCGCGGTCGCCCATGGCGGCACCTGCCGGGCCCTGATGGTCTCGCTCGGCCTGGAGACGCCGGCCAGCGCCGCGGAGCTCTATATCGAGCAGGGCGCCGTCTACGTGTTTCGCGACGGCCGGCTGGAGAAGTATAGTTGAGCCTCGGCGCGGTCGGTCCAGGGCCTGCCTATCGGGTTTGACCCCCGGCCCCTCGCGCGTTACCACACGCCGGAACCGAGCCAGCGAGAAGCAATGTCCTTCAACACCTTCGGCCACATGTTCCGTGTCACCACCTTTGGCGAGAGCCATGGGGTGGCGATCGGCTGCGTGGTGGACGGCTGCCCGCCGATGATCC
The DNA here is from genome assembly GCF_030435535.1 of Bradyrhizobium sp. WYCCWR 13022. NCBI lineage: Bacteria > Pseudomonadati > Pseudomonadota > Alphaproteobacteria > Hyphomicrobiales > Nitrobacteraceae > Bradyrhizobium > Bradyrhizobium sp. WYCCWR 13022. Next base: position 7,479 of record NZ_JAUIZJ010000038.1, read on the forward strand.
CGCTCACCGAGGCGGACATCCAGCAGGATCTCGATCGCCGCCGGCCGGGTCAGTCGCGCTTCACCACCCAGCGCCAGGAGCCGGACCAGGTGAAGATCCTCTCCGGCGTCATGGCGCATCCCGAGACCGGCGTGCAGGTGACGACGGGCACGCCGATCGGGCTCCTGATCGAGAACACCGACCAGCGCTCCAAGGACTATTCGGAGATCAAGGACAAGTTTCGTCCTGGTCATGCCGACTTCACCTATGAAGCCAAGTACGGCCTGCGCGACTATCGCGGCGGCGGCCGTTCCTCGGCGCGAGAGACTGCGACGCGCGTCGCCGCCGGTGCGATCGCGCGAAAGGTGCTGCCGGATGTGAAGGTCCGCGGCGCGCTCGTGCAGATCGGCCCGCACAAGATCGACCGCGAGAAGTGGGACTGGGACGAAATTGCGAAGAACCCCTTCTTCTGTCCCGACAAGGACAAGGCCGCGTTCTTCGAGACCTATCTCGACGGCATCCGCAAGAGCGGCTCCTCGATCGGCGCGGTGCTCGAGATCGTCGCCGAGGGCGTGCCCGCAGGACTTGGCGCGCCGATCTACGCCAAGCTCGATTCCGATCTCGCGGGCGCGATGATGACCATCAACGCCGTGAAGGGCGTCGAGATCGGTGCCGGCTTTGGCGCAGCCGAGCTGACCGGCGAAGAGAACGCCGACGAGATGCGCACCGGCAATGACGGCACGCGCTTCCTGTCCAACCACGCCGGCGGCGTATTGGGCGGCATCTCCACGGGACAGCCGATCGTGGTGCGTTTCGCGGTGAAGCCGACCTCGTCGATCCTGCAGCCGCGCCTCACCGTCGATCGCAAGGGCACCGACACCGAGATCTTCACCAAGGGCCGCCACGACCCCTGCGTCGGCATCCGCGCCGTCCCGGTCGGCGAAGCCATGATGGCCTGCGTGCTGGCCGACCACTTCCTGCGCGACCGCGGGCAGGTGGGGCGCTAGCGTCGACGGCCACTCGTGTCGCGGTAATAGCCCACCGCGCAGCTTGACGATTCCACCACTTCGTCCGCAAATGCGGGCATGGACAGGTCCGGGCTCCAGCGTGTCTTGAATTGGCTGATCGACGGGGCGAAGACCTCGGGGACCTCGGCCGACATGATCGCCGCTGTCTGCGAGAAGCTGGTCGATGCCGGCCTGCCGCTGTGGCGCTTCGGGATCTTCATCCGCACGCTGCATCCGGAAATCTTCGGTCGCAACTTCATCTGGCGGCAGGGCCAGAAGGTCGAGATGGGCACCGTCGATTTCGATATCCTGGATACCCCCGAATTCGCCCAGAGCCCGCTTCGCATCGTGTTCGAGCAGGGGATCGAGGTGCGGGGCCGCATGAACGACCCCGACAGCGAGCGGTTTCCGTTCCTCGACGACATGCGCGTCGAAGGGGTGACCGACTACATCGCGGTGCCGATGCCGTTTCTCGATGGCTCGATCCATGCGACGAGTTGGGTCACGCGGCGACCCGGCGGCTTCAGCGACGACGACATCGCAGCGATCAGGATGATCATGGCGCCGCTCGCGCGTGTCAGCGAGATCGTCAGCCTGCGCCGCACCGCCGAGATGCTGCTCGACACCTACGTCGGCAACCGCGCGGGTGCGCGCATCCTCGGCGGCCAGATCCGCCGCGGCCACAACGACACCATGCAGGCCGCGATCTGGCTCTCGGATCTGCGCGGCTTCACCGCGCTGTCGGACCGGCTGCCGGCCGAGACCGTGGTCGAGATCCTGAACCGCTATTTCGACTGTCAGGTCACCGCCATCAGGGGGCATGGCGGCGAGGTCCTGAAATTCATGGGCGACGGCCTGCTCGCGGTGTTCCCGATCGACGAATATGTCGGCGACGCCTCCCATGTCTGCGCGCGGACGCTGGAAGCAGCGCGCGAAGCCCGCGCCAGCGTCGATGCGCTGGCGCACCCCGTCGGCGACGTCGTCGAGCGTTTCCGCTTCGGCGTCGCTCTGCACGTCGGGAACATACTTTACGGTAATATCGGTGGCGGCAATCGCCTCGACTTCACCTGCATCGGTCCCGCCGTCAATCTTGCCGCGCGGCTGGAGAAGATCGCCGGTCGCCTGGGGCGGACCGTCGTGGTGTCGGAGGGCTTTGCCAAGGTCTGCGGGCACGACTGGCGTAATCTCGGCGATTTTCCGATCGCGGGGTTTTCCAAGGCGCAGCGCGTGTATGGGCTGGCGGAGGAGACGCCAGTGGTGATGGCGTGAAGGCTCACCCATGACCGTCGAATTCCGCCAGATCGAAATCGCCGATACCGACGCCTTCCGTGCCGCGGTCGACATCGTCGCTCGCGAGCGCAAATACATCGCGCTGAGCGAGGCGCCGCCGATCGAGCAGGTGCGCGCTTTCGTTGCGCGCAATGTCGAGCGTGGCTATCCGCAGATCGTCGCCGTCGCCGATGGCGCCGTGGTCGGATGGTGCAACATTCCGCCGGCCAGCCGCGTTGTCTCGGCGCATGTCGGCGATCTCTTCATGGGGCTCGTTCCGGATTTCCGCGGCCAAGGCTTCGGCGAAAGGCTGTTGCAGCATGCCGTTCAGGCTGCTGATGTATTCGGCTTCCGCCGCATCGAGCTCGGCGTGTTCGCGACCAACACCGTCGCGGCCGCCCTTTATCGCAAGGTTGGGTTCGTCGAGGAGGGCACCAAGAAAAGGGCGATCCTCCTCGACGGTATCCATCACGACGAGATCATCATGGCGCGCCTCAGGGGCTAGCCGCGGCCATCGCTGATATATGACTGCTTCAAGCCGAGCGTCAGGATCGTGACGGTGATCCACAGCCGAAGCATGGCAAAGCTGAAGATGAAGCAGAAATAGATCAGATTCTTGATGAAGTCGCTTGCTTGCGAGGTCTGCCAGAAATTCCAGATCGCGGTGCGTACCGCTTCCTGTCCGTAGGCGAGCGCGATGTTGACGACGCCGAGCGCGATCACGGCCGCGCCGAGCCACAGACCGCGCCGCGCGAACTCGCCGATCGCGGCAAACAACGCGATCTGGCCGTCGTCGCGCTCCGCGCGGACGATCATCAGCAGCACCAGCGCGGCGATCGCTGCGCTCCAGAATCGCCCGGGATGGGTGAACTGGTCGAAGGCCATGCCGTCGAGGCCCGCCATCAGATGATGCGCCGCCTCATAGCCGGCTGCCGCGGCGCTGATTGCTGCCGCGACCATCACCAGCGCGATCCGCCACAGGATTGAGAACGAGAGCCTGAACTGCTCCCCCCATGTCAACTCGCCGAGCGAGGATTGGCCGCCGGCCGCCTCGATCGATTGCTGCGCGGTCGCGAAGAAGGCCAGCAGCACCGAAATGTCCGCAATAATGATGGCCGGCAGCGCCACGGGGCCGCCGCCGAACGCGATCACCCGCATCGCAGCCGCCAGGATCAGCCAGGGCAGGACGTGCAGCAGCTTGAACGGACCGAACGAGGTCTCGTGGCGGGCGGGCTTGAATTCGATTTGTTTGCGCAGTGAGACTGACATCGCATCGTCGTGACACAGGAGATTGAACCCGTGGTAGCGCCGATCGGTAAAATTGACGCAAAGGCGCGCGACGGACTGGCGCGGCCTATTCCTCCGGCTCGGTCGTGAACAGGAGCGGATAGCCCTTGGCGCGGCCGGCGTCGGTGGCGCGGGTGGCCTTGGTCTCGGCGACGTCCCTGGTGAAGACGGCAACGACGCAGGCGCCGAGCTTGTGCGCGGTGATCATGACCTTGTAGGCCTGATCCTCGGTCATGCGGAATTCTGCCTTGAGCACCATGGTCACGAACTCACGTGGCGTGTAGTCGTCGTTGATCAGGATGACCTTGTGCAGCTTCGGCCGCTCGACCTTGGTTTTGGTCCTGGTTTTCGGCGTGGTGACGGTGTCGTTCATTCCGCCTCCTGGACACGGCGGGCTCGGTTCCCTGCCGGAGCGATCAGCTCGCGGTCTTTGTACCATATTGGAGGACCTGCACCTTCTCCAAGGTGATCAGGCCGCTAGACATCATGCCATCCAGGATGGGCAGGAATGCGTTGATGTTGTCCTCGCTGTCGACGATTTCGATCAGGAGCGGCAGGTCTTCCGAGAGGCGCAGGATCTTCGAGGTGTGCAGCCGGCTCGACTTGCCGAACCCCATCGGGCCGCGCAGCACGGTAGCGCCGGCAATGTGCCGCTCGCGTGCCGCCAGCACGATGGCTTCATAGAGCGGCTTGCCGTTGCAATGGTCGCTTTCGCCGATGAAGATCCGGAGCGAAACAGCCTGATTGGGGATTTGCATGGTCAGCTCCTTTTCAAGCGGTTGTAGCGGTTCGCCATCATATGCCCTGCCCATACCGACACCAGCCAGCAGACGACGGACGCCGCGATATAGGCGAGTGCGGTATATTTCAGGCCGCCGTGGAACAGGCGGAAGGTCTCCAGGCTGAAGGTCGAGAAGGTGGTGTAGCCGCCGCAGAAGCCGGTCATGACGAGCTGCCGATGCTCCGGCCGCGCCAGCACACGGCCGTCCGGGCCGGTCAGCGTCGCGTAGAAGCCGATGATGAGCGAGCCCGTGGCGTTGATGAACAACGTCGCGAAGGGAAAACCCGGGCCGGTATCGAGGGCGAGCCCGACCAGATAGCGTGTCAGGCCGCCGACGATGCTGCCGGCAGAGACCCAGGCATAGAGCAGCGCGGTACGCCAGCGGTCGGCGGAGGAAGCATTCATCTGCGGCTAGCCTCCAAAGCTGTCCGCGAGGAGGAAGCCGCAGCTCACGGCCGCGAGGCAAAGTCCGACCGAGAACACGACATTGCCGAGCGCGTGTACCGGCTCGCCGCTGCGCGCCAGTGTCAGCGTTTGCAGGCTGAACGAGGACACCGTCGTGTAGCAGCCGAGGAAGCCGGTCACCGCGAACAGCCACGGACTGGGCGAGGCGAAGAGAGAGCCTGGATGAGTCGCCAGCGCGCCAAGAATGCCGATCAGGAAGGCGCCTGTGACGTTGATGGTCATGGTGCCCCAGGGAAAGGTCTCGCCCAGCCGCCGCGCGATGGCGCCGGAGACGAAATAGCGGGTGCAGCCGCCCAGCACACTGCCGACAATGATTGCGATCGCTCCGCTCAGCACGATGAACAGTCCCCCGTCATGACTTGTTCTCCATTGCCAGACCCTTGCCGGCGGCAAGCAGCCCCACCAGCGCGGCCAGTGCGAAGCCTAGCCCGGCAAGGAACGTGCCGACCGGACCATAGGCGTCCCACAGCGCGCCGGCGATGACGCTTGCGGCCAGCATCGCAAGGCCGGTGAACAGGTTGAAATAGCCGAATGCGGTGCCGCGCAGGCTTGGCGGTGCAGTATCGGCGACGAGCGCCGAGAGCAGGCCTTGCGTCAGCCCCATATGCAGGCCCCACAGCACGACGCCGATGGCGAGGCCGGGAAGATTGGGCAGCAGCGCGAGGACGAGGTCGGCGCCGGCGAGAACGACGAGGCCCAGCGTGAGCAGGGCGTTCCGGTTGATCCGGTCCGCCAGCACGCCGGCCGGATAGGCCGAGAGCGCGTAGGCGATGTTCATCAGCACCAGCACCGCCGGCACCCACATTGCATTGAGGCCGATGTTCTGCGCGCGCAGGATCAGGAAGGCCTCGCTGAAACGCGCCAGCGTGAACACGACGCCGATCGCGACGACGCGCCAATACATGGATCCAAGTTGCCGCATCGCGGCGGCGTTGAGCGGGTTCTTCGCCGGCTCGCGGCTCGAGTCCGGCTCCTTCACCGCAAACGTAATGAGGCCAAAGGACAGGAACGCCGGCACCACGGCCACCCAGAACACGGCGACGAAATGATCTGCCGTCCACCACATCAGGCCGATCGCGACGAGCGGTCCGACAAAAGCGCCGATCGTGTCGAGCGACTGCCGCAGGCCGAAGCTCGCGCCGCGCAGGCCCGCGGGCGCGATGTCGGCGACCAGCGCATCGCGGGGCGCCCCGCGAATGCCCTTGCCGACCCGGTCGATGAAGCGCGCAACCACCAGCCAGCCGATGCTGGGCGCGAGCGGAAACAGCGGCTTCGTCAGAGCGGCCAGCCCGTAGCCCAAGGCCGCGAGCAGCTTGCGCCGGCCGAGCCAGTCCGACAATGCGCCGGAAAAGATTTTCGTGATCGCGGCAGTCGCCTCCGCGATGCCTTCGATGAAGCCGACGGTGAGCGTGGAGGCGCCGAGCACGGTGACGAGATAGACCGGCAGCAGCGCATGGATCATCTCCGAGGAGATGTCCATCAGCATCGAGACAAAGCCGAGCACCCAGATTCCCCTGGGTAGCCTCTCGCGTGCAGCTTTCGGTATCGTCGTCACGTCGTTGTCTTCACGTCCTGGGCATCCCGTGGCCTTCGCTTTCAGGCAATAAAAAACCCGCCATCGGCGGGTTTGTCCATGCTCCCGCCAAAGGCAGGGGCTCATTGCCCCACCTCTAGCAGGAGTCATCAGCCCACTACGATCGCTCGACCGCCGGGCGGTTGTCGGGGGACTCCATCCCCATCTGTGTCATCAGACTAGCATGGAAATGACGGGGAACAAGTGGGCGAGGCGCGCTGTCCCGCGTCGCGAATGCGTGGCGGCGCATGCGTGGCGACATGACGGCGATTTCGCGCCGCTGCGCTGAAAATCCTAACTGGAATGTGAAGCACGAGCGATCTTGGCGCTTTGCGGCAAGGCGTTTGCATGTCACCATCGCGCCGTACGACGGGAGACTGCGATGCGCTTGCTGTTCTCGATCGGGGCTGTGCTGGTGGCCGGCGTGTTTGCCGGGGGGGACGTCGCGAGCATCGCGGCACCAAGTCCCAAATTTGAACCGCCGCAATTCGAACCATCAAGACAGCAGCGGCAGGCGGCAGACGGCGATGCGCAGTCGGTCGATGTCGAACTGATCCTCGCGGTCGACGTGTCCTATTCGATGGACATGGACGAGCTCGCGATCCAGCGCGAGGGCTACGCGCAGGCGATCCAGTCGAAGGAGTTCTTGCAAGCGCTGAAGGCCGGCCCCAGCGGCAGGATCGCCGTGACGTATTTCGAATGGGCCGCAACCGGTGACCAGAAGATCATCATCCCCTGGCGCCTCATCGACGGACCCGAGACGGCGGATGCCGTCGCAGCCGAGATCCTGAAGACGCCGATCCGGCGCGCCTCGCGCACCTCGATATCAGGCGCGATCGGATTCGCGATGCCGCTGTTCGACGAGAACCCTTATCACGGGCTTCGCCGCGTCATCGACATCTCCGGCGACGGTCCGAACAACAACGGCGGCCCGGTCACCGTCGCGCGCGATCTCGCGCTCGAGAAGGGCATCGTCATCAACGGCCTGCCTATCATGGTGAAGGAGCCGTCCTATTCGACCATGGATATCGACAACCTCGATTACTATTACGAGGATTGCGTCATCGGCGGCCCCGGCTCCTTCGTGATCGCAATCAAGGATCGCGAGAAGTTCAAGGAGGCGATCCGCACCAAGCTGCTGATGGAGGTCGCCGGCCGCACACCCCCAGTGGTGCACGTTGCGGACAAGAACAAGGAGCCGCGCGTGAACTGTCTGATCGGCGAGAAGATCTGGTCGGATCGCTGGGGCCGCTAACGGCTCAACCTGACGAGACCTATTCCTCGCCGGTCGAGGCGGCTGAAGTTAACGGCTCGTTAACCGCGGCGTGGCCTAGTCGGAGTGTTTCCGAATGTTTCCGATGCCGTTTGCCGGTGCTCGAATGCAGGCAAGTTCGTCGGGGCCGTTCACCGAGCAAGCCCATGCCCATCGTCACGCAAAGCACCAGCCAGATTTCGCCGGCCAACGAGCGGATGTATCACCAGAGCGCTCTGCTCGGTGAATGGAAAGGCAATTGGGCGGGCAACAACCAGCCCGTGGGCTTCAAGGTCGTGAACATCAGAGGCGCCCGGGCTCAGGTCGAGTACACCCACAACGGACACACCGAGCGCGGTTTCGCCCAGGTCAGCGGCTCGCTCATCACCTTCGGCTCGATCACGGTCGGCACCAAGGACGGCAAGAACCTGGTGCTGTTGTTCTCCGCGGGCGGTGCCGGCAAGCAGACCGCCACGCTCGCAAAGCAGGCGCCGCCGGCCTCCGACAGCCGGCTGATGGGAAGCTGGGGCGGCTATTCCAGCGACAACGGCAAGAGCGCGAGCTTTCGCGTGCTGTCCGTCAACGGCAACGAGGCCGAGGTCAGCGTCACCACCGACGGCATCACCCGCCAGGGTACCGGCATCGTCTACAAGAACGTCATCATGTTCGGGCAGTCGCAGATCGCAACCGACGACGGGCAGAACGGCAAGATCATCTACCAGGTCGGCACCAAATCCTTCATGGTGCCGGTGACGAAATATCCGCCGGCGGATTCGTCGTCTTCGGTGGACCGGACGGCGTAGCCGCCCGCGGCGGCGAGCGCTGGGCCGCGCCCGCCGCCATTCAGGATCAGATCCGTGCCTCAAGGATCAGGTTGAACGGCGTCTCCGCGGCGCGGCGGAAGCGTGACAATCCGCCTTCGGCGGCGACCTTGCGCAGCCTTGCCTCGCCGGCTTGCGCGCCGAGCGCGAGGCCCACCTCCTGATCGAGCGAGGCCGGCGTGCAGATCATGGTCGACGCCGCGTAATAGACGCGCCCGACCGGGTTGAGATTGTCTTCGAGGCGGTCGCCCGCGAACGGCTCGACCAGCATGCAGGTGCCGTCCTTCGCCATGGTCTGGCGCACGTGGCTGATCGCGCCGACGGGATCGCCCATGTCGTGCAGGCAATCGAAGAAGCAGACGAGATCGTAGCCCTCGGCCGGATAGGTCTTGGCCGAGTGAACCGCGAAGCTGACGCGGTCACCGAGCCCGGCCTCGCTTGCCGCTTTTCGTGCTGCCTCGATCGAGCCCTCGTGATAGTCGAACCCGTAGAAGCGGGAGTTCGGAAAGGCTTTCGCCATCAACCGTGTCGAGACGCCGTGCCCGCAGCCGACGTCGGCGACCTTGGCGCCGCGCTTGAGCTTGTCCACGACGCCGTCGAGCGCGGGCAGCCACTCCTGCACGAGATGATGCATGTAGCCGGTGCGGAAGAAGCGCGCCGTGCCGCAGAACAGACACTCGCTGCGCCGGTTCCAGCCGACACCCTTGCCGGACTTGAAGGCGTCCGTGATCTTCGGCTCGTCGAGAAACGCGGCGGCAATGACGTTGCCGACCGCGCCGAGAAACACCGGGCTGTCCTGGTCGGCGAGCGCCATCGCCTGCTCCGGCAGCATCGAGAATTTTCCTGAACCGGCATCGTATTCGACGTAGCCGGATGCCGCCTGGCTCGCCAGCCATTCGCGGACGTAGCGCTCCGCCGTTCCGGTGGCTTTCGCGAGCTCGGCGGAGTTCATCGGTCCCTTGGCGGCGAGGGCGCGATAGAGCCCGAGCTTGTCGCCCAAGAGGATGAGCGATGCGTTCATCGCCGCCCCGACCTCGGTGATCATCTTGCCCATAAAAGCATTCAACCTGTCGGCATTGACCTCCATGACAGCCTCCATCCAATGTTGGGCATTTTCAAAGGTCTGCGCAATTGCGCGTGATCGGACTGCGACAGGCCTTTTGCGGTCATCGCCGCGGCCTCAGCTTTCGCGTCCTTTCAATGGGTCAATCCGGCACGGAGGAGGTTCAAAGCGTCGGAAAGCCCCGATCCAGAAACCTGGTGCCGCGCTCAGCGGCATCGCATCGCTGGCATTCGCACGGCGCTGTGCGTATAATTTATCGATCAGTCTGACGGTTCCCTGAATGCCCGGCTTTGTTCGTTCCTGCAGTCTTGCAACCCTTTTCGCAGTGCTCTGCTTCGGTGGAGTGCGTGTTCACGCGCAGGTCGCACCCCTGCAATATTGGATTCCGGGCGGGGGATTTGGTTATGGCGGCGGCACTGAGAGCTATGGCAACTCTCCGAGCTTCAATACCCGCGATGCCAACGGCGGCTATGAGTTTCACCCCGGCTTCTTTGTCGGAAGCCGGAGCGGCAATCTCGCCCTGAATGGCTTCACCCAGACCGGACCCACGACCAATTTCAGTGCGCTGTCCTACGACAGCACGCAGTTCGGCTACAACATGAAGACCGCGGGCGGATCGCCGGTGACCTTCTTTGCCGGCATCGACACGCTGAAATATGGCAACGGCATTGGCAGCTCGGTCGCACCGCTGACTTCCGCCGCCGGGCCCGGCTATGGCGCATTTGGGGGCGTCGAATTCAAGCCGACGTCGAACCTCAGCCTGTCGTTCGGGGCCGGGTTCACCCAGCGCGACTCGGGCCGCATGGACAGCGATATCAGGTCGAACATGCTGCCCGGCGAGTCGCCGGCGCTCGGCCAGCTCCGGCGCTAAGATTTCACCGCGTAAATCGCGCGACCAATTCCACGTGCGGCGTGTGGCGGAACTGGTCGACCGGGACGACGGGTTCGATCTTGTAACCACCATCGATCAACAGCCGCGCGTCGCGGGCAAACGTCGCGGCGTTGCAGGACACCGCGATCACCACGGGCACCTTGCTCGCCGCGAGTTTCAACGCCTGAGCCTGCGCGCCCTGGCGCGGCGGATCGAACACGACGGCATCGAAATCGCGCAGCTCCGGCGGCACCAGGGGACGGCGGAACAGGTCACGCGGCTCGCACCTGATCGGCTTCAAGCCCGGCGTGCGCGCAGCCTTCGCGAGCGCGGCGATGGCACCGGCGTCGTTGTCGTAGGCGGTGACGCGTGCCTTTTCTGCAAGACGCAATGCGAAGGGGCCGACACCGCAAAAGAGGTCGAGAACCTCCTTCGCCTTGCCAATGCGCTCTGCAACGAGAGCGGCCAGCGCCTCTTCGCCCGCCACGGTCGCCTGCAGGAACGAGCCCGGCGGCAGCGTCACCTCGGCGCGGCCCATCCTCACCGTCGGCGGCAGGCGTTGCAGCACCAGCTCGCCGTGCCGCGTCAGTCGCGCCAGACGGTGCTGTTCGGCAACGCGCGACAGCGCCGTGACCAGCGGCGTCGGCAGCGGGCCGGAGCCGCGCACGTCGACATCGAGGCCGTTGGCGGTCGCGGTGACCTGGATGTCGAGCGGTTTCGTCACCGGCATCCTCGACGTCAGCGGCTCGGCGAGTGCCCAGGCTGCATCGAGCGCGCCTTCCAGCGCCGGATCGAGGATTGGACAGCGATGGATCGGAATCACGTCGTGCGCGCTCGCGGCCGAGAAGCCGACCTTGAGCACCTCATGCGTGCCGAATCGCCCGTGCAGCGTAACTCGTCTTCGGCCGGCGCCATGAGCGTCGAGCAGCGGCGCGACCGCGCAATCGATGCCGGCCTGCGCCAGCGTCTCGACCACGATGTTGCGCTTCCAGGCCTGGTATGGCTCGGTCGCCCAATGCTGGATCGCGCAGCCGCCGCAGATGCCGAAATGCGGACAGAATGGCTCGATGCGTTCGGGGCTCGCGATGTCCACCGCCAGCAGCTTGCGACGATCAGGGTGATGGCCAACGACATGGTCGACCTCGACGGTCTCGCCGCCGAGCGTGCAGGGCACATAGATCGCATCGCCCGTCGTGAGCGCGACGCCGTCGCCGCGATGGCCGACATGGTCGATCGTGAGGCGTTCAACCACGGCGCGCGCCCAGGAAGAATTCGATGTTGCCGTCCCCGCCGGCAATGGAGGAAGGGAATATCTCGATATCGGTGCAGCCGAGCGAGGCGGCAAAGGCCGCGATGTCGTCGCAGATCTCCTGGTGCACGGCGGCATCGCGGATGATGCCCTTCTTGTTGTGTTTCCGATCAGCCTCGAACTGCGGCTTGATCAGCGCCAGCAGGCTCACGGGCGCGGCGGCGAGCGACAGCGCGACGGGGAGCACCGTCTTGAGCGAGATGAAGCTGACGTCGATGACGACGATTTCGGGCCGCGCGGGCAGCCGCTTGCCCTCGTAGCTGCGGATGTCCGTCTCCTCCATCGACATGATTTTCGGATGACCGCGCAGCGAGGCGTGCAACTGGCTGGTGCCGACGTCCACGGCGAACACCAGGCTCGCGCCGTTCGCCAGCAGCACCTCGGTGAAGCCCCCGGTGGAGGCGCCGACGTCGAGGCAGACGTGGTCCTCGATCTCGATCGGGTAACGCTCCAGGGCGCCCGCCAGCTTGACACCGCCGCGCGAGACGTAGGGATGCGCCGGCTCGGCCTGGATCACCGCGTCCTCGGCGATCGTCTCCGATGGCTTTGCGACCTGCTTGCTGTCAGCCGTGACAAGCCCGGCCTCGATCGCCGCGCGCGCCCGCGCCCGGCTCTCGAACAGGCCGCGCTCGACCAGCAGAACATCCGCGCGCTTGCGGGCAGGGGACATCGGATCTCCGAACGACGACTGAAGGGCTTATGGTGCAATCAATCGCGCGGCTGCCATTCGGACGCAAGTCTCGAACGCAGCGAGATCGTGCCAGACGTCGACCGGCATCGTGGTCGGCGTCACCAGCGGGCAGCCGTGCAGCTCCAGCGCGTGGATCATCATGAGGTTATCGGCGAGACCGAAATCCTCGACCGTCAGCCCCTGCGCATCGACCAGCCGATCGCCCTCCGACGTCACGTCCATGAAGCGGCCGAGGCGGTCGGCATAGGTTGCAGGGTCGTTCGAATAGGCCAGGCAGAACTTGCGACGGCCGGCCATGTAGCCGAGCTCGTAGACGGTACCGGGATCGGCGCCGGCGCCGCGGAACGGGGTGAGATTGGCGATGATGGCGCTGGCCGCGTCCATCATGGCCTCGTTGCCACAGAAGATTTGCCGCGCGGCGTCTGGCGCGGTGAGGTCGACAATGTTGTCGAGGGGATAGAGGCCGGTGAGCCCGTGCGCGGCGCAGATCGCCGCCTTGCGGCGGCCGATCTCGACCGCATCCGGCAGGAACACGTCGGGACCTGCCAGATAGATTTTCATTAGTGACCCGCCGAACGCCAAGCACGGTGCAACACCTCTCCCGATGGGAGAGGTGGGGTGAGTTTGCCGCGACGGATCAGGCGAGCTTGACGGTCTCGGTCTTGATGTCCTTGCCGAGGGCTTCGAACACCTTGGCGACGATGCCCTTGGCGTCGAGACCGGCGCGGGCGTACATCGCGGCCGGCGTGTCGTGATCCTGGAATACGTCGGGCAGCACCATCGTGCGGAACTTGACCATGCCGGTGTCGAGCACGCCCTGATCGCTCAGGAACTGCGACACATGCGAGCCGAAGCCGCCGATCGAGCCTTCCTCGACCGTGATCAGCACGTCGTGGTCGCGGGCAAGCTTCAGCACCAGCTCGGTGTCGAGCGGCTTCATGAAGCGCGCATCCGCAATCGAGGTCGAGAGGCCATGAGCGGCGAGCTCGTCGGCGGCCTTCTCGCATTCGGCCAGACGTGTGCCGAACGAAAGCAGGGCGATCTTGTTGCCCTGGCGGATCATGCGGCCCTTGCCGATCTCGAGCGGAACGCCGACGTCGGGCATCTCGATGCCGCGGCCTTCGCCGCGCGGATAGCGCAGCGAGCTCGGACGGTCGTCGATGGCGACCTGGGTCGCCACCATGTGCACGAGTTCGGCTTCATCCGCCGCCGCCATGATCACCATGTTGGGCAGGCAGCCGAGATAGGCGTTGTCGAACGAGCCGGCATGGGTCGCGCCGTCGGCACCGACGAGGCCGGCGCGGTCGATGGCGAAGCGCACGGGCAGGTTCTGGATTGCGACGTCGTGCACGATCTGGTCATAGCCGCGCTGCAGGAAGGTCGAATAGATCGCGCAGAACGGCTTGTAACCTTCGGTCGCAAGACCGGCGGCAAACGTCACCGCGTGCTGCTCGGCGATGCCGACGTCGAAAGTGCGGTCCGGGAAGGCCTTGTTGAAGATGTCGACGCCGGTGCCGGACGGCATCGCCGCGGTGATGGCGACGATCTTGTCGTCCTTCTGCGCTTCCTTGACGAGGCTCTGGCCGAACACGTTCTGGTAGGCAGGCGCATTCGGCTTGGCTTTCGCCTGGGTGCCGGTGGCGACGTCGAACTTGACGACGGCGTGGTACTTGTCGGCGGACGCTTCCGCCGGGCCGTAGCCCTTGCCCTTCTGCGTCACGACGTGGACCAGGATCGGGCCGGTCTCCATGTCGCGCACGTTCTTCAGCACTGGCAGGAGATGGTCGAGGTTGTGGCCGTCGATCGGGCCGACGTAATAGAAGCCGAGCTCCTCGAACAGCGTGCCGCCGTCCATCATGAAGCCGCGGGAATATTCCTCGACGCGATTGGCGCGGTTGGCGAGGATCTTCGGCAGGCGCTTGTTGATCTGCTTGGCCGCCTCGCGCAGCGTGCGATAGGTCTTGCCCGAGTACAGGCGCGACAGGTACGCGCTCATGGCGCCGACCGGCGGGGCGATCGACATGTCGTTATCGTTGAGGATGACGATCAGGCGCGAGTTCATTGCGCCGGCATTGTTCATGGCTTCATAGGCCATGCCCGCCGACATCGCACCGTCACCGATCACGGCGATAACGTTGTTCTTGCCGCCGGCGAGGTCGCGGGCGACGGCCATGCCGAGGCCGGCGGAGATCGAGGTCGAGGAATGGGCTGCGCCGAACGGATCGTAATCGCTCTCGCTGCGCTTGGTGAAGCCGGACAGGCCGCCGCCGGTGCGCAGCGTGCGGATGCGGTCGCGGCGTCCGGTGAGGATCTTGTGCGGATAGGCCTGATGGCCGACGTCCCAGATCAGCCGGTCGCGCGGCGTGTCGAAGACATAGTGAATCGCGGTGGTGAGCTCGACCACGCCGAGGCCCGCGCCGAAGTGACCGCCGGTGACCGAGACGGCATCGATGGTCTCCTGACGCAGCTCGTCGGCGACCTGGCGAACCTGCTCGACCTTGAGCTTGCGCAGGTCTTCCGGCGTCCGGATGGTGTCGAGAAGCGGCGTTTTACTGTATGCGTTCACAGCGATTTCCAATTTGTCAGCGCCGGAAGGTCGTTCCGGTGCGCGATGGGTTTGCACAATTTCGGCGCAGCGCGAGTCCTCAAACCGTCGGAGCCACCTGCATGGGGCAGGGCCCCTTGTTCAAGCTTAGGTGAGCCAAAGTGCGCTCCGGTTCAGTCTCCGTGACCCCTATCACGTGGATCGGCTTCGTCCGTCCAGGTCAATTTCATTAGCGATTTGAGGCGCTTGACGTCGAAAATCGGTCCCCACGTCAAGGCTAACAAAAAGCCACACTCCGCGCAGCTTTACACCAAAGCTTAGGCCAAAGCCAACCCGCCCGACCGATTACGGGTATGCAGGTGCAACCGGCGGGCCAATTTGGTTAATCGCGGCGCCGGCGTGGTGGTTCCAATCGTGCCCGGTTCCTTGGCAGAATTTTGGACCGAAGAACAGCCTTTTTGGCCCGATTCACAGGGTGATGGCGCCAGAGGGAAATTTTTTTAATCCCGCCGTCGCGATGGTCCGGCCGGGATCAGAAAAAAGGACGTGCGATCCTGAAAAAATGCGGGTGGCCGATGCCGTGAACGGGCAGCTCCGACCGGAGCCCTACTGCACGTCGAGCGGGGCGGTGCCGGCGGCCTGGCCATTGGCATCGGTGGTGATCTTGTCGACGCGGGCCTCGGCCTGGCGCAAAAGCTCCTCGCAGCGCCGCTTCAGGGCTTCGCCGCGCTCGTAGATCGTGACGGATTCCTCGAGCGGGACCTTGCCGTCCTCAAGCCGCTTCACGATCGTTTCGAGTTCCTCGATCGCGCGCTCGAAGGTGAGCCTGGAGACGTCGACTTGGGTATTTTCGGCCATATCCGTTTCCGATTGCCCGATTCGCTTCTGTTGCAAAACAGCAGAGTTTTGCGGGCGTAATGTGGCGGGTATCTCAAGCGCCCATCAGGGCGCCGACATGCGCCGTAACAGATTCTTTCAGTCCTTGCAGGTCGTAGCCGCCTTCGAGCACGGAAACAACGCGTCCGCCTGCGGACTTGTCGGCGAGGTCCATCAGCTTGCGCGTCACCCAGGCATAGTCCTCCGCGCGCAGATTCAGCGAGGCCAGCGGATCGCGGAAATGCGCATCGAACCCTGCGGAGATGATGAGAAGCTCGGGGCTGAATTCGGCCAGGCGCGGCAGGATCAGGTTTTCAAACGCGCTGCGGAATTCGGGTCCGCCGTCTTCGGAGGCGAGCGGCGCGTTGACGATGGTGTCGTGGTCGCCGCGCTCGCCCTTGGCACCGGTGCCCGGAAATAGCGGCATCTGATGCGTCGAGCAATACATCACGGTCGGGTCGGACCAGAAGATGTCCTGGGTGCCGTTGCCGTGATGCACGTCGAAATCGACGATGGCAGCGCGCTTGATGCCGTATTTGCGCTGCGCGTGGCGCGCGGCGATCGCGACATTGTCGAAGAAGCAGAAGCCCATCGGCTTGCCGATCTCGGCGTGATGGCCGGGCGGGCGCACCGCGACGAAGGCGTTGCGATGCTCGCCGTTCATCACGGCTTCGGTCGCGGCCACCGCGCCGCCGACGCCGCGCATCACCGCTTCCCACGTGCCGGGGGACATCGAGGTGTCGCCGTCGAGATAGACCTGGCCGCTGGTCGGCGCGATGTGGCGCAGTTCGGTGACGTAGTGCTCGTTGTGGCACAGCGTGACGAGATCGAGATCGCCCTCCGGTGCGAGGTCGCGCGCCAGGAACTGGAAGCGTTCAACCGACAGCGCTTCCTCGACCGCACGCAGGCGGTCCGGGCGCTCGGGGTGACCCGGCGGCGTGACGTGGTCGAGGCAGGCCTTGTGGGAGAGAAGAAGCGTGCTCATCAGGTCGGCCTCACTGGGAACGAACTCTCGACGTCGCTTGGCGCATCCGGCGCCAAAACGCAATGCAAAACCCAATCTAGGCGTTCCCCCGCGAT
The DNA here is from genome assembly GCF_030435535.1 of Bradyrhizobium sp. WYCCWR 13022. NCBI lineage: Bacteria > Pseudomonadati > Pseudomonadota > Alphaproteobacteria > Hyphomicrobiales > Nitrobacteraceae > Bradyrhizobium > Bradyrhizobium sp. WYCCWR 13022. Next base: position 24,348 of record NZ_JAUIZJ010000038.1, read on the forward strand.
TGGCAAAGGGTCGTCCGTTTCGGCCCGTTTGATCCGGATCAATCGACGCGCAGGATGCGGGTCGGCGGCAGCGGGCCGATTGGGCCGTGCGCCCTGAAGAAGGCAAACAGCGCATCGGCGTCGTAACCGCCATATTGCGGCGAGGTGCCCTGCTTGGCGACGGTAAAGCCGTCGCCGCCGACGGCGAGGTAATCGTTGACGGTGACGCGGTAGCCGGTGGCCGGCTCGAGCGGCCTGCCGTTGAGCGCCATCTTGTCAGCCAACACGCGCTCGCCGAACGGCCGGGATGCATCCCAGCTATAGCTGAACCCGTTCGACACCTGGAGGATCCGCGGCCGCTTCGGGTCGAGCCATTGCTGTTCCAGCATGTCCTTGAGCTGGCTGCCGGTCAGCGTCATCGTGACGAGGCGATTGCGAAACGGCTGGCTCGCGAATATCTCGCCATACGACACCGCGCCGTTCTCCTTGGGGATGATGTCGGTGCGGATGCCGCCGGGATTGGTGAGTGCGATGACGGCGCTGCCATCCCCGGCATTCTGCGTGGCGGCAAGCTGCGCATCGGCGATGACGTCGCCGAGCGCGCTTTCGCCGGCGTCGTTCGGAACGCGCGACAGCGTCTGCGTCACCGATCCGGCCGGGCGATTGGCGATCGGGGCGGAGAGCTTGTCATAGGCGTCGATCAGCGCGGTCTGGTCGGGATCCTTGGCGAGCGAGGCGTCGGCGACGATGACATTCTCGGCCTTGGCGCTGACGATGTCGCGGGTGGCAGGATCGAGCTTGAGGTCGATCGCGGTGACCAGCGTGCCGTATTTGTCGCCGCTGGTGACGAGCCGTCCGTCGATGTCGCAGACATAGGCCCGATGGGTGTGGCCGCTGACGACGACGTCGACGGCGCGGTCGAACTTCTTCACGATGTCGACGATCGGTCCCGTGATGCCTGGACATTCATTGTAGTCGCCGGAGGGCTCGCCGCCCTGGTGGATCAGCACCACCATCGCTTCGACGCCCTTCGCCTTCAACTGGGGCACCAGCGCATTCACCGTCTCGGCCTCGTCGCGGAATTCAAGCCCCGCGATGCCCTTGGGCGAAACGATGCCTGCCGTCTCCTTCAAGGTGAGACCGATGAAGGCGACGGGGATGCCCTCGAACTCGCGGATCTCGTAAGGCGGCAGCACGCTCTTGCCGGTTGCGGTGTCGACGGTCGAAGCCGCGAGATAATGGAATTTCGCGCCGGTGAAGGGATGCGGTCCCTGGCAGCCGTCCTCCGGATGACAGCCGCCATTCTGCATCCGGAGCAGTTCGGTCTTGCCCTCGTCGAATTCGTGGTTGCCGACCGAAGTGATCGCAAGCCCCATCATCGAGAGCGACTCGATCGAGGGCTCGTCGTGAAACATCGCCGACAAAAACGGGCTCGCCCCGATCAGGTCGCCCGCGGCGACGAAGATCGTATTCTTGTGCCCCGCGCTCAATTGCTTCACCAGCGTTGCCATGTATTCGGCGCCGCCGGCCGCCACCGTCACTTTCTTGCTCTTGTCCTCGGGGTCGTTGATGCGGATGCCGCCCGGCGGCGGACGGAGATTGCCGTGGAAGTCGTTGATCGCGAGAATGCGCAAATCCACGGGCGCCGCGGTCTGGGCCGCGGCGGGCAGGGCAACGAGCGCGAGTGAAAGCGCGGCAAGGATGGATTGGTATCGCATGGAACCAGATTAGTCGTTCCGCGCGAAGATTTCACGAAGGTTGTCGCTCCTACCGCTTCTTCCTGTTCGCAAACGCATTGAACGCCGCGATGGCCTCCTCGGATTTCAGTCGCTCGCCGAACAGATGGCCCTCCTGGTCGATGCGGCGGGTGAGTTCTTCCGGCGACGCGCGCAGCAATTTGCGTGAGATCGCGACCGCCTCGGCCGGCAGCCGGCAGATCTCGCGCGCCACCTTGCGGGCTTCGACCTCGGTATGTCCCGGCGACACCACGGCGTTGACGAAACCGGCGGCATGGGCTTCGGCGGCGGTGAAGCTGCGGCCCATCACCAGCATGGCGAAGGCGCGCTGATAGCCCATGGTGCCCGGCATCAAGAGGCTGGCGGCGCCGACCGGCACGAGGCCGAGATTGATATAAGGCGCCGAGAAGGTCGCGGCGTTGGAGGCGAGCACGTAGTCGCAGTGAAACAGCATCACGGTGCCCATGCCGATCGAGGCGCCGTCGACGGCGGCGATGATCGGCTTGGCGTTGAGCGCCAGCGAATACAGGAACCGGGCGCCGTCCGACAGCGTCTCGGGACGCGAGGCGTCGGCCTTCATGAAATCGTCGATGTCGTCGCCGGCGGTGAACACGCCGGAGCCGCCGGTGATGATCATGCAGCGGATGTCGGGATTGTTCTGTGCCGTATCGATCGCGCGGCTCATCTCGCGATACATGTCCTGTGTGATCGCGTTCTTCTTGCCGGGGCGGCGCAGGGTGATCACGCGCGTGGAGCGTTCCTCCGTGACGATGATGTTGCCGTTCGGCATGAGCACTCCCTGCGGCCGCCGCGGCGCCTGCCGTCGGCGAGTCTCGGCATAGCCCAGCCTACATGATCCGACAGTCGTGCCAATCCTGCGGCTCAACCATTTCGGCAGTAATGCACGTAGGTCGTGGCCTGACACCCGTCCGATAGGCGTACTCACCGGGGGAACTGTGACACGAACGCCTCGTCGCATCTCTTGCGGCGTCTTGCGCGTTGCAACAATCGGCTACAATGTTTCAATTGAAAAACCGGGGGTTGTGCGGCACGATCAGTAGTCTTCTTTCATTGGGCCCTTGCTCGATCGATGATTGCCGCAACGCGCGTTGACGAATCCTCGCTGCATTATCGCGGCTGGCGCGTCGTGCTTGCCTGTTTCCTGATGGCGTTCTTCATGTTCGGCTTTGGTCTGTACGGCCAGGGCGTCTATCTCGCCGAGCTCCAGCGTGCCCATGGCTGGCCCGGCACGATGGTATCGGCGGCCAGCACCTTCTCGTTCCTGCTGACCTCAGTCCTCGTCATTTTCACCGACGATCTGCTGGCCCGCATCGGACTGAGGGCACTGATCCTGTGCGGGCTGACAGCGCTTGGCGCTTCGACGGCGCTGCTGGGACTGATGCAGGCGCCCTGGCAGCTCTACCTCGCCTATGCGCTGATGTCGGTCGGCTGGACCGGCATGGGCTCGGTGGTGATCGCGACCGTGCTGAACTCCTGGTTCGAGCGGAGGCGCGGGCTCGCGCTGAGCCTCGCCTTCAACGGCGCCACCTGCGGCGGCATTATTCTCGTTCCGGTTCTGCTGGCGCTGAGCAGCAGCATCGGTTTCCGCTCGGCCATGCTGGCGGCCACGATCGTCATGGGGGTGCTGGTGCTGCCGGTGGTTCTCGTCTTCACCGGCTGGCGGGTCGATGCCACGTCGAATTCACCAGCCCCGGGGGGCAAGGCCGCGCGCCATTCGCGCAAGAAGCTGCTCGCCAGCGCGTCCTTCTGGACCATGGTGCTGCCGATCGCAATCGCGCTGCTAGCGCAGATGGGCTTCATCATCCACCAGGTGACGTTTCTCGAGCCGCTGATCGGGCGCGCCAGCGCGGGTCTCGCCGTGACGATCATGGCGGCGATGGCGGTGGTCGGCCGTCTGACGCTCGGCCTGTTCGTCGACCGGCTCGATCCGCGGCTCGCCTGCGCGGCGTCGATGACGAGCCAGGCGGCAGCGCTGCTCGTTCTCCTGCAAAGCCAGAGCCCGACCGTGCTGCTGATCTGCTGCGCCGTCTACGGCTTCTCCATCGGCAACATGATCACGTTTCCGCCCCTGATCATCCAGCGCGAGATCGGCAGCACGGCGTTCGCCGCCGCGATGGGGCTGGGGACGTCGATCAGCGGCATCGTCAGCGCCTTCGGCCCCGGCATCGTCGGCCTCGTGCGCAGCGTGAGCGGCGACTACACGATGGCATTCGCGATGTGCGTGGTGCTGGATGTGGTTGCGGCCGGCATCGTGCTGTGGCGACCGGGGAGGCGCAGAGGGGTGCTGCGTAGCCCCGATGAAGCGCAGCGCAATCCGGGATAGGTGCTTCCTTCGTCGACGGTCCCGGATTACGCTTGCGCTCCATCCAAGCTGCGAATTCACCTTACCCCAGCAGCACCGCATCCGCCGCCGCGACCGACTCCGCGCTCTCCGTCACGGTGCGCTCGAGGCTGCCAGCCTGCACGGTGATGTTCTCGGCGAAGAAGCGCGCGAGCGAGACGTAACGCGGCGCGTCGGTGTTGCCCTCGGCCTTGGCCGCGAGCGCCTCGGAGGCCAGCATGCAGCCGCCGAGCGTCGCGCCGAACTGCTGCAGGTACGGCGTCGCACCGGCGAGGGCGTCGTTCGGCGCCGACGTGACGCGCTCCAGCAGCCACTTGCTGGTGCGGGTCAGCGCCTCCAGCGCCTCGCGCAGCTTCACGCCCGTCGTGCCGAAGGCGGGATCGTTGGAGGCCTCGACCTGTTTCACGGTGGCCGCGAGCTCGTCGAGCAGCGCCCACACCGATGCACCGCCATTGGCCGCAAGCTTGCGCGTGACGAGGTCGATTGCCTGGATGCCGTTGGTGCCCTCGTAGATCGCGGTGATGCGCGCATCGCGATAATGCTGCGCAGCGCCGGTCTCCTCGATGAAGCCCATGCCTCCGTGTATCTGCACGCCGAGATAGGCGACCTCGTTGCCGATGTCGGTGGAATAGCCCTTTGCCATCGGCGTCAGCAGCGCCGCGCGCGCTGCGGCATCGGCGCGCACCTTCGGGTCTTTCGCGCGGGTCGAGACGTCGATCGCAACCGCGGTCGCGTAACAGATGGTGCGCGCGGCCGCCGTCTGCGCCCGCATCCGCATCAGCATGCGCTTGACGTCGGGGTGTACGAAGATCGCATCCGAGCCGTCGCCTTTCCTGCCGACCGCCCGGCCTTGCTTGCGCTCCTGCGCGTAACTGAGCGCCTGCTGATAGGCGCGATCGGCGACGCCGACACCCTCGAGGCCGACGCCGAGGCGGGCCTGGTTCATCATCGTGAACATGCAGCGCATGCCCTGGTTCTCTTCGCCGATCAAAAAGCCGATCGCGCCGCCATGATCGCCCATGGTCATGGTGCAGGTCGGTGAAGCATGCATGCCGAGCTTGTGCTCGACGCCCGAGGCAAAGATGTCGTTGCGCGCGCCGAGCGAGCCGTCGGCGTTGACCATGAATTTGGGAACGAGGAAGAGCGAGATCCCCTTGGTGCCGGCGGGCGCGTCGGGCAGGCGTGCCAGCACGAAATGCACGATGTTGTCGGTCATGTCGTGCTCGCCATAGGTGATGAAGATCTTCGTCCCCTTGATGCGATAGGTGCCGTCGGCCTGCTTCTCGGCACGGGTGCGCAGTGCGCCGACGTCGGAGCCGGCCTGCGACTCGGTCAGTTGCATCGTGCCGGTCCATTCGCCGGAGACGAGCTTCTCGAGATAGATCTTTTTCAGCGTGTCGCTGCCATGCGCATCGAGCGCCTCGATCGCCGAGGCCGTCAGCAGCGGGCAGAGACCGAAGGCGACGTTGGAGGCGCTCCAGATCTCGGTGCAGGCGGCGTTGATCGCGATCGGCAAGCCCTGGCCGCCGAAATCCTCCGGGCCCGAGACCGCGTTCCAGCCGCCCTCGGTCCAGCGCTTGTAGGCATCCGGCCAGCCCGGCGCGGTCGTGACCTTGCCGTCGTCAAGCTTGATGCCGTGCTCGTCGCCGATCTTGTTGAGCGGCGCCAGCACGTCGGTTGCGAACTTGCCGGCCTCTTCCAGCACGGCCGCGACGATATCGCCGTCGAAATCGCCGTAATGGCCGGCGTCCACGGCCGCCTTCAGGCCGGCGCCGTGGTTGAGCGACAGCAGCATGTCGGAAATCGGCGCGCGGTAGGTCATGGCTCACTCCCCGTGGACAGGTTTGGCCGTCGTATTCCCATGAATTGGCTGGGGCCTCAATGGGCGCGATACGGGACCGCATCGGGCCTTTGCCCCGCGTATAATAAGGTGTGGCGCGACTGCCGTCCGCATGGTGGTATTTTGCCGCTCCAGGCGGTTGAAATGCCGCGCCGCACCCTATAGACCGGCTGCGACCGAAGGGAATCTGCGGGTGCCAGGTCGTCCGTCGTTCTCTTTGTCGCCTGATGGGGCGTAGCCAAGCGGTAAGGCAGCGGATTTTGATTCCGCCATTCGGAGGTTCGATCCCTCCCGCCCCAGCCAGGACTCCCGCATATTCAGAAACCGCCGCGCTCCCCTTGGTTGCATCCGGACGAGTGCGATGATCTGTGTGACTGGCCTCACAGCCTCCACGCCCCCCAGAGCCCTATATCTGCGGTCACTGATCGAGAGGGGCGGTCCCTCCTAAGACAAACAGGAGAAGGCAGTGACCAAGCCTGGCACATCCGAGAACGAACGATCTGCAATTCTGCCCGACGACCCGCGATGATCCCGAACTCGGCCGGGCCGCCCGCCGCGAGACGATCCGTGCGAAGAGGCCATCCGATCGGATGATCTCTTTCGATCCACCTTCCGATCGACTCACTCAAAGTCGAGAGCGAATGGAACTCAAGATTCCAGTCGTCGCATCGACGACTTGCAGCGCCTGCTGGGCCTTGGCCAAGGCGAGAGGCGACCTTGCGCACTGATCGGGCAACTGCGCGATCTTCTTGCGCTGGCTGGTCAGGATATTCGTCGACTGCTCGACGGCAAACTTCACCACGTCGCGGGTCGGGTCATTCTCGCTGACGTTGGTCAGTTCCTTCTCGATCGTGATCAGATATTCGAAACTGGACAGCTCTTGAGAAATCTCGACGAGATTCTGGATCGTGGACTTGACGCAATCTGCGTCGGCGGCGGAGATGTCGGGTCTCTTCGAGGTCTGTACGAGATCGCCCATCAGCCCCGCGAACATCGGTCTGAGATCTTCGACCCTCTTCAGATCGGCCTGGCTCAGCACGCCGGCGAAGCACGCATTCGTCGCGACCAGCAATCCGAGGACCGGCCATGCCAGGCGAGCGGCCAAGGCGCGGGCCGCTGCAACCGGCGTGATGCGATCCGCTTGCCAATTCATCTGATGTGTCCGATGCTCCCGGCCTCGACAGGTTCAATTCGATTTCGTTGCGAGCTTAGCTCCGCTCACAATTTCGCTCAATCCCATTCTCGGCGTCGTCCGCGCGGACGATCACACCGAAATGTCTTGCGACGGAGTACAGTGTGACTGAGGGCACTGACAAAATCTTCCGCGCCAGCGCGCTGCAGCGTGCGGCCTCGCCGGAGGAGCTCGATCATCTCGTGGCGATCACCAAGCCCGCGGACTGGATCCTGGCGGCGATCGTGACGATCGCGCTGGTTGCCGCGCTGGTCTGGGGCGTTTACGGCCGGATCCCGTCGCGCGTGTCGGGGCAGGGGATTCTGGTCGGCAGTGGTCGCGTCGTCGACGCGGTCTCCGCCGCCGAAGGACGGCTCGCCTCGCTCAGTGTCTCCGTCGGCGACCATGTCGAGCGCGGGCAGGTGATCGCCCAGATCTCGCAGACCGAGATCGAGCAGAAATACAGCAACGCCGTCGAAACCTACAAGGAGCGCCAGCGCGAGCATGACGACATGGCGGCGAAAGTCGCAGCGGAGCTTTCCGTCAAGGCCTCCAACTTCGACAAGCTCGAAGCGGCTTTCAACAAGGTCATCGAGGCGACCGGCCAGCGCGTGCAGTCCCTCGATGTCGACGTGAAGAATCTCGAGCAGCTGATGGCGAAGGGCCTGACGACGCGGAAGACGCTCGAGGACCGCCGTCTCGAACTGACCGAGGCGCAGCAGCGCCGGACGGATTCGCAAAACGAGATCCTCAAGCTTCACGCGCAGAAGACCGATCTCGAAACCCAGCGCGAGCGCGAATTGCAGCAGGCCGAGTTCGCCGCGAACAACGCGCGCCGCGAGATGCAGGCGCTGGCCGGGACGCTGGGACGCAATTCGCAGGTCCTCAGTCCCATTGCCGGACGCGTGCTGGAAATCAAGACATCCTCGGGTTCGGTTCTCGCCGTGGGCACGCCGGTCGTTCTCATCGAGGACGAGGGCGCGCGGCTGGAAGCCGTGATCTACATTCCCGCCGAGCAAGGCAAGAGCGTCAAGCCGGGCTACCAGGTGCGCGTTGCGCCCAGCACCGTGAAGCGCGAGGAATTCGGCACCATGATCGGTGTGGTCTCGAGCATCTCGGAATTTCCGGTGACGCCGCAGGGCATGACCGCCGTTCTGCACAACGATCAGCTCGTCAAGGTGTTCTCCCATGACGGCGCGCCTTATGCGGTGTCGGTGTCGCTGGACAAGGATTCATCGACCGCGAGCGGATATCGCTGGGCCGTGGGCAAGGGACCGCAAGTCCATCTCACCAGCGGCACGCTCGCGCAGGCAGAGATCACCACGCGAAGCCGGCGCCCGATCGATCTCGTCGTTCCCCTGTTGCGGAAGTGGACGGGGATCGATGGATAGTCCCGCTTCATCCACCGGACATGTCAGGCGCACGCCGACCATTCTGCAAATGGAAGCGGCCGAGTGCGGCGCCGCCTGCCTTGCCATGGTGCTGGCGCATTACGGGGCGTGGGTGCCGCTCGAACGGCTTCGCGTCGAATGCGGCGTCTCGCGCGACGGCAGCAAGGCGAGCAACGTGGTCCGGGCGGCAAAGCGCTTCGGACTGTCGGCGAAGGGATTTCGGCTGGACCTTGCGGCGCTCGGTTCGGCGCCGACGCCGTGCATCATCCACTGGAACTTCAACCATTTCGTCGTCCTTGAAGGGATCAAGGGCAAGTCCGCCTCCATCAACGATCCCGCGTTTGGACGGCGGCAGGTCGGCATCGACGAGCTCGATCGGAGCTTTACCGGCGTCGTCCTCACCATGGAGCCGGGGCCCGGATTCGCGCCGAGCGGCGCCAAGCCGGCCGGACTGCGGCTGCTGCTGCGGGAGTTGCGCGGATCGAAAGCCGCGGTCGGCCTGCTGATCCTGCTCAGCTTCGTCATGGTCGTTCCCGGTCTCGTGGCCGCGAGCTTCTCCAAGATATTCATCGACGACATCCTGATTCAGCACCTGAACGGATGGCTGCGCCCGCTGCTGCTCGGCATGGCGGCGACCGCGCTGATCCGCACCATCCTGACGCTGTTGCAGCAATCCCTGCTGCTGCGTCTGCAGACAAAACTCTCGGTGGTGATGATCAGCCGCTTTCTCTGGCGGGTGATGGCCTTGCCGATCGAGTTCTTCACCCAGCGCCACGCCGGCGACATCGCGGCGCGGGTCGGGGCCAATGACCAGATTGCGCGCCTGCTGGCGGGCGGCATTGCGGCCAACGCGCTCAGCCTCACCTCGGTGGCATTCTTCGCCTTCGCGATGATCGTCTACGATCCCCGGCTGGCCGCGGTGTGTATCGCTTTGTCGCTGCTCAACGTCCTCACCTTGCGGCTGTCGATGCGGCGTCGGGAGGATCTCAGCCGCGGGCTCTCGCTCGAGCGCGGCAAGCTCCTCGGCGCCGTCGTCAGCATCGTCAGGTCGATCGAGACGATCAAGGCGAGCGGGCTCGAGGACGAGGCCTTCGGCCAGTGGTCGGGCGTCCAGGCCAAGGTGTTGAACGCCGAGCGCGAACTGGCCTCGTCGTCGATCGTGCTCGATATGATCCCGACCCTGATCGCCGGCATGACCATGACTGCGATCCTGATCCTCGGCGGCCTCAGGGTGATCGAAGGCTCGCTCACGCTCGGCAGCCTCGTTGCCTTCCAGTCGCTGATGGCGAGCTTCTCCGAGCCGGTGGCAACGCTGGTCAATCAGGCCGGCAGCTTTCAGCTGATCAAGGGCGCGCTCGACCGCCTCGAGGACGTCTACAACTATCCGCTCGGCGATCCCCCGCGCGCATCGGACAAGACCTTCCCTGCGAGGCTGGACGGACGCATCGAATTTCGGGACGTGCAGTTCGGCTATTCTCTGCTCGAGCCGCCGCTGATTTCCGATCTGTCGATCACCGTGGCTCCGGGATCGCGCGTCGCGCTGGTTGGCGCTTCCGGCAGTGGAAAATCCACGCTCGGCCGCCTCGTCTGCGGGCTCTACAAGCCCTGGGCAGGAGAGATCCTGATCGACGGAACGCTGCTCCAGGATATCCCGCCCGACATTCGTGCCAACTCGATCGCCTATGTCGACCAGGACATTTTTCTGTTCGAGGGAACGGTCCGCGACAATCTCACGCTCTGGGACCGGACCACTCCGGACATCGACCTCACCCGCGCGCTCAAGGACGGCGAGATCCAGGACGATATCGCCATCCGCGCCGGCAATTACGATTCCTATGTCAGCGAGGGCGGCACCAATTTCAGCGGCGGCCAGCGCCAGCGCATCGAGATCGCCCGCGCACTGGTCGGCCGTCCGTCCATCGTCGTGCTCGACGAGGCGACCGCGGCGCTCGACCCCGTCACCGAGAAGGCCATCGACGACAATCTCCGGCGTTGTGGCTGCACCTGCATCATCATCGCGCATCGCCTGAGCACGATCAGGGATTGCGACGAGATCGTCGTGTTGCGGCAGGGCAAGGTCGCCGAGCGCGGCACGCACGAGACCCTTCTTGCCACGAACGGCGAGTATGCCCGCCTGGTGTCGCAGGAATGACCGGCCGGATCGACCATATCATGTCCGGTGCGGACCTCGTCGCGGCGCTGGAATCGCCTGGCGAAATCGCGCTCGACGGTCGTCGGCCCATCCTGCTCGATCACCGCGGTCATCTGCTCGAAATCGTCGCGGGTCACGCCGACATCTTCGCCATCGATGTCAATGGGGGAAAATCCGGCAGCCGGTATCATCTGTTCCGCGTCGAGCGCGGCGACGTCATTCCCGATCTTCCGGCCTTCCCGGCCTCGTCTCCAGACGGCCTGCGCTTCATCGCGGTCGGCGCGCAGGACACGCTTGTCGCCGTCGTGCCCAGGACCGGTCCGGCGTCGGAACGGGTGCTGCGCTGGATCGACCGACTTGCACGCTTCGTCGCGGGACCGGCGCCGCAGTGGCAAGTGGCTGAATTGCCCGAGGGCGAGGTGACGCTGGCCGCGGGCGAGCCGCGTCGCGGACCGATGCGTGGCTTGCTCTGGCTCACGGTGCAGCACGGTGCGCTCCGTCTGATCGGGCGAGGCACGGCTTACACGGCCGGAAGTCCTCCGCTGCCGCTGACATCGGGTCTGTGGATCGAGACGGGTGCAGACGGATGCACCGCGAGCGTTGCCGGCCACGCCCCCGCGGGCGACCTGATCTGGCCGGCGGTCGATCAGTTCCACCAGAACTTCGTCGAATGCATCCGGGGCATTCTGGCCCGCGAGGCGCAAAACGAGAGCGCGCGGCTGGCAAGCCGGACCGGGCTTGCCGCGACGCAGGCGGTGGAGGCCTTCGACCGCCTGTCCGGCATCATCGTGCGGCGCTTCGATCATGATGCGGTCGATGCCTCCTGGTCCGACCGCCTGGTCGGCGCCTGCCAGATCGTCGGCAACGCGATGCGCGCGCCGATCTCGGTCTCCGGTCGCGGCGATGGCAGCGCGCAGGATTTTTCCGGCCTCGCCCAGATCGCGCAGGCGGCACGCCTGAGGCTGCGCGAAGTCCTGCTCCGGCACGGTTGGTGGCGACTGGATGCAGGCCCGATGGTCGGCTGGTACGGCGAGGCGCGCGTCCCGGTCGCGCTCGTCTACGAGCCGGGCCGCGGATACATCGTGGTCGACCCGCTGACCAAGGCGCGGCGGCCGGTCGATCGGGCCATCGCGGCGCAGATCGCCCCGGAAGCGGCCACGTTCTATCCGCCGCTGCCGTCGCGCGCCCTGAAATTCAAGGACCTGCTGCAATTCTCCCTGCGCCACATCCGCGGCAGCGGACCGCGCATCGCGGTGTCGGTCGTGATGATCGGGCTGCTGTCGCTGGTGACGCCGTTCATCACCAATCTGCTGATCAGCTCGATCATCCCGCGGTCGGAGCTGGACCAACTCGCCTTCTGCGCGCTCGCGCTGATTCTGGCGGGGCTCTCGGTGGCCGGCGTCCAGGTCATGCAGGGTTTTGTCATGCTGCGGATGGAAGCCACGATCGACTGGCGTCTCCAGGCGGCGATGATCGACCGCCTGCTGCGGCTGCCGACCGCCATCTTCCGCGAGTACACCGCGGGCGAACTGGTCGACCGCGCCATGGGCATCGATGCCGCGCGACGAGCGCTGACGGGGCACGCCTTGCGCGGCATGATCGCCGGCCTGTTCTGTCTGTTCAGCCTCGGCCTGATGCTCTACTACAGCCTCAAGCTGGCGCTGCTGGCGATCGCGCTGACATTCGTCCGGGCCGCGGCCATCATCGGCACCAATCTGGTGCGGCTGCATTTCGAGAGCAGGCATTTCAACCAGCAGGGCAAGGTCAGCGGCTTCGTCCTCCAGCTCCTCACCGGCGTCGGCAAGCTGCGCGTCTCTGCGGCGACGTCGCGCGCCCTCGCAATCTGGTCGAAGCAGTTCGCGACACAGAAGCAGTACTTCGTGTCGTCGCAGGTGGCGGGCAACGGCCTCGGCGCGTTCGAGACCGCGTTTCCGACCATCGCAACGCTGATCATCTATGCCTATGCGTCCTATTCGAGCAGTGGCCTGCTCACCGACATCGGCACGTTCTTCGCGTTCTTTTCCGCCTTCGGCCAGTCGATGGGATCGGTCGGCTCCTGGGCGGCCGGCGTCAGCGAGGCGCTGATTGCCATCCCGCCGCTGCTTCGGCTGCGGCCGCTGATTGCGAGCCCGACGGAAGTTCCCGACGACCGGAAGTCGCCGGGCGAACTGTCCGGATCGGTCGAGCTCGCGCGCGTGTCGTTCCGTTATCTCGCCAACGGCCCCCTTGTGCTCGACAACGTCACCTTGAAGATCACGCCGGGCGAATATGTCGCGGTGGTGGGCCCGTCAGGCAGCGGGAAATCGTCCTTGTTCCGGCTGCTGCTCGGCTTCGAGCGGGCGGAATCCGGCGCGGTGTTCTACGACGGCAAGTCGATCGAGACGCTGGATGCGAGCGCGCTGCGGCGCCAGCTCGGCGTGGTCCTTCAAAACGCCAAGCTCGCCAACGGAAACCTCTACGACAATATCTGCGGCGGCGTCCGGCTGCCGCTCGACCAGGCCTGGGAGGCCGCGCGTCTCGCCGGCATCGCAGACGACATCAAGGCGATGCCGATGGGCATGCTCACCCAGGTGTCCGAGGGCGTCAGCACGCTGTCCGGCGGCCAGCGTCAGCGCATCATGATCGCGCGGGCGATCGCGCGGCGGCCGCGCATCCTGCTGTTCGACGAAGCCACGAGCTCGCTGGACAACCAGTCCCAGGCCATCGTCAGCGACGCTCTGGAGAATCTCAACGTCACCCGCGTCGTGATCGCGCACCGGCTCAGCACCGTGCAGCGGGCGGACCGGATCATCGTGCTGGTCGACGGCAAGATCGTCGAGGCCGGAACGTTCGCCGAGCTGAATGCCGCATCCGGCATGTTCGCCTCGTTCGCGCGGCGCCAGATGCTCTGAGCGGCGCGCCGGTCTGGTCATCCCAAAACGAAGCTTCCGGACGTGTCCGGGAGTTTCGTGGTGGAGCAGCTAACCCGGCCGCCGAGAGGCCGCCGTTGGCGGGCAGCTTCATCGGATTGCCGCCGCCAATCTTGTCGCCGGGCTCCTATCCCTCGTATTGATCCGGGCCCATCGCCCACGACGCCTGATCGTGGCCGTAGGCGTAGTTGCGATTGTTGACGACGGGATTGCGATTGACCATCGGCCGCATGAACATCGGATGCGTCGCGCTGCGCACCTCGTGCTCCACGGTGAAGAGAGGCTTGCCGCTGTCGAGATCGACGATGTCGCAGAAGCGGTACTGGTACTGATTGTCTTCGCGCGAGATCAGGTTGCGCGCCAGCAGCTTGCGGTAGGGGCCGGAGAAGTCGGTGATGTACATCTGCACATGGTGGCCGTCGTAGCCGGGCTGCGGCCGGTCGGTCTCGCGGAATAGCAGATGCTGCTCGCGACCGGTCTTCACCGCCGCAACCTTGCCGTCGCCGTTGCGGAGGCTCGCGGGCATGCCCATGATGTCAGGATAGAAGGCGCAGATCGCCTCTGCCGAACCGGCCGGCACGTCGAACTCGACATAGGGAATGCCGAGCGTGATGCGCCCGAAGCGCGCGGCATCCGGCTCATGGATGCGGATGCGGTTGCCCCACGGGCAGGTCGCTTCGACGTAATCATTGTGCTCGGCGTATTTGAACGCCGTATCTTCGAGCTTGCCTTTGACCGAAGCCAGCCGTGCCAGCAGCGCCTCGCGTCCTTCGATGACGAGCCCGGTATGGCCGCGCAGCACCTGTGCCTTGCCGCTTGGAAGATGAAACTGGCTCCGTCCGGCATTGATCCACATGTTGGTATCGGACACCATCAGATAGGGATCGCGGGTCAGCCCGAGGCCGGTGACGTAGAACAGCGTGGCGAGGCGCTGGTCCGGAACCGTGATGTTGACGTGCTCGAAATGGATGGCGTTGCCGAGATCTTCTGCGGACCTGTCGAATTGTTGCGGCATGGCTGTGCGCTTCTCGCTGGAGGGACTGACTGCTGGCGCCATACTAAAGCGGGATGGGTTTAATCTGAATCGATTTGGGATTCCCAAATCAGCTTGTTTCTGATTCACCAT
>NZ_JAUIZJ010000039.1:0-13426 GCF_030435535.1 Bradyrhizobium sp. WYCCWR 13022
AATCAGCGCAGGCATTAACGCCTTCAGCCGCTTCCCGCAGATCCGGTCTGACGCCTCCCAAAGCAGCACGAGCGCGTTGTGTTCCGCCTCATTATAGATCCGACGTCGCGCCCGTCGGCCTGCGCTTACGTCTTCCTGGCCTCGAAGTAGACGCATCGCATGTTTGCGATGGAATCCGGTGATGTCGACGAACTCGCCTGGAAGCGGCCGAGCTGCTGGCCGCACTCTGTCGATCAGCGCGGCTGTTCGTAAACTTCTTCCAACCCTCGTTCAAACTGTTAGCCAAGCAGCGCGACAGTGCTCGTGTACGCAAGACATACAGCGCGCCGGCAACGCCTCACCAGCGCCTGGCAGCGGACGTCCGCACGCCTGAAGGGTCAGATCGCCGCGGAAAGCCTTGAGCCGGGTGCGATTGCAATCGATATCGCCCGCCGCCATGGCTGCCGGACACAGCAGGTACATGACTGGCGACGCCGGGCGCGTTCAACAACTGGTGCTGCCGGCTTCGGCAGATGCAATATCGTTCGTGCCTTTGGTGTCGGAATCGTCGCCACCGGCGGCTGCGGAGCCTCCGCCAGCATACACTTCGATACGCGGCGACAATGGTCCTCTTATGTCGTCCGAATGGTCTCCACTATGAGCACCCTTGCCGCCAATCCCAATTCGTGCGCGCTGCGCGACGTCGTCGATGCCGAGCAAATCCTCACTGCAATGCGTCGACTCATAAGTCAGCACCGCCACCTTTGCAGACGGGGGAGCTGGCGCAGCCGTTGCGAGCATCGATGCAGACGTCGCTAAGTGCTTGAGCGCCTGCGCTCGGCGTGCGAGAAATCGCTGTGATCCTACTCGAGTGGGCTAAATTTCCATTGTCGCACCCGCAATCCGCCGAATGAGCAAACTTCCGGTTTTTGACATCGTGGTCCTGTACCGGGGTCGTGGTCGAGTAACTCAGCCATTCGGCTTCGCCCTCACAGATCCGGGCGGGCAGACTTCCCGCACCCGGCTCTTCCCGAGCGTAACCCGCGTCATATGCGCGCCTGCGCCCTCGAGTGATGCGTGGAACGGAAAGACGGAAGCGAGCCGTCAGGGTCTCGAACTCCGGCCATCTCTTGCGCGAGATGATCGGCTTTGCTGCCCAGCGGCTGATGGAGCTGGAAGTCGAAGGCCAGGTCGGTGCAGCCTACGGCGAGAAGAACCCCGAGCGTCTGGCCCAGCGCAACGGTGAGCTTCGACCGGACCTGGGAGACCTGGCCGGCACGGTCGAGCTTCGCATCCCAAGCTGCGCAAGGGCTCCTACTTCCCGGGTTTCCTGGAGCCGCGCCGGATGGCCGAGAAGGCGCTCACCGCCGTGGTCTGTCGATTCCGAGGTCATCGCGCGCACCGTACCGATTTGATGGCGCGCGGAGTTCCGAAATGATCGCGCGCTTCGTTGCGGTCATGGGCGCATCCAGCTTGTCATTCCCGCTAGCGACGTGGACCGAGCAGCTCGGCGACTGGATCGCGGGAAACGACGCGGCCTACAGCTTTTTTGGTGACGCGACGCAACTGCTGGTGCCCACAACGCCAAGATCGCGGTGATCGAGGCCTGCCTCTGTGACCCCATAGTCGACCGCAGCTACAGCGATATGGCGCAGCATTCCGGCACGGCCGCCTCGCCCGAGAGATAAGGCAAAGGTCGAGGCCTGCGGTGGGAATCATCGAGCGTTGGCTGCTGCGGCGGTTGCGCAACCGAACTTTTTACAGCCTGGCCGAACTCAACCGCGCGATCGCCTAGTGGCTGGCCAAGCTCAATGACGAACGGGTACTGCGTCAGTATGGCCGCATACGGCGCCAGCTTTCGAGGAAATTGATGCGCCAATTCTCAAACCGCTTCCGGGCCAGCCGTGGGTCCATGCCGAATGGCGGGTCGGGCTCGACTATCACGTCGAGATCGAACAACACCATATTCGGTGCCCTATCGCTTCGCCCGCCGCTGAGTTAGACTAGAAGCGCGGATCAGCGCACGAACGATTGAACCCTCCTTGGAGGCGAGCGTGCATATGCGTGGCAGTGGCAACGGGCGGCACACGACGATCAGCGCCACATGCCCTCCAGCCACCGGCGCTATGCGAGTGGACGCCGGCAAAGATCTGCAGGGAGGGAGGCCGGTCCGGCCCGATACTGCGCTAGTCGACCGGATCATCGAGGACCTGAAGCGAAAGATCTTAACCATGCCCGCCAACAGTTATACTGGCTGACTCGTTCTGCTCGCTACGAATTCATGAGAATCTCCGCAGCCAGCTCGCCGAGCGCCACGTCAGTCGTGGGCCGTAGCGGAGCGCTTTTGGTACAGCCAGCATACCCTGAGCGGAAAGCAGCGGATCGATGTAGGCTAGCGCACCTCCTATTGCGACATCCCGCACGATGAGGGTAAACGAGGTCACCGCGTAGATGCCCTCGCACGCGACGACCGTTCCAATGGCGTCCCGGATTTCCGCGCCTCATGTGCTCGGCTGTCCACAATACCGGCCGATGCCTCGCCTTGCGTGAAAGCCTGGAGCTGGGGTACGGAGCTGCGACGTGTCGCAATGATATTGTCATTTGCAGCCGCAATTATTTTGAAGGCCGGCGCCATATTTGCCCAAAGACCCACCATTTCCTTCGGCAGAGGCGCGAACGAGCAGCGCTGGAGCGGCCGATCGACTGGAGAGCATTCAGGGAGCAGGGCGCAGGCCTCGGATAGAGGATGACCAAAGAGCTGAGAAGCTGACGGCTCCGGGGCCGTGATGGTAGTCCCGATCGACAGGCGCGCCGTTAGCTTGTTTTGGTTGTGCAGGGCCTCTTCCGAGGCCCTGCGATCCGGCGCCCGCCAGGATCAGATGCTCTCAGATTGTGCGCATCGGACGACAACCTTGCAGCATTGCTGCGCGATAGCCACGCTAGTCGCTGCTCCCCGCCTACCCGACCTGCTACATTGACTCAAGCGTCAACTGGAAGGCCGCGAAGATGAAGAGGACTACAAACACAAGCGCAAACAATCTGCTTTCCAGTTCCGAAAAGGACGTGGTGATCGAAATGCGGCATGCTATGCATCGCGAGCCGGAGCTTTCCAACAACGAGTGGAAAACTCAACAGCGGATCCGCGAAACGCTTGAACGGTTTGGGCTGTTCGATGCGAAGACCTTTCACAAAACCGGCCTTTACGTCGACATCCACGGTTTAGCCTCCGGGCCGCAGCGCTCCGTCGCCATACGGGGCGACATCGATGCCTTGCCGATCCAGGAAACCCGGGACGACTTGTCCTATCAGTCCCGGGTCCCAGGTCATATGCATGCGTGCGGTCATGACCTGCATGCGTCGATCGCTATGGGTACCGCACTTGCGTTTCATCGGATGCGAGAGAGCTTTTCTGGCAAGCTTCGCGTGTTTTTCCAGCCCGCCGAGGAGGCGGAGCCACTCGGCGGACGATCAGTGGCTGAGCAGGGCCTGCTTAGCGGCTTCCACGCTGCTGTTGGGTTCCACGTCAAAACTGATTTGCCCGCGGGGATGTTCGGCGCACGCCCAGGCGCTGTGACACAATCCGCCGATCAGTTCGCGATCACACTTATCGGGACCATGGCCCACGGCGCGAGGCCGCATGCGGGCGTGGATGCAATTGCGATGGCCGGGGCATTCATCAATGAGGTCCAAAAGGTCGTGTCGCGGGAAATGCCCTTCGATGACGGGGCGATCGTCACAATCGGGACGATTGCAGGTGGCGAAGCCACAAATATCATTTGCCCGTCAGTTACGATGACCGGAACTATCAGAACAAGCCGTTGTGAGCGGAGAGAGCTCCTGGTTCAGCGCGTGCGAGAAATAGCTGAAGGGGTCGCGACGATGCACCGCGGGAAAGCGGAGTTCTCCCACAAATTCGGTGAACCGCCGGTCATTAACAACGACGTGATGGTTGACAGGTTTCGGCGGCTGGTGGTCGAGACCGTGGGCAAAGACAAGTTTTCCGACCTGAAGTCGTCGAGCGCAGGCGGCGGCAGCGACGATTTCGGATTCTACTCCGCGTGCGTGCCCTCGATCTACTTCTGGTTTGGCAGCAAGGAGCAAGGCAACGAGTCCGGCGTGCACACGCCAACTTTCGGAGCCTCGGACGATCTGCTCGTTCCGACAGCTGAGCTCGCGATCAGGTACTGCTTGGAGATGCTGAATTCGTAGCGGCGCCGATGTACGATCCCGCCACAAATGACACGAAAAGATCCGCCGGCCCGCCCTCGATCCACGCGAGAGAACGACCCACTCTTTCCAGAAGGAGTTTGCACATGGCAATGCCTAAGGCTTCGCAAGCATTCGCCCGCGGCGGGTATCTGCGGAGATTATCCGCCGTCAAGTCGGAGATAGAGCGGCGAAGGTCGAAGCGGTGGTCACGGCTCCGGCTAACATCATATATCTCTCCGGATACACTTCGAGGTCGGGCTATGTTCCGCGGGGGCTGGTCGTGACTTTAACGGATGAGTAGCCGACCTTCCTGACGCGCAGAATGGTCTGGCCGGCGGCGATCCATCAGATGTTTGTCGATCGCAGTCGTGTCACTGGTTATTCGGAGGCGCTCATCGCTACCCCGAACGGGAGGAGACCATCGACTTCATCTTGGACGATGGCGTCGGCCGCAAATGGACCGGTCTGGAAGAACGGCTCTTGCCCGCTGACAGTTAAGAAGTTCAAATCTCGCTCGACAGGCGCGAACATCGTCTACTGCACTAACGCCGTGACCCGGATCCGCGGCGTGAAATCGGACTCGGAATTCGCGATGATGCGGGAAGCTACCGCTATTTCCGACGCCGGCATGCTCAAAGCGAGAGACGTTATCCGCTCAGGCGCGCGCGAGGCCAATGAATCCGCCGAGGTCATTGCAACATTGGTGCGCAGCGCTAACGGCAAGCCCAGCACGGATTTTGCGGGCCTCTTCTTTGCGCTGCGCACGCATCTCCACGTGTCACATTCGCTGGACCGAAGACGTCTTCCAGACGGGCTCGCAGAGCAATTTCGAGTTCAGCGGCGGGCGTCATGGCTAGACCTCTCCGCTGATGCGCACGATGTCGCGATCGGTAAGCCGTCGGATCACATACGCCGGTTGCATGAAGGGAACGTTGCCAGGTTGGAAGCTGCACTTGCCGCCGCCAAACCCGGCAGGACCTGCAGCGACGTCGCCATAGCTTTCAACTCCAACTTGAAAACGCGATGGCTTGGTGAAGGAGTCTCGGTGCGGCTACGCCGTCGCGATAGATTGGACGGAACCTACAGCTAGCTTGAAGGACGGCGATAACACGGTCCTCAAGCCGAATACGACATTTCACCTCATGCTTGAAAACTGGATCGATGAAGACGTGGTTATGTGATCAGCGAAACCTTCCGCATACCGACGTTGCAGGTGAACCATTCACGAAGTTGCCGCGCGAGCTATTCGAACTCTGACGCGCAATCCGCTGCGGCCTCAGCGATTCCAGGCCTGCCGCTAGTGCGTTAAGGTCTCTCAAAGGAGAACAATGGGCCACTCTCGCTCGCAGCACTCGCCTTCTTGCACGAGGACACCGGTTTTCAACACTAGGCGTCCGCAGATAGGTGGCCCGGTCGCGGTGCTGATTGCGCCGAGCCGTAGTCCATCGCAATATCCCGGGCTCGCGCCTGCGCTCGTCATCACCAAGACCGAAGGTGGACGCGATCGTCACAATCGGAAAGGCCGCTTTCGAGCGATCATTGACAGCCGCTCCATGATGCTCACAATCTCTGAGCGTATCGTTGCCATTCGATCGGCGAGCCCTGGCGGCATGCGCGCGTTGCTGGGCAACTGTTCCGCCATAAATATCCGCCGGGATTCATGCAGCTTTTGCGTGGAGCGGGACAGAGGGGATGTTTCGCCCAGAGCCCCGTGGAGGAACCGAAGGCCGTTAAATACGTGAAAATCGCTGTGCGAAACTTCCTTTGGATCGATGTGTCGGCTGCCACTGTGCCGATTGCGGCGCCAGGAATAGCAAACCATCACCATCTCGCGCACTCTGCTGGAATTGTGCGCAAGAACGCCGAGGTTGCTGAATTTCTGCGTCGTTCGCCGGTCCCTTCTCAATTTCACCGCGTGGTTCCGATTAGAAGTGGTTCAGCAAAAGCGGAGATTGCAAGATGCAAGTCGGTGTTCCCAAGGAAATCAAAACACACGAATATCGCGTGGGCCTGACCCCTGGAGCTGTCCGGGAATATGTGGCTGCCGGCCACCAAGTATTGGTGGAGGCCAATGCCGGCGCTGGCATCGGGGCAAGCGACGAGGAATACCGGAAGGCCGGTGCAACAATCGCCGCGGCTGCTCGGGAGGTGTTTGCATCGAGCGAGATGGTAGTCAAGGTCAAGGAGCCGCAGCCGTCCGAATGGGTCCAGCTCCGAGAGAATCAGATCCTCTTCACCTATCTGCATCTGGCGCCCGATCCGGAGCAGGCAAAAGGACTGCTGAAATCGGGTTGCACAGCGATCGCCTATGAAACCGTCACCGACTCGAACGGGGGCTTGCCGTTGCTTGCGCCAATGAGCGAAGTCGCGGGCCGGCTCACGATCGAGGCTGCCGGCGCGGCCCTAAAACGGTACAGCGGCGGGCGGGGGTTATTGATCGGCGGCGTGCCTGGCGTTCAGCCCGCTCGTATCGTTGTCATCGGTGGCGGTGTCGTCGGTACGCATGCCGCCCGAATGGCAGCCGGTTTGGGTGCGGAAGTCACCGTCATCGACCGTTCGATCAACCGCCTTCGCGAACTGGACGAGCTATTCGAGGGCCGCGTCCGCACCAGGTACTCGACCATCGACAGCGTTGAAGAGGAAGTCTCTGCCGCAGACGTCGTTATTGGCGCCGTGCTCGTCCCAGGAGCCAGTGCACCGAAGCTGGTGTCGCGCAAGATGCTGAGCTCGATGAAGCAAGGCTCTGTGGTCGTTGACGTCGCGATCGATCAAGGCGGTTGCTTTGAGACGTCGCGTGCCACCACCCATGCTGATCCAACCTACGAAGTCGACGGCGTGATCCACTATTGCGTTGCCAACATGCCCGGTGCAGTCCCGCTTACCTCAAGTCAGGCCCTCAACAACGCAACTTTGCCTTTTGGCTTGGCTTTGGCAAACAAGGGCTTTGCGGCCGTGCTTGAAAATCCGCACTTGCGCGCTGGCCTGAACGTCTATCGGGGCCGGTTGACCTACAAGGCAGTGGCAGAGAGTCTCGGCCTACCATTTTCACCGATCGAACAGGCTGCGGCCTGATCTCCCAGGCCCCCTAGGGGCGTTTCCTCCCTAACTTGAAGGGGCCACCCTTGGAGTGGCCCCTCCTTTTTTTGCTTTCAAGCACCATTCTGGCACGTAATTCGACCAAGCCCACTGGGGCGAGTTCGTTAGGCCTGTTTTGGGTTGAAGAGGATTGTGAGAAGTCAGAATTGTCAGAGCTTTCGGTATGGTTCTCATTCTTTCACGAGTGCTCAAAACAGCTGGACCGTCGGGACGTCGCGATCAAAGATCGCTTATCTGTCCGGTGGCATTTCGATTGGAACTGCAAACCCCGATTTTACGCGGTCCATGATGACCATGGTTTTGAACCCCTTAATATCGGGGTTCTCGTAAAAGAAGCGTCTGGTGAAAAGCTCGTAGTCCTCCATCGTGCGAGCCGTTATGTACAGAACGAAGTCTGCATCGCCCGTGACATAGAAGCCATTTACGACTTCACTCGACGTTTTGATGGCCTTCTTGAATTTGTCGATGATATCGGAGCGCTCCCGCTCGAGATTCACGAGGACAAGCATCTGAATCGGCCTTCCCACTGCTCTTGCCGAGACGATGGACACATCCGACTCAATGATTCCTTCCGAACGGAGCCTCTTCAACCTTCTCTGACACGCCGTGGGGGAAAGCCCCGCCATTTCGCCAATGACCTCGGACGTGAGGCGATTGTTTTTTTGCACGATCTCCAGGATGCGTGCATCTATCCGATCGTAACGCATAGCGGTTGTCTCCAGCCCTAAGCTGCGTTTCGTCGCAAGGCATCAATGCTTTGCAGGAATTCATCCCGCGCACCGAAAATGCGACGCAAATCTGTTTGCGTCACTAGTATCCTGATTACTCCAGCAATTTCAATAAGTGACGGCGCGGGAGTTTCAAAATGGGTGTTCAAGGCTTTCGGCACAGACGCCCGGAGTGGGGTGGCCTCGCTATGCGGCACCTTCGAACTCTCAGACGACGAGACTTTTTAGCGGGGGCAGCGTTCATCGACGGCAAGTGGACGGACGGCGGGCAGAAGGACGCGGTTGTCGACCCCGCGACGGGGGAGGAAATCGCGGAAGCTGCCCGTTGCTCGGCGGCCGACATGGAGCTGGCAATCGGAGCAGCAGAGAAGTCGTTTGTTGCATGGAGGCGTCTGCTGCCCACCGAGCGAGGAGTGATCCTCAAATCTTGGGCGTCCCTGATCCGCGGCCATTCAGAGGATCTCGCCGTTCTTATGACCAGCGAGCAAGGAAAGCCTCTGGCGGAGGCACGCTACGAGATCACATATGGCGCGGGCTTTCTGGAATGGTTTGCCGCTGAAGGCGAGCGCACCTATGGCGAGACCATTCCGAGTCACAAAGCGGGAAGCCTGCTTCATGTGCGAATGCAGCCAATCGGTGTTGCGGCGGCGATCACGCCATGGAATTTTCCAATCGCGATGATCACGAGAAAGGCGGGAGCTGCTCTTGCCGCGGGCTGCCCGATCGTCGTGAAGCCGGCTCCCGAGACGCCATTGTCGGCCCTTGCCCTGGCTAGGTTGGCCGAAGAAGCTGGTATTCCGCGTGGCGTATTTCAGGTGCTTGTCGGTGATTCAATCGAGCTTTCGAAACCACTGTTGCGCGATACGAGGGTGCGAGCTCTTTCGTTTACTGGTTCTACCGAAGTTGGGCGCCTGCTTCTGGCAGAGGCGGCACAAACCGTGAAGAAAGTGTCGCTTGAGCTGGGGGGCCACGCTCCGTGCATCATCTTTGACGACGTCGATGTCGACAAGGCGGTTAAGGGAGCGATGGACGCAAAGTTCACCACTTCGGGCCAGGACTGTCTCGCCGCCAATCGCATCTACGTGCATAGAAAGATCTACCGCGCCTTCGTCGAGGCGTTTGCCACCCCTATTTCTCAGCTCAGAGTCGGGCACGGCCTGGAAACGACAACTGATATAGGGCCGATGACAAAGCTGTCGGTTGCCAACAAATGCAGGGCCCACATCGACGACGCCGCAAAAAAGGGGGCGCGGGTGTTTTGCGCCGACAAGGGCGCAAGTTTGGGTGCAAACTTCGTTCCTCCGACGTTGCTCAGCGATGTCACCGACCACATGCTGATCACGCATGAAGAAACCTTCGGGCCGGTTGCTGCCGTGCTCCCGTTCGATTCTGAGGCGGAGGTTGTATCCAGGGCGAACGCCAGCGAAATGGGGCTGGCTGGATACATCTACACAAACAACCTTCGCCGGGCGCTCCGCCTTTCTGAGCAGATCGAGTGCGGCATGCTCGGAATCAATACAGCTTCCTTTACTGGACCGCCCATTCCGTTCGGAGGCTGGAAGCAGTCCGGACTCGGACGAGAAGGGTCGAAGCACGGTTTAGCAGAGTACATGGAACACAAATACGTCTGTTTCGGCGATTTGGCGGCATAGGAGAACTATATGATTGATATCAAGACCATCGCTGAGCGAGATCGTTCCAGTGTTCTGCATCCCTTCACGCAGCTGAAGGATTTCGCGAGCGGCAAGCTTGGCGATCCCACAATCGTCACAGGTGGTAAAGGGATATCCATTCGGGATGCGGAGGGCCGAACATACATCGATGGCTTTGCCGGTCTCTACTGTGTCAATATCGGCTATGGGCGTACCGAAGTTGCCGAGGCCATCGCAAGGCAGGCCTATCAGCTCGCATATTACCACACGTACGCTGCTCACACGACCGAAGAGCTCGCAAAGCTTTCGCATCGCCTCGTGCAAATGGCACCGGGAAACGCCAGCAAAGTCTTCTACGGACTTTCCGGATCGGATGCCAACGAAACTCAGGCCAAGCTCGTCTGGTATTACAACAATCTGCGTGGTCAGCCGAAGAAGAAGAAGATCATCTCTCGCGAGCGCGGTTATCACGGGTGCTCGGTCATTTCTGGATCAATGACGGGAATGTCGTTCTATCACGATCAAATGGACCTTCCGTTTCCGGGTATTCTGCACACAGGCACTCCCCACCATTATTGGGGCGCTGAGCACGGGGAATCGGAGGAGGCCTTTTCTCGTCGGCGTGCGGCCGAACTCGAAGAGCTAATTGTGCGGGAGGGCGCGGAAACGGTCGGCGCGTTTATTGCCGAGCCTGTCCTTGGTACCGGAGGCATCACACCGCCGCCCAGCGGGTATTGGCGGGAGATTCAGGCCGTACTCAGGCGGTATGACGTTCTTCTCATCGCCGATGAGGTGATCTGTGGATTCGGGCGAACCGGGGCCGACTTTGGCAGTACTCTATACGGGATGGAGCCGGATCTCGTAACGGTCGCCAAGGGGCTCACCTCGGGCTACATGCCGCTCTCGGCAGCCATCGTGGGGGAGAAGGTTTACTCTGTTATGGAGGGGGCCGCCGATCGCGTTGGCGCATTCTCACACGGTTACACCTACTCGGGTCATCCGATCGCTGCCGCCGCCGCCAACGCAGTGCTCGATATCGTTGAAAAGGAGCAGCTCAGCAATCGCGCCAGGGTGGTCGGCGCGCACTTTCAAAAGCGGCTTAAGGAAAGGTTCGCTCAATTGGAGATCGCTGGCGAAGTTCGCGGCGTCGGCTTGCTCGGCGCTATCGAGTTTGTCGCGGACCGTCACACGAAGCGACGGTTCGACGCCCAGCTCAAAGTCGGCGCCCGCATCTCGAAGGCTGCTCGCGAGCGGGGACTTATTGCTCGGGCAATGCCGCATGGCGATATTCTGGGTTTTGCTCCGCCTCTTGTCGTCTCGGAAGGCGAGATTGATGAGATTGTCGAGCTTGCCTATCAGGCAACCAGGCAAGTCATTGACGAACTCGCCAGGGAGCCCGCAAGCGTTTAGAAACTCCGCATTCCACGCCCGGCACGTGTCGCACATCGGGCGCGCTTCATGAGTGAAGGTCATCCTCACCGTGAGGCGACCCGATCCGTTCTGAGCTAACTCAAGTAGCACCGGGCCGCCGCGGCAAATGCCCAGTTACACGGACTTTGTCAATCCTAGGAACTACGTCCGAATGGGGCAGGTCGCGCGCCCTAACGACCCAATGGTGGTGCGGAAGGTGCTGGCAAACGCGAGCGGAGAGATCTTCTCGCCCTTCGACTGGGCGCAAGCCATTTATCGCACCTCTGGCGGCGGTGGCCCTTCAGTTCATCTGAAGAAGGAGAGCAGGTGACTCTGTGGTATTCCTCCGTTGCGGGCCGTCTTGTTTGACGGACGCGAACGCTGCAGGTCCTACGGGTAATCCTGGGAGAAGCACTATGCCGATTTCGAGGGGCGGAGGTGATCACATCGGCCGAGCGGCGGCGCCGGTGGTCGCAGGATGAGAAGGAACGGCTTGTTGCAGCACTGGGCGAGGATGTGACCGAGACGTTGGGAGATCCCGCGCCGGTTCAAGGTCATCGAGACCGTGCGAGAGAAGTTCACTTGCCGCGATTGCGAGAAGATCAGCCAGCCGCCGGCACCGTTCCATGCCACGCCGCGCGGCTTCATCGGTCCGCAATTGCTGGCGACGATCCTGTTCGACAGTGGGGTCGAGGACTGGCGCGCCGCTTAACCAGTTTTCCCGGTCATGCACGTTTCCAGCCCCCGCCACATCGCACGCAGCATGCAGATTTCCCGCACTACGCGCTCCCATTTGCTTCATGACAAGGCTTATGGACCTATCATGTTGGAGCAGCTTTTACTTCGGCGGCACTCGCCCGGTAGCCGTTGAACAGCTTCAAGGTGTCGTACAGCCACGAGTTACTCCACTGCTTCCAGCCGAAGCCCTTTTGTTTCCGTGCCTTCGCCAGATGGCGTCTGACCTTCCTCTCTACCCAGTCTCTGATGTAGGGAAGCATTTACTGGAATCGCCTATCCGGAAGTAGTTTACCCATCCTCGGAGCTTTGGATTGATCAGGCTTATCACCCGACTAATCGGTTGCGACCGATAGCTGCCAAACACTTCCTTGAGCCCCCGCAGAAGCGCCGTCCGCTTTTTGAGCTTGGGCGTGTAATACGGCCGCATCACTCCGCGCAGACTGCGGAGATAGCGGAAGTCGATTCCCAGGAAGCCGAAGCTCTCGCCTCGGGCCAGGTCAACTATGCGACTCTTCTCATCATTCACCTCAACCTGTAACTTGGCGAACTCCTCCCGCAAGCGCTTGTTTATAGCGCCGAGCAGCCAGTCATGTCGCTGGTGGGCATAGATCAAGACAACCATATCGTCAGCAAAACGTGCATATTCGATATTGGTGTACTTGCCGCGACGTGTAACTTCACGTGCTCGCTCCAGCATCTTGTCCACCTCATTGAGGTAGAGGTTACTGAGCAAGGGTGAAAATTACGCCGCCTTGCGGAACGCCTTTCTTGCCAGAAGCTTTCAGCACAAGCCGCAGAAGATGCATGACGTCCCCATCATCAACCCGCAGGGCTACCTTCTCCAGAATCCGATCATGCCGGACGTTGTCGAAGTAGGCCCGCAAATCAAGATCGAGAACCCGCGTCTTCCGCTCAGCTATTGCTTTAGCAACTCGCTTGATCGCTTCATGTGTTGTCCGCTTGGGAACGATCCCGGTTGGAAATCCGCCTCGAATACAGGTTCGAGTATGAGCTTGAGCGCCCCTGTACCTCTCTGTCGCGGATAGCCGGAATCGACAGAACGCGGACCTTGGAGCCCCCGTCCTTCGGTATTTCCCGCTTCCTTGATGGAAGTGGCTTATAAGTGCGCTCGATCAGTTCGTCTCGTAATTGCTCGAGCAGAGACTCCACGCCTCGCGCTTCGATGGCTTCGAACGTCACCCCGTTATAGCGCGACAATCAGGATGAGAGCGCGCATTGCCTCGCCTTAATTGTTACCGGATGCTGAGCCGTTGCCTCACGTAAATTGCTCCCCTGGATCGGGAACAAGCGGGGGCGCAGATGGGGTGGCTGAGCATGGCAACGCGGAAGGAACTGACGGCGGCGGCGGGCGCGCGCTATCGGCGTTCGGATCGTGCGAAGAAGGCGCGGATATTAGACGAGTTCGTCGACATCACCGGATTCCATCGCAAACATGCGATGCGTCTACTTCGAGGCCAGGAAGACGTAAGCGCAGGCCGACGGGCGCGACGTCGGATCTATAATGAGGCGGAACACAACGCGCTCTTGCTGCTTTGGGAGGCGTCAGACCGGATCTGCGGGAAGCGGCTGAAGGCGTTAATGCCTGCGCTGATT
>NZ_JAUIZJ010000004.1:0-15374 GCF_030435535.1 Bradyrhizobium sp. WYCCWR 13022
CCATCTCCGCACCCGGCCTCCTCCTCAACCCAAGCCGGGAGCAAAATAAATGAGGCAACCGATCGCACTCGGGAGCATCGATAGGTGAGGCAATACGGAGTCTCACCCTGATCGCCGCCGCGCACCCCGTCTATTCCCGGTGCGCCGTCGTTTTCTTTCGCCATCTCATACGCTGCGCGCAGGGTCTCCATCTTGCACACGTGGACGTATAGACCCCAGAAACGCCAGGACGGTTCAGCCTTCGCCTTGACGTATAGTCTCCGCCTCAGGTCTTGCAAATCGATGGACGCCTTTATCATCTCGTCCTTGCCTTCCTTACGTTAGAGACATCACAAATGGCAGGGACCCTTTGCTCCACGGGAGTTACTCCGCTTCATCGCTACTCCAGTCCCGGCCGCCACCTTCTCATCTTCGGTCGATTTCCCGGGATCTCCGGTTATACGACCTACCTTCTTCCGGCGATTTCTCTCCGGGATGAAGGCTTCTCCAGTTGCTCGGCATGTCCTTGTCACCGTGCTGTCGCTTTCACCCCGCCGAAATGACCCGTCGTGTCAGTTAGCATTCGATGGATCATGCTGCCTTCGCCCCTAAACTGCAGGCTCGACTTTCGGTTTTCAGCATTTTCGAGGCCACAACGCGTTCTCTTTTGATACGGCCCGATGACTCGTGGTCTCCCCAAGGGAGTTTTGTCGATAGGCTTCAAAGGTTCTATTTCTATCTCCTCTGCTACCCACACTACGGGGAGCTAACTTTTTCCCCGGCAGGACTTACTCCTGCTGAACATGCCAGCCTTCGCTGGACGCACAGTTCGGCATGCATATCCCGCTCAACCAAGTGCGAGAGGATCGACCTGCCATTGTCGACGCTCGCTGACCAGGTCGGCCACGGAACCTTCGCCATCATGCCGCTCTTCCAGCTGATCGAGCGTCATGTACTCGCAGTCGAGCGCCTTCATGGCGACGACACCACCATCCGCGTCCTGGCGAAGGGCAAGTGCACGACCCGCCGGAGCTGGAGTTATGGGCGGGATGACCGGCCCTTCGGTGGGCCGGCGCCGCCGGCTGCGGTCTATTACGCCTCACCCGACCGGCGAGGCCAGCATCCCCAGAGGCATCTGGCCGCCTTCGCCGGCATCCTGCAAGCCGATTGCTATAGCGGCTTCGAGCCGTTGTTCGACCCGCAAAGGAAAGCGATGCCGATCACGCCGGCATTCTGCTTCGCGCATGCGCGGCGGGGCTTCTTCGAGTTGGCCGATATCGAGAAGAACGCCAGGGTAGGCAGCAAGGGTAAACCAGCTCCCCGATCGCGCTAAGCCGCTGCTCGACGACATGCACGCCTGGCTGCTGCGCGAGCGAGAAACCCTCTCGCGCTCCTCCGAGGTCCTGAAGCCCACGAATTACATGCCAGGCGCTGAGCCGACTTTGCCCGCTTCCTCGACGATGGCAGGATCTGCCTCAGCAACAACGCCGCCAAAAGAGCGTTGCGCGGCATCGCCTTGGGAAGGCGCAATTGGACCTTCGCCGGCAGCCTGCGCGGCGCCGAACGCGCCGCCATCATGCTGACGATGATCACCACCTGTCGTCTTAACGATGTCGATCCCAAAGCCCGGCTCTCCGACGTCCTCGCCCGGATCGCCGATCTTCCCGCTTCGCGTCTGCGCGAACTGCTGCCTGGGAATGGAAGCTCCCGCGCCAAGCCGACTAACTGTAACCGGCATGAGCTCCCACGACCGCAGTGATCATTGAGCGCGGGCGTAGCGGATCGGCATCCAGTATTGCCGCAAGGCTTCGACCGCCGCGGGAATATCGGCGTGGGCGTTACGCAGAAATTTCTTGGTCTCGCGGCCGCTTCGTGGTGGTCCAAGCAGCGGTCGGCCCTGATCGTCGCGACAGTGCAGCAGGATAGGTAGAAGTAGGCCGTGATTGACGTTGCCGGTGTCCAGCAACGGTGCCCACGCCAATAGCTTGAGCCGCATCGCGGCGTAGAAGCCTTGGCACCATGGTCGCGGATCCACGTCTCCACTGGGTTTACGCCGGTGCATCGGCGCGAACCTGTCGGGTGCGGTCGAGAGGGTGTTGCTGATGTCGTTGTGACGCAGGGCGACAGCCGATATGGCTGCAAACTCCGGGGTGCCGCTGTGGTTGAAGGCATCGGCATCGATGGCGAGCAGCGGGCAGATCCAGTCGAGTGGGCTCATCGACACCGGTCCGGCCACGATTGCGGCGACGTAGCCGTCGAGCATGGGGAGATTGGTGGCGGCAGGTTGCTGATCGACCCGAGCCTGCAGCCATCGCTCGAGCTCCTCAAGTGGCATCTCGGCTGCGGCCATTGACGACGCTGCTTTATGACGACGCGGGCTCATGCCGCGGCCTGTGCGGTGCGCTGGCGCGCCGCCTTCCAGTGCCAGGCGAGCAGTTCGTGCAGTTGATGGCTCTTGGTTCCACCGGAGACGATGCGCTCCAGCACGTCGGTCAGATAGGCTTGCGGATCGAGCTCATGGAGCTTTGCGGTGTTCACGAGCGACGCGAGGATGGCCCAGCTCTCGGCACCACCTTCGCTACCGCTGAACAAGGCGTTGCGTCTTCCCATGGCAATCGGGCGCATGGAACGCTCGACCGTGTTGGAATCGACCTCGACGCGGCCGTCGCTGAGAAACAGCGTCAGTCCGTCCCAGTGATTGAGCGCATAGTTGATCGCCTCTGTCAGCTTCGATTGGGAAAACAGCTGACCTACCATCTCAATCAGTCGCGCATTGAGCGCCACCATCAACGGGGCGCTCCTGGTGCGGCGGGCGGCCAGCCGCTGCTCCGCACTGCTGCCGCGGATCTCTGCCTCGATCGCATAGACCGCCTGCAGCCGTTCAATCACGTCGCGCGCGAATGGCGACTGCGTGGACTTGTACACCTCGACGAATTTGCGTCGAGCATGGGCGAGACAAAAGGCGAGCTGGATCGCGCCGCCATGACGGCGGGCCAGCGCCTTGTAGGCGGCATAACCGTCCACCTGCAGAACGCCGCAAAAGCCCATCAACTGTCCGGCGATCTCCTCGGTGCCGCGGCCGTCGGCGAATACGTAGGTAACCGCCGGCGGCGAGGGGCCACCCCATGGCCGGTCATCCATAGCATGCGCCCAGAACTGGCAGATGCGGGGACGATGTCGTCCTGGATCAAGCACCGGCATCGGCGTCTCGTCGCAGAACACGCGCGGCGCAGCCTGAATGATCCGCAGCTGCAGCTCATAAAGGCTCCTGAGCCACAAGGCGGTACGTTTGACCCAACCGCGAGTGTCGCGCGGTCAAGATGGATGCCGTGGCCGGCCAGGATCTGAACTTGCCGGTACAGCGGCAAATACCGGGCGAACTTCGAGACCACCACATGGCTCACGAGGGCCGTCGACGCCATGCCGCCCTCAATCAGGCGCGGCAGCACTTTGGCTTGGACCACGCCATCGGTGCAGCCGCGGCAGCCGTATTTGGGACGGATCGTGCGCAGCACGCGCAGGAGCGCCGGGATCACTCCAACACCTCGCTGACGTCCTCGCCGATCTTGTGAAGCTGGCCCTGGCAGCACGGGCAGGCCGTCACCTCCGGCTCCAGGACCTGCTCACAGCGCGGCAGATGCTTGGGCAACGCGCCGATGTTGCGGCGCGCCTTCTTACGTAGCTTATCGGACGGCTTCACCGCAGGTGCATCGTCGTTGGCAGCTGCCGGCGGCGTGACACTGGTCTCAAGATCGTCAAGCTCAAGCTCAAGCTGCTCGGCCACGAGCGTGGCAAGCCGTTCCGAGCGCTTCCCGAAGATCATCTCCTTGAGCGTCTGCATCGCAACACGCAGCTTCTCGTTCTCGGCGTCGAGCGCGAGCACCATCTCTGTTAGAGCGGCGGGATCAGTCGAGAGGACGTCCGGGCGAATCGCCATAAATGGACCATACATCCGCGCGGCGCAGGCTCCAGCGAAATCCTCTCCTCTCAGCCGACAACGGCCGGCTGCTTCACCGGCTTGGGCGAGACGCGCGTCCACTCGAGTCCGTCGAGCAGCATCGCGAGCTGTGTCGCAGTCAGATGCACCACGCCTTCGCGGATCGGCGGCCAGGTGAAGTGCCCCTGGTGCAACCACTTCGTCATCAGCACCATGCCGCTGCCGTCCCACGCCAGAAGCTTCACTCTGTCCGTGCGTTTGCTGCGGAACACGAAGACGTCCCCACAACACGGATTCGCACGCAGCGCTTCGCTCACCAGTGCCGACAGCGTATGCACCGACTTGCGGAAATCGACCGGCTGTGTCGCCAGCACCACCTTGAGGTCAGAGCGTAGCGCAATCACCGGATACCCCGAAGCGCCGCCAGCACGGTCGACAGCGTCGCCAGCTCAACGTCCGGCTCGACCCGGATGCGCGCCCCGTTCACCTCGATCTCGACAACTCCGCAAACCTTGGCCGGCGGCGCGGCGATCTCCAAAGGCCTCGTCTGTAGCCCGGAAATACGTTCATGCTCGCCCGCTGTCCCGCGATCGATCCCCGGACCAATTTGGATTGGCACGAAGTTCGGTGCCTTGCCCCCCACCGCCGCCGCAACTTGGCGGCGCCACACCGTAAGCAGCCCGCGCGAAACGCCATTGCGCCGCGCAACCTCGGAGATGTTCGCACCCTCCTCAAAGCTCTCCGCCACGATCCGGGCCTTCTCCTCGCTCGTCCACCGACGCCGTCGGCGCTCCCCGGTGATCACTGAGCGTGCTGCCGGTTTGATGGACACCCCGTTAAGCTAATCCCACCTTGCGCTCCATCTCGACCGAGCTGATATAGCCGATGGCCGAGTGTCCGCGGTGTTCGTTGTACAACAACGTTTGAGAACGGCCACAGGACCGTTCTTCGCGAGGTTCTTTATCGGCATCATCCATGGTTTGGGCGCCGAGTTTGCGTTCATGGAGCCGTCGACAAGGCTTTGATGTTGTTTTTCGCTGCACCTTGGACGGATCGCAAGGAGATCGTTGGCTGGAAGTGCCAGCAGGGATGTTCGACCGGACGGCATGCCCTGACGCCGAGCTTTTGACAGCTCAACCGTTTGTCAGCATCGATGCGCTTGCGGCGCTTTCTGCGCTTCTCGATCTGGCGTTGAAGGATCGAACGCCATCAGCTGCCCTGCTTTCTGGCGCATCCAGAGGCTCTCACGGTCAGAATCGGGGAGCGACTCATGTCACGCCAGACGGCAATGCCAGGGAGCGGATACCGACACAATCAACAACCGCGGCCGCAGCAGATGGATCTGTTCGGGAGCGGCCTGTCGAGCGGCGCCACCGGTGCGCCCACATGGTCGGAGCTTCCGGCGGAAGCGCAGGCGGCCCTTACGAGTCTGATGACGCAGTTGATCCTCGACCATGCCGCGACGACAGCGACGCCGCGCGCGAAGGAGGTCGGTCATGATCTCTGACAAGGTCAGGCCTCATCATCTGGAGAAGGGGATACTTTACGTGCGTCAATCCTCAGCACATCAGGTGCTACACAATCGCGAGAGCGGCGCGTTGCAATACGCCATGCGGGACCGACTGACGGCACTCGGATGGTCAGAGGTTGAAGTGATCGATGATGATCTCGGTCGCTCAGCCGCCGGCGGCGTACAACGCGCCGGCTTCGAGCGGATGGTAGCGGAGGTTTGCCTCGGTAAAGTTGGTGCGGTTTGCGCCCGCGAAGTCTCGCGCTTCGCTCGCAACAGACGGGATTGGCAGCAACTCATCGAGATGTGCCGCGTGGTCGATACCGTTCTGATCGATCAGGAGACGATCTACGCGCCAAGGCACGGTAACGATCGCCTGTTGCTCGGGCTCAAGGGCAGCCTCAACGAGTACGAGCTGGATCTGTTGCGCCAGCGCTCGCTCTCGGCCCGCTACGAGAAGGCGCGCCGGGGCGAGTTGGTTGTGGCAGCGCCCGTCGGCTTCGTGAAGGCCGGCGACCGTTATGAGAAAGATCCGGATCGGCGTGTCCAGGAGCGATCAAGCTGGTGTTCGACAAGGTCGAGGAACTCGGCAGCGCGCGACCGTTCTGCTGGCTCCACGAGTACAATCTCGATCTGCCGGTGAAGCGGACCAACGGCGCAACGGCCTGGCGGCGACCGAGCTACTCCGCCATCCACCGGATCATTGAGAACCCGGTCTACGGCGGCGCCTATGCCTATGGTAAGACGGCTGTCGCGGCGGGATACAGCGCCGTGGGTGTGAGCGTGAAGATCCGCCGCAGGCGCGGAGCGAATGGCTGGCGCTGAAGCCCAACACCCACGACGGGTATGTGAGCTGGGAGAGGTTCGAGGCGATCCGCACCATGGTCAGCAGCAACGCTCCCACCGGTCGGCATCACGGCGCGCCCAAGCATGGTGACGCGCTGCTGGCCGGTCTGATCCGGTGCAAGCGCTGCGGTCGCAAGCTCACACTCCGGTACTCCGGCATGAACCACCATATCCCGCGCTATAGCTGTAGCCGCGCCTGGATGGACAATGGCGGCCCTCACTGCATCGGCTTCGGCGGACTGCCCGTCGATGATGCAATCGAGGAAGCACTGCTTGGCGTCATCGGTCCGGGCGCTATCGCCGCCGCAACCGCTGCCGCCAAGGAAGCCAGGGGAACGGCGCGATCAGGTGCGCGATGCTCTCAGTCGCGATCTCGAAGCGGCGCGCTATGCCGCCGACCAGGCTTTTCCGGCAATACGATGCCGCTGACCCCGCGAGCCGGCTGGTGGCGGGCGAGCTTGGAGCGCGCTGGAACAGGACGCTCGCTCACGCAGCGGAGGTCGAGGGCAAAATCGCCACGCATAATGCGGCGATGCCTGCCCCCATTGCTGATCCAGCCTCGCTCGGCGTTCTGGCCTCGAACCTCAGAACGGTCTGGGATGCGCCGACGACGGATGCTCGCCTCAAGAAGCGCATTGTGCGCACCCTCATCCATGAGGTCGTAGCCGATATCGATGATGCGGCCTCCGAGATCGTCCTCGTCGTCCACTGGGTTGGCGGCGTTCACAGCGAGATACGCCTGCCCAAGCGTGAGCAAGCGCGCTATGAGGCCACTCGGGCTCGTCGGCGATATGAGGCTGTCGATCCCGACAATCGCCTGGTCGCCGGCGAGCTGGAGCGACGTTGGAATGAACGTCTGCTGGCCGTCCGCGCGCTCGAGGAAGAGCGCGGTGCACTGTTGGCCAAGCCGGAGAGTCCTCTGAGCGAGGCGGATCGCGAGCGGCTGCTTGCGCTTGGCTCCGATTTGGAGCGGGCCTGGAACAGTCCTGGGGCGACGCCTGCCACGCGCAAGGGGATCATCCGAACCTTAATCCACGAAATCGTTGTATGCGTCGGCGATGCGGCAATTGAGCTTGTGATCCACTGGCAGGGCGGCGATCACACAGCGCTAGAGACCAGAAAGAACCGCACGGGCCAACACCGCTGGAGCACATCCGCAGATGTCATCGATCTCCTGCGTGTTCTGGCACGCCAGATGCCCGACGGCACGATCGCGGCGGTCCTCGACCGAGCGGCAAGTCGACGGGGCACGGTAACAGCTGGACCCGCGCCCGCGTTCGTCACTTGCGCAACCAGCAAGCTATCGCACCCTACCGGGAAGGCGAACGCATGGAGAGAGGAGAAATTACTCTGGATGAAGCCGCCGCTGCGTTGACGGTCAGCCCATCGACGGTTCGCCGTCTGATCGCGGAGCGAAGCTTGCCCGCGCACCAGCTGTGCAAGGGCGCACCCTGGGTGATCAAGGCGCCTGATCTGGAGCACCCCGAGGTCAGGAACGCCGCGCAGGCGCGGCGCTTCCGGCGCCCGTCGTCTGGCGATCTCCGCCAAAGAGAGCTTGAACTATAATGGCATAACGAGGTGGGCAGTATGAATCGGACTCGGGCGGCCCGAACAGGAGCAAATTGGCACCCTTACCCAACCAGCTGTCACCGGCGGCGAGCGCCATCACCTGCGCCTTGGAGATCATCGGCACGGCCTCGAAGTCGAAGCCGCCGAAGGTCTTCCCAGCAGACAGCCGCGCCTCGACGAGATGGCGCTCGGTGAGCCGGCGACCGCGTTCGGCGATCTCGTGCTCGGCAATGGTGGCGAGGAAGCGGGCCGCTGGCCAACCTTCCTTGTCGGACTGCTCGGCAAATTGCGCCCACAGCACCTTGATGGCCGGGAGGCGGAGCTCGTTGAGCAACAGATTGAGGCGCGCGGTATCAACGGTATTGGCTACGCTCATGCGGCACCTCCGATCTCGGCAGTACCGATGAGGCATTCGTAGGTGGCAAGGGGGTGCGAGCTGCACCACGACGTTCGGCAGGTGGGCGGGTCAGGAGCGAAGTGAGCGCGCAGCCGGTTAGGTTCAGGCAGTCGGCCGGCCTCGAGGTCGGCGGTGAGCTGATCGGCGAGTTCGGTCTCGCAGCCGCGTTCATGAGCGAGCGCGAGGAGATCGACCATGATCCGGCAGGCTTTTTTGTCCGGCAAGCGTTCGCGCAACCGATCGAAGGTCTTCCAATAGGCATCGCGCGGGAACAGCCGATCTCGGTAGACCAGATTGAGAAGCGCCATCGGCTTGCGCCGCAGGGAATGGATCACGTGCCGATAATCTCGAGACGATCATCGTAAAGGCGCACCCGCAGCCGGTGACCGATCAGGCGCGATGGCACCGTGTAGAACACCTTGCGCAGGGTGAAGCCGCCGGACGATGTCACGCGGACGATCACCTCTTCGTAGTCGGAGGTGCGCCGATCGGGCAGCTCCTGCAACACCACGCGCTCGCTATCGATCCGCTTGGCGTTGCGGGCATTGCGGCGGCTGACGATCTCGTCGATGAAGCCGCGATAGGTGGCAAGATCGTCGAAGTCGACAGTTCCGCGCAGCAGCAAGGCATCCGCGATTGCTCGCTTCAGATGACCGTGGGGCCCTTCGATCGAATCATTCTCGTGAGCAACGCCTCGATTGTTGCGGGAATGCCCCATGCCGTAATGGGCACAAAGGGCCTCGTATCGCTGCGTCAGATCATCCCGAGCATGGCAATCGAGATTGCGGAATGCGGCCGACAGGCTGTCGGTCCGATGCTCCCGCGGCGCCCCACCGAGCGACCAGAGGGCATTCTGCAGGCCTTCGGCCAGGGCAACGAAGCTCTCACCGCCAAGCACGACGTGGGCGTGCGCGAACCCGCAATAGGCCAAACGGACGTGATAGAGACGATGATCCAGCGGTGCGCCGATTTGTCGCCAGTGATGCGTCGCCTGGTGGGCGCTCGCTTCGCCGATCTCCGCCGCCTCGAAGAACGGATCCGCGAATTGACACAGGAGATCGAAGCGGTTGCCGATCGAGAGGACGTCACCCGCCGGCTGATGACAATTCCTGGTATCGGCGCATTGGGTGCGACCGCCGTACTTGCCGCGATCGGTGATGGGCTGCAGTTTCGCAAGGCCCGCGACCTTGCTGCCTGGCTGGGGTTAGTGCCCAGGCAATACTCGAGCGGCGGAAAACAGACGTTGCTTGGCGTCAGCAAACGCGGCAACCGTTATCTGAGAAAGCTTTTGGTGCAGGGCGCGCGATCCTGCTTCCGGCATTTGGACCGGACGCGCGATCGCCTAGGAAGCTGGCTCGACGGGCTCCAGGCTCGGATGCATCCGAACAAGGCCGTTGTCGCTCTAGCCGCCAAGATGGCCCGCATTGTGTGGGTGGTCTTGAACAAGCCCGGAGCACTCTACGAACGCAGAGATCCTGCCTTGCCTGACGCTTCTGGCTTCGATTGCAAGGCTCGGGAACAGTGATGACGAAACAGTGGATCAACATGCCGTAAGCCCTGTGCAAAAAAGCGGGCTTCCTGCCCGAACTATTTATTGGGAACGGCGTGCGCGGATCTCATCATGGCGTGGCTGCAACAGCAGTCCACTCGCGAGAGGCCGGATACATTTATGCAACTGGAAGCGCTGCATCGCGAATCCGTGCCAGATGGTCGGCTCGAGGACACGCCTGATCAATCAGACGCGGGCTTTCTGCCTCGAGTACGGTGTACCTTTGCGTCAGGGTGCCGGAATATTCAATCTCGAGTTGCCGCGCGTTTGAATGACGAAGGAAACGCGCTTGAAGATCCACTTGGTCCTCCTCCTTCACGGCAACGAAGCGCATTGTCGGTCGCGTAGCGGCCTCAGCGATCGCCTCGGCGTCGATGATATCGTTCTTGTTTGACTTCACGTAGGGCTTCACGAATTGCACGGGGATCAGGCGCACCTTGTGACCAAGTGCCTGTATCTTCCGGGCGAGCCACTGTGGACCGACGCAGGATTCCATGCCAACTATGCTTGGTTGTGCGCGCGCAAAGAACTGAAGAAGGGTGTCCCCTCGAAAGCGAAATTTCTGAACAGGTGTGCCGTCGCAGCTCAGGCCAACGACGTGGAATAGGTTCTTGCCAATGTCGATTCCATAGACAGCCGCGGGTCGCGGCAAATTGCGATCGGCCATGATACTCTCCTCTTTAGTCTGCCCTTCCTATGATGAGGGAGGAGGACGGGGCGGTCCATCCCATTAATGGTGACGCCCGCGGGCAAGCGGAAAGCTGTCGCGTATCTCATGGTTGCCCACGGGATGAGCGAACGGCGGGCGTGTAAAGCCATCGGCTGCTGCCGCATGACCATCAGATATCTGACAATCCGGGCGGACGATGCCGTCCTACGGCAGCGCATGCGGGCGATCGCCCACGAACGCCGTCGTTTTTGTTTGTCGGCGCCTGCACGTGCTGCTCAACCGGGAGGGCTACCTGGTCAAACCACAAGAAGCTGTTCCGGGGAAGAGAGGCTTGCGGTACGCCGCCGCGGCGGCCGCAAGCGGGCCGCCCTTGGGACCCGGGCGCCAATGACGGTGCCGATGGCCCGCAACGATCGCTGGTTGCTCGACTTCGTGTCGGATCAGCTGACCTGCGGCCGCCGCTTCAGCGTCCTCACCGTGGTCGATGACTGCACCCGCGAGTGCTTGGCGCTAGTCGCCGATACCTCGCTCTCCGGCATCCGCGTGGCGCGGGAACTGGACCGGCTGATGTTCGAGCGCGGCGAGCCCAGGATGGTGGTCAGCGACAACGGCACCGAGCTCACCAGCAACGCCATCCTGACATGGGCCGATCAAAGCCCCGTCGGTTGGCATTACATCGCGCCGGGCAAGC
This sequence comes from Bradyrhizobium sp. WYCCWR 13022, assembly GCF_030435535.1. Lineage (NCBI taxonomy): Bacteria > Pseudomonadati > Pseudomonadota > Alphaproteobacteria > Hyphomicrobiales > Nitrobacteraceae > Bradyrhizobium > Bradyrhizobium sp. WYCCWR 13022. The sequence goes on from NZ_JAUIZJ010000004.1 coordinate 11,149, forward strand.
CCATGCAGAATGCGTTCATCGAGCGCTTCAATGGCCGGCTGCGGGACGAACTGCTCAACGAGACGCTGTTCACGTCACTGGCGCAGGCCCTCGTCGCGCTCGGATGCGGGCGGGCCCACTACAACGACGCACGACCACACTCTCAGCTCGGATGGAAAACGCCGTCCGAGTTCGCCGACACCTGCCATCCGCGACGGGATCTGGCGCTGTGCGTTATGCCGAAGGCTCTGCGCCAGCTCCCGTCGCTCCCCCAACTGGGCAAATCCAACGACCGGGGCGAACTCAGGGCTGGATAAAACTTGGGGCAAGGTCAGCACGTGCGGATGCAGGTCAATGTGTTGGGTGCCGAGCGTCGGCGGCGATGGAGTTACGACGAGAAGGTCCGTCTGTCGAGGAGACGTTTGCAGGCCGGCGAGACGGTCTGCGGCGTCGCGCGCCGGCATGGGGTGGCTCACGACTTCCAGCTCTTCGAACGTCAGCGCCAACTGCGCTTGCGGGTAAATCCGCGCACCGTCGTCGGTTTGCCACAGCCTCTTCCGCCGCCAGCTCGTCCCCGGTGGCGTCAGATCTGACGCTTTAGCTTGGCGATCTGCAACTTCTGCTGCGCAATCAGTGCCTCGCATAGCTTGCTGTTCCGGCAGGCGCGCCAAGCCGCCTGGGCGGTGATGCGGTGCCAGCTCTGGTTCCTGTCGAGATCACACGTGCACCGGCATCGATCAGCACGTCGCAACTGGCGTCTTCGCCTCCTAAGCAACGCGCAACGGCTGGAATCATCGAGATCGAGCTTAGCGGCGGCTGTCGTGTTCGCGTTGATCGCGACGAGCTGCAGCGGGTTTTTGAGCTTCTGCGACGACGATGATCCCGCTCCCGAGCGGCGTCAGGGTATGGATCGCGACTGGCCACACCGACATGCGTCGGGCCATGCAAAGTTTGGCGCTTGCGGTTCAGGAAAGCTTGGAGCGCGATCCCCATGCCGGCGATCTCTATATCTTATGGGGCCGCCGCGGCCTTCTGGTCAAGATTCTCTCGCATGACGGCTTGGGCATGTCGCTCTATGCCAAGCGCCTGGATCACGGCAGGTTCATCTGGCCGTCGACGTCGGTCGGCGCGGTGTCGATCTCGGCAGCGCAAATGGCTTACATGCTCGAGGGCATCGACTGGTGGACTCCCCAACTGAGCTGGCGGCCGCAGAGCGGGGGCTAATCCAGGAAAATCCTCATATTGCCGACATTTGGGAGTCCCAATGCATTCAATCTGTGATTCACTGCGTCGCATGAATGCGGATCGCGACGCCGCTCCGGATGACGTTGCCGCCCTGAAGGCGGCGCCGGCAGCCGAGCGCGCTAAGGGTACGGAGATCGCCGCCGAGCTCGCGGTCGCCCGTGCGAAAGCGTCGGAAGACGCGCCGAGTGGCCAGACCTTCCCGGAGCACCTGAACTCAGGACTGGATAACACTTGGGGGCGAGGTCACGATAAATGTCAGTGGCTAGTTTGATGATGTTGTCGCAGCCGCTACCGCCGGGAATGTCCGAAGTTTTGTGTAAGCGATTTCTGTGAAGGTGGGTTTTGCGTTTGAGACATTGAAAGCTGGCATCGACGGCATGGCCGATAATTCTGCTTGGCCGGACCGAGCGGTCAAGCCCCGAAGCCGCGCAGCGGCGCGCCGCAGGCGCGGGGCTTGACGGCGAAGGTTCGGTCCAAACGATCATGGTCGGCGCCGTGATGTCGGTTGTGATCATCAGCGCGCTGTTCCGGGAAACCGCGCGCCGAAGTGGATGGCGAACTGCCCCATCGCGGCAGTCCATTCAACCGGTCGCCGCCAATAAACGCCAGCGTTCCTGAGGGCGAGATACAACAGCTTGAGCGCCGCCTCGTCGGTCGGGAAGCTGCCGCGGGTCTTGATGATCTTGCGCAGCGAACGATGTAGCGCCTCGACCCCGTTTGTCGTGTAGATCATCTTTCGGATGCCAGGCGCGAAGGCGAAGAACGGCACTACGTGCTCCCACGCTTTGCGCCAGATCTGGCCAATGGCGGGATAGCGCTTGCCCCATTCGGCCTCGAACTCGGCAAGCCTCAGCGCCGCCGCGTCGGCACTCTCAGCCCGATAGATCGCCTTTCGAGGGCAGGATCGCCTTGCGGTCCTTCCAGGAGACGAAGGCAAGGCTGTTACGGATCAGGTGCACGATGCAGGTCTGCACCAGCGTCTGCGGGTAGACCGATGTGATCGCCTCGGGAAACCCCTTCAGCTCGTCGACGACGGCAATCAGGATATCGTTGACGCCGCGCGCCTTGAGTTCGTTGACGACCCGCAGCCAGAATTTGGCGCCCTCGGTCTGCTCGATCCAGAGCCCGAGCGTCCTTCTCGCCATCGGCATTGTAGGCGAGCGCAACGTAGACCGCCTTGTTCTTGACCAGCCCTTCGTCGCGTATCTTGACCCGCAGCGCGTCAAAAAAGACGATTGGGTACACGGCGTCGAGCGGCCGGCTCTGGCATTCCCGGACCTCATCGAGGACGGCGTCGGCCACCCGGCTAATGAGATCGGGCGAGACCTCGGCGCCTTAGAGCTCGGCCAGGTGGCCCTGGATCTCCCGCACCGTCATGCCGCGGGCATAGAGGCTCAGGATCTTGTCGTCGAAACCATCGAACCGGGTCTGCCCCTTGGCGGTCAACTGCGGCTCGAAGCTGCCGGCCCGATCGCGAGGCACGGTAATCTCGATCTCGCCATCCTCCGTCAGGATCGTCTTCGAGCTTGTCCCGTTGCGGCTGTTGCCTGAGCCCCGGCCGGCAGGATCACCCTTCTCGTAGCCCAAATGCTCGGTCAGCTCGGCTCCAAGTGCGCGCTCGATCAAGGCCTTCTTGAGCTGCTTGAACAGCCCATTCTCGCCGGTCAGGTTTTCGGGCTTGCTGTAGTTCGCAAGAAGCTGGTCCAGCAGTTCAGGGGTAATCGTCGTATCGGTGGTCATGTGAGTCTCCAATTAAGGTAAACTCACAGAAACCTCCTTACACATCGTTCCGGACACCCTCCTACCGCCCCGCTCGCAGAGGAGGTCCGTAACGCACAGAGCCGTGGCACGAGCCACTATCGGTCGCAGCTATTTTATCAGACAAGACTCTGCATAAGAGTCGTTGAGGTCCGCGATCGCCTTGCGGATGGCCCCGTTGAGTTCGTCAAGCGAGAAGAAGCGCCGGTTCCGCAGCCGCGCCAGCACAAACCGCTGGACGATCTGCACCGCCACTTCCACCTTCGCCTTGTCGCGTGGTTTGCGCGGACGCGTGGGCAGGATCGCGGTGCCGTAGTGCTCGGCCAGCTCCTGGTAGGTGCGGTTGATGCCCGGCTCATAGCGACAGGTGGCGGTGACGCCGGCCTTCAGATTGTCGCAGACGATCGCCTTCGGCACGCCGCCGATCGCGCGCAACGTATTGGCGTGCAGCCCGATCCAGTCGGCCAGCCCTTCCGACCAACGCGCCTCGGCAAAGGTGTAGTTGGATGCTCCTAGCACCGCGACGAAGACATGGGCCAGCCGCTGCGCGCCGGTCGCGGCGTCGAACACCGGCACCGTGTCGCCCGCGAAGTCGACGAACAGCTTCTCTCCAGGCCCATGCGTCTGCCGCATGGTCGGCGAGATCGCCTCGCTCCATTCCCGGTAGAGATCGCAAAACCGGCTGTAGCCATAGCCGTCGGCGTGCTCCGCGCGATATTCCTCCCACAACAGGAGCAACGTCACGCTGCGCCGCTTCAGCTCCCGGTGCACCGCCTTCCAGTCGGGCAACGGCCGCGCCGGCTTCTCCTCGAATGTCGGCGGCGTGAACAGCCGGCGCTCGAGTTCGCCGTCGTCCATCCCTTCCGGCACCGGCCAGGTGATGCCGATCACGGCAGCCCGCCGCAGATACTCGCCAACCGTCGATCGGCTGATGCCGACCGTGACGGCGATCTGCCGCTCGCTCACGCCAAGGGCGTGCCGCAGTCTCAAAACTTCTCGAACCTTCCGCATCGGCGCTCTCTCGGCGGGCATCAGACCTTCCCTTGCTTGGTCGCAAAGGTGGGCTGGTCCGCGATTCGATCGCCGTCTTCGAGAGCGTCAGGCGGTCTCAACAGGGTGGCCGGCTTCGATCGGAATGGGTGGCCGACTTCCGTCGGAATCGGTGGCCGGATTGCGTCGGAATACTGGAGGGTTCAAATAGGTCCCGCGTCGCAGATCTCGCCGCAAGTCCAGCGCGGGACCTA
>NZ_JAUIZJ010000040.1:0-27690 GCF_030435535.1 Bradyrhizobium sp. WYCCWR 13022
CTGGTGATCTGTGATGTGTCGGCCGGGCACGCGAGTGATTCCTCTTGGCGGAAGAACCACTTGCATAACCCCGCCGGCCGCGATCACCAGTCGGCGCGGTCCTCCTCGGGATCGCGCCGACGCTGGGCTCGTAACTCCGGTCGGGCTACGCCCTCCCTACGTCACGAGCCCAGCGAAACTCTCTCACCTTGATTGACGCTGCCTTCCATCCTGATCGCCGCGCGACAAGCTGACGCGGAGCCTTCGCATAGCGCAGTGCCAGATCCCGGCAGGTGAAGACGAACCCGAACGGGGTCTTCCATCCGAGCTGGGAGTGTGGTCGCGCGTCGTTGTAATCGGCCCGCCGGCACCCAGGCACGACACGGGCCTGGGCAGGGACGTAAACAGCGGCTCGCCCCGCAGCTGGCCATTGAAGTCTTCGATGCGCATTCTGCATAGGCTTGCCGGGCCCCATTTAGTGCCAGGCTAGGCGGCTCTGATCAGCCCACGACATGATGCCATTGCTGTCGGCCTCGCTGTTGTCGTTGACCACCATCTTGGAGTTGCCGCGCTCAATGGAGTTAAATCGGTTGCGCGATCAGCGGTTCGGACGCTGCAGACAGCCTGCGCGGCGGACGTAAGTCCGGTTCGCCGGCGGGGCGGAAGGCAAGCGGGGACCTAGCTGATCGAGAGATCGAGAAGCTCACGCTCAAGAAGCTCCAGCACGAGCAGTTCGGACAGTCCTCCGGAGCGAGGCGCATTGCTGGACTGGCTCGAGCTGCAGCTCGCTGGCCTGGAGGAAAAAGCTGGGCAGTCCAGACCGGTCTCAGGTGGCTGCGGACAAGATGGCGGTGCCATCGTTCGAGCGCCGCAAGCCAGCCCGCCGGCCACTGGCGGAGCATCTCCCACGGGAACGCATCGATCTATGCGCCACCTGCGATCTGCCCATGCATGCCTCCGGGCTGGGAATTGTCTGAGCCGTATCCTGGCGCGCTTTGGATAGCCAACGAGCCACCCTAGGCGGTATGCAAACAAAGCTTCGGCAACTTGCCACTTCATCGTCGGCCCCGCGATAGGAGTGCTGCGGTACAAACAAGCCCGCGAACCGCGCATGTCGGTCATCCACTCTGCCGAGCGTGGCTTTCCTCAAACAGACCGGAGCACCTTGTTTCTAAGCAGAACGTCGCCCTCAATCTCTCGCGGATACAGAGTAACCACTTCGAACGCGGGAAGGAGGTCAAGGATGGAGCGCAGTGAAAGCTGGCCTTCGTACAGTTCGCGGTCACTATACTCGGTGTAGATGAACCGTGTTCTGCCCAGGGTTTTCTGACCGCCAGCGATTACGTCCGACTCAGCTCCTTGAACATCCATCCAGATTAGATCAACAGGGCCGCTGAGACCAGCTTCGCCGCTCCAGTCATCCAGTCGCTGGGTCTCGACCAGAATCGAGTCATCAAAGCGAACCCAATCATATTCTGAAAGGTGATTTTTGGGTCTACGTATGGAGCCCGATAAGTCCCACCCCCTCGCATCTCCGTCCCCATTGCTCGGATGAAACTCGATGGTACCGTTTCGATCACTGATGGCGAGCTGCATGAGCGCCACGTTGGGTCGAGCCAGACGCTTATTCTCCTTGAAGCGAGCTATTGCGCGAGGGTCAGGTTCAAAGCAGTATACGCTGGCGTCTGGACACAGCTCAAGAAATCGCTGTGTGTCGCTACCATCATTGCATCCAATGTCCAAGATAACCGGGCATGTGACCCGAAGATGAGAAACGATCTTCTGGTGTATTTCCAGTGTAGGTAACGACTCTAGCATCTGTCCTTATCCTTTTCGTTGCGATGTGTGTTAACCGGTGGAACCAGGAGCCTGGGAGGTGCTGGCGGGTTGCTCAATAAGGGCACTCGTCGAGTAACGAGTAACAACGTTGAGAGGGCAATGGCAGCTCTGTTGCGAGGCTCTGGCGGATCATTGACCGGGGTAAGTAGCCTTTGGCTCAGAGCCGCGTTCACAAGTGGAAATTGCGAGGTCGAGGAAACGGTGCGGCTACCCGAGAGCACGCGATCGGAGGCGAGACAGGCAACCCTATGGTTGGATAGAGCGTCCACAATCGGTGAGATCTGGCCAAGCAGTAGGCAAATAGGAGCGTATCAACAATCGTGTTTCCGGTAGCGTTCTGCGCCCTAATATTCATTGAGGGATCTCTATTTGCGAGCTCGCACCGAGCTGCTGCTTACTATTGCGCGGCCCACCCTCGGCTGTACAATCGATTTCAATGATGGGCTATATTTGGCTAATGGATAGTTGGCCTCCAGAGGCCAGCGAAAAGGTCATTTAAATACAACACACGCGCAATCACCGTCCGATGGTGGCGCCTGGGGTCTGGCCGCGTGCTGCCGGGCGTACGGGGCCACCCGCACTCGCGATGATTATGGTCATTCAAACTTAGGTGGGGACCCGATGCCCTGCCCTCTCTAAGTTGATGTGCGACACCACGATGGCACGTCACTTACAAAGATGGCATCAATGGCCGTTGACATACTGCCGAGTGAACGGCTCCGGTGCTCGGTTTCAAGACCTATGTTCATACCAACTTGTGCACCGTGCAGGCCGCCGCGCCATGACAGGGTGCGAGATGACGGCCATAACGGCTGCAACTAATAGCTCAGAGCCGCATTAAAGGTCTCTCGGTCGAGCTCGCCCTCGGACGAGGCAACGATCACGCAGGCCACGCCGTTGCCACAGAGGTTGGTCAACGCGCGGCATTCGCTCATGAACTTGTCTATGCCCAGCACGATGGCCATGCCCGGCACGAGCCGTGGATCTACGACCGCGAGCGTCGCCGCCAGCGTGATGAAGCCTGCACCGGCGATGCCAGAGGCCCCCTTCGAGGTCAGCATCGCCACGAGCAGGATCGTGAGTTGCTGGCTGAACGTCAGATCGTAGCCGAGCGCCTGCGAGATAAAGAGCGTCGCTAGCGTCATGTAGATGTTGGTGCCGTCGAGATTGAACGAATAACCCGTGGGCACCACGAGGCCGACCACCGATTTTGAGCAGCCGAGACGTTCCAGCTTCTCCATCAAGGACGGCAGCGCGCTCTCCGAGGACGAGGTGCCGAGCACGATCAGCAGCTCGTCCTTGATGTAGGCGAGGAACTTGAAGATCGAGAAGCCGGCAAGGCGCGCGATAATGCCGAGCACCAGGAGCACGAATAGGGCCGCAGTGACGTAGAAGGTCGCGATCAGGCCCATCAAATTGAGGATCGCGCCGGTCCCGAACTTGCCGATCGTGTAGGCCATCGCGCCGAAGGCGCCGACCGGCGCCGCGCGCATTACGATCGAGATCACGCCGAACACCGCATGCGCGGCATCATCGATGAAGCTGCGGATCAAATGGCCGCGTTCGCCGAGCCCCAGGATAGCGAAGCCGAACAGGACGGAGAACAGCAGCACTTGCAGGATCTCGCCTTGCGCGAAGGCGCCGACCACGGTGTCGGGAATGATGTGCAGGATGAAGTCGACCGACTTCTGGCCTTCGGCCTGCTTGGCGTAGTTGGCGACCGCCTGCGCGTTGGCCGCCGCACTGCCGAAGCCCGCGCCCGGCCTCACGACATTGCCGATGATGAGGCCGATGATGAGCGCGAAGGTGGAGACGACCTCGAAATAGACCAACGCCTTCACGCCGATGCGTCCGACCTTCTTGGCATCATGGATATGGGCGATGCCGGAGACGACGGTGCAGAAGACGATCGGAGCGATCACCATCTTGATCAACTTGATGAAGCCCTCGCCCAGCGCCTTGATCCAGTCATTAGTGGCCAGGTGCGGCCAGCGCCAGCCGACGATGCCGCCGAGAGCAATTGCCGCCAAAACCTGGACATATAGCATTTTATGTGAGCGGGCTCCGGCACGCGGCTGCTCGGCGCGCCCGACGCCTCCAATGGGTTTGGTCATGTCTCCATCCTTCCTGGCGATCGGCTCCCAGTGTGCAGAACGAGCTTTGGCGTTGGCAGCGCCAGTGAGGCATAGTGGCCGGCATGTTATTGGGGCATGTGGGCGTGCTCAGGAAGGCGGCTTAAGCGGTTTCGCCTCAGGCCGATCCCGAGTTCATTCGAGTATTTTTAGGCTGTCGTGGATCAAACCAAAAAGAGCCAGCGATTGAGCTGTTTTTGCGCAGCCTCGTCGCCACCGGTCAGCGGGCAATAGCTGCCTTACACGCTCCCAGTCTAGGTGATCCAAAATCACGACCTTCATCTCCCAGTCGCAGCGTTCCGCCAAGAGGGTCTGTGGGCGTAAGCGCAGGTACTTCACTATTTCACGTTCCTGCATCCAATGTCTAAGGGCGCCTCGCTAGAGAAGACTGCGTTCTTCTTCGAGATCGATCAGGCTGCGTGGCGCATGATAGTAACGGGATGAGGAATCTGGTTATTCCCGGGCATCTGGATCATGCAGACGAAGTGTGCATGCGGACCTCCCCTATTCTCGTGAGCTTTGCCCTAAAAGAGCAAACTGCGTGCCACGAGTGTTACTGTTCAAGGAGAGCCTTATTATTGCGGAGACCATGGGGTGCGTAAACGCAGCCGATTGATTGCGGGTAGCAAGACGACTAATTGTGCAAGAGCTCTGGTAACGGTGGCCGGGCGGCGATCGTCTCACATCATTCACCATCTGGATGTGTCGCATCAATACAACCGATTGTACCAATCTGGAAAGATGAGCAAAGACGAGGAACGGAACGGCGGAATTGTCGCATTCGTTGCAATGATTACGTCAGTTTCGTCGGAGGGTGCACCAATCGGTCGGGAAGCCTTCGAGCCCGATCGGGTCAGCCCAACTGGCGCTCCGCGGGTCGTAAATCGCATGCCGAGGCATCATGTTTCATTGCTCAGCACAATCAACCGAGTGTAGTTCGCAGGCGCTCAAAGGAGCGCCGCGAGACCTAAGCCTTGATTTTGCTAAAGGCATGCTCATCATCTTGGTGATCATCGGACATTTGATACAATACGTTATTTGTAGAAATAACGAATATTGGCATTCGCCTTACTTCAAGTTCATCTACATGTTTCACATGCCGCTCTTCATGGCGATAAGCGGCTATTTGTCCCACGGAGCGCTAGTTTACAAGTCGCTGTCGCGCAGCGTCGCTGATCGTGTGAAGCAATTGTTGCTGCCGGCGCTATTTTGCGGCACGCTTCTCGAAGCAATCAAGTTGGGGGCGTTCAAGCTAGCTACGGGGTCAGTGCCAACAAGCCTGCGTGATGTACTGTTTGACCTTGCGAAGGAGCTAGTAGGCTCATATTGGTTCATTTGGACCACATTTGCCTCATTCCTCGTCATGAGGAGTCTTTTCGCGTTGTGCGGCCGGGTATCGGCCTGGGTGATTGGCACGTCAGCGATCTTTGTTGCCCTCACTCCGTTGACAGTTTCGATAGTGCCATTGGCGCGATACACTTACCCATTCTTTTGCCTTGGAGTCGTGTTCGCTCATTCGAAGGAATGGCGGACGGCCATAATCTCACGATACAAATCGCTCTTGATGGTCTTGCTTAGTGGAATGGCTTGTGCGTGCTATTTCAACTGGAACAAAACAACCTACGCCTACAACAACCTAGTACTGGTTCACGATACAAAGCAAGTGTTGCTTATGTTTCTTGGCTCTGCATCTGCCTCGGCAATTGCAATGGAAGTGTTGCTGCAGGTCTGGCGCTTTGGCTGTTCTAGTCGCGTGGTTCTCTTCGTTGCGGTAGGTCTTGGGCAGCGTACGCTGGTCCTTTATCTGATCCAGGGCGCCGTGTTCCGCTTGATGGACTTTATTTCGTTTGAAAGACCTTTCGAGCTATCAGTTAGAATCGCAATCGCTGCGGCGCTAGGGGCGGGAATTGTTGTCATCGCCGCAGCGATTCAGTGGATTGTGCGCGGCCTTCGAAGGATCTGGGAGTGTCGCCGGAGCGCTACTCGGATCGCTATTGGCCGTGTGGCCTCCGTTTGGGACAGAAGCGTTTAGCGTCGTGACGCCAGATGTGCCATCTTCGAACGCTTCCTGACCGATGGTCGCATCGAGCTCGACTCCAACATCGTCGAGCGCGCCATCAGGCCACAAACAATTACGAGAAAGAATAGTCTGTTTGCCGGCAGCGACGGCGGCAGACGAACCTGGGCGACCATCGCGACACTGTTGCAGACAGCGAAGAAGAACAACGTCGATCCGCTCGCTGGCTTGCTCTCACGCTTCAGCGTATCGCCAACGGCTGGCTGAGCAGCGAAATCCACGCCCTTATGCCATGGAACCACGCCATCTGACGGCCTCACCCTGCCGCTTACACTTGTGCCGTGGTTGGACACGATCATTCCTGGCTTGTCGCGTCGCTCGACGATCGCCGTCAGTTCGCGGGCGACGCGCCATCCTGAGATCCACTGGAGAACCTGTCTTGCACAAAGTCCAGCGACGGCTCGCGTTGGGCCACGCCTCGACAAGGGTCGTGGCACGGTCCCACGGCTTTGTGGCGAGCCCGCCGCTGGCGGACGGGGGGCCTTTCCCGCGATAAAAGTCACTAGATCCGGTTAGTTGCCGGGGCTCTCCCTCGCTGCCGCGGCTCGGCTAGTGCCGGCTATTCGGCTCGTGGATCGCTCAACCAGCCCCGCAGAGCCGTGCGCATGGTGACAGGAGCTAGCGCGATCATCCACTCTTACCCGACCTATCTGAAACCCACTTGGTAGCCGCACACACCTGGTGGATTAAATCGAAAACCGTACGCGAGCTCCAGGGGATATCAGAAAGATAAGAGAGACGAATTCGCGGCTGAGCAAGTTAAATAGCGTCCCATTTGCAGGAGATGCTCGCGCCTGATCGCTGTAAGGTAGACACACATGAATGGATCACCGCACCACGATAAGCTCGTGAGAGCCGAGCGATGCAGCGCACTAATCCAGACTCAACTCGTCAAAACGCGATGTCGTGACGGCAGGCGCAGAGCTCGTGTGGTCCGCGGGGCACCATGCTTTGAGAGTTGCATAATGTGACGCTTGTGATTGGGCAAGCCAGACGAGATACAGACATCAAATGCGATCGCGAAACCGCCAAATCGGGTTAGGGGGGCTCAAGCTCTATTTGCGCCCTTCCCTTCAAGGGTGAACGAGATGCAGCATCCTGCCCGGGGGGCGACGAATTTACCGAGATGTTGTGGAATACGGGAACGACCCCGCACGTTCCAATCCACATGGAACACGAGAGAATTGCACTGGCCCGATAGCGAAGGTTTGTCGTTGCCCACGACTGCTGCTTCGGGCGCAGGCCCCCTGAAGGGCGGATCACTAGCTAATGCCATCATCAATGGCGTGGTTACGAGAGGGATAATAATAGAGAGCCATCGAGTTAGGACCCTGATTAGCGCCGGTGACCGAGAGGCAAGCCAAGTTTTCGCGCCTTCTGACGCAGCGACCCAACGGTACGCTTTGTAAGCTTTGCAATTTGAATGACCGGTGTTTTGGCCCTTGAATGGGCGCGGAGTTCCTTCACGTCCGCTCTACTGTACTCGCGTCGCGCAATCTTCTTTTTTACCTGTTTTGCCATACTTGCTCCGGTGTCCTATTTACGCGAACAATATCAGGAAGGCACCGGTCTTGCCAAGGCTTACAAGCACTTCTGGGATGCATTCGCTAGTCGGCGGCCGTGCCAGCCTCATTCGTGAAGAGCGGCATGTCTTCGGCGGCATCTTTTATCGCCACCCCGGGGGAAGCGCCTGAATGTGCCAGCGTCGCATTTGCATCATCAGCAAGGATTGATCCGCGAACAGTCGGGACTTGCGAGCGCATGATGGATCGGGAGTATCTGTTCGCAGTCGCATCAACCGTTCCTCTCGCTTGAAAGCAAGTGAGCCTGTATAGCGCGACAATCTGGGTGGGGAGCTTCCACCCTAATTGCCGCGCGGCATGAGCCTGAGAAATCGGGGCGCAGCGAACGTGTTGATCTCCCACGCAAGTTAGGCGGCGCAGTGTCGAGCATTGTAAGCGAACTATCCATCACTTCGGGTGCAAGCTATGGTTGTTCTCACTTAGCCGGACGTGACCAAGCGCAGCGTTGGATCGGTAGCACCGGAATTATTCTCTGAGCAGTTCGCGCGCCGGGCATCCGTCGGATCAGGACCAGAAAAGCTCAGGGGATCGTCTGAACTTGTGGGCACCCGGCAGCGGCCATGCTTCATTGCCTTGCCAAAGTACGGTTCTTCGATTTCACTGTATGTCCCTTTGAGAAGCGGCACTCCTCGTTCGTTGGGGAAGCGTAGTGAATAAGGCCGGCGCGGTAGGCTTCTCTGATTGCCACAGTGCGCGTACTTGTACCCATCTTTCGCATAATGTTCTTCATGTGGAAGTCGACTGAATTCCCGCTGATGTGGAGGAGCCGGCCGATATGCCAGGAAGACCTGCCTTCCGCCGCGTGCAAGAGGATCTCTTTTTCACGTGGAGTGAAAGTAACATTCAGATATCGGTTCTCATCTGGTAGGGGCGCGATAAGGCCATAACCGATGTGGAATTGAGAGGCCAGTGCGGCGAGGTGAAGTAAGGAGCCTTTCGGATCAGCCCGATCGCTTTCGGAGGCAAACAGCGCCACGGATACATGGCCCTGCGCTGCGAAAAGGGGAACGCTTATGCCGCGCTTAAAGCCCGCTATTTTGTAGAAATCCAGTGCGCGTTGCTCTTCTGGCAGCAATCGACATCGTGCAGACAGCTCCTCCCAGCATATTGGGCGTGAAAAACGCCGTGATCGATGAATTGCGGGGTCTATATTGCCGTATTCGTGTTCTGCGTAGGGCTTACTCCAGTGGGATGGAAAGTTCGAGGCGATCATGGGGGCAGGACTTTCACGAAGGCGTTTGGGCGGGGCGTATGTTACTGCCGCATATGCTACTGAACCGAAGCCCAGCTTTCCTGCTTTGCTTACCAGCATTTGGAACAGAGGTGAAAGCGACTGCGTGTTGGCTGCGCAATTGATCAAGTCGTAGTTCATAGCTGCCACGCGATGGGTTCATGCTTGGGGAGTTGATTGCGGGGTAGACGAGCGGTCCGACTGATATCGACTGTCATCCGTCTCCCGGTGGCCGCCGAGATGAGGACCAGCGGGCTTGGTTGTAGGTCCTCACTCCGAGACGGTAGTAGCGACTGCCTTTCTTGGCGCTTTGGCATAAGACTGGGTGCGGGCGGTGGCGTCGCTCCTACGGTGTGATGCGCCGCTTGTTCCGACTCGTGCAGGACGAGCGGGATGTATCCGGCGGACCGGCGCTGCGGAAGCCGGCGAGCAAAACTAACGACGTGCTGCCTAAAGGCCCTGCTTTGTTTAAGGCGCGTGCGGCGTCCACATAGGCTCGGATGAACGCAAAGACGTAACTTTTTAGGTAATCGCGAGGTCAGCGTCGCGCGGTTGTCGTGAGCATTCACAACTCTATGACCGGGTTTGACGCGCTTTCTTGCGGTGTTCCTATTGCGTATGCGCCGCTGTTCGGTGTCTGAGTGGGGACAAGCTACGAAGCCATTGCTCATGTGGATCTCCAACGCTTTTATGCTCGGTGAGCAAGTTGCGTGCCGCTGGGTCGACCAGCTGCATGCAGGCGCCATGTTACGATTGTTGTTAAGAATGCCGTGGTGATGCGCGTGCTTAGGAGCACAATAGAACTAGCGGGTAATGCACAGCTGATGGGCGAGAGCGGTGACTTCTGTTCTTGAAGATGGAAGTCTTCGCTTGTGATCGCGAGCAGGCGATCACAATGAAACAGGGACTATGGGTCAGCCGAAATGGCCCAAGGGGTATCGATCGGATGCCACGCGAGCGCAGTTGCCCAGAGCTCGCTAACTTCCTGAGGAAATCCGTTATCGCTTAGGAGCGGCTCTGGCCGAGAGACCCTGACCTAAGCGGCACGTTTGAATCAGGTGTGTTGATTTGGGTTCCGTTCTCAAAAGACGATCGCCGATCTTCGGGCATGACAGTCGGGCGCGCTGCAATGTTCTATCGTGAGATCTCTTGGCCGCCGCATGCCCGGGCTAAGCGTGGTGCCCGCTCTCAGCGGTATCGAAGGCACCGTCAAGCGGCTAATAACACCAGCGTATACGGTGCTCAGATGCGGCGATTTACGCCGTCTAGCGAGGCCTTGCTTTAGCGGAATATTGGGAGGTAAGCGTCTTGTCAGTCACTCTGCTGAGCCAAGACAAATTGTGAGAGATCAACGCTAGTTATGGAGCGATCTAAAACAAACAGTTGTTGGGACCCAAGGGGCTCTCGCTTTAGCTCATTCAAGTCAGCCGAGCACGGCTGGCGCGGTGAGGTGTTTCGTTTCAGACGAGGAGCACAGAGGTGTGCCCCCAAAAAAACGTCGCATGCGCGCTATCCAACGCCTCTGTACGAAAAGGGACCCGGCTCGGCCGGCCCACCGTCCTCGGCCGCTCGTTTCGCTCCTGATCTCAGCGGTGACTACCGCTTGCGCGAATGCCATCGCAACCGTACCTCGGCTGGCCTCGCTCCCCGGGAAATACAAGGATGGTTGCGGAACGGTGGTCATGGCCGGTGGGCTCGCTTCGAAGGAAATGCCAGAAGAGCGTTCCGTGGTCGGGCTGCCTGTCCATCGCATGGAATTTATCTAGTCTTGGCCAGAACTCGACGCTCATTTGGCAACTTACTTCTATGCGACGGCATGCAGGGCAGTGAGTTCATCTTGTCGCCTCTCAGCGTGTCCCCCTCTTCTCTCTTGGTTAGTCGAGGCACGGCTCTTGCTGCCTACAAAGAAGCATCACCATCCCGCCTCCCTTGTGGTGATGTTAGGGGCGGGTTCGGCACGACCAGCTGCTGCCGGACCGCCCCGACGATCGTAGACGATAACAGATGAGAGTGGGCCTTAGGCCAACCTATTTGTGATTCGCGGCACGTGCCGTGCAAAGCGCTGTGTCCTTGCTGCATGGTCGCAGTTCGCTCCATGCTCCGTGACGCCGAACGTCTTGTGATCTGCGAGAAGATGGCGCGTTTAGCGGTGGATGATCGAGCCGTTAATCCGCGCGCAAGGGGCTGGTTCGCGAGCTCGCTTTGCAGGGGTGCCAAAGGACCGCTTGTCGGGTCTCAAACGAGGGCTCGTTGATGGAGCCGAATCGACTTGTTCTCTCGGCGATCTCGAAGCGCTGTCTGCCGTTGTGTTAGGTAGGAGCATGGGTATTGTGGCATGCCGTCGCTCATCCTCGCGGCTGCCTTTGATTGCCTCGATCAGAAGCGAAGTGTCCGCTGGTTCGCTTCAACAGAGTAGAAGCTTGTAGTGCAACGAGTAGCTGTTACGTTCTGTTACTCGAAGAACTGTGCTGCTTCGAGGACCTCGCAGCAAGTTCCTGATGGACCGTACTCGTTCGTGCGGCCCAATCAGTGGGACGTGGAGTTACGGTCTCGATTGGGCGCGTGATGATGTAAGAGCCCAGAGCCGCGCGACGATGCGTGGGGCAAAATTGATGCTCTCCCTTGCGCCTCAACCCAAAAGCGCTGACACTCAGCCTGGCTCGAGTCTAATTGGGGCCGGCCTTGGAGTTCTGCAGCTACGAGATCAGCGACAAACTCTTATGATTTGCGACCAATTCGAGATCGTGTTCCGTGGCGTGGTGTAGCTGAGTGCGGGTCACCGCGTTCGCCGGCATGGGCCGGATCGGTCGCTGGCGATTGCCGGGAAGCTGACGGCGGGATCATCGCCCAACGGGGCGATGGTTTCCAGTGTCATGTAGCGGCCGCGCTGGACCGCCCACTCGTCGTTCTGGTCGAGCAGGATCGCACCGACGAGGCGTCGATGGCGTCTTCATTGGGGAAGATGCCGACCACTTCGGTGCGGCGCTTGATCTCGCCATTGACCCGTTCGAGCGGATTGGTAACCGGTATGAGAGTTCTCGGTGCCAACGTTCCGCTGCGGTGTTCGACATCGTGGCGTATGGTGCGACCATCGGGACAGAGGCACCGGGAGCACGAAGGTGCGGGCAGGCCGATACACACGATGAGCCGAGAGCTCGTGTTAGTAGCTGGCCGCCTCTGCGACTTGCCCGGTTGCGCCGTGAGCGCGAGTCCGTAGTTGTCGTGTCGCCCGCCGCTCCCGCAATAATCAACGGAAGGGAGGACGCGCAGATGCGACGCGTGATTGGTATCGATGTTCACCGAACCTTCGGCGAGGTGGTAATCTGGAAAGACGGCATCCTTCGACATGCGGGCCGGGTCGACATGACCCGGGCCGCCCTTGAAGGATGGGCAAGAGTCTGCGGTCGACCGACGAAGTGGTGATCGAGGCGACTGGAAATAGCATGGCGGTGTCGCGGGTGCTGACGCCATTCGTGGCGCGGGTGACTATCGCCAATCCGTTGCAGGTGAAGGCGATCGCTCAGGCGCACGTCAAGACTGACAAGATCGACGCCGGTACACTCGCCAGCCTGCAGGCGGCGGGCTCCCTGCCGCAGATCTGGACGCCTGATGCGGAGACCGAACGCAAGCGCAGGCTGGTGGCGCGGCGCTACCAGGTCGTGCGGCATCGCACGCGGCTCAAGAACGAAGTGCATTCGATCCTGAATGCGCACCTGATCCCAAAGTGCTCGCATGCCGATCTTTTCAATGCCCGCGGCCGGGCGTGGCTGGCCGCTCAACAGTTTCCGGACGATGAGCGCGCGGCGATCGATCGGCACGTTCGTGAGCTCGACCGGCTGGCGGAGGACTTGGCCCTGCTCGACCGCGAGATCGCGCAGGACGCCATCGACGATTCCGCGGTCAACAGAGTGATGACGATCACCAGCGTGAATGTGACAGTCGCTACCGGGATCGTGGCGGCGATCGGCGACATCAGCCGGTTCAGCAGCCCGCAGAAGCTGGTGAGCTATTTCGGGCTGAACCCGAGGGTGCGGCAGTCGGGACTGGGAGCCGCCCATCACGGTCGAATCAGCAAGATCGGCCGCAGTCACGCATGCGCCATACTGGTTGAGGCGGCCTGGGCAGCGGCCAAGGCGCCCGGTCCACTGCATGCGTTTTTCGTGCGCATCCGTGCGCGGCGTGGCCACCAGATCGCCGCGGTCGCCGTGGCTCGGAAGCTCACTGTGCTCTGCTGGCATTTGTTGACAAGGGGCGAAGATTACCTGTGGGCCCGCCCAGCGATGGTCGCCAATAAGACCCGCGCGATGCAACTTCAAGCCGGACATCCGCAACAGAAAGGCAACCGGCGTGGACCAGCCTATACCTGCAACATCAAGGCGCTGCGCGATGGCGAGATGTCGATTGCCGCCCAGGCGGAGCGAAGCTACGAACGGTTCATGTCGCAATGGAAAGCGCGGCGGCCAAAAACCGGCGCGCGGGCGCCTCAGTTCGGCAAGACAAAATAGGGCAGTCCGGTGACGCTTGCAGCCGACGCGTCACGCTTCGCCACGAGGTCGCCCGCGCCCAACAATCATAATCGCAGCTGACGGCAACTTCCAGCCGGGCCAGTCCCGTTCCACGCAGCCGCCGTGCTCGGGCGGATCATGGCCAAGCCTTGCGGTAGCCGCAAATGCGGCCAGCCTTGACCGCCCCTGCGCGCGGCGGCTGCGTGATCGGTGGCCGGGACGGAAGAATGACCCGCGCGACCGAACAAAAGAATGGACTTACAGCGATTTTCGCAGTCGTCGTCTCGGTCTGAAGAAATCGCTTGTCCATCTCATCCGTCGAGTGCAGCTTGGCGCGATGCGCGGCTGGGAAGCTCATGTAGGCGAGCACGTCGGTTTCGGCCTCGTCGAGGAAGGCGGCGAGCTTCGGGAGCTTGGGGCGGAGCTGGTCGGTGATGCGCCGCCATTGCGCCCGCGCCTCCTCGGCATGGTCCTGGGCAAAGGCGGTGGCGATGAAGGAGGAGACGACGCGCCGGCCGCTCTTGCCGGCATGCGCCAGCGCGTTGCGCATGAAGTGCACGCGGGGGTCGTTGAAAAAGCTGCAATTGGCTGATTCCGTTCTCGTCGGCGATTCGCGATTGGCGGAGCAAACGAGATGCTGGGGCGCAAGGAGCGGGATCAGTTGGAGCTCTTCATCACTGGCTCGCTCAGACAGCTCGTCCCAGATGAGCACGTGCTGGCACGGGTCGATCGTGTGCTCGACCTATCTTGGCTAAGGGAAGAGGTCTCCGACCGCTATAGCGCGAACGACGGTCGGCCGGGCGTCGATCCGGAGGCCGCGGTCCGCCTGATGCTCGCGGGTCTGCTCACCGGCATCGTACACGATCGCAAGCTGATCCGAGAGGCTCAGGTTAACATCGCCATTCGCTGGTTTGCTGGTTATGGCCTGCATGAGCGGCTACCGCACCATTCCAGCCTGACGCGCATCCGCCAGCGCTGGGGCGAAGAGCGATTCCGTAGGATCTTTAAACGCACGGTCCAGGCCTGTCTGAAGGCCAAGATCGCAACAGCCGAAGTGGTTCACATCGATGCGTCGCTAATCCGCGCCAACGTGAGTTGGGATAGCCTCACCGAGCAGCATGCGGTGGATGTGCTGAGCGAAAATCAAAGCGAAGATGAAAGCGAGGATGAGAGAAAGGGCCGGCAAAGCGGGAAGTACAAAAAGGTCTGCACGACTGATCCCGATGCGACAATGGCTACGAATGCCCGAAACCGGCGGCTGGAACCCGCTTACAAGCAGCACACTGCCGTCGATGACAAGGTCGGTGTCATTCTGGATGTCGCGGTCACGACTGAACAAACGAACGAAGGAGAGATGATCGAGCCGCAAGTCGATGAGATCGAAGCGATTACGGGCATCGACATCAAGGTCGTCACCGCCGATGCGGGCTATGCCTACGCTAAAGTCTACGGCGCGCTCGAGCGGCGCGGCATTGATGCCCTCATCCCAGCTAAAGCCGAACCAATCAAGAGTCGCGTACCGCTCAGACGCTTCCGGTACGATGCCAAGAACGACATCTTGAAGTGCCCGCGAGGACGTATCTTGCGCCCCGCGCGGCCCATCAAGCACGGCCGTTTCTTTTACGCGAAGGCGAAGGATTGCACCCGGTGTCCGCTCAAGCGGGATTGCCTATCCAAAGGGCGGGTTAACAAAGCGGTCGTTGTCGGTGACCATTATCCGGCACTGCTGCGCGCCCGCCGCCGTCGCGAGCGATGGAGTAAGCAGGATCGACATCTCTATCAACGCCATCGCTGGCGCTCAGAGGGATTCCACGGCGAAGCCAAAACTTGGCATGGGCTGGCGCGCGCCGTACGGCGCGGTCTACCGAATATGAAGATCCAGGCCTACCTGACGGCCGCCGCCATCAACCTCAAGCGGCTGGCAACCGCTCTCCTTGCGCTTATTCTGTCTTGGATTGTCCCTCAAAATGCGTTTGCGGCTTCAGATCGCGCCGTAGCGCGGGCTTTGACGCGAGGGCCATGATAGGCCGGTCGCTGCATCGCGCGAATCTATGGGCCACTTCTTCAACGACCCCACGCGGCAGCGCTGCCAGGAGGCGTTGAGCACCTTGGCCACGGTCGCCTTGATCCCCTCGTGGGCGTCGGAGACCACCAGCTTGACGCCGCGCAATCCCCGCCGCGCCAGCTTGTGCAGGAACGCGGTCCAGAACGTCTCGGCCTCGGACGGGCCGATGTCCATGCCGAGCACCTCGCGCCTTCCGTCGCTGTTGACGCCGACCGCGATGATCACCGCGACCGAGATGATGCGCCCGTTCTGGCGCACCTTCACATAGGTGGCGTCGATCCACAGATAGGGCCAATTGCCCTCGATCGGGCGGTTGAGGAAGGCCTTCACCTTGTCGTCGATCTCACCGCACAGCCGCGACACCTGGCTCTTGGAGATGCCGCTCATGCCCTTCGCCTGCATCTGGTCGTCGACCGAGCGAGTCGAGACGCCGTGGACATAGGCCTCCTGCACCACCGCGGTGAGCGCCTTCTCGGCCATCCGCCGCGGCTCCAGGAAGCCGGGGAAGTAGGAGCCTTTGCGCAGCTTGGGAATGCGCAGCTCGACGGTGCCGGCGCGGGTCTCCCAGCTCCGATCGCGGTAGCCGTTACGCTGGACCTGCCGCTCTTGGCTCTTCTCGCCGTACGCGGCTCCGGTCAGGCCCTCGACCTCCAGCTCCATCAGCCGGTGGGCAGCAAAGCCGATCATCTCGCGCAACAGATCAGCATCGGGGATCTTCTCTACGAGCGTGCGCAGGTTCATCATGTCGTCGGTCATCGGTGGTTCCTCGAGTCAGGTTGGCTGTCGCAATCCAAACCTTACCGACGAATCATCGGTGACCACTCGCAAAGCCGCTCGCTCGCTACAGCGCTATGGGGGAGCGCGCGTCGCGAGCGGCTTTGCTAATGAGCTACACCACTCCCTGGGACACGACCCCACTCTCGTCACTCCGAGATTAAGGAGGTAAGCCAGTTGCGAGTACCGCGTCGGAATCCAACGCCAAAAGGTGTGACGTATGCGCAATGCAAGCAAAGATGGTGTAAATGCTCGCCTCTCAGCGGGTAGTCGCAGGAGCGCCGGCTTGCCCTATCTGCCTCAATCAGGCCGTTTCAGCTGAAACAAGTTGCCTCGACCTGTACAACCCAAGTGGCGGCTGCAAGGTACCTTGCCACCTCATGCGGCAAGGATTCAGGTTGTTGATTTTGCTGGTATGTTGGAACGTGGTACTGTCGATCGAGGTGTGCCAGGAATATCGGAGCACGGTGATCTTCGGGCAGGCGAAGTCCTGAGCGGGAAGTCTGGGCTGGTCGCGCTCGTTTGCGGCTTTGTTCTCTACGTCAGGTTGAATTGCCGAATTCGGAGGGGTAGCTCGAGAAGAAAGCAGTGAGGGCCCGGGTCATACTTGTGTATACCGGAGCGGGCCTATAATCGGAAGTCCGTAGGTTTTGGGCGAGAGCAGTAATCGGCCCTCATCCCGGACCAAGCAGAGCCGTTATAAGGCCGAGAATCTAGGTTTTTTGGATTTGCCATGGTTCTGTTTGAAAGGATGGCACGTGAACGAGCGCTTGCAAGCATCGCAATTGGTGCCGGATCACAACGAAGCAGTGGTGCTGATTGTCGACGACGATGCCTCGATACGGAAGGCTCTTACGAACCTTTTCCAATCGGCGGGTTTGAAAGTGAAGGACTTTGCCT
The DNA here is from genome assembly GCF_030435535.1 of Bradyrhizobium sp. WYCCWR 13022. NCBI lineage: Bacteria > Pseudomonadati > Pseudomonadota > Alphaproteobacteria > Hyphomicrobiales > Nitrobacteraceae > Bradyrhizobium > Bradyrhizobium sp. WYCCWR 13022. The sequence goes on from NZ_JAUIZJ010000040.1 coordinate 17,086, forward strand.
CCGCCGCGGAGATATTAAAAGCGGACCGCCCCGAGGGGCCGAGCTGCCTTGTGCTCGATGTTCGGTTGCCTGGATTGAGCGGTCTCGAGCTGCAATCCGGTCTCGCTAGCGCGAATATGCATACGCCAATTGTTTTCATAACGGGTCATGCGGATGTTCCAATGACGGTACAGGCAATGAAAGGGGGGGCGGTTGATTTCCTGACAAAGCCTTTCCGCGATCGGGATTTGCTTCGCGCAGTCCAGATTGCAATCGAAAGAGATCGACAAAGGCGAGAGCTTGAGAAGATGCGAGCCGGCGTGCGCTCACGCTTTGAAGGTCTGACGCAGCGAGAGCGTGATATTCTGACGCTGGTTGCGTCAGGGCTCTTGAACAAGCAAGTAGCGGGTGAGCTCGGCCTCGCCGAGATCACCGTCAAAGTCCACCGTGGCCAAGCCATGCGCAAAGTCGGCGCTAAGTCGCTCGCCGATCTCATAAGAATGATTGAGTTGCTGGGCCTGTCCCGCTCAAATGGAAACGTGCAAACCTGAGTACGAGCGGCGGCTCTCGGTTGGATAGCGCTGCAGCTAAAGGCTTTCCGCTTATAATGCCTCATCTCATCTCGATCATTGACGATGATCCGTCCGTTCGTGCCGCCACGAACAACCTTCTGTCCTCTCGCGGCTACGACGTTCAAGTGTTTGCATCCGCCCCAGAGTTTCTACGCTCGGAGGTGCTGGCTGCCACGTCGTGTGTAATCGCCGACATCCAGATGCCTTTCATGAACGGGCTTGAGCTGCTACGGCAAATGCGAAACGACGGTCGTCAAACGCCGTTTATCTTCATTACGGCCAATGCAGAGAGATCAGTTCGCGCCCGCGCAATCGAAGCTGGCGGTATTTGCCTTCTCGCTAAACCATTTACCACAATGACATTGATCAACTGCCTCATTGCAGCGCTCGAAGGACTTGACGACACAAGGAAATGAAAGCGACCACTCTTTGCGGAAAGCACCTCAACGGAATTGGTGAGTCTGAGATAATCGCCTGCACTCGCGGTACACGTTACGTCCTAATCGGAACTCTTGCAATTGCGATGCACGCGTGCGTTGACGGAGGCTCCTTGATGTTCAGTGCAGTTAATCTTGGCGGCCAAATCCTGCCGACGCGCTCATCTTACTGCGCAGTTTCAAGTGAAAGCTGTTTCCAGTTGAGGCGCTCGGGCGAAGTCGCACATCGTTGATCATGAAGCGGTCGCCGAACATCTTCGGCGGGTTTAACTCTCGGCCCTGGTCCCTAAAGGCTGAGCGTGGGCGAGTCGTACGCTTCCGGCGTCCGCTTCCTGACTATTGCCGAATAAGGGAGATTCGGTGGGCGGTGCGTCTTGAACGCGAATGCGATGGTTTTCCCCCTAAGGCGAGAAGTGGCCGTCAAGTTCGGAATGTCGGAATGTCGATTAACGTTCACAATTTCGGGGTTGCGGAGACGCGGGGAGCGCGCGTTCGGGCGTGATCTTCTTCCCGACTGTTGAAGCGCCAACTGTCGATTCCGCTTTCGATAATATCCTAATGAAGGTTCAGGTGGTCGAGCGGCGCGGTGGTCATCTTGGTGTGTCCGCAAGGACGCTCGGCCATTCCCGACTACCAGATTGGTGGTCACCAGCACGAGTGCGCTCGTAGGCGACCGATGAGGTGGAACAGGGAGCTGATTACCGGATTGGGCGAATGGCAGATTGCCGAGCTCGTCGAGAACAACGAAGTCCAACCGGGTCAGGTGATCGGCGAGCCGTCTTTGGCGGCCATCGCGGACCTCGGCTCCTAGCCTGTTGAGGAGGTGGACGTCCTTGTAGAAGCGGCCACGGGCGCCAGCGCGGACACAGCTGCGGGCAATTGCGATCGCGAGGTTAGTCTTGCCAGTCCCCGGGGCAACCAGCGTTGGCCGATGTCTAGGAGCCCGATTGAGATCCTCCCCGTTCCATCCGCAATGCGCAGCGTTAGTCGTCGTTGTCACCTTGCAAGCGGCTTGAGGGTGAGACCGATTTAGTTATCAGGCAACCTGATGGGATGTTAACGCTCCTGCCGGCATGGACGGTGCACCACCGCGTCCTTCCGATTGATCCCTGCTCCGCGGCTTGCGGTGGACGGTCGCTGGAGGTGCGCGCTCTTGTCGACGCGGTTTTATCCTCCTCTTAGGGTTATTCGTCCCATTTGTGGGGACGTCGTCGTGGCGAGCGCGTCACCTCACAGGGAGATCGGTTCGAGAGCCCTCCAAGATGCAGCAGCATTCCGATTGAAACTTGCCAGCAACGCTGGAGCTGTTGAAGGAGCTTCCTACCGAATCGCTCACCGACGGGGTGACCGACGCAAACGACATGAGGAGGACAGCGGTGAGCAAGAACACGCCTGAGCACGCTCCTCGCCGGGCCATCGTGCACGTTCGTCAGTCGGCGGACGACCAGGTTATCAACAACCGAGTGGACCGCGCCGGCAGTAAGGCTTAGGTGACGGTGCGCGGCAGCTTGGCTGGAGCGAGGTGAGCGTGATCGACCATGATCTCGGTCGCTTTGGTGGTGGCACCGCGCGTCGCGGGTTCGAGAAGCTGCTCGCCGCATTTGCGAAGGGCGAGTTGGCGCCGTGGTTTTGATTGAGGCCTCTCGGCTGGCCCGCAGGGCAGGCATCGTTATACACTCCTGGATTGAGACCACGAAGCAAAAGGCGCGCAGGAGTGAACTCTTCCATACGATATCTCACGGTCTCTCATGATCGGATCGAGAACGACCTAGCGCGACGGTCAGGGTGAGAGCGTATGTGGAGGCTCCCGAACGTGCGGTGGTTGCCCCGTGCAAATTCGCCCCCGGGGGGAACGGAGGAGAAGGCCGGCCGTGGAGCTGGCCGGGGTTGCGCAATGACCGGCTCCTTTCGTTACTAGGCATTTGCGACGTCGTCAGTTCGTGCTGTGCTGACGGCCGATGCAAGCAGCAGCGCGTTCGCCTGCTCGTTTCGCGAAGAGTTAAGGCGACGCTGAAGGGTTAGTAGGACCTTGTAAAATAGAGTATCCTGCGTGCAGTTTGGACAGAAGCTCGCTGCTCATCCGCCATGGTTCGGCTCCGCATCATGTTTGAAGTGCGACGGTCACACTAATGACGGGAACGATCAAGCTACGTACTCCTTCCCGGGTATTCAAAGCTCGAAGACCGCTGTTTTGATCGACGCGTCCGTGCTTCGGTAGCGCCAGCGGAAGGCCCGACGAAACGTGCCGCAGGGTGACCGTACCCCCGCCAGAGGTTCGTCAGGATCAATGGAGCGTAGCGTACGTTTGCCTCAGGCGGCAGGGCTCCATTGTCCGTCCCCCGAGTTGACACCCGGATGACGCGTGCCGAGCCACCACCTTCCGGCCGAGCTATTCGGGTCCTAAAACAGGATCAGCGTCGCCATAGCTTAGGAGTAAGACATCATTCTTTGTCCTCGCTCTCGCAGTCGAAGCGATTCTGACGCATGCTATTCAACCTTTCGAACACTGATCGCTCATTCTGGCCATAGAGCTTAATGCCAATGATGACTTCTCGCAGATGTGCTATATTGTAGCGTTTGGTTTGCTCGACCCAGCGGTCGAGCGTAGCATCGTCAAGCGATGGCTCCTTGGCTTTGAAGTAGGCGCGGCGGGTCTGGGCGGACGACATACCAACTTCCATGATGGTGTCAAAGCGAGAAGGGCGATCGACAAAGCGCCTGTCCAGACGGTCAGGGTGGTTGGTGGTCGCAACGTGCAGCACGTTCGCAGTTTGCGCGTTGCCATCGAGCAACGCAAGAAAGTGCTCAGCGCCCCATCTTTCCACGAGCTCGTCCAGATCCTCCATAACCATGACCACGGGCCGCTCGGGCTCAATGCGACGCAGCAGACCGACACACGCGCTAGCCAGTTGCGGGCGATCGATAAAGACAACTACGCCATTATGATCTCGGACAACGACCTGTGTCATTTGTCCGATTGCGCAGGTCTTGCCACTACCGGGAGGGCCCCACAGGAGCATGCCGCGCTTGTGCGTGAAGCCGTACTCGACGTACTCCTCGCGCAGAGCCCAGAACTTGTCGAACTCGACCAAAAGCCTCTCCGCGGCGGTGTCCGGCAAGTTCAAGAGCGTGTCAGTTACAGTCGGCACCTTTTCGAAAAAAACGGTGCAACTATTTTCGCGGCAGCGATAAGCACCTGCTGGCAATTCCAAGGAAGCGTCAGAGACTGGGAGGAAGGTCGTGCCGCTCCGCGCCCACAGCGCAGCATTAAGATGGAATTCGTGATCCATGTACTGGTCCACGCACTCGTCGACGCACTCGTCCACGCACTCGTCCTTGTTCTCGTTTACGGAGAAGGCCTCTTTCATGTACTTCCTCGATTGTTAGATGGAGTGTCAGAGTAAAGGGGTAGCAATAGTTGTGCCATCGCAAACGAGGTCCGTATAGCGACCGCGATCCTGACCGGCGGCAGTCACGTGGCTGGTGAAGGGAAGGCTTATGTATTCACCCGTTGCGACACCGATGTGTGGCTAATTCGACAGACTTGTCCGAAATCGACCAAGCAATGCCGCGGCGTTCTTGTTTTCAATGAAGTATCACTTCGGCATTCAGTGGCCTGGCCGTTGCGAGCAGTTGGGCGGTCTGGCCAGACTTATCCTCGTGATCGTGGGTCGACACATTCTTGCCTCGATTCCGTTCGGCGGGCCGAACTGTGTTTGGTCGCTCTTCGAGTACATGCCCATGATTAACGTTATGGCCAAATGCGCAGAGCCCCACACTGGGTGCTGCTGCAAGTCTAGTGTCCTGAACCAGAGCATTGGATCGGCAGAAGCGCTCGATTGAATTGGTCCATGGAAATGGTTTTGGATCGGCGTTGTGCCGTTCGATGAATGAAGCGATGTCGGCCCTGACGGCGGCAATGCTCCGATAGACGCTGCGCCTGATGTTCTTGTCGGTCAGGAGCTCGAAGAAGCGCTCCTGATTGAGCCATGACGAGCTGGTCGGGGTCAGGTGCACATGCCAACGCGGCCTTTTAACTAGCCATCGCCGGATCAGCGGGGTCGTGTGCGTGGCGTAGTTGTCCATGACGAGATGGACGTCGAGCCGGCGCGGGCTGGGTCTCGTCGAGGAGCTTGCAAAATTCGGCGGCGCGGTGAAGTCGGTAGCACTTGCCGATGACCCGTCCGGTCGCAATATCGAGGGCGCGACCAGCGAGGTGGTGCCATGCCTTTTGTAGTCATGGCTCCTTCGGGCCGGCTGGCCAGGTCGCATCGGCCACATCGGCTGGCTGCGATCCAGAGCCTGGATTTGGGATTTGTCGCTCACACACGGGACGATGGCGTGCTGCGGCGGCGAGACGTAAAGCCGACGACGTCGCGGACCTTGGCCAGTAGGTACGGGTCTGTCGAGAGCTTGAACGTCTCCATCCGATGCGGCTGGCCCGAAGGCCCGCCAGATGCGTTGAACCGTCGACACCAACAGACCGCTCGCCTTTGCCATGCTGCGGGAGCTCCAATGCGTGGCGGGGCAGTTCTCCAGCGTTCGCACGGTCACGACTTCGATTCGGACATCATCAACCGTGCGCGGAGCCCCGGAACGCGGCTCGTCGTGAAGCCCGGCCACGCGCTGCTCTACAAAAACGGTGGCGCGACTTGCCTACCGTCCCGCCGCTCCAGGCGCAGCTTGGCCGCCACTTTCTTGTTCTGTCCTCCCTCCGCGCAGGTCAACACAATCCGGGCTTTCAGAGCCAGCGCCTGCGCCGTGTTCCGCCGCTTCGTCAGTGACGTCAGTGCGGCACGCTCATCATCGCTCAATATCAGGGGCGCAAGTAGCTGGACCGACATCAAATCCTTCGTCGCTATTCCAGCACCCAGCTCTGGCACAACCAAGCGAATCCAATGCGATTTTACGATTGCGAACTTGTGAGTCAGGACAGTAGTCATCTGGAATGCAAGTTCGTCACCGCCGGCGAGCTCGCTCGACGGCTCACGGCTTTGTTATGGGGGCAAAGATGCTTTCGGTCTCGATCAATGGATCGTGGATACTGCGAGGAGCGAACTGGCCTCGCTTGCGCAAGAGATCGACCGCGACATTGCAGCTGTCGCGGAGCCATCACCCAACCCTAGAGCACTATCCCCATCGACGGGCTCTTATGGTCCCTGCTGTCCGGAACGGAATCTCCGCATCGATAAGTGTAGCCTCTGCCGAGATTAGGTTGCGGCGCGGTGAGTAGGCCTCGGTGTGCTGACGTCGAGGCTCGATGTGGACGGCGGTAACTAACACAAGTCCAAATAGCGGCCGATCGATCAAGTTGCACGGTCGTCGGCGGGCTCTCTTTGTCAGGTGCGGCAGTTGCCGCGCCGTTGATGGCCGCAAATCAGCCGGCCTGGATGTTTAATTCTCTCTTCCTCAGAACAAGGAACCGGCACCCGGCGGCACGCCGCACCCGGGTCATCAGGGTCCCAGGGAGTCTCCCGGGCGGGGGGCTCCTGCGCGCCTTCCGGTGGGCCCTCTTGCGTGCGGGCTGAAGCAGTGCCTACCAACAAAAGCAGTGCGGCCGTAGTCAAAAGCGCGCGTTTCATCCGGTTTCCACTAGAACAGATACGAGAACTCCACAGCCAAGTATGCCATCCCAGGTGCTAAGGAGTAGCCGGCGTTGGTTCACCAGAGGTCTCGACTTCATTCCAGGATCGTACAATGTGACGCTAGGTGCGATTCAAGCCTTTTCATAACGGAGGCACAAAGTATCAACCTGACATCGCTTAGGTCAGCGCTCCCGACGGCATCGAGCGGGAGGGCGTGATTGCTGCCGGCCCCAACGTAGTGCCCGTCCTGGCGATCGGCCTGGCTTGTCGAAGCTCGGCGAACGCGTGACATAGACGCCGCAGGAGATTCCAGCTCAGCTACCATCTCCACCATTGTGCGGCGGCTGGTCTTGGCCATGAACAAGGCCCAGTCGATGACGGCGTCCACAGGTTTGCTGATCGCTTCGGTTTGTGCACTCTTACCGAGCTTGTCCGAGATCGCCCAGGATACCGGAATAGCGCCAGCACGGCGATCAGCAAAGCATGCTCTGCGTGCTCCATGCGTCCATGTGCGGTCATGAGTTCTTCGTAACTCGACAGTCACTCGCAACAGGCATGGATAGTGTTGCCGGAGCATGTCGGCGCCGGAGATGCACCTGGATGCAGACCTCGATCCGGCACTGGAGATGAATGCCGACGTATACCTGCATGACTGACAGCGAGATGGCCAAGACATTCCTCGACAGAGCGACGCCCCGGAGTGCCTAGACGCCACGTGTTCCATGCGTTCTCTTTTACAATTGCTTGCCGCCTGGAACGTCGTTATCAGGTTCGAATAAACTCACGGACATATTGGTCATCGCGGAGCCTGATTCTCCCGATATCGACGGCATGTTCGCCTCCTCTTCCGAGCTCCGCTAATGGGCCTCCTGCCCCCGCCAGCAAGCGAAGCTGGTAAGGGGCGGCAAAGACAAGGAGCACACCATGTCTCAGACACCCAATACCGCGATCGCCGTGATCGGCATCGATATCGGCAAGAACTCGTTCAACGTCGTCGGCCACGATGCGCGCGGCGCCATCGTTCTGCGTCAAAAGTGACCGCGTGGGCAAGTGGAGGCGCGGCTCGCAAATCTGCCGCGTTGCCTGATCGGTATGGAAGCCTGCGTCGGCGCACATCACCTGAGCCGCAAACTCGCATCGCTTGGTCACGATGCGAGGTTGATGCCGGCCAAATATGTCCGCCCCTATAGCAGGGGACAGGAGAACGACTTCAATGACGCCGAAGCGATTGCCGAAGCCGTGCAGCGCCCGACGATGAAGTTCGTGGCGACCAAGACCGCGGAGCAACTGGATCTGCAGGCGCTGCACCGGGTGCGCGAGCGGCTGGTATCGCAACGCACCGGCATCATCAACCAGATTCGCGCCTTCATGTTGGAGCGCGGGATCGCCGTGCGCCAAGGTATCGGCTTCTTGCGCACCGAACTGCCCACCATCCTTGCGACGCGCGCCGATGCCCTGTCGCCACGCATGTTGCGTGTCATCGAGGAGCTGGCAGGCGACTGGCACCGGCTGGATCAGCGCATCGATGGCCTCTCCGGCGAGATTGAAGCATTGGCCCGTCAAGATCAGGCATGCTCGCGCCTAATGACGGTGCCTGGCATCGGGCCGATCATTTCGAGCGCCATGGTGGCCGCGATCGGCACCGGAGACGTATTCTCCAAAGGCCGCGACTTCGGCGCTTGGCTTGCCCAAGCAGATCTCGACGGGAGACCGCACGATCCTCGGCAAAATCTCGAGGCGCGGCAATCGCTACCTGCGCGTTCTGTTCGTGCAGGCGGCGTGCGTTGTGCTGGTCAGGATAAAGAACTGGGAAAGTTATGGGCTCAAGTCCTGGATCGAAGCCGCCAAAAGGCGGTTGCACCACAACGTGCTCGCGATCGCGCTCGCCAACAAGCTTGCCCGCATCGCCTGGGCGGTGCTGGCCAAAGGACGCGCCTTCGAGCTGACGAGGACTGACGATGCAGGCGTCCGACCCGCTTGATCCTCGCGCCGTGCTGGGCGCGGTCAAGGCGCAGCCTGGCAACGCCGGAGCCAGCCGCAAGCCAAGCGCGACGGCTGGCCTTGACCGCCCCTGCGCGCGACGCGATCGACGTTCTGCGGGCCGGGACGAAGGAACGGCCCTTGGCTCGAACAAAGGAACTGAGCAAAATGAGGAGCAAGCGATGACGTAAGCCCCTATCAATAATTTCCAGCCGAGGTCTGCGAGAGGATGAGACGAGATGGAGGTTCGGTCTTCCCGGCGCATGCGAACACTGGTGACCCGAATGGTCCAATCGAGGCCTGTCCGCTAACGAGAACGCACGCGCGCTGATATCCATGGTGGCCGGAGCAAATGCTCCAATCAAAGGCCGGATACATTGATGCAAGACCGCTCACCGCCAGCTCGGCGAAACCACTTGCAACGCACGGCCGGACCATACATCGGGGTCATTTATATTGCTCCTTGCTATAGATCCGCTTCACCAGTAGCCGACAGTTTCGTCTCGCCGGTCGGTCACAAATCCGGGCAGTCGTACTGGCGATAACAACAGTGGCGTCCGTAACAACCGTGCCTATAACCGTGGCAGGGATATGCGCGGAACGGGTACGACCGCGGGCCGGTATGGTACGGACTGCAGCCATAACTGACCGGAGGGTATCCATAAGGCGGCTCCGCATATACGCAATAAGGGCCATAACAGCCGCCGCTCGTACTTGCGCCACGGAAGAGTTCGGCTCTTGCAAGACTGGAGATCCTCCGTTCGCAGTTGCAGTGAGAGACAGGGGACATCGTGGTCGTGCCTCCAGGAAAGGCCTGCACGACTCCGACACTCCTCGGCATCGGCGCTGCCGTCGCCAGCTCCAACTGGACAACCATCAGGACTCCCACCACCGTACAGCTCAATAGGGACTTCCAGCTGCTCATCGTTCGACTCCTTATCACGGTCGTTTCGACAGTCGGCTCCAAGATGTCGTCAAAAAGCTCCCGCCTGGCGGCCTGCGCAGCCAGTGCTGCTGATCCAAATATTGGCTGCCGCCAATCAAGTGCCACAGCCACATGATCGCTACGCTACTTTCCTACCCCAATGCCAAGACGTATAGCGCTTGCTTGGCGAACGAAAGCAGCACTCCACCGGCTGCGAGAGCGGCCACGCAGAGTGCCAAGATCACCGCGCGCTCCATGCTTTACCGTTTTAGGCGGTCGTGAGCGCCCGAAGGTGGGATCGGTCGAACAGTATCTTGGATAATGGACGTATTGGTCAGCGCGTAGCCTGATCTTATTGATATCGACCGCATCTCGAGCACGCCTTCTCCGCCATTTACAATTCCCCTCCAGGGCCAAATAAACCTCCCCGGAGTAGCTCCGGGCAAGCCTCTCAAGGAGAGGATCAGCAAGTCCGATGCCATCGGCGGGAGCATGACAGTTCTGACACGTATAAATGAGTTAGGGGATTCTGAGCACCATTGCGAGAGCGTCGCGACGCCATGTTAGTGCGACAACTGTCCCGAGTCTGACAGACGGGGACGTCAGTTGCGTTCTGGTGTTGATCCCATAATCAGACGTAGCACAGCTGCCCTCACTCTACAGCAGGCCTGCCGCTTCAGCTGGAGCATCGCGTTCCTCGCACCGTCGCCGCCATCGGTCAAAACGAGCAAACTGTGGCGCCTGAGCCGCTCGTGCAAGTCGCGTCCCGGTATAGGCAGCGTTCTTTGCTGCCAGTTCAGCGACAACCGGCGGCCACACTCGCTCGCGGACATCGAGTCAATCGCGCCGACGGGCGCCTAGTGTCGCGCGACGATCAGGATGGAAGGCAGCGTCAATCAAGGTGAGAGAGTTTCGCTGGGCTCGTGACGGAGGGAGGGCGTAGCCCGACCGGAGTTACGAGCCCAGCGTCGGCGCGATCCCGAGGAGGACCGCGCCGACTGGTGATCGCGGCCGGCGGGGTTATGCAAGTGGTTCTTCCGCCAAGAGGAATCACTCGCTTGCCCGGCCGACACATCACAGATCACCAGATGAGATGGGATGGTTGCCGCCCTCCCCAGACGGCATCG
>NZ_JAUIZJ010000041.1:0-32407 GCF_030435535.1 Bradyrhizobium sp. WYCCWR 13022
GATGCCTTCACATCCGAGGAATGCGCCAACTACCTGAAAAACTCAGGCTATCGAACTTAATGCCATCACGCTTTAGGCTACCAGGAACGATCCCCTCCTCGGCCGGTTGCTCAGCGGCGGACATCCGCATTGCAGAGCGGCATCGATATGTCCGCCTCGTCCAATTGGAACGAGCGAACAACCGAGAGGAGTATTTGCACTATGAAAGGAATGAAGAGCAGGTTTTTGGTCACGACAGCGATAGTGCTCGCCAGCATAGGTCTTGCCTCTGCGCAGGGCGTGAGCGGAGGAGGGGCGGGTGGCGGAACGGTTGAAAAAGGAATGTCGGATGGCCATGCCGGTGGGACGGGCAGCGGCGCTTCCGGCCGGGAGGGCGCTTCCCGCCATGAAGGAATGACGCAAGGCCGAGGATTAGAATCTCGCGAGACTGGGCGGGCCGAAGCCCCGTCCAAAGGAAGCAGCGAGGCCAGTCGGGCGCAGAGTCAGCAATCCGGCTCGGATGAGCAGGGCCACGCCGAAGGCTCCCGGGAGAGCAGCAAAGGGCAGACGGCGGACCGCGACAATACGCGCCGCTCAGGGAACTCCAGCAAGGAGCATGAAGCCAGCAAGGAGGAGCACGATAGGAGTAAGGACCGTGCCCAGGCGCACGGCCAAAAGGAGAAGGATCAAGCCGCCGGTCAGACCAAGTCCGACCGTGACAGTCAGCAGCGGGCGGATGACCGTACGCAGGAGAAGGGCAAGAGCGACGCTAAGGCTGATAACAAGACGAATAACCAGCAGAGCGGATCCGGCCAAACTGCCCAGGAGCAGAATTCGAGCTCGGGCAGCCAGAACGCGGCACAGGGCAGCGCCGACGCGCAGGGTCAGGCCCATCAGGCCACGGCGAGCACTCAGACCCAGAGTGGCAAGCAGGTGACGGCGGAGCAGCGCACGACGCTGCAACACTCGGTCCTGCAGACCAGAAAGGCCCCGCGCGTCAATGCGAACTCGATCGATTTCCAGGTTCGCACCGGCATCGCCGTCCCGTCCAGCGTGACGATCGCCTCGGTCTCGACCTATCCGGCGCTGATCGATGTTTTCCCCGCATATCGCGACGATAGCTTCTTCGTCGTGGAGGACGAGGTCGTGATCGTCGACCGTGATCGTCGTATCGTCGATGTGGTGCCGGTCGGTCCTAATGCCCGCTTCGCCGGCGGTGCCGGCCATGGTGGCGGCGCGAGCAGCGGCACTGCAGCGGTCGTCGATCTGCCGGCCGACGACATTCGCGTCATCCAGCGCGTGTTGATCGACCGTGGCATTCTGCATGGTGAGGCCGACGGCATTTGGGGCCCGGAGACGCGCGAGGCAGTCACCGTCTATCAGCGGCAGCAAGGGATTGCTGTGACGGGCAACATCGATATGCGCACGGTATCGTCGCTTGGCGTCTCCAGCCGGCTGAGCCAGCAGGCCAGCCAAACCATCCAGTCACAATCCACGTCGGCCCATACCCAGAGCTCGGCTGGGACGCAGACCCCGACCGGCAACCAGGCCGCCACTGCTCAGACCCAGACAGGTCAACCGTCGAACCAGCAGAATGCCGGCAACGCTCAGAAGACGCAGCCGTCGAACGAGCAGAACGCGGTCGGGCAGGCACCGAGCCAGAATCCCGGCCAGGCGCAGAACCAACCGTCTTCGACGACAGGACAAAGCTCGCCCGGTCGGTCGAATACGACTGGTCAGGCTAATCAGCGGCCGCAGAGCGGAAGCTCGTCGACAGCTAGTCAGCCGAGTGCGAACCAAACTGCGCCGGCGGGCAGCTCGACAGATTCGGGTTCGAACAAGAAGTAGGCGGCAAGCACGCGCGGGGCCTCGCTTCGGCTGGGCCCCTCCTGCGTCCGGCAGACTTCCTGATGAGGCGCGCCATGGAATTGGGGAAAGCCGGCATTTCATTCTAAGAATCCGGTCACAAGCGTTTCTCGATCGCTTAGTACCGGACGCTGAACAGCCGAGATCTTGGAACCTCATGCTTTTGAATTGGAACTGGCCGGTCTCGAAATGGCAGCAGCGGACCCCGCGGCGCGGCGAAGCTCCTCAAGGCTCTTCTGTGAGAGTTCCTCAACCTTCTGCTCGCCTCTCCTGGTCAGCTTGAGGTGCACACGTCGAGTATCCTCGGGATCTGCGACACGGCTGACGCACGCTTTTCCGCAAGCTCTCGCAGGCCAAGAGCCTCAGGGTGCACGTCGCGCACACGCTGGCACTAGTCGATCTGCCCACCGCGCCGACGCACCCGTGCCTAGGCACATCTTTGGGGAAAAGCGCACGCGCGAGATCGGGTTTCGGTGAAGGAAGACATGCTCTCGCTCAACACTTGGCAGGTCGGCATGTACCGACGATCGCGCAGTTTGCGACTTTCCGGCCCATCTTCGGCGTCAAGCTTGGACCGTCAATACCGGAATTCTGGTTCATGATGCAAATCGCGATGATTGCCGGGTTCTTCACTAGCTCTCCGGTGTAACCGGTGGCTCGTTGAATCCGGCATGAAGGAGCCAAGAATGAGCGGTGGCGTACAAAGGATGAGTGCTGCAAGGCAAACGTTCCTGAACCTAGACACGGCTTTAGACGTTTCAAAGATCTCAAAGGACCTGTCTAGCATTCCGGCCGTTTCCGACCATCAATTCTCTCTATGAACGGAGCCTCTGATGACGTCTTCGGTAAGCTACGTGGGGTTGCCGCGCCTAGTCGCGCTGGGGCGCCTCAAAGGGTTTGTCACGGACAAGGACCTGAAAGCGGTTCTGCCTGTTGAGGAGATGACCGAGGAGCAAGTGGCAAGCGTCGTATCGCGCCTGGAGGAGCTCGGGTTACCCGTCGAGCTCGATCCTCCATTTGAACCTGCCCGATCATTGCACGGGTCAATTCCGCCTGATCTTGACAATGCAACGGCATCGGCAAACAAGCCCGCTCAAGGCGGTCCTGCGCCGGCCTACCACTCACTTGCCGGAAGTCCAATCGTCCCCGATCTCGCGACTGATTGGCAAGCCAACATTGCCGTAATACTGGCTGGAGCTGTCAGCTGTGGCGTTTTCTTGGCCGCGGCTGCAGCCTGGAATTGGTAACGCGAGCGGTGGTTGAGGTCACCCAGCCGCACGATCTATTACCGATAGATCTCGGAGCAATGATGACCCGGGCCTGAATTCTATGATGAGGGATTGCTCGGGGCATCTTGCTCGGGGGGAGCAGGGCTTTGCCGGGTTGCTCGCATTCTATTCTCAAGTTCAAAGATGATCTCGTGAACCAACCGATCCGAACGGGCTTCCTTCTCCAAACCTTAAATCGGCGACAATCGTTTCGACATTATTCGCCCATTTTCACGGATGACCATGTTGATCTCGCTGGCGGATGTTCTGTCTCGGAGTTCGGGATGTTATTCGGCATGCAAAATTGGCTCTGACTCACTTTTGATGCAGTTCGAGGGATGTCTGGCGTTTTGATTGGAGGAGAATCAGCGCCATGCAGCAAGCACTCCACCGCTCCAGTCTGGTGCCGCGTGGGTTTGTTGTTGAGAGTGCGTGCTACGAGGGTGATGAAGCCGTCATCACGGTCCGGGCGTCCGGAAGCGTCGGCAGGTGTCCATCGTGCGGAACGGCTTCCCGACGTGTCCACAGCCGCTACCGGCGCCGTGTGACCGATCTGCCGCTTTCGGGGCGGGTCGTGAAGCTCCTGGTGATCGCACGTCGCTTCCGTTGCGACGCCGTCCTGTGTGGACGCCAGATCTTCACTGAGCGTTTCTCCGACGGGATATTGGCTCCATCAGCGCGACGCACGGCGAGGCTGGACTCCATCATACATCACCTTGGTCTGGCGCTTGGCGGTCGACCGGCGGCAGGCTTCGCCAAACGGCTGATGTTGCCGGTGAGCAAGGACACGCTTCTGCGCGTGGTTCGACGCCGTCACCGTCCGCCGGCTGACCCGCTCAAGATTATCGGCATCGATGATTGGGCCTGGCGTCGCAATCACCGATACGCCAGCATCATCTGCAACCTGGAAAGGCGCCGGGTAGTCACCTTGTTGCCGGATCGTGAGCCCGCGACGGCCCGAGCCTGGCTCGCTGCGCACCCCACGATCGCAATCGTCGCCCGCGATCGTGGCGGCGGATATGGCGAAGCGGCGGCCAAAGCCTTGCCGCACGCGGTGCAGGTCGCCGACCGCTGGCATCTAATGGAGAACGCCAGTCGGGCCTTCCTTGACGCCGTCCGCAAATCGATGCGCCAGATTCGCATCGTCATCGGTGCGACGACGATCAATCCCCAATTGCTGACAGCAGCCGAGCGCCTCCAATATGATGGCTACTTGCGCCGCGAAGAGACCAATGCGGCCATCCTGGCGCTGTCGAAGAGCGGCATACCCATCAAGCAGATCGTGCGTCAGACTGGCCATAGCAGGAAGCTGGTGCGGCAGGTGATCCGCGGCGAACGCACCGATGTCTTTCGGACCCGGCAAAGTTCGTTGGATCTGCATTTGCCATGGCTCGATGATCAGTGGGTGTCCGGCTGTCGAAGCGGGGCTGAACTCTGGCGCCGCCTAGCAGCGCGTGGCTTCCGCGGCTCGCTCCGCGTCGTCAGCGAGTGGACGACCCGCAGACGACGAGCCGAAAAGGCCGATGCACAGAACCTCCAGCGGATTCCCTCAGCCAGAACAATCGCTCGCCTCATGACCATCGGGCGGGACCTGCTCACGAAAGCGGAGACCGTCACGATCGCGGCGATCGAAGCTGGCGTGCCGACTCTGGTCGAGGCACGCGAGATCATCGCCGAATTCCACCGGATGATCCGGCGCAAGACCGAGGCGGGCTTCATCCCATGGATTGAGCGCGCTCGCGCGAGCCTCGTCGCCTCGTTCGCCAGTGGCGTCGCGAAAGATGAAGCCGCGGTACGGGCGGCAATCACTTCACCATGGTCGAACGGACAGACCGAAGGTCAGATTACGCGCCTCAAGCTTGTTCGACGTCAAATGTACGGTCGCGGGAAAATCGATCTGCTTCAAGCCAGGTTGATCGGCGCAGAATAGTCGGCGCTGCACCAAACTTGCGTCAGAGCCCAAAATTGACCCCCTAAGCCGGGGGATCGGCGTCCAAAATTGCCCGCTTAAGTCTGGGCTGTTGCGCTGCCTGCTTTGGAATGAAGCAGGTGGTCGGGGATGCTGATCGTGGAGACGATTGCGCGGATTCGGCGCGAGCACTTGATCAAGGGCAAGACGATCAAGGAGATCGCCCGTGACCTGAAGGTGTCGCGGAACACGGTCCGGAAAGTGCTGAGGTCAGGAGAGACCTCCTTCGAGTACGAGCGGCAAGTGCAGCCGCGGCCAAAGCTGGGACGATGAGCAGTAGAGCTTGACGGCTGCTGGCGGCGAACGCGGCCAAACCGGCTTGTGAACAGCTGACGTTGATCCGGATCTTCGAAGAGCTGCGCGGCCGCGGCTATGACGGCGGTTACGATGCGGTGCGGCGTTACGCCAGGCGGTGGAGCAAAGAACGCGGGCAATCGACCGCGGCTGCTTATGTCCCGCTGAGCTTTGCGCCAGGCGAAGCCTACCGGTTCGACTGGAGCCACGAGGTGGTCTTGCTGAGCGGCGCTACGGTGATGGTGAAGGCCGCCCATGGCCTATTCAAATGAATAAGGGTCAGCCCCCCATGCGATCAACTTGTCTCGGCTGTTCAGGAGAGCTAAGTGCACCGCGGGTGACATCGTGCCCGTTGCGCTTGCTTGTCTCGTTTCGACAGCCCCGCGAGGTTCGTCGTAGAGCCGACCCTTCGCAGGGTCTCGCATTTCATACTTCAAGACGTCATGTTGGGCTGGGTTGATGGGATGGCAAAAAGGTTATCGGGCATTTCACGCCAGGCCCTGCGGCTTCAGTGGCCTCGATATACGCGGTGAGTTCGGCGAATGCCCGACGCAATCCGTTAACCGAGCCCTTCGTTGAGAATGATCGGCCCGATGAAGCCGACGAAAAACATGACAGTCGTCCAGAGACGGTCCTCGACTTCGTGAGCCTCTACCATAAGCTCCTCGGCGGCAAGATAGAGCAGCGCAACGAGGCCGAAGGAGAAGGCAGAAGTTTGAACTGCGCCAGGACTGTTCGACATCGGGACAGCCAGGAGTGATCCCACCGGCACCATACATGAGACGCCGATGGTGCTTGCGAGCACGACCCATTGGGAGACCACGGACCGGAACGAGGCGGCGATTCCGACCGCCAGCGACAGGAATTCGATCGAGAGCGCGATTGCGAGAAGGAGTCCCTGCTTCTGTCCGACCGCAAATCCCAGACCCAGCACGACTCCATCCAGGAGAGCATCGACGGCGGCAGCGCCAATCAGCCCAGCCTGCCCGCTTGCGTGTCGCTCGGCAATCCGAAGCATGAGCATCACGGCCACGCCGACAGAGGCGCCGATCGCAACAGGCCAGATCGTCCCTCGCCGGATCGCGTCCGGCAACAGCTCGGAAGCGGCGGCCGCAAATATCACGCCGGCCGCGAGATGCTGGGCAGCGCTTGTGACCTGCTTGCTCTGTTTCCAGAGCACGACGAACAGCCCGCCAAGCAGCGAGGTAGCGACAGGAATCAAGGCATAGGTCCACGTCGAGAGCAAACGGCCGTTCGGTCGCGACGTTCCGACTCTGCTTTACAGCCCTCGGCGTCGCCCCAGCGCGGTCCAGGTAGTCATCGGACTCTTATTCAGGCACGCTCTGTCTTGCTGCGCCTTTCCACGGGGATGCATCGCTGAAGCGCTGGACCGCAACGAACAGACCAGGAATGAGAATGATCCCGGTGAACGTATGGCTGCCAAGGCCGACTCTGAGCTCGCCCCTGCACCAAGCTGGCCATCTATGGCGATCGACGGAAACTGATTGTAGCAGGCGAGTCCTGTTGGGCCTAGAATGGTCGAAAGCTACACGAGGCTCTGCAGGGGCACCGTCGCGCTTGCCGCGCGTCGGAGAACCCAGGTCGGCTTTCAAGCCTTGTACCATTAACCCGGCGGCATGCGACGAACGCAATTTCCGCTAATAGCCAGGTGCGCCAACGCAATTTGCCGCGATGGACAGAAGCGGAAGTCAGCCTATCAGGCTCTGGCCTAGCCTTGATCCAGTTCAACTGAACATGAAGTAGAGAAGGTATATCGAGTAACCAAGGGCAAGAAGGCCCACCGCTACTGAAAGCGAAAGGAGGAGTTTGTCATCTTTCATCGAAGCTTGCTCGCGACCCAAAGCGAGATGATGAACTTTCAGCGGGGACACGGCCAGCGATTTGGCAGTCATATCTCCCCGTTTTGAGTTGAAATAAGCCGAATAGCGAAGCTCATTGCTGGAGAGGAGTTGTTTGCCGTTCGTTCGAACTGAGGCCCGCTGCTGCCGGGCGACATCATCGTTCGGATCGGGCGGAAGCGTAACCTCAAAAAGGCTTCATCGTCGTTACTCTCAGGTGAGGAGCTTGTTCAATGTGATCGGGAAGCGCCGCACGCGTGTGCCGGTTGCGTGATAGACCGCATTCGCGATTGCCGCGGAGACGCCGACGACCCCGATCTCGCCGAGGCCCTTGATGCCGAGCTTGTTGATACGCTCGTCTTGCTCCTCCACGAAGATCACGTCGATGTCGTGGATGTCGGCATTCACCGGGATATGGTACTCGGCAATGTTGGCGTTCATGATCCGCCCGAAGCTGTGATCCATCACGGTTTCTTCGTGCAGGGCCATTCCTATACCCCAGACCACGCCGCCCATGATTTGGCTACGGCCGGTCTTGGTGTTGAGGATGCGACCAGCAGCGACGGCGCTCACCACCCGCGTGACACGGACGACGCCAAGCTCCTCGTCGACCTTGACCTCGGCGAAGACGGCGGAATGGGTGTTGCGCGCGTGGGCCTTGTCCTCCGGGAAATGGTTGAGCTTTTCCTTCTCGATCCGCTCCAGCGAGCCGAATCGCATTGCGTCGGCGATCGAGACCGTGCGGCCTTCGTCAACGCTATGGGCGATCAAGCCCCCACTGAGGACCATATCGGCGGAGTGCAGGCCAGCGAGCGGAGAGCCCGGCATTGCGCCGGCAAGATGCGCGAGCTCCTGGCGAATGTCCTCGGCCGCTGCCAGCACGGCGTGCGCGCTCGATGCAGCCATCCAGGAACCGCCCTCGACGGGAGCTTGCGGCAGGCTGGAGTCGGCGAGCTTGACCGTGATGTTGTCCATGGGCAGCCCCAGCGCATCGGCAGCCACCTGCGCCACGATGGTGTAGGTGCCGGTGCCGATATCCGAAGCCGCGCAGGACACTTCGGCATGGCCGTTTGCGGTCAGTACGATGCGGACGGCGACCGGCATCTGCAAGGCTTCCCAGACCCCCGTTGCCATGCCCCAGCCCACCAATTCCTTGCCATCGCGCATCGACCGTGGCGCGGGATCACGCTTGCTCCAGCCGAAAGCCTCGGCGGCCTGCTGGTAGCACGCACGCAGCTGCTTGCTGGTATAGGGCAGGTCCTCGCTCTGGTCGCGATCCGAGTAGCATTTGAGGCGCAATTCGACCGGATCCAGCTTGAGCGCGACAGCCAGCTCGTCCATGGCGCATTCGAGCGCACAAACGCCGGAGGCCGCCCCGGGCGCGCGCATGTCACAGGGCGTGGAGACATCGAGGCCGACGAGCTTGTGGGAGTAGTAACTGTTCGCGCTCCTGTAGAGCTGCTCCGCCCAGCCAGTGTCGTTGCGCGAAAAGTCCTCATAGCGCGAGGTGACCGCAATGGCCTCGTGCACGACCGCCTCGAGCGTGCCGTCCGACCTGCCGCCCAATCCGACGTGCTCAATTGTCTCCGGCCGGTAGCCAAGCCCATACATCTGGTGCCGGGTCAGCACGACGCGAACGGGCCGTTTCAGCGCAAGCGCGGCGAGCGTCGCCAGCACCGCTTGATATTGCGGTCGCAGGCCGGAGCCGAAGGCACCGCCGACGTAGGGAGAGATCACACGGATCTCATCCGGCTTCTTGCCGAACACGCTGCAGAGGAATTTTTGGACGTTCTGGACGCCTTGGGTCTTATCGTAGACCGTGAGCTTGCCGGCGTCCCAAATGGCCGTCGTCGCATACAGCTCCATCGGATTGTGGTGCGCGGTGGGCAGCAGGTAATCCGCCTCATGGCGTATGGCCGCGGAAGTAAGCGCAGTGGCGGCGTCGCCACGCGGCTCGTGCGGCCTCTGCGCCCCCTTCGCGTTTTCGCGCTCGGCTTCGAGATCTGTCGCGAAGGGCTCCTCCTGATAAGCGATATCCAGCAGGGTTGCGGCGAATCTGGCGATCTCCCAGTCCTCGGCCACGACCAGCGCGATCGGCTGGTCGTTGAATTTGATGCTGTCGTCATAGAGCGGCCGGAACGGCGATCCCTTCTCCGGCGCCACCTCGTCCTTCCAGGCCTCATCCTTGTCGGCGAGCGGTAGCCGATGCGCATGAGTGAGCACGTCGATCACGCCCTTCACCTTCAGCGCCTCCCTGGGATCGAGGCGGGCAACGCGCCCGCGCGGGATCGTGGCCGTCACGACAAAGCCGTGCAGAAGCCCTTCGGCTGAAAATTCGCCGGCATATTTGGCCGCCCCTGTGACCTTGGCCCGGCCGTCGACCCGGGATGTTGCCGTTCCGACATAGGCGTTCATCGATGCCTCATGCGATCTTCTTGTGGGCCTGCGATTGCGGCGTGGCGTTTGCGGCCTGCGTGAGCGTTCGCACGATGGCGCGGCGCGCCAGTTCGACCTTGAAGCCGTTATGGGTGTAAGCCTTGGCTCCCTGCAGCAGGAGATCGGCGGCGCGCGCAAAATGATCCAGCGTTGCGGGCTGGCCCTGCAACGCCGCTTCGGCCTCGATGCTGTGCCAGGGCTTGTGAGCCACGCCGCCGAGAGCCAGGCGTGCCTCGCTGACGGCGTCACCATCGAATTCGAGCGCGGCCGCCACCGAGACGATGGCGAAAGCGTAGGAGAGCCGGTCGCGGATCTTGAGATAGCTGTAGTTGCGAGCAAAGCCGCGCGGCGGCAGATCGACCCCGGTGATGATCTCGCCGTCCTCGAGATTGGCGTCGATGTGAGGCGTATCGCCGGGGAGCCGATGAAAATCCCTCACGGCCATCGTGCGCTCGCCGGACGGGGCCGCGATGTGAACGCACGCGTCGAGCGCGGCGAGTGCTACGCTCATATCCGACGGATTGGTCGCGATGCAGGAGGCGCTGGTGCCGACGATCGCGTGATTGCGATTGAGGCCGTCGATCGCCGAGCAGCCGCTACCGGGTGTTCGCTTGTTGCAGGGTGTCGCGGTGTCGTAAAAATAGGCGCAGCGGGTTCGCTGCATCAGATTGCCGCCGACAGAGGCCATGTTGCGCAATTGTGCCGAAGCGCCGGCCAGGAGCGCGCTGGCGAGCAGGGGATAGCGCTGCTCGATCAGCGGGTGATAGGCAAGATCGGAGTTCGGGACCAGGGCGCCGATGCGCAAGCCTCCGTCACCCGCTTCCTCGATCTTGCTGAGTGGTAGACGAGAGATGTCGATCAGCCGGCGAGGCTTTTCAACGTTCTCCTTCATCAGGTCGATGAGATTGGTGCCGCCTGCGATGAGTTTTGCGCCGGGGTGGGCGGCGAGCAGGCGGAGGGCTTCGGCAACATCGGTCGCCCGCGAATACTGGAAGTTGATCATGGCCGGCTCATGGTCTGCTGGATGGCGGCGACGGTGTTGGGATAAGCGCCGCAGCGGCAGAGGTTGCCGCTCATCAACTCGCGGATCTCGTCGGCATCCCTGGCGCGGCCTTCGGCCAGCAGGCCGGCGGCCGAACAAAGCTGCCCCGGTGTGCAATAGCCGCACTGGAAGGCGTCATGGTCGATGAAGGCTTGTTGCAGCGGATGCAAGTTGCCATCTGTGGCCAGTCCTTCCACCGTCGTGATCTCGGCGCCATCTTTCATGACGGCGAGGGCAAGACAGGAATTGATGCGCCGGCCTTCGACCAGAACTGTGCACGCGCCGCATTGCCCATGGTCGCAGCCCTTCTTGGTGCCGGTCAGTCCAAGGTGGTCGCGCAAGGCGTCGAGCAGCGTGGTCCAAGGGAGAATATTAAGCATGCGCTTGACGCCGTTGACGACGAGGCTGATCGGAATGCAGTCGGGAATCTGGTTCGCGGAATCAGCCATGGCGGTTTCCCCTGTGCGGCAGGCCGAGCCGAGCAGCGAAGACGTGCCGTCCCTGGCTAATAGCGCCCAACGGGCGACTGCAGACATGGTTCCTGCGGCGTTGCTCAGGGCGGAGGACGGTCGAAATGTCAAGATTGCGCCGGCGAGGTCACGCGGACCGGCCGTCCAGTCCTTTTAATGAGCGTGCTCATCGAGGCGCTCGCGTCTTATTTACAGAGTGTCGGGCGTCCGTATCGGATTGGATTTCTCCTCGTTGAGCAACTCTTGTTCTGCAGCGTGCCAGTACGCCTCGTCCTTGCCCTCGGGCATGCCCGCGTCTTCCCACATCTTGTAGGCTCGGGCGGCGATTTCCTTGTCGCTCGGCTTTGCCAATTGAACCTACAATATCGTCCTGGCCGTCCTACCAGGCGCGCCAGCTGTGTCGCGATTGACGAGCAGATAATGGGGGCATTGCGAGCGAGTTCCTCCCGCAAAGGCCGGCCAGCTAACGGTCTATGGTGCAAGAATGTTCGGCGCGGCTTGGACGTGATCGAACGGATGCTGAGCCGAGCAAACAACCTTCGTTGTAGCCCCGTGTATCCCCAGAGTGCGTTTAGGCCGACTTGCGAGGAATGTCCGGGGCTACATTTGTGCCATAAGCCATTGTAAACCTTGGTGCCGGCTGAGGGGATTGAACCCCCGACCTTCGGTTTACAAAACCGCTGCTCTACCGCTGAGCTAAGCCGGCGACGCCCTTGAGGAAGCGGGCAGGGGCCGGCATGCGCCGAGCTGCCCGCCCGCGCGTCGCAATATCAGACTTGGTCGGAAAGTGCCAGAACCCGGGCGGGGCTTGCGGGCGCGAAACAGGCGGCCGTGCGGACGCCTGTTTCGCGGTGTGCGGTCTAAATCGGCTTACTGGCAAATATGCCGGCGGCCGTCTTCGCCCTTGAACCAGGTGCCGGGCGTGCAGACGAAGCCGTTGCGCTGGGCATAGGTGCGAGTGTCCCAACCACGATCGTCCCAGCCTCGATTGTCCCAGGAATTGTCATAGGCGTAGCTGTCGCCCACTGCGCGGAACGGGGCGGTGGCAATCGCGCCCGCGGTGCCGATCGCGGCGCCGGCGACATCGCCCGCAACGTCGGTCGGCCAGAACCCGGTGTGGGTCCTGTTCCAATCGTTATTCCAGTCGCCATTGGTCTGGCGGTAGCTCACCCGGTGATGGCGATATCCGCTGTGTCCCGGACTCCTGCAGTAACCGTTGGGGGATTGCACCGCGCAGCGCTCGAGATTGGTGACGACCGATTGCGCCATCGCGGAGCCGGTCACCATGGTCGCCGCAATCGCCGCCGCGCCGAGGAGTTTCATTGTCGTCATGAGTCGTCTCCCTTCGAATTGACGGGGAGCTAAATGTCGTGAGCGGCGGCTCGTTCCGAAGGAACAGGCTGATTTCCCGCACGCTTCGGTCAAACGGATGTGAGCGGATGGGAACAAGGGCGCGGCCGTTAACACTTCGCTAGTCTGCGAAGCCGCATTTGAGCGGCGCGCGATCCCTACGCGTTAGGCTTACCGGAATTTGGTCAGCGGTCCTTAACCCTCTCTACGCGGCGATCCGATAGTTTGTGGTCGGACAACCGGGATCACTCCATGCGCGCTTTCGCGCTCGCAGCCTTTCTGATCGGACTGCCCGCGACGGCCTTTGCCGGCGGCGGTTTCGATATCGTCGTGCCCGTCCGTCCCGGCGCGCCCATCATCATCAACAATATCGATGCGTCCTACGCCGTCGTCGAAGGTGTCTGGGGCCTCGGCAAGAACATCCAGGTGCAGCCCACGATCTATGGCGGACGCTACGTGGCCGAGCGGCAGCCCTCCGATGTCGGGCATTATTATCCGAGCATGGGCTTGCAGCCCGGCTATGGCCGCCTCGAGGTCGAGCCGCCAGCGAACCGCAAATTGCCGAAGCCGGCCGAGAGCTACCATGAGAGCTGGGGCGCCTCGTCCGCGCCGTTGCCGCCGCAAATGGACGTGCCGGTCGACCCGCCGCCGGTGATCCTCGCGCCCGAGATCAACGACCATCCGCGCCGTCCTCGACCACGGCCGCATGCAGGAATGCCCGGCAAACCGCCGGGTTGAGAAACGTCGGAATCCAACAAGACGGAAATCAACAGGAGAGAGTAATGCGTCAGATGATTTCGGGACTGGTCGCGGCCGCTGCCGTGATGTTCGTGGGCAGCGCGCCGGCCATGGCCTGCGGCTTCAATCCGTGCCGACCGGTTGCGCCGGTGTTCTCCGGCTGCAACACCGGTTGCGGCGGTTACGGCTACGGAGCCGGCTATGGTTATGGCTATGAGCGCCTGGCCGAGCCGACCTCGCAGTACTACTACGTCAACCAGGGCCCGACCTACACCGGCCCGGGTGCCTTCGCGCCGACCCCGACCTATCAGGAAGACGCGGTCGTCGCACCCGCCAACTATGGCTATGGCTATCGCGCTGCTGCCGTTGCGCCGTACGCCTATCATCACCGCCCGTATTACCGCCCGTATCGCTACGGCTACGGCCCGCGCTACGGCTACCTGCCGCGCACGCATTACGGCTACGGTCCGCGCTATGGTTACGCCCATCGCTACCAGCCGTATTACGGTGGCCACCGCGTGCTGCGCCGCTATTACTGATCTCTGATCGGTTGATCCAAACGAGCGCCCGTCCGCGTGATGCGGACGGGCGTTTTGTTTTGTCTCCAAAACAACCCCATGCACAGTAGCCGGGCTCAGCGAAATCAAGGACTTGAAGCGCAATGAGAGCGAGATGAGGGATCATCGCTCATTGGCTCGTTTTCGGGTCTGATTTTTCCGTAAAACCGAAACTCGCTTGACCCGTCGGGCAAAACAGGCGCAAGATGGCATCGTCGGAATGTGTGCGGCGACGCCTAGCGTTTCATGAGTCCGAGCCGGCTCGCGCCGACATAGAGCGAGAGCACGGCGGCGTTCGAGACGTTGAGGCTCTTGATCTCGCCGGGCATGTCGAGCCGCGCCACGACGCTGCAGGTCTCGCGCGTCAACTGCCGCAGGCCCTTGCCTTCAGCGCCCAGCACCAGCGCGAGCGGTTCGCGTAGCGTGACGTCCGAGAGGTCCTCGCTGCCTTCGCTGTCGAGGCCGACGGTCTGGAAGCCTCGCTCATTCAGCGAAGTCAGCGCGCGGGCGAGATTTTGCACCGTGACCATCGGCACCAGCTCCAGCGCGCCGGAGGCGGCCTTGGCGAGCACGCCGGTCGCCTCGGGGCTGTGACGCGCGGTGGTGACGATCGCCTTCACCGCGAA
Organism: Bradyrhizobium sp. WYCCWR 13022; assembly: GCF_030435535.1. NCBI lineage: Bacteria > Pseudomonadati > Pseudomonadota > Alphaproteobacteria > Hyphomicrobiales > Nitrobacteraceae > Bradyrhizobium > Bradyrhizobium sp. WYCCWR 13022. The sequence continues at coordinate 14,455 of NZ_JAUIZJ010000041.1, forward strand.
CGCCGCGGCAGAGCGCAGGATGGCGCCGACATTGTGCGGATCGGTGATCTGGTCCAGCACCAGCACCATGCCTTCCTGCTTCAAGGTCTCGATGTCAGGCGAGGGCAGGGGATCGGCCTCGGCGAGCAGGCCCTGGTGCACGGCGTCGGGCGAGAGCAGGCGGTCGATCTCCTGGGGGCGGACGATCTCGGGCGCGATCCGGGTCTCGATGTTTTCGTCCGCAAGCCGCCTCGCGGCGTTCTCGGTCAGCGTCAGCTTGCGGATGCGCCGGGCAGGATTGGCCAGCGCCATGGTGACCGTGTGCCAGCCATAGAGGATGACCGGCCCGTCGGCATGCGAATCGCGTTCGCGCCAGGCCGGTCGGCCGGCCGATTTCCCTGTTTTGTTGAAGGGCTTAGCCCCGCCGCGGGGGCCCCTCGGGGCGAATTTTTTGTCCTTCATGGGCTCGCTTGTGTCACGGGTCCCGGAATATGGCAATTTGGGTGGCTTCCAGGTCGATTTTAGCTGTTCGCCTCGGTTGACTTTGCCCCACCGCTTCGCCCATAAACGCGCCCGGTCGCGCCCCCATCCGGGCTGTCGCGGCCTTCACGTTCCATGGCCGTCTTCGGTCCGCCGGCAAGGTCCGGCCCGATTGTGCTGCCGTCGAGCGGGGGAGTGTCCCGAGTGGCAAAGGGAGCTGACTGTAAATCAGCCGCCTCATGGCTTCGCAGGTTCGAGTCCTGCCTCCCCCACCAGCCTTCGCTCGCTTCGCGAGCTTCGGCTGGGCAAGCCAGCCCAATTCAAGCGCGCCCCGATCACCGTCGTGCGAAGCCAAGATAAGCGGACCGCTACTACAGCGTAGCGCCTGTTGGACGCGCCGTCTGTCAGCCGTTCCGGTCCTATCGCGCGTGCTCTTCGCGTTCGTGGATGACGTTGGCGCGCCCGACCAGGAGATCGTCGACCATGCCGATGCGCTTGGTGTCCTTGCCGGCGTAGGGCATCGCATGCAGCACGTAGCGCATCGCATTGAGCCGCGCGCGCTTCTTGTCGTCGGACTTGATGACGATCCAAGGACAGTCCGCCGTGTCGGTGTGGAAGAACATGCCCTCCTTGGCGCGGGTATAGTCGTCCCATTTGTCGAGCGAGGCGAGATCGATCGGTGACAGCTTCCACTGCTTCAGCGGATGTCCTTCACGCTCCTTGAAGCGGCGCCGCTGCTCCTCGCGGCTGACCGAGAACCAGAACTTGATGAGGTGGAGTCCGCTGCGGGCGAGGTTGCGCTCGAATTCGGGGACCTGGCGCAGGAACTCGTCGTACTCTGCCGGCGTGCAGAAGCTCATGACGCGTTCGACACCGGCGCGGTTGTACCAGCTCCGGTCGAACAGCACGATCTCGCCAGCAGTCGGCAGATGCTGCACATAACGCTGAAAATACCATTGCCCTCGCTCGACGTCGCTCGGCTTTTCCAGGGCGACGACCCGGGCGCCGCGCGGGTTCAGATGTTCCATGAAGCGCTTGATCGCGCCGCCCTTGCCGGCCGCGTCGCGTCCCTCGAACAGCAGTACGAGGCGCTGTCGGGTTTCTTTCATCCAGTTTTGAAGCTTCAACAATTCGGTTTGAAGAACGAATTTCTGCTCCTCGTAGTCGCGGCGATACATCCGGGACTTGTAGGGATAACCACCGAACCGCCAGTCGTCCGCCAGTTCGTCGCTGGTGGTCCGCTTGATGCGCTTGGGCTCCTTGCCAACCAGCAGCGCCTGCAATCGTTTGGCGTCGTCTGGAGCGGCCCCGGTGAGGATAGCCTGAATCGGTTCGCTGTCGGGTGCGAGTGCCGGCGGGCCCGTCAGGGCACTGTCAAGCGCCGCGATCTCGGCCTGTAAGGCGCCCGCGGTGGATTGTTCGGCGAACGAGCGTTCGACCGGAGTGAGCTTGATCGCGCGCGCTCGCGCCGCCGCCGATTTGGGCCGCCGGAGCGGCTTGGCCCCGTTCTTTCGTGGTCGAACCTGCCTGGACTTCCGGGGAAGAGGTGCCATTCGCCTGCTTGTCCTGAGATGCGCGGGAATCCGCTTCTACCCGCGAATCCCATCCGCACGGCTTGACGTGGATCAAACGGCAGCGGCGAACGATCTAGGAGAGTAAATCTCTCACCATCGGCACCACCTTCCGCCCGTAGAGTTCGATGCTCTTCATCAGCTTTTCGTGGGGCAACGGTCCCGCCGAATATTTCAGCTGGAAGCGCGCAATGCCGAGCGCCTTCGCCGTCTTGGCGATCTTGCGCGCGACGGTCTCGGGCGAGCCGACATAGAGCGAGCCGTGCTCGGCCTCGCTGACGAATTCATCGCGGCCCATCGGCGGCCAGCCGCGCTCGCGGCCGATGCGGTCGCGCATCGCCTTGTAGTCGGGCCATAGCTCTTCGCGCGCCTGCTCGTCGGTCTCGGCGACATAGCCTGGCGAGTGCACCCCGATCGGCTGCGCGGGGCGGCCGAACTCCTTGAAGGCGCGGTGATAGAGATCGACGTAAGGCGCGAAGCGCGCCGGATCGCCGCCGATGATGGCGAGCATCAGGGGTAGATCGTAATGCGCGGCGCGCACCACGGATTGCGGGCTGCCGCCGACGCCGATCCAGGTTTTGAGCTGACCGTTCTCGACCGGCGGATAGACCAGTTGCTCCTTCAGCGGCGGACGCAACTTGCCCTGCCACGTCACCGGCTTCTGCGAGAGTAGTGCGGCAAACAGGTCGAGCTTCTCCTCGAACAGCTCTTCATATTTGCGCAGGTCGAAGCCGAACAGCGGAAAGGACTCCGTGAACGAGCCGCGCCCGAGGATCACCTCGGCGCGTCCATTGGAGAGCGCATTGAGCGTCGCAAAGCGCTGGAACACCCGGATGGGATCGTCCGAAGACAGCACCGTCACGGCCGAGCCGAGATGGATGCGCTTGGTCCGCGAGGCGATCGCCGCGAGCACGGTCTCAGGCGAGGAGATCGCAAAATCAGAACGGTGGTGCTCGCCGAGGCCGATGAAGTCGAGGCCGAGCTCGTCGGCCAGCACCGCCTCGTCGACGACATTGCGGATCACCTGCGCATGCGGCAGCATGTCGCCCGCGGCGTCCTTGGTGACGTCGCCAAAGGTATCCAGTCCGAATTCGAGCGGTGCGGTCATCGATCAGGTCTCTGTGGGGAGGATCGACCAGACTTAGTGGATGCCCGCAACGTCACAAGGCACCTTCCGGAAATGCTCGGTTTCCGTTTGTGGGTCCTACTTCGAAATGCGCACGACCATCTTGCCGAGCGCGGCGCGCGTCTGCATCGTCTTGAAGGCCTCGCGGAAGTCCTCAAGTGCGAAGACGCGACCCACCGCGGGCTTCAGCTTGCCTTCCGCGAGCCAGCCAATCAGCTTCGACATCAGGCTCTTCTGCACGTCTGGCTCGCGCGTGGGGATCTGCGCGAGATCGACGCCGAGCAGGGCGCCGCCTTTCAGGAGCGGCAGATTGAACGGCAGGGCGGGGATCGCGCCTCCGGCAAAGCCGACCACCAGATGGCGCCCGCGCCAGGCGATCGAGCGAAAGGCCTGCACCGAGATATCGCCGCCGACAGGATCGAAGATCACGTCTGGGCCTTGTCCTCCGGTCAATTCCTTCAACGTGTCGCGCCAGCCGGCCTGCGTATAGTCGATGACAGCGTCGGCGCCATGCGCCTGCGCGAACTCGCGCTTCTCCGGCGTTGACGCTGCCGCGATCACGCGCGCGCCGAGCAGCTTGCCGATTTGCACCGCTGCGGTGCCCGTGCCGCCGGCAGCGCCCAGCACGAGAAGCTGCTCGCCAGCGACGATCGTGGCACGGGCGCTCAGCGCATAGAGTGCAGTCAGATAATTGGCACGAAACGAGGCGGCGACTTCGGCCGCGACGCCATCCGGCAGGGGATAGACCGTTTCGGGCCTGACCACGATCTCCTCGGCCAGCGCGCCCGACCGCGTCATGCCCATCACGCGCATGCCGGGCTGATAACCTCCCGGAGCGCCGGGAGCCTCCTCGACGACACCAGCAAATTCCGTCCCAGGAATGAAGGGCAGGGGATCCTTGGTCTGGTAGCGTCCCTCGATCTTCAGGCCGTCGACAAAGCCGATGCCCGCCGCCTCCACCCGGACGCGCAAATGTCCGGGCTCCATGTGTGGCGACGGAACGTCCTTCAGCTCGATCTGATCGATGGGGGCGTATTGTTCGACGACGACGGCTTTCATCTCAGGCCTCTGCTGTTCCTGATATCCTGACAGGTTCGGAGATGAGGCTCTTGCGTCTACCGCCACATCCCCCGCATCCGCGCGCCGATGTCGATCTTCGGTCCCTGCGATGCAGCGCGCGCGCCAGCCGAGGCAGCCTTCGGCCACGCGGTGCGCTCGAACAGATAGACCAGCGGCTCCGGGATGAAGCGGGTGCGGGAGGCGTAGACGTGGCGGTCGCCCTTGGCGGCCTGGCCGTGGACGAAGAAACGCTGCGGCACGACGAGGTGAAGATCGTCCTTGGCGCGTGTCATCGCGACGTAGAGCAGGCGGCGCTCCTCCTCGAGCTCGGCGCTGGTGCCGGCGCCGAGATCGGACGGCATGCAGCCGTCGACGACGTTGAGCACGAACACCGACTTCCACTCTTGGCCCTTGGCGGAATGGATGGTGGAGAGGATCAGGTAATCCTCGTCGCGGAGCGGCGGCCCTGATTTGTCGCTGGTCGCATCTGGCGGATCGAGCGTGAGCTCGGTCAGGAATTTTTCGCGCGAGGAATAGCCGCTCGCGATCTGCTCGAGCTGCATCAGGTCGGCGCGGCGCGTCTCGGAATCCTCGTGGAGGCGATCGAGGTGCGGTTCGTACCAGAGCCGCACGCGTTCGAGATCCACAGGCCATTCCGAATAGCGCAAATTCTCGATAGTGCGGACGAAGTCGGTCCAGTCCGCGCCGGTGCGCGCTGGCACCGGGAGCTGAGCGAGTGCGTGCAGCGGATCGGCGCTCTCGGCCATCTGATCGAGCACGCGCTGCGCGGTCGCGGGACCGATGCCCGGCAACAGATGCAGGATACGAAAGCCGGCGACGCGGTCGCGCGGGTTCTCGGCAAAGCGCAGCAAGGCCAGCACGTCCTTGACGTGGGCGGCGTCGAGGAATTTCAGCCCGCCGAATTTGACGAAGGGGATGTTGCGGCGGGTCAGCTCGATCTCCAGCGGGCCTGAATGCGAGGAGGTCCGGAACAGCACCGCCTGGTGCTTGAGCAGCGCGCCTTGTTCGCGATTGGCCAGCACCTGTTCGACGATGTAGCGGGCCTGGTCGGCCTCGTCGTGAACGGTGACGAGCTGCGGCTTCTGCGTCGAGGCGCGGTCGGTCCAGAGATTCTTGGTGAAGCGCTCGCGCGCGAGGCCGATGACGCCGTTGGCGGCTGCCAGCACCGCTTGCGTCGAGCGATAGTTGCGATCGAGCGTGATCATCTCCGCGCGCGGCGAAAAACTCTGCGGAAAGTCAAGGATGTTGCGCACGGTGGCGGCGCGGAACGAATAGATCGACTGCGCGTCGTCGCCGACGACGGTGAGCCCGCGTCCGTCGGGCTTGAGTGCCAGCAGGATCGAGGATTGCAGGCGATTGGTGTCCTGATATTCGTCGACCAGCACGTGATCGAAGCGGCCGCCGATCTCTTCCGCAATCAATGCATCGCTCATCATCTGCGACCAGTAGAGCAGGAGGTCGTCGTAATCGAGCACGTGCTGGGCCTGCTTGGCCTCGACATAGGCCGTGAACAGACCCTTCAATTCGGCCGCCCAACCGGCGCACCAAGGATAATGCTGGCCGAGCACCTTCTCGATTTCCATCTCGGCGTTGACGCAGCGCGAATAGATCGACAGGCAGGTGCCCTTGGCCGGAAAGCGGTTCTCGGTCCTCGACAGGCCGCGTTCGTGCCGCACCAGGTTCATCAGGTCGGCGGAATCCTCGCGGTCGTGGATGGTGAAGGCGGGATCGATACCGATCCGCTCGGCATATTCGCGCAGCAGCCGCGCGCCGATGCCGTGGAAGGTTCCGGCCCAGGTCAGCGCGTCGCGCATGATCGCGGCGTTGTTTTCGCCGAGCACCTTTCGGGCGATGCGTTCGACCCGGCCCGCCATCTCGGCCGCGGCGCGGCGGGAGAACGTCATCAAGAGGATGCGGCGGGGATCGGCGCCGGCGACGATCAGATGCGCGACGCGATGGGCGAGCGTATTGGTCTTGCCGGAACCGGCGCCGGCAATGACGAGCAGGGGGGCGCCCACGGTCGCGCCATCGGCCACGCCATGCTCCACGGCGCGGCGCTGCTCCGCATTGAGCGTGTCCAGATATGAAGTCACGAATCGCCCCGATGAAGCCGCCAGAATCGACGATCCTCCGGCGAATCGCAATGCGGCTGGGCGCGGGGTCCCGAGGATTCAGGGGAGAGGAACAGCCGAAGGTTCCAGCCCGAAGGCGTGATCCTCTTCCCAACCGCTGCCGCATGGACAAGGCGGCGGCCGGCAGGACCCGACGGCGCCTTGATCGGTCATCCCCTGGTCGCTGTCGCGCCGAACCCATCGGCCGGCACGTAAAGCTTGACCGGGCGGATCTCGTAGACCGCGCTCGGATTGACCTCGCGCAGCTTCCGCGCCGCCGCGATCGCCTCCTCGTCCGTGTCGTAGTTGACGAGGTGGAATCCCAGAAGCTGCTCCTTGGTCTCGGCAAACGGGCCGTCCAGCACGATGCCCGCGCCCGGGCCACGCAAGGTGTGGGCCTTTCTCGTATCATCCAGACGGGCGGCCGGTCCAAGGTGTCCGCTCGCCCGCAAGGGGGCCTGAACCTCGATGACCTTGGCCACGACAGCGGCGTCCTCCTGCGGCGTCCATGCCAACAGCTCGTCTTCCACGTGGTAGGCCAGGATTGCGTAGAGCATTTTCACCTCGCTTGTTTTTGGGCGCGCAGCCCGAAGGACGTATCACCGCCATCGATACCGACAATGGCCCGATACGAAATATTGCGTCATGGCGATGCTGACGAAACCGTCATGAAACCCGATTGCGGGCCGGCGGTGTGAACGCCGGCCAAAGTCGAGGCGACTGATGGCCACCAAGAGCAATCAAGGGCTATCGGAGGCGGCAATGTCGGGTCGGACCATCAAGATCATCTGCGATGCGCGGCGGGCAGGGACGTCGGAGCCTGTCGATCTGCACGACCAGGCCGGTCATCACCGCTATTACGGCAGCTCCGTCGCGAATGGCGGCGAGCGAATCGTCGAGACCCGCCGCGGCAAGCGTCCGTCCATGTTCGCCATCTTCGGCTTCTGAGCCTCGCCGAGCGAAACGACGCGCGAATGAGCGCCCTGCAAATCACGATCGCTGCACTGCCTTTCCTGCTCTCGCTCGTGAGCCGGAACTGCAACGTGATTGCGCCTTGCCTGCTGGCGAGCATCCTCACCGTGCTTTTGAGTGCCGAGCCCCACCGTGCGGTCATGGCCTGGTGCGCAGGTACGCTGATCGCCGCCGTGGCGGTGCGCGAGCGGCTCCGCGTGCTCTGAGCCGGAATTGATCAGGGCGCGCTCAAGACCTGCTTGACGAGAGCCTCGCGCAGCGCCGCGAGCTCGCCGCTCGCCTGCATCTGCGCGATCACCTGTCCGACCTTCGGCACGAGGTCGCGATGCCGCTCATGCAGGTAATGATAGATGCTGATGCGCTCGAGCGGCGGGGAGAGCGGATATATCCTGGCCTGGAGATTGAGCTTGCGGACTGCGACCAGGCCGCTGAAGAGGTCGGTGACCATCACGTCGAAGCGATCGGCATCGAGCATCCTGATCATGTTCTCGATGCCGGTGGTCGCCGTGACGCGGTCCATGCCGCGCGTGCCGGCTTCCGACGAGCCGACGCCGCGGACGATGCCGATGCTGTAGTTCCTGATCGAATTCCAGCCGTCGACGTCGAAATGGAGCTTGGTCGTGAACACCGCGGGCTCGATGTAGTTGATCGCGGGCGTCACCTGCAGCAGTGTCGGGTAGTCGCGGGACAGCGTTCCGATCCGCTGGATTTCACCGTCGAGCTCGCCGGAGCTCGACAGCGCCAGCGCCCGCTTGCCGGGGACGTCCTCGAATTCGAGCTTGATGTTCAGCTTGGCGTAGACGGCCCGCAGCATCTCGCCGCCGACATATTGATCCGGGATGTCTGCGATCCGTGCCAGGCGGATCACGGACTGCGCGGACGACGTTCCGGCCGTGAGCAGGGACAGGCAGACGACGACTATCCGCCACATGGGGCGCCTCTCTGGTCAGCTCTTGCTACCATTGGGTTGGGGGCCCCGCGCGATCTACCGCAGATGGCGCATGACGCAGAGCCGTGGCCCCCAACGTTCGCCCGCCACGCGCGCGTCTTCCGGATTTCACCGGTGTCATTCTAGCACGCGGAGTGATATTTTACGCGGGAATCCTGCTGCTGGGCGCAAGATATGACCCACCGACCTCAGATCGCCCAAGGGCCGACAGGATTGCCGCACACCTCGTGTGCTGAGGAGAATCAAAACCGTCGAGTTGTGCGCGGCCGCGGCCGGCAGGCCGGACAGGAGTGTCGCCATTTTCTGGGACGGGGTGCATGGCCAACGCAGGTGACGAGAATCCCGACCGTGGCCGCGCTGTTGCGCCGGCGGCCGCGAAGCAGGATTTGAGCGGCATCGGAACGGCGTTCACGTCCCCGCTGCTCGCCGCGTTGCCGTCGCGGATCTTCAACTGGTCGCGGAGCGGCGTCGGGCCCCGCCTGCTTGCCGCCGTGCTGCTGTTTTCCTCCGTCGTGACGCTGACACTGACCGTGCTCCAGCTCTATCTCGACTATGACCGCGAAGTCGGCATGATCGAGACGCGGCTCGAGGAGGTCGGCCGCAGCACCACGGCCAGCCTCGGCGAAAGCCTGTGGAATCTCGACCAGAACCAGCTCAAGCTTCAGCTCGACGGTATCCTGCGGCTGCCGGGCATGCGCGCCGCCGAGGTCCGCGAGATCGCCGATCGCCCCGATCCCATCCGCGTCGCCGTCGGCGCGCGAAGCGCCCGCTCGGTCGTGGCGCGCGACTATCCGCTGACCACCAATGTGCAGGGGACGGTGCACAACATCGGCGTATTGCATGTCGAGGCGACGCTGAATGACGTCTATCGGCAATTGCTGAACCGGGCCCTCGTCATCCTGGCAAGCCAGGCGGCAAAGACGTTCCTGGTCTCACTGTTCATCATCTACATGTTCCACGTTCTGGTGACGCGGCATCTGGTCGCGATCGCAGACTTCGTCAGCAAATACAGCGTGGCGCGGCCGCCGCCGCCTTTGCAACTGGAGCGACGGCCGCCCTACGATCCCGATGAGCTGGACAAGGTGACCGACGCGTTCAACGTCATGTGCGCCAACCTCGGTCGTGCCTATGGCGAGCTGCGCGAGGCCAACGCGAATCTCGAACGCGATCTGAAGATCCGCCGTCGCGCCGAAGAGGACGCGCGCGCGAGCGAGCAGCGCTTTCGCGACTATGCCGAGACCGCATCGGACTGGTTCTGGGAAACCGGGCCCGATCACGTCTTCACCTACATATCGGACCGCGCCGGTGCTTTCGGCATGGATCCCGAAGCCCTGATCGGCAGGCGGCGCCCGGATGCCGCCCTCGACCAGAATGCCGAAGCGGAGAAATGGCGCGAGCACATGGCGGCGCTCGACCGCCACGAGCCGTTCCGGAAATTCGAGTATCGCGGCCGCGATGCGGCCGGGCGGCTGCACTATTTCAGCGTCAACGGTCAGCCTGTTTTCGCCGACGACGGGCGTTTCACGGGCTATCGCGGCTCGTCCACCGACCTCACCGCGCAGCATGAGACCGAAGAGCGGCTTCGCCAGTCCCAGAAGATGGATGCGATGGGCCAGCTCACCGGCGGCGTCGCGCACGACTTCAACAACGTGCTGACCGTCATCACCGGGACCATCGAGATCATCCAGGAGGGGCTCGCGGACAAGCCGGAGCTTGCCGCAATCGCCCAGCTCATCGACGATGCGGCCTCGCGCGGCGCGGAGATCACCTCGCAGCTCCTGACCTTTGCGAGGCGTCAGCCGCTGGAGCCGCGCGAGATCGACGTCAACGCTCTCGTGGTCGAGACGGCGAAGCTGTTGCGGCCGATTCTCGGCGAGCATGTCGAGATCGTGATCCGGCTCGCCGACGATGCGTGGCCGGCCATGGCCGATCCGTCCCAGCTTTCGTCGGCGATCGTCAATCTTGCCGTCAATGCGCGCGATGCGATGCCCGACGGCGGCAGCCTCACGCTCGAGACCGCCAACCGGGAGCTCGACGGCAGCGACGATGGCGATGCCGGCTCCTACGTCATGATCGCCGTGGCCGATACCGGCCACGGCATTCCGGCCGAGATTCGCGACCGCGTGTTCGAGCCGTTCTTCACCACAAAGGGCGTCGGCCGCGGCACCGGGCTCGGCCTCAGCATGGTCTATGGTTTCGCCAAGCAGACCGGCGGCACCGTCGCGATCGAGAGTGAGGAGGGGCATGGCACGGTGATACGGCTGTTCCTGCCGCGATCGGCAGGCGAGGCGGCGGGAAGGACCGGGCCGGGGCCGACGCCCACGCCGGCGCGCGGGCACGAGACCATTCTCGTGGTCGAGGACGACCCGCTCGTGCAGGGCTATGTCATCGCCCAGCTCGGCAGCCTCGGCTATCGCACGCTGACGGCCAGCGATGGCGCAGCCGCGCTTGCGCTGGTCGACCAGGGCGCGGGCTTCGATCTGCTGTTTACCGACATCATCATGCCCGGCGGCATGAACGGGCGGGAATTGGCCGAAGCGGTCCGGCTCCGCCGGCCGGGCGTGCGGGTGCTCTACACGTCAGGCTATACCGACAACACCATCGTCCACGAGGGACATCTCGATCCCGGTGTGGCGCTGCTCCGCAAGCCCTACCGGAAGGCCGAGCTGTCGCAAAAGATCCGCGAGGTGCTCGCGGGCGAGGCACCGCTTTGAGCGGCGCGCGACGCCGGCGAGTTTCGCCTGGCCAAGCAAAAGGCGCGGCGGGGAGAACCCGTCGCGCCCGATTTCTTGCTCGCTGGTCCAGGGCTGAGAGCGCCCCGATGCCAGGCCTCTTTCAAAGCCTAGCGGGCGATCCCAGCGAGGTGACAGCGCTTGAGACAAGACACTGGATCACCTCCTTTCGTTGATTGCGGGAGATCTCAATATAGGCCGGATGGCCGCCGCTGTTAAGGGGCGGCGGAGCGGGGCGGAACCTGGCCTGTGCGCAAGGGCCCGAAAGCCGGCGAAAGCAGCGCCACGGGCAGTTGAGACCGCCGCCCGGCCGTGTTAGGCAGCGACTTGCGCGGGTGTAGCTCAATGGTAGAGCAGCAGCCTTCCAAGCTGAATACGAGGGTTCGATTCCCTTCACCCGCTCCATCTACCTCAAAATGCGGCGCTCCCCAGGTCAATCCTTCAACGCGTAGGCGATGACGTAATCGCCGCGCTTGGTGCCGAACGAACCGTGGCCGCCGGCCGCGGTGACGACGTATTGCTTGCCGCCCGCCTCGTAGCTCATCGGCGTCGATTGGGCGCCGGCCGGCAGGCGGTCTTCCCAGAGCACCTTGCCGTCGCGCACGTCGTAGGCCCGGATCGTGTATTCGTAAGTCCCCGTGTAGAACGCGACCCCGCCGGCAGTGGTGATCGGCCCACCCAGCATCGGGACTCCCATCTTGAAAGGCAGCGGCAGCGGCGTGGTATCCCGGATCGTGCCGTTGGGATGCTGCCAGACGATTTTCATCGTCTTCAGGTCGATCGCGGCCATCGAGCCCCATGGCGGCCGGTAGCACGGCACGGAGAGCGGCGAGAGAAAGCTCCAGATCTCGACCCCGAACGGCGTGCCATACATCGGCTGCGTTCCGACCTCGCTGCCGACGGGCTTCTCGGCCGTCGGCGCCGGAGGGTTTCCTGGGCCGCGCGGAACGAGCTTGGATGCGAAGGGCAGCGACATCGGGTTGGCGATGGCGATCTGTCTGACGGGATCGATCGCGATGCCGCCCCATTCGAACATGCCGAGATTGCCGGGGAAGACGAGCGTGCCTTGCAGCGACGGCGGCGTGAAGGTGCCCTCGTAACGCAGCCGGTGAAACATGATCCGGCACAGCAGCTGGTCGAAGATCGTGCCGCCCCACATGTCCGCGCCGGTGAGTTTCGCCTCGGGGCGGAATGTCAGCTCGGAGAACGGCTGCGTCGGCGCGGTGCGGTCGCCGGGGGCGGCGCCCTGCGGCACGGCGCGCTCCGGCGCTGGCACGATCAGTTCGCCGGTCCGTCGATCGAGCACGAAGATGTTGCCCACCTTGGTCGGCTGGATGATCGCGGGAACGACGCCCTTGGCCGTGGTCACATCGACCAGGCTCGGCTGCGAGGGAACGTCCATGTCCCAGAGATCGTGATGCACCGTCTGGTACGACCAGACGCGCTTGCCGGTGTTGACGTCGAGCGCCACGATCGAGCTTGAATAGCGCTCGACCAGCGCATTGCGATTGCCGCCCCAGATGTCGGGCCCGTTATTGCCCGTCGGAATGTAGACGAGGTTCAGTTTCGGGTCGAACGAGGCGGTGATCCACGAATTCGGCGAGCCATTGGTGTAGTGACGCGTCGGCGACGGCATCTCGTTCTCGTCAGCCGCGCCGGAATCCCAGACCCAAACCAGCTTGCCGGTGTAGACGTCGAAACCGCGGATCACGCCCGAGGGCACCTCGACCCCGTAATTGTCGATCACCGCGGCAGCGACGACCAGTATCCTGTCGCTGACGACAGGCGGCGACGTGGGCTCGAAGAAGCCCGCCGTCTTGACGCCCATGCCTTGCTGGAGGTCGAGGCTGCCGTGATCGCCAAAACCCTCGCACGGCTTGCCGCTGTCGGCATCGAGCGCGATCATGCGGCCGTCATTGACCGGCAGGAAGATCCGCCGCGGACATTCAGCGGGTGCTGGGCTGCCGCTGCTGTCGACCGCGCCTGCCGCGGTCTCGTGGTAGGAGACGCCGCGGCAGGTCATGTGCTGGAACGTCTTGTTGAACACCAGCCTGGGGTCGTATCGCCAGCGCTCCTTGCCTGTCGCGGCGTCCAGCGCAAACAGCACCTGGTGCTGCGAGCAGAGATAGAGCGTGTCGCGCACCTTGATCGGCGTGACCTCGAAGGTCGTCTCGCCGGAATCCTCCGGCGTCGCCACGTCGCCGGTGCGGAAGGTCCAGGCGACCCGGAGCTTGCCGACATTGTCGGGCGTGATCTGCTTGAGCGGTGAATAGCGCTGTCCGAATTGCGTGCGTCCATAGGCGCGCCAGTCGCCATCCGGCTGAGGGTCGGATTCGCTTTGCGGCACGGTCGAAGCCTGCGCGGCGATCATGCCGTCGATGTCGTGATAGCTCGACCGAAGTCCGATGAGGAGGACGACGGAAGAAGCGGCGACGCCGATCCAGAGCGGCAGCGTCGCGCTTCGGTAGGACACCGGCTGGTCTCGCAGCAGCCCGCGAACGATCACCGGCGTCAGCAGCCAGAGCGCCATGGGGAAGACGATGTCACCGCGCGAGGCGAGCGGCCACCAGTCGAATTGCACCTCCGAGATGGCCCACGCCACCGTGCCGACCAGCACGATCGCAAACAGCCACAGCGCCGAACGGCGCCGCGCCAGCAACAGCGCGGCTGTCGCGACAATGCCGACACCGAGAACAACATAGAAGACGGACCCGCCCAACGCGGCGAGCCAAAGGCCGCCCCCCGCAAGGACGAGGCCGATCACGGCGTAGACGAGACCCGTGATGAAGACGGCCCTGGATCGCTGCATGGCTGTTCCGGCGCGGCAAAGGGATCGGGCCAGTCCAGTGCAACCGCAGCAGACGGCGCTCACATGCGATCACTGTGGTCCAATCAACCACAACTGGCAACCTTCAACTGCTGCGCCGACGCAACATACGCGCGCATTAGGTTGCGATCTGATGTGGTAAGATCCTGTCTGGAATTGCGCCTCCTTGAATACGATCATGACCGTTCTCGTCGATGGCGCGCAGCATGTGATTGCGAGCGAGAGCAGGGCGTTGACGAGCGCCTCGCCGCAACCGGCCTGTTTCGAGCAGGATCCCGCACAGTGGATTGCGGCGCATGAGCCTGAGATCTTTGCGGCGACGTGCGGACCTTGGGGCCGTCGAGGTCTGACGTCCTGTCCCGCACCGAGATGTTCGGATCTCCCCGCCGGGGGCATATCCTCCCGGGGGCTGGAGGCCTGGCGCGCGGGCTGAACCTGAACGGGCGCTTTCGCGTTCGTTTCCTAGAACACGGTTCCAGCTGGCAATTGCCACTTTTTCCCGATTGGGCTAGTATCTCTTCGACCGTCGTCGCCGACATCTCGCAAAGACGCAGGTCACCGGCAAGGAAGCAGGCCAGGGGCGTCAAGACTGAATCGCCGCACTCCTTAAGGATCTGGGCTATGGCAGGTGCGACCGGATTGAATATCGCGCATTGGGCTACTGGTTACGGGCACAACACCGACATTCATTTTTTGAAGCTGGATTTCGTGGACGGTAAATCCGTCACGGTGGCTCTGCAGCCGGCACAGGCTGACGAGATAGCTCAGGCTCTCTTGAGGCAGCTATGCCAAAAGCCACCAAAACCGAACCTGAACTGATGTCATAAGCCAAGCCCGTTGCGTGAAGGACGAGTTGGATATCGATGTTTTGGATCACCTCGCGGTCGTCGGCAAACGCCTCGACCGCCTGCGCAAGCCGATTGGGGATTCCGACATCAGATCGAGGTGACCCTGATCTGCCTTTCGGGGAGCGCGGCGTATAGCCGCTTGTGGGCTGGTTTCGCGGCTTCGACGCCAGTCTCTGGCTCTGTCTCAAAATAAGTCAAAAAGATTAAAATAAGACATAAAATCAATTAAGTCGACGTTGTCATCGCGCCAGCTGAACTTGCCCGCCCCCTGCGCATACCCCTCAAAAATAAGGTCAGAATCATTGGTAGATGAATTTGATTGGATTATAAGGAACTCGTTAAAAGATAAATAAATCATTAATTCTTTTGGGGCGGCTTCATGTTTCCCGTCGGGGAGGATAGCGGCGATGAATGGGGGGCCGCCCTGCAGCCGGGCGGCGCGCCGGGCGTGGTGGATATGGCAAATCCCGCTCGCATTGTGGTGCCGGACGCCAGTCTTCTGTTCTCCGGCGAGTTCAAGCGCGCGGGTGTCGACCTCGAGCTTTCGCGCGATGACCGCCATTTCCTGATTCGCGATTACTTTCGCGGCGAACATCGCGCAGGCTTGGCGTCACCTGATGGGGCCTGGCTCACCGGCGATGTTGTCACGGCCCTGACCGGCCATACCCAGTATGCGCAGGCTGACGGCAGCACCAGTGCCGGCAAGATCATTGGTCACGTCACCAAGCTCGTCGGCAATGCCACGGCCATTCGCAACGGCGTTTCAATTGTCCTGAACCTCGGCGATAATCTGGAAAAGGGCGATGTCGTTCAATCAGGCTCGGATTCCAAGCTCGGAATCACTTTTATCGACGGCACCGTATTCGGGCTCGCCTCCAATTCACGAATGGTGCTCAACGAAATGGTCTACGACCCCAACGGGTCGAACAACTCGTCGTTGTTGAGCCTCGTCGCAGGAACCATCACTTTCGTCGCCGGACAGACTGCCAAGCATGGTGACATGAAGGTCGATACCCCGGTTGCGACTATGGGCATCCGGGGTACAGCGGTCCTGGTCCAGAAGATTGAATTTCTTGTTTCAAACGTGTCGCCGAACGGAGGCCAGGGCCAGGTCACGGCAGGTTTCCAGGTTCTGGTAGAACCGGATGGAACAACCGGATCCTATATCTTGATGGACCGGACCACACTTGCTCCGATCGCGACCGTTGACGACGCCGGCAAGCTCATCACCTACAATCAGGGCGTGTTCAGTACGGCGGCCGCCGCGCCGCTGTCGGCTGAAATCCAGCAACTCATCTCCGATGTGTTTGCGCTGAAATTTACCGACGCAAACCCGAAGGCTCTGAATCAATTTACCGATTCCATCGTGCCGGACGGTATTCCGCACATTCTGTTTGCCGGTGACGATGGCTACAGTTCGAAGTATTCGGTGAGTTTTCAGCTGGGCCCGGTAACGGCAACTGCAACCTTCGAGTTCGTCCCGGTGTACTTGAACTTTCCGCCAACCGTCAATGTGACGTCAGGCGAGTTCACAGTGCGATCTGCTGCTGCCAACCGCGCGAATGTCGATTCCGTTTCGGGGATCATCACCTTTGAAGACGTCAACCGCGGCGATGTTCCGACGGTCAAAACCAATTTTGTCTCGTTCAAGGTCCTGGATGCCCAAGGCAGGGATATCACCGCGACGCTGACCGCCAAGGAACTGGCGGCAATTACAGCAGTGGAAGTCGACCTTGCCGTGGTGCCAGCCCCCGGCAATAACAGCTCTGGCTCAGTCAGCTGGACCTACAGTGTCGCAGACAGGGCGTTCGATTTCCTTAGATCCGGCAGAACACTGGTACTGACCTACAACGCTCAAGTCGACACCAACAATATTGGTTACAATACGACGGTCCAGAAGCCGTTTACGATCACGATATCCTCCCCTCCCTCGGTAGAGTGGATCCCCAACGAGGGTTTCTGGAGCGTCGGTTCAAACTGGTCGTCGGGCCTCGTTCCAACGGCGCTCTATGATGTTTTCATTCCCGCCGAGGTTATCGTTGGCGGCGCCGACCAGAATACGGTGACCATCGTTGAAGCAGCGTTTGCTAACTCTGTGACACTGGGGGTGGCCGGTACCAGCGGCGGCGCGCAACTGATCAACAACAGTACCTTGACGACTGGCAATGCGCTGACGCTTTACGGCGAAAGCACATTTTACAATTTTGGCACGACTATCGTAGGCCTGCTTGAACTCCTGGACCGGAGTGCGCTCCACAACTCCGGTCGCACTGTGCTGATGGATGGTGGAGATTTCATCGATCAAAGCTCCGTTTCGAATGATGAAGGGGGAATGCTCGAACTGGCCGGCGGTACGCTTAATGTTGCCGTCAACGTAGCAAATTCAGGCCTCGTGCTAATCGATCCGGGTGCAGACTTGTCGCTGTACGGCGCCTCGTTCAATGGCAGCATCGAGAACAAGGGGACTATCGACCTCACTGGTCGTGCCACGCTGATCAACGGCTCATTGGATAACTTTGGTCGCATCAACGTCAGCGGCACCGGCAATGCCTTCCACGACGAGATCGTGAGCAATTTTGGCGCCATCGCTGTCACGGGGCAATTGACCTTCGATTTCGGTACCACGATCACGGGCGGCACCATTTTTAACGCCGGTATCGTCAAGATTGAGAGCGGACAGGGTGCGACGCTCAATAGCGTCGACGTTGAGAATCTTGGCGGCGTTATTCAGGTCGGAAGTACGTCCGATGATGGTGTGACCTTGACCTTGAACGGTACCCTCATCCTCGGGGGTGTCGTCAATGACAACGGGGTCATTCATGTCACCGGCAACAGCGCCATTAACAATGCAGCGATATACGGTGGCCAGATCTTCGTCGACGATGGCTACACATTGACGCTGAACGGCACCACGGTGACAGATACCGTGATCCACGACGCCGGGGTCATCCAGGTCGATGTCAACCAGACACGTATGCTGGACCATGTGGCGATAGACGGTGGGACGATCAATAACTTGGGACTGCTCGAGATCATCGGGGATAGTTCCATCAGCGACAATACTCTGAACAACAACGTTCTGACGGTCGACGACGGCAAGACACTGACCCTTTCTGGCGTTAGGATCAGTGGTGGTACCATCAATGACGGCAACGTGCTCGGCGCCGGTGTCATCGTCATCGCCAGCTCGAGCAAGATCAGCGACGCCGATATAGACGGCGGGCTGGTGACGATCGACGCCGCGACGCAGCTGACGCTGGACAATGTGACGGTGACCG